>JAOEWO010000039.1 GCA_028383925.1 Winogradskyella sp.
ATTTCGCATAACTTAAAAAACGACTAGGTAAAATAGATATAAATGTAGTTTTTATTTCATATAATATAGATTGCAAATAATATAAATACAGGATAAATAAACTCGAGATCTATTTAACAGATGTCAAATAAAAAATATAATATATTTTGACTTCTACTATATTAGTGGAAATGATAACTATTTTTTAAAAAATTAGACCCTTTGATAATTCGTTATTGAAACTCATAATATATTAACTTTGGAAGTTATGCCGGCAATCTGTTAGCAAACACATAAATATAGTTTAAATAAATCTCAAAAATATCCTTTTAAAAGTCAAAGGTTTAAAAAACAAACTTACCTTTTTTAAAAACACTATTTTGAGACAATAAAATGCAAGTCAGCTATAAAAGAGATTACCATATAGTTATTGATAATCCTAATTTTTAATGCTACATTCTCTAAATAATAAATATTGCTATAATCTTCAAATTTATACCGTATGAACAGATTACAATAGGGTAAATACATTCCCAATTTCTGTCACAGTTAACAACTAGTTTAAAACAAGTATGGAGAATCTTTTTGATTGTTATAATCTTCTAGACCTAAAGTGTAATTAAAAGCTTTGTGATAATCTATAATGCTGGAAGCAAAATTCCTTTAACTGTATTTTCTTTCACCAGAATTTAAGTTGGCGTGAATAGAATATAATTATGCTAAAAGATTAGAGCTAAATAAAATAAAGAAAGCCAAATACATTAGTATTTGGCCTTCTTTATTTTAAGTTGATACATAATGGTTACCCACCAAAATCATCAAATCTAATATGCTCGTCAGGGATACCATAATCTTCACCCATCTTCTGAACCGCTTGGTTCATTAATGGTGGCCCACAGAAATATAATTCTATATCTTCTGGTGACTCATGGTGGCTTAAATAGTTATCGATAACACAATTGTGAATAAACCCAACAAAACCATCTCCTTGTTCGTCATTAATATCTTTTTTAACTTTCCAGTTATCACTTTCCATAGGCTCAGATAAAGCCAAGTAAAATTTAAAGTTCGGAAAATCTTTTTCTAATGCTCTAAAGTAGTGGATATAAAACAATTCGGCTTTAGAACGCCCACCATACCAATAAGTTACTTTACGACCCGTTTTTAAGGTTCTAAACAATTCATATAAATGTGAACGCATTGGCGCCATACCAGCACCACCACCAACGTATAACATTTCACTTTCAGACTCGTTAATAAAAAACTCACCGTAAGGTCCAGAAATCGTTACTTTATCACCTTCTTTTTGGTCAAATATATAAGAAGATGCAATACCAGGATTTACATCCATCCAGCCGCCTTTGGCACGATCAAAAGGAGGTGTAGCTATACGTACGTTAAGCATAATTTTACGGCCTTCTGCAGGAAAAGAAGCCATAGAATAAGCACGCTCAATTACTTCTGGGTTTTTCATTACTAATGGCCAAAGACCAAATTTCTCCCAATCTGCTTTAAATTTATCTGGTTCACCAGGATGATCTTCTGGGTGCGCAGACACATCCATATCTGAATACTTTATTTCACATTCTGGAATTTCAATTTGTATGTAACCACCTGCTTTGTAGTTCATATCTTCAGGGATTTCTACTACAAATTCCTTAATAAATGTGGCAACGTTATAATTAGATACAACAGTAGCTTCCCATTTTTTAATACCAAATACTTCTTCAGGGATGGTAATCTCCATATCCTGCTTCACTTTTACCTGGCAAGATAAACGTGCTCCTTCAGCTAATTCTTTTCTAGAAAAGTGAGGTGTTTCTGTAGGTAAGGCTTCACCTCCACCTGTTAAGACATGGCATTCGCATTGTATACACGTACCACCTCCACCACAAGCTGATGGTAAAAATATTTTGTTACCACCAAGTGTCGTTAATAAAGTACTACCTGAGGCCACCTCAATTTCGCGTTCACCATTAATTAAGATCTTTACAGGACCTGATGGTGATAGTTTTTGTTTTACAAATAATAATAAAGATACCAACAAAAGCGTCACCAATAAAAAGGCCGCTACTGTTGCTAATATAGTTCCGATTGTACCTGCTGCTAATATCATCATAGTCATCAATTACTTGTTTATGTTTTCAGCTATTTCTAAGTCTGCCTTAAGTGTAGCTTTTTCTTTTTTAACGTCTTCTTTTTTAACTTCTATAACGGCTGTTTTTACCTCTGGTTTAGCTTCTTCTTCACCACCAGTTAACATACCACCAAAGCTCATAAATCCTATAGCCATAAGGCCAGTTATAATAAATGTAATACCTAAACCTCTTAAGGCTGGTGGTACATTACTATATCTAATTTTTTCGCGTATTGCAGCAATAGCTAAGATGGCTAAAAACCACCCAATACCAGAACCTACACCGTAATTTAAGGCTAAAGCTAACGTTTCTATTTCTCTAGATTGCATAAATAAAGAGCCACCTAAGATGGCACAGTTTACTGCAATTAAAGGTAAAAAGATACCTAAAGAGTTATATAAAGATGGTGAAAATTTCTCTACAATTATCTCTACTAACTGAACCATAGTTGCAATGGTAGCAATAAACATAATAAATGATAAGAAACTTAAATCGTATGCTGCATACTCGTCACCTAACCAAGATAAAGCACCAGGCTGCAATATGTACTGATCTAACAACCAGTTTAAAGGTACTGTAATTGCTAATACAAAAATTACAGCAGCACCAAGACCAACAGCTGTTGATACTTTTTTAGAAACAGCTAGGTAAGAACACATTCCTAAGAATGTAGCAAATACCATATTGTCTATAAATATTGATTTGAAAAATAATTCTAAATGTTCCATATATTTTTAGGTTTTCAGTCGCAGTCTAGCTTACAGTTATACACTGTTTACTGATCTTTAACTGCATACTGATTAATCTTCTATTAATGCTTTGTTTCTATTACGTTGAATCCAAATAATGATACCTACAACAATAAGTGCCATTGGTGATAACAACATAAAGCCATTATTTTCGTATCCAAAAGCATATAAGCCCGTTTTTTCGATAGGATCCCCTAATACCGGAAAACCTAATAAAGTACCAGAACCTAATAATTCTCTAAAGAAACCTACTATAATAAGAATTACACCATAACCTAGCGCATTACCAATACCATCTAAAAAAGATCTGTAAGGACTGTTGGCTAAAGCAAACGCTTCAAAACGTCCCATAATAATACAGTTGGTTATAATTAAGCCTACAAATACTGATAGTGTTTTACTGAGCTCGTAAGCATAAGCTTTAAGCACTAAATCTACTATAATTACAAGTGTTGCTACAACGATAAGTTGTACAATAATTCTAATTTTTGAAGGAATAATATTTCGCATTAAAGAGATAACAACGTTACCAATACCTAATACAAATAATACAGATATAGACATCACGATAGATGCTTCTAATTCTGCTGTAATTGCTAATGCAGAACAGATACCAAGTACTTGTATCGTAATTGGATTGTTATCTGCTAATGGGTCTAATATTAATCTACTGTCTTTTCCCATGTCTTAGTTTTTTAAAGTTTCAAAATAAGGTAAATACAACTTTAAATCTTTTTTGATCATTGCTGTAACACCATCACCTGTAATTGTAGCACCTGCAATAGCATCAACCTCATTATCTGTTTTATCTTCATTTTTTGGATCAGCATTTCCTTTAGCAACAGTAATGCCTTTAAAGACACCAGACTCTGATACTAAATGCTCACCAATAAAATCATCCATAAAATAACGTTGCTTAATATTTGCGCCCAAACCTGGAGTTTCACCTTTATGATCAAAATAGGCTCCTTGTACAACCATATCTTTATCTAAAGCTACATAGCCCCAAATAGCATCCCAAAGGCCTTTTCCTCTTATTGGTGCGATATAAAATGTTTTACCATCTTTTTCACCAACAAATAATGGAAGTTTTCTAGACATCCCATTCTTAGCATTAGTTTTCTGTTTTTTTATGTCAATCAAATACGGCTCTTGACCGTTATTGGCATCCATATATTCTTGTCTGGTCATCTGACTTAAAATCTTACCGTCTTTAACCTCTAGAACTATTTGCTCTTTGATGTTTTCAGTAAATAACGCAGGAGCTTCTTTTGTAGATACAAAATTTGCACTTGTACCTTCGTTAGCATTAATACCCATAGCATAAAGGATGTTTTGCTGCTTTTCTATCTCTTCATTTTGCGTAATCATTGGCTTTGTAAAACCAAATAATCCTGCTAAAATTACACCAACAACTAATACCATTGCTATAGCAAAGATTATAGTATATGAATTTTTATCTGTCCTTTGTTCCATGATTACGCTGCTTTAACTTTTACACGTTTCATTCTACGTTTTACATTACCCTGTACCACATAATGGTCAATGGTTGGTGCAAAAACATTCATTAATAAGATGGCTAAGAAAACACCTTCTGGATATGCTGGGTTAAATACACGGATCATTATTGAGATAAACCCAATTAAGAAACCGTAGATCCATTTTCCTTTATTTGTTTGAGACGCCGTTACAGGATCTGTAGCCATATAAACAGCACCAAATAAAATACTACCAATAATTAAATGTTGCCAAAATGGGACACTCATTAATCCGTAAAACTTACTAGATTCACTAATCCACTCTGCAGAAACAACACCATTAAAGATTAAGCCCATTGCTAAAGCACCAATTACAGTACTTAGCATAATTCTCCAACTTCCTATTTTAGCAAATATTAAGAATAAAGCTCCTATTATAATTAAGAATTTTGAAGTTTCACCAACAGAACCTGGTATAATACCCCAAAACATATCCCAATAATCTATACCAGCAATTGTGCTGTTTTGAGCATACGCGCCTAATAAAGTTTCGCCAGATATAGCATCTACGTTTTGACCTGCAGCAATCATTTGATCGCGTTCTACAGCACCATGAACCCATACTTTATCACCAGACATCCACGTAGGGTATGCAAAAAATAAAAACGCTCTTATGGTTAAGGCTGGATTTAAAATATTCATCCCAGTACCACCAAAAACCTCTTTACCTATAACCACACCGAATATAACAGCTACGGCTAACATCCATAAAGGAATATCAATAGGTACAATTAAAGGCACTAACATACCAGTTACCAAATACCCTTCTTCTACTTCGTGGCCTTTAATAATAGCAAAAACAAACTCTACTGCTAAACCAACACCATAAGAAACGGCTACTAGTGGTAATACTTTCCATAGGCCAATAATTAGGTTATCTAACGTCCAGAAAGACGCTCCTAAAAACCCATCTGCCGACTCAATTAAACCTTGTGCTAAATAATGCTGATAACCCGCATTAAACATACCAAATATTAGACAAGGCACTAAAGCCATAATCACCGTATTCATTGTACGTTTTAAATCGTCTGCTACCTTTATATGAGTACCATTGTGAGTGGTCTCGTTAGGTAAGTATAAAAACGTATGGATTGCATTAAATGCAGGAATCCATTTTTTGTCTTTATTTTTTTCTTTAAAATTATGTAAATTACTTTTTAAACCCATTATCCTATCTCTTTTAGCATTAAGTCTAAACCTTCTCTTATAATCTTTTGATGTGGTTGTTTAGATACACATACAAACTCTGTTAAAGCAAAATCTTCTGGCGCTACTTCGTACATACCTAAAGCTTCCATTTCATCTAAATCTTTATACATACAAGCTTTAAGAATTTGCATTGGATAAATATCTAGTGGAAATACTTCTTCGTAAGTTCCGGTAGTAACAAATGCACGATGCTCACCGTTTGTATTTGTATTTAGATCAAATTTCTTTTTTGGAGTTAACCATGAAAATGTTAAAGCTCTAGATGTAGATACTTTATTAAACACAGGCTTGTTCCAACCAAAAAACTCGTAATCATCACCTTCTGGGATCACTGTTATTACATTGCTGTAATAATCTAAACTCCCGTCTGGTTGAATTTGCTTTCCTGATAATACGTTACCTGAGATAATACGATCGTTTCCATCTTGCTCAACACCGTTATCGTAAATCATTGTTGCAACCTCAGCACCTATCTTAGTTTTAAAATAGCGTGGCTTTTTAACCGAAGAACCTGCTAATGCTACGGTACGTTCTGCATTAAACTTACCTGTTAAAAGTAACTCACCAATAATGACTAAATCTTGTGCGTTAACCGTCCAAACGACCTCACCTTTATTAACCGGACTTACTTTATTTATTAAAGTACCAACATTACCTGCTGGATGTGGTCCCGTTACATTATACGTTGTGGTATCATTTAAATTGGCCAAAGGCGAATTAGTACTACCAACAGAAACATGCACACCTCCTTGTGTTAACTTAGATAATGCAGTAACTGCTGCCTGTAACTCAGCCTCTTTACCAGCGAGTGTATAATCTAAATTAGCAGCTAAAGGTGCAGTGGTATAGCCAGATACAAAAATAGCTTTTGGAGTTTTACTTGCATTTGCAACAACATCGTAAGGACGTTGTTTAATAAAGGCCCAACAACCAGATGCAAGTAGGTGTGCTTTTGTTTTATCTGCATCTGCAGACAAATCAAATTTACCATAATCTAGATAGGTTTGCGCTTTATCAGCAGTAATTTTAATTCCGTCTATACGGCGTCGTGGTCCACGTTGTACCTCAGTTACCTCACCAGAAACTGGCGAAACAAACTTCATATCCTCATTGTCTTTATTGTAAAATAAAGTTTCACCTGCTTTAACATGTGTCCCTTCTTTTGCAACAAGTTTTGGAATAATACTATGGAAATCCTCGGGTCTAATAGAATAGAAATTGCTAACAATAGCAGTCTCTGTAGTTTGCTCGGCTTCACCGATAAGCTTTATATCTAAACCCTTTTTTATTCTAATGTCTTTTGACATATTCTTAAAGATTAGTTGTCTAAAAATCGGTGCAAATTTACGAATTAATGCTCAAATAATTTTCATATTAAAACATCTTTTTTATTTATAGTGATTATAAATAAGTTAAATATATAAAGGCATAGAATTTGATTATATTTAAAAACTCTTAAAATTCATAATGAAAAACACGTATTACGGACTTATATTACTTTTAATAGTGCCATCTATTTTACTGTCTCAGGTAAAAGAAGTGCATCCACCAGATTTTATTAAAACCATTACTTTTAAAAGTAACACCACACAAGGACAACTGCCCATATTAAAACTCGGCGAACCTTTAGTTTTAGAATTTGATGCATTAAACGGTGACGAGGAAGACTTTTACTATGTTATAGATTATTTTAACTACGATTGGACACCTTCAGTTTTGGTAAAAGGCGAATACTTAAAAGGCATAGACAATCAGCGTATTTTAACTTACGACAATTCTTTTAACACCTACCAAATATACTCGCACTACGACTTAACAATACCTAACTCGCAAACACGTGCGCTACTTAAAAGTGGTAATTATATGATCTCTATTTACGATGATTACGACGAATTAATGTTTAGTAGAAAATTTATGATTTACGAAGACGTACTTAAAGTTGGCACGAGCGTAAAGCGTTCTAGAGATGTAAAAGTCATTGCCGAAAAACAGTCTGTTGATCTTAAAATAGCAACAAGCCGTTTCAATTTTAATAACCCACTAGAAACCGTTAAGGCCGTAATTATACAAAACAACAACCTCAACACAGCCATCACAGATTTAAAACCACAATATACCTTAGGTAACGAATTAATATACCGCTACGATACCGAATCTGCTTTTTGGGGCGGAAATGAATACCTCTTTTTTGAAAACAAAGATGTAAGAGCTGCTAATATTGGTGTACAATTTATAGACCTACAAGAACTTTACCATGGGTACTTATTTACTAATGCGTCTCGTAAAGACAGACCTTACACCTACAACCCAGATATTAATGGTAATTTTATAATTACAGCTATAGACAGAACCGATGTAGATGTAGAAGCTGACTATACAATGATTCACTTTTCTTTAGCACACCAAGAGCTAAAAGGTAAAGACATTTACATCTATGGCAACTACAATGCTTTTGCTTTAAACGAACTTAACCAAATGGTATTTAATACCGAAAGTAAGCGCTACGAATGTATAATGCGACTAAAACAAGGCTTTTATAATTATAAATATGTGGTGGTAGACGGTGCCACAGGTGCGCTCGATGAAGGCGCAATTAGTGGCGATTTTTGGGAAACCGAAAACAACTACAAAGTACTTGTTTACTATAGAGATTTAGGCTTTAGATACGATCGCTTAATTGGCTATGGTGAAGCCTCTTCAATAGATATTTCTAATTAGTTTGTAAATTCTAATTGCTCTTAACGACAAAGAATCAATTTTAATTATTTTTAAGACACAACCTATTTTGATGCACCACGATATTGCTTTATTTTCTGAATTATGCGACGTTTTATTTAAATCTGAAATAGATGAGCCTGTTGCAAGACCCATACCAACAGATCAACTATTAAAAAAAATAGACCTCTCTTTAAATACCGAAGGGGTAATTGAAGATACGTTAGTACAAACACTTCAAACTATTATAAAAAGCACACCCAAAACAGCTTCTAAGTCGTTTTTTAATCAGCTATTTGGTGGCAGAATAGGCAAAGCCACACTTGGCGATTTATTAGCAGTAATGCTAAATAATAGCATGTATACTTATAAAGTTGCAGGCCCACAGGTTGGCATAGAAAAGGAAGTTATAAAAAACATCTGCAACCTGGCTAATTACCCCAAACATAGTGACGGCACTTTTGCACCTGGCGGTTCTATGAGTAATATGATGGCGCTTATTATGGCAAGAGATGCAAAAGCCCCTGAAGTTAGAACAGAAGGCTTAACAAAAAAAATGACGCTCTACACATCAGCTTCATCTCATTATTCAATTTCAAAAAACGCAGCATTAACTGGCATTGGCAGAGACCAGGTAAGACTGGTTAATACTAATACCAAGGGCGAAATGTTAGCCCAACATCTCGAAACACTCATACAAAAAGACTTAGAAGATGGTTACCAACCTTTTTTTGTAAATGCTACTGCTGGCACAACCGTACTTGGTGCATTTGACGATATTAAAACCTTAAGTATTATCTGTAAAAAACACAAAATATGGCTTCATGTTGATGGGGCGTATTGTGGTGGTGTTATTTTTAGTAAAACCTACAAACACTTAGTTGATGGCTTAGAGAATACAGACTCCTTTAGTGTAAATGCCCACAAAATGTTAGGCACACCATTAAGCTGTTCTATAATAATTACACAACACAAAGCACAATTACACCATTCATTTTCAAACGATGCCGATTACCTATACCAAACCGATGGTGATGATTTTAACCTTGGCAAAACATCTTTACAATGTGGCAGACGTAATGATGCGCTTAAAATTTGGACCCTTTGGAAATCTGTTGGTACTAACGGACTAGAAACTATAGTGAATAAGCAATTTGAAATGGCTGAAATTGCCCGAAATTATATAAAAAACAACAGCAATTACAAGCTTTACAGTTTTGATGATGCTATCTCTATCTGTTTTAATTATAAAGATATTACTGCAAAAGAATTATGCACAGCGCTTTATGAAAATTCAGAATTAATGGTCGGTTTTGGGAGTTTTAAAACAGATAGTTTTGTACGCATGGTTACAATTAACAGTCTCTTAGAAAAAGAAGATGTTTTAAACTTTTTTAGCCGTTTGGAAGCCTTTGTTGCAAAGAATATGTTAAAAATTGCTACTTCTTAACGTAAATAGTGATAAGTCATTCAAAAAATATGCTATTTTAGCAAACATCATTTCCCAAAACAACAATGGTACAACAAGTTACAAGTGGTATAAAAATCTCGGTAGAAACTAATTTTGAAGGTACATTTTATAAAAATTATAAAGTACACTTTGCCTTTGGTTATAAAGTCACTATTGAAAATCAAAGTAAAGATTCTGTACAACTAAACTCTAGACACTGGAAAATCCTTGACGCTTTAAATAATGAGGAAATAATAGAAGGTGAAGGTGTTATTGGAAAAAAGCCCGTTTTAAAACCTGGTGAATCTCACACGTATAATTCTGGCTGTTTACTTACATCACCATTTGGTGCTATGCAAGGCCACTACAATATGATAAATTTCACCAATACCAATAAATTTAAAGTTTACATTCCTTCTTTTAAACTAAGTGCACCTTTTGCGCTTAATTAAATTTCAATGTTTCTACTAAAATCAAAACGGTAGTTTTTAGAATCTTGCTCTATATAAAAAAATAGACAATTTGAATATTGAATAAATTGATACTCAAAATTGATATCAAAACTTGCAGCATTCACTCTATAGATTGCATCACAATCTATGTTACCATAAGGGGAAATACGTCTAAATCTATATTCAGATGTAATAGTAGTAGCATAAATTTCAAACCAAGCACCAGCAGCTATACCAGACAACCATTGCGCATGCGCTAATTTAACAACGGTATCTTTAGGCTCTAAAGTACCAACTAAACTAGTACTATACCCTTTTAGTCGATCTAAAAATAAGCGTCTATTTTCTTTACTTTTTGAAGAGTTAAATGGCGTAATAGCACCCTCTTTTGTTACCACATAAACCATAGCTTTAGTATCTGCAATAATAACATTACCAATAGTACTTGGTGTAAACCATTTTGAAGCTATGAGCTTATTTTTTATTTCTAAATGCACTACTGAAGCTATTAAGGCATCTGCAACAAAACGCGCACAATTAGTGGCATCTTTAACAAAAGCAGCATATCTAATAAAAGATTTAGCTTGCATAACATTAATAAAATTTCTTGCTAATTTATAGTCTACTGCATCACAAACTGAGGCATACAAATTACCATCGCCGTGAGTTAACTTGGGTTTGCTAGATAAAAACCTTAAAATATCATCTAAATTTAGAATCGTGTTGTTTTCTATCTTGGCAACTAAAGGGAGATGCAATTCAAAATCTGTTTCGCGGCCTCTTACTCTACCGTTTGGTGACGGTGTGATGTAGCGACCAAAATCATGGTACTCTAAAATACCAGTTTTCTTATGTATTAGAACTAGTGCAGCATGGCCTGCTCTTACATGCGTTTTGTTTCCTATAAAGAAAAACCTTAAAAATTTGGAGTACCATTCTTCGGCATGCGAGACTATAGTTTCAGGATAAGCTAAGGTTAAAATAAAAGCATCATTTAATCGCATACAGACAATCTGAAATTTTTAAGAGAACAACATACAAAATTATATTTTTATAGCAATGTAGGTGCTAAGTTTAAAATGTGTTAATCGCTAATTTTTAGGCTAAAATTGGTGTTCTCGTTACAAGTTTTATTCATTTATAATTACAAAATCAACTTGAAATAATAAATTTCACCAAAACACACTACACATATTCTTAATCTTCACATAACTATAACGTTTCAAAGAAATAATATTTCATAAAAATTGTACCTTTGCAATGTTAAAATTCAAACTAAAAACAAAATATATTATGGGTAAAGGATTCTTTAATGTACCAGTAGCAGTCAACGAACCTGTTATGTCTTATGCACCTGGTTCACCAGAGCGTAAAGCTGTACAAGATGCATACAAGACAATGTTTAATAGCAAAGTTGAAGTTCCGTTATACATAAATGGTGAAGACGTAAAAACAGGAAATACCAGAACAATGTCACCACCACACGATCACCAACATATAGTTGGCGAATATCACATTGCAGAACAAAAACATGTAGATGCTGCCATTGCTACGGCATTAGAGGCACGTAAATCTTGGTCGCAAATGCCATGGGAACAACGTGCAGGTATTTTCTTAAAAGCTGCCGAGTTAATTGCTGGTCCGTACAGAGCAAAAATTAATGCTGCAACAATGATAGCACAATCTAAAACGATTCATCAAGCAGAAATAGATGCGTCTTGTGAGTTTATAGATTTCTTACGTTTTAATGTTCAGTTTATGACGGATATTTATATGGAGCAACCAGAAAGTACTAGTGATGCATGGAACCGTGTAGAATACAGACCTCTTGAAGGGTTTACATACGCAGTAACACCATTTAACTTTACTGCTATTGCCGGAAACTTACCAGCTTGTATGGCATTAATGGGTAACGTTGTTGTTTGGAAACCAAGCGACAGTCAGGTATTTTCTGCAAAAGTAATTATGGATGTATTTAAAGAAGCTGGTGTACCAGATGGCGTTATAAATGTGGTCTTTGGAGACCCTGTTATGATAACGAATACGGTAATGGCGAGTCCAGATTTTTCTGGCTTACATTTTACGGGTTCAACTTTCATCTTTAAAGAATTATGGAAACAAATAGGTAACAATATTCACAACTACAAAACATACCCAAAAATTGTTGGAGAAACTGGTGGTAAAGATTTTATTGTTGCACACAAATCTGCAGATGCAAAACAAGTAGCTACAGCAATTGCACGTGGAGCTTTTGAGTTTCAGGGTCAAAAATGTAGCGCAGCGTCAAGAGCTTACATACCTAAAGGGATTTGGGCAGATGTTAAAAAATATCTTATTGCAGATATCGCTTCTTTTAAAATGGGATCGCCAGAAGATATGAGCAATTATATAACGGCTGTTATACATGAAGGGTCTTTTGATAAGTTAGCTAAATATATTGATGGAGCTAAAGCAGATAGTGATGCAGAAATAATTGCTGGTGGTGGTTACGATAAGTCTAAAGGTTATTTTATAGAACCTACAGTTATTGTAACTACAAACCCAAAGTATACCACAATGGAAACAGAGTTATTTGGACCTGTAATGACCATATACGTTTATGAAGATGAAGCTTTTGCTGAAACATTAACGCTTGTTGATGAAACTAGCGAATATGCATTAACTGGCGCTATTATATCTAGAGATCGTTATGCGGTAGAGCAAGCGACAAAAGCATTACAAAACTGTGCTGGTAACTTTTATGTAAACGACAAACCAACAGGTGCGGTAGTTGGCCAACAACCTTTTGGTGGTGCTAGAGCATCGGGTACAAACGACAAAGCTGGTAGTGCACAAAATTTACTACGCTGGGTGTCACCAAGATTAATTAAAGAAACATTTGTAACACCAACAGATTACAGATATCCATTTTTAGGATAAAAAACACAACAATTTGATAACTAAATCCTTAGAAGTTTTAACTTTTAAGGATTTTTTTTGCTCTTAATAGAAATGCCTCAAAAAAAATTAAATAAAAAGTCTAAACGTTGTATCTTTTGACCAATAAATAAAACACTGTCTTATGAAAAAATATTACTTTTTAAGTTTAATTCTTTTTCCTTTTATTGTTTTTGCACAGACCGCAATCACATCTAGTATTATTCCAGATTTATCTGCTTATGGTGAAGCAACAAACTATGCTGGAGAAGGAGAATATGAAATTTTTCTTAGTGCTGATAATATTTTAGATAAACCTATTATTGTTGTTGATGGTTTTGATCCTGGTGATACAAGAAATATAGCCGCTTTATATAGCTCTTTGAGTTACACAGGTACGTCAGGAACTCAAAACTTAGCTGATCTACTTCGGGTTGAAGGCTTTGATGTGGTTTTATTAAACTTTCCAACTTATGTAAGAGCTGTTGATGGAGCTACAGTAGATGGTGGAGCTGATTTTATGGAACGTAACGCCATGTTATTAGTAGAACTACTCGATATTATTAATCTCGCAAAAACGCCTAACAACCCAGAGCAAAATGTTATTATTGGCCCTAGTATGGGAGGTATTATAGCACGTTATGCTTTAAATTATATGGAAAATGAAGCTCTAGATTCAGACACAAGATTATACATGTCTTTTGACTCACCACACCATGGCGCTAATGTACCAATTGGCTTACAACACCAGCTTAATTATTTAGCAAACAACCCCTTAAGTTCTGTTGCAGAACTAGAACCACTTATAGAAGGTTTTCTAAAATCACCTGCGGCAAGGCAATTGTTAATAGATCATTTTGAACCACATTTATCTGGTGATGATGCTTTTACTTTTGACCCGCTACTTACCTTACCTCAACCACATCCTTTTAGAACCATTTTTGAAACCAGTATCAATAATTTAACCACAACAGGATTCCCTGAAAATGTTAGAAACGTAGCCATTATTAATGGCAGTGGCATAGGCAGTACGTATTTAGCAAAAGATGGTATAACGCCAGTTACTAATGGATTTTCTGTTATTAACACAACCATCCCTGTAGATAGTGGTATTTTAGGAATTATAAATGTAGAAATAGAAATAAACATGACCCCAAGTGCAGGTGCTGCTCAACAAGTCAGTCGTTTTTTTGCACCACTTTTACCACCATTTATTCCAAACGTAGTGTCGTCTGCAAGTTCTGGTACAACTAATTTTGATGGTGTAGATGCAGCACCAGGAGGTTTGTTTGACCTGTCTGCTTTAACTGGTGCTATTGGTGCAGGAGGTGGCATAGCTGGAGATTTTTTAACCGCACTTCAAATAGATAAATTTAGTTTTATTCCTTCAGTTAGTGCTTTGGCACTTGTTATAGAAGACGAAACTACAGATGACGATATAGATTGGTTTCATCCTATTAATTTAGCCGGTCGTGCAACAACTAATGTTACCCCTTTTGACAATACATTTTTACCAGACGCTAACGAACCTCATGTACAGTTAACTGAAGACAACGTGGCATTTGCTTTGTTAGAGATATTAACACCACCTTTATCTGTTACAGATAATAACTCTAACATTTTTAAGCTAGAGCAAAACCCTGTACAAAATGAGATTGTAATTTTAAGTTCTGCACCTACAGAAGAGGCTTCAATTTCTTTGGTTGATATCACTGGTAAATTAGTATTTACTCAGGTGAAGAATTTAAACGAAAGAAACGTACTGACTGTAAATATAAAACCAGGTATATACGTGCTTAACGTAATTACGGCCAGCAATAAAGTTTTTAGAACTAAAGTTATTGCCAACTAAAACCTAATTTAGTAAGTATAAAAAAAAGGGTAGCGAATTTAAATTTGCTACCCTTTCTTCTATAAAATATATCTTACTACTCGTAAGCTTTGTCTTCATCTAAATCTGCAAACTGGGCATTTTTAGCAACATTATCACTACCAACTACCATAGCTACAACTCTTAAATTCTGTTGCACATAATCAGCAGAAACATTAATAGTAAATGACGTTATATACTCGTTTAATGCTGCTGTACTTGGTATTGTATTACCTAAAATATTAGTAATAGATTCTCTAAGCACATCATTGTGTTCAAAATCTGGTATCACATCACCCATACCAAAATAAGGACTAGTAGTATCTGCATTGTAATAATTAACCTGGTCGCTTAAAATACCATCTTCCAATAAATAAACTACTAATTTATCTCCAGGCTCAGAACCTTCTTCGTATACTACATTAACTTGTACCGTTAATTCATTAGCATCTAAAACAGAGTTTAAAGCAATGGCTAAATTTGTATCTAAACCAGCTATACTAGTAACGTCTGAATTTACATGCGGAATCTGCCAATTGGTTGTTCTATTTATTTTCGCAGCAGGAAACCCTTCGACATCAAAAGCATCTTTTAAAAACTGAATCTCATCAAAATGCATAGGATCTGGAAAGTTATTTGTAGTCTCATGTATGGCAACAACAGCAATATCATCAGTTTCGTCCTTTAATGAATATAAAGCGGCAGAAACTCTAGGGCAAAAACCACACCATGTACCTGTGTAATCTTCAACTACAATTTTTTGTTTTGGTATAATAACACTAAACGACTCTGTGTTGGTTGTTACCTCTACACCGTCTTCAATATAAACACCATAAACTTCAAATTCGCCAATAGTAGCAGATGAGAATGAAGCCTCATCTACAGGCTCACCATTGACATAAAAAGTGGCTAATGCTGTAACATCAACACCTTGCTCATTAATTATCGTAAAAGGTATATTTTGGTTTATCAAAGATGCTTTTCTTACAATTTTATCGACTGAAATTTGTGCTGTAGGTATAGTTAAAGGTAGGTTCTCTTCTGTTTTGCTACAAGCAACACTTAAGACAAGGCCTAAGAACAATATTAGCTTTGGTATTGTTTTTGTATTCATAGTGATATGTTTTTTTTGCTAAAGTAATTATTTTTTATAACACAACTGAATTTGTGAAAAAATTAACTAATATTGTCTAACTAATAATTGAAATTTCTTTATGAAAAAATTAATCTTAACATTAAGTATTTGCTTACTATCACTAGCGTCTTTTGCACAAAACAATTTGCCAAGTGTAGATTTAACGTCTTTAGATGGTAAAAATATCGCCCTAAGTGATGCTATAAATAAAGATGGTGTAACCATAATATCTTTATGGGCAACATGGTGTGTGCCTTGCTTAAAAGAACTTGATGCGATTAATGATTTGTATGAAGAATGGCAAGAAGAAACCAACGTAAAACTTATTGCGGTATCTGTAGATGATAGTCGTACTGTAAAGCGTGTTAAATCTTTAGTCAACGGAAAAGATTGGGATTACACTATATTACTAGACATTAATAGCGACCTTAAGCGTGCACTTAATGCCTCTAGTATACCGCTAACAATTTTGGTTAAAGACAATAAAATAATTTACGAACACTCAGGTTATAGTCCTGGTACCGAATTTGAATTGTACGAAAAAATCAAAGCATACTCTAAGAAATAAATCGCTTAACCTAACTAACCAATAACAACCCACTTAAACATGAAAAAATTACTTTTTCAAGCCTTCCTATTTTGTAATATATTATCTATTTTCTCACAAGAAACAGGCAATTTTTATGGAGGTTTAGAGTCTAACACTCAGTGGCTTCAAACCGATACTGGTATTAATTTTTTAGCACCAGAAGATCAGTTTAGAGCAAACAACTATATTTTATTAAATTATAACTTAGGAAATTTTACAGCAGGCGTACAATACGAATCCTACTTACCTTCTGCATTATTAGGCTATGCGCCAATCTATGATGCACAAAATGGGGTTGCTACCTATTATTTTAATTATAAAGATGAAAAAATAGATGTTACCGGTGGGTATTTCTATGAGCAATTTGGTAGCGGCTTAATACTTAGGTCGTGGGAAGATCGCCAATTAGGACTTAACAACGCTATTAAAGGTGTAAACGTTAAATATAAAGCAACAGACTACCTAGATTTTAAAGCCGTTTTTGGTAAACAAAGAAATGGCTTTGAAGAATCTACAGGAACCATACAAGGTATAGACGCTAACTTAAGTTTAAGTAGTGCGTTAAATGTTGAAAGCGTAGATATACAAATGGGATTAAGCTACGTTGGTAGAAACCAAGATACTGGTGGTAACCAAGCGATACCAAGTAATGTTGGCGCTTACAGCGGAAGACTAGATGTTATATTAAACAACTTCTATGCTGGCGTTGAAGCTATAATTAAAGACCCAGATGCTGTTGCAAACGAAGGTATAATAGCATCAGATAAATTATACGATGGTACCGCATTACAGGTTAATGCTGGTTATGCTCAAAAAGGACTTGGTATTAATGCTACGTTTAGAAGGCTAGAAAACTTTAGCTTTTTTGCAGACCGACTAGCAGAAGGAAATATTTTTAACCAACAAGTTATTAATTATGTACCTGGACTAACAAAACAACAAGATTACCTGCTCACAAACATTTATGTATACAACCCACAACCTCGTTTAATAATTGAAACTTTTGACCAACGTGCAGGCGAAGTAGGCACACAACTAGACCTTTATTACTCGTTTAAAAAAGAATCTACTCTAGGTGGAAAATACGGTACTAAACTTGCCTTTAACTTTTCATATTGGGCTGGCTTAGATGCAGAATATGACATAGAAAACAGATGGTACAAAGCTAAATTTATTGGCTCTGGCCAAAAATTATTTAGAGATGTTAATGTCGAAATAAAAAAACGTTTATCTAAGAAATGGAGTTCTGTATTTACTTACCAAAATGTAACCATAGATAAAGGTATTGTAGAAGGAGGCCCATTAGGCAACTCATCAATTAATGCTAATATTGGTGTTATTGAAGCTACTAGAAGATTCGAAAACGGAAAAGCATTAAGAATGGTTGCACAACACTTATGGTCTAATGATGACAGAAAAAACTGGGTTGCCGGTGTCTTAGAATACAACTTCTCAACAAGTTTTGCAGTTTACGCTGCAGACAATTGGAATTATGAAGGTTTAGGCAAAATTCACTACTACAGTGTTGGTGGCAGCTATAGTAAAGGCAATACACGATTAGGCCTTAATTACGGACGTCAACGTGGTGGACTTATTTGTATAGGTGGTGTTTGTCGTTTTGTACCAGAAAACACAGGTCTTAGTGCAAACCTTACTGTGGCGTTTTAATTTCGTCTATTGAAAACAACATTTCAACGATAAGATTATTGGAAAACCATTTTTTTTAACTTACTTTTAAGATTGAAATAGAACTTACTAATTTAAAAAAATCTAACTATGATTAAAAAAATTACTCTTTTAGCTTTTCTTAGTTTTGCTGCTTTACAATTTACAACGGCACAAACTTATTTTTCTGATGATTTTTCAGATTCAGATATTTCTGATTGGACAACATACGATGTAGATAATGACTCATTCACTTGGGCATTTGGCAATTTCGCTACTGGTGGTACTGTTGATATTCCAGAATTTGATTCAGTTCTTGCATCAAGATCGTGGACTAACGCCGCTGGAGGATTAAATCCCGATAATTATATAGTATCTAGCGCAATCGATTTAACAGCTGCAGGCCCTGGTCTTCAATTGGAATATGCTTATGGTACTACACAAGGTGCACCTTATCATCTTGAGCAGTACTCAGTTTATGTCACGACTTCTAATGTTTTAGCAAATATTCAGTCAGCTACTGCTATTCATAACGAAATATTATCAGTACCAAGCTCTAGACAAACAAATGTTATTGATTTATCTGCCTTTGCAGGACAAACTGTTTACTTAACGTTTAGACATCACAATACATTTGACATGAATATGTTGCTTATTGATGATGTAGAAATAAGAATCCCTGTAGATACAGATGCAATCGTAGAAACGGTTAGCTTAAACAGATACTCATTAACATCTACAGATAATGTACTTTCTTTAGATGTAAGAAACAACGGTAGTACTGTTATCTCTAACGTTGAAGTAAATTGGAATGATGGCACAAATGACCATATATCTACAATTAACACTAACATTAATCCTGGCGCAACGGCAACTCTAAGTCATCCTATGATGGTTAATTATGCAAATGTTGATGAAAAAGATATAAATGTAACCGTTAGTGCTGTAAATGGTGTTGCAGATGAGAGTCCTTCTGATAATTCTATGGCTACACTTTTTAACACCCTATCTCAATCGGGTACAAAAGCTGTATTTATTGAAGAAGCGACTGGTACATGGTGTGGTTTTTGCCCAAGAGGTGCTATTGGCATGGATTATATGGTAGATACATACCCAAATACAGTAGTTGCAATTGCGGTTCATAATGCTGACCCAATGGCAGTAGCAGAATATGACGCAGGTATTGGCCAATTTATTAATGGCTATCCTAGTGGTGTTGTAGATCGTAAACTAGGTGACGTTGACCCATCATCTACATCGTTAGAAGCAGCTTACAATACACAAATTAATGATTTAGTCCCATTAAGCTTATCATCTGGCACAACACAATCTGGGAACAATCTTACAATAAACGCACAAGCAACATTCTTCTCTAACTTTAGCAATGCTGATACAAATTACAGATTAGCTGTTATTATAACGGAAGATGGTGTTACAGGCACAACAAGTGGTTACAACCAAGTTAATTACTATGCTGGAAATGCTTTAGGTGCTATGGGTGGTTATGAAAATTTACCAGATCCTGTACCAGCATCACAAATGGTTTATGACCATGTTGGTAGAGCGCTTTTAGGCGGATTTAATGGTGAAGCTGGTTCTTTACCAAGTACAATTAATAATGGTGATTCTGTTTCTCATACTTTTAACTATACGATTCCTGCTACAAGTGATGCAGATAATTTATACATCGTGGTGGTATTAATAGATTCAAATGATGGTACTATTGTTGGTGCTCAACAAAGTTCTCTTGCAGAGTCTTTAAGTGTAGAAGAAGTTTCGGGTATAGATTCTATTAAAATATTCCCTAACCCAGCTACAGATAATATCAATATTGCTTTTCAAGCAGGTAACGGAAACTACAACATTACAGTAACAGATATGTTAGGCCGTACGGTTATTAAGCAATCTGTTGAAGGAGTTTTTGGTGTACAAAACGTA
>JAOEWO010000004.1 GCA_028383925.1 Winogradskyella sp.
CTTAAAAAAGGAGCAAAAAACACTGGTGAAGAAATTAAAATAGTGATAACAGAAGAATGGGATAAATTTAAAACTATCTCAGAAAACACTATTAACAGCACAGAGAAAGAAATTAAAAATTTAAGAGAGAGAATTACTAAAGCCAACAAAAATGAGAGAGAAAAATTGAATAAAGAACTCGACAAATTAGAAGAGCGAAACCTAATTTTAAAAGATAAACTAGCGGTACGCACTAAAAATTTTAAAGATAATTTAATAGCGTTTAATGAAAATGCAAAAGAGAACCAAAAGCAATTTGAACGCGAATTTAAGCACGATATGGAAACGCTTAAAAAAGCGCTAAAAGACCTATTTAAAGATAATGTTAACTAATCTAAAAAATTAGGTTAGTTAGTGCCGTTAATTTTTTTCTCTTAAGAATCATAACAGAATAATCATATAAAAATGATAAATAAATTATCAAAAATCAAAGCTATTGACATGCCTGTTTACACAAATATTTTATTTTGGCTAAGTTTATTTTTTCTTGCTATATGGGTAAACTCGTTAATTGGAACAACAGATATTAAAAATTGGGCTATAGAAAACACATTAACATTAATCGCTCTACTTTTTCTTATTCTTAATTATAATACCTTTCGTTTTAGTGATTTTAGTTATGCTTTAATCTGTATTTTTTTGTGTCTTCATGTTTATGGGTCTAAATACACGTATGCTGGCAATCCTTTTGGCTACTGGCTTCAAGACGTATTACATTCTTCTAGAAATCATTACGATAGGCTCGTTCATTTTGGCTTTGGCTTTTTACTATACTACCCATTATACGAGAGTATTACAAAATGGTTAAAATTCCCAAAAGAAGATGCTATTATACTACCTCTCTTAACTATTCTATCTGCAAGTGGCTTATATGAAGTTATAGAATGGCTTGTGGCTGATGTTTTTTTTTAAGGATCAAGGTATTTCATACTTAGGTATTCAAGGAGACGTTTGGGATTCTCAAAAAGACACTGCCATCGCATTTTTAGGTGCTATAGTAGCTGCAGTATTTTATGTTTCATATATAAAAATAATACGTTAAACATACAATTACAAATGCACTAGTTTACTATTAAAAAAAACAAAAGTACTCCCTTACAAATGACTATTATTTCGTGGAATGTAAATGGCATTAGAGCAATTGTAAGAAAAGATTTTTTTATTCATTTAAAAAAACTTAAACCAGATATGCTGTGTTTACAAGAAACCAAAGCGCAAGATAATGAGGTATTAAAAGCCTTGGCGCCACTATCTAAATACCACCTATATATTAACTCGGCGACTAAAAAAGGCTATGCTGGCACGATTATCCTTTCTAAAACAAAACCTATATCAGTCTCACACAACATAGGTTTTGATACACATAATAATGAAGGCCGAATTATCTGTGCAGAATACCCAAATTTCTACCTCATCAACGTTTATGTTCCTAATTCCGGACAACACTTAGAAAGACTTAATTACAGGCAACAATGGGACGCTGATTTTACAACCTATATAAAAACATTAAAAGGAGTAAAACCTGTAATTATTGCAGGCGATTTTAATGTGGCGCATCGTGCTATAGATGTCAAAAATGATAAAAACAACTATAATAAAATAGCAGGTTATACCCAAACTGAAATTGATGGATTCTCTACCCTATTAGATGAAGATCTTATAGATTCATACAGGTATCTGCACCCAAATAAAATCGCTTATACTTATTGGAGTTACAAACATAAAGCTAGAGAACGCAATATAGGTTGGCGTATAGATTATGCTTTGCTAAGTAAGGTATTGGCTAAACACGTAATATGTGCAGATGTACTGTCTCAATATTACGGATCTGACCACTGCCCTATTATTTTAAAAATAGCACTCTAAATTACATCTAATAAAATGCTTTAGTCTGATTTATATCATTTCACAATAGCACGTGCAACACTAATTTTGAAATTATCAACTATAAAATGAAACCATCATGAAAAAAGCAACACTACTGTTTTTAATCTTCATTATAATTCCGCTCTTTACGCAAGCCCAATCTGTTACCAATATGGATTATGTCTCTCCAGTTCATAATGATGTTGCTGCCATTAAAAAAGACGGAAAATGGGCGTTTATTAACACAGAAGGCCGTATAATTATAAATTTTAGAGACGATTTAGTAGCTACAAAAACTGAAAGTGACACCTATCCTATCTTCTACAACGATAGGTGTAAAATAGTAGTTGTTAAAGATGGTATCTCTTATTTTGGGTTTATTAATAACATTGGAGAAACCGTTATTAAACCACAATTTTTAAACGTAACCAACTTTAACAATGGTAATGCAATTGCATTAGAAGTGACTAAAAAAGTAATTGCCAAAAACTCAGCCTTAGGAAAAGACATCGTAAATTATAGTTATTATAAAGTCCTTATTAATACAGATGGCGAAGTAACCGATTATCTCTCTCATGGTATTAACATCGTTTTAGATAAAGACTTTTTAAAAGCAGCACCTCAAATAAACACTAAACGCATTACAGAGCATCTTTACGCCGTAAAAAACAAGAAAAACTTATGGGACATTATTAATATTAAAGACTAAACTTAAAATGAAAACTAATTTAAGTTTAGGTAAAGTTTCAGGCATAAGAATTAGTGTGCATTGGACATTTTCTCTACTGATTGTGTGGATTGTTTTTGATGAACTAAAACGCGGTGGCAACGCTAAAAGTATCTTATTTAACATCACTTTTATATTGGCTGTTTTTGGTTGTGTTGTTCTGCATGAACTAGGCCACGCACTAATGGCAAAACGTTTTAATATTAAAACCGAAAAAATTACATTATTACCTATTGGTGGTATGGCCAGTTTTGAAAAGCTACCAGAATCACCAAAACAAGAACTTTTAGTAGTTATAGCAGGCCCAATGGTAAATATGGTTATTGCTATATTGTTGTATTTTATAGTGCCTGTTCAGCGTTTTATGCAATTAGATTTTACCGAAACTTTTGAGGTACTAATGCGTTACAATATACAAAGCTTTTTATTTTTTTTATTTATTGTAAATATTGGCTTAGTTATTTTTAATCTTATTCCGGCTTTTCCGATGGATGGTGGCCGTATTCTTAGAGCTCTTTTAGCACTAAAAATTGGACGAGTTAAAGCCACAAAAATAGCCACTACTCTAGGTCTTATAATGGCTGTACTATTCTTTTTAATTGGTCTGCTTTACAATCCGTTTTTAATATTTATAGCCTTATTTGTCTTTTTAGGAGCGCTAAGTGAAAACCAAATGGTACAGCATTTAGCTTGGCTAAATGGGCACACTGCCGAAGAAGCTATGCTGCTAAACATTACAACATTTAACCCAAAAGATACGATAGATATTGTGGTAAACAAAATTGTATCTGGTACCGAAACTAATTTTATTATAACTGAAGACCAAGTCGTTAAAGGCATATTGCACCACAAAACAATTATAGATAATTCTAATACATCAGTATTAGTTGAAGCTATAATGGATAAAAACTTTAAAACCTTTAAAGACACAGATAATCTAAAGACATTATATCAGCTTATGCATAATAGCAAACAAGAATTATTTCCTGTTGTTAGTAATAAAAAACTTATCGGTGCCATTGATACAACAAATCTAAATGAATACATAATATTACAATCAAAACTAGCACATTAGACAAAATAAATATATGAGAGTAATATTTCTAAGATGTTTTATTTAGGAATAAAGACAATCTAAAAAAGAGAACTATGCTAACATTCAAAAATTATAATATTGCAGATTGGTTTTCATTCTACCGTATTGTTGCTGCCCCTTTTCTCCTACTTTTTATTTGGCTAGACTATAGGCTGATTTTTAGTTGGCTGCTTCTAATTAGTTATTCTACAGATGCTATTGATGGCTATTTGGCACGAAAATTAAAAATCAGCAGCCCAAGAGGTTCACAACTAGATTCTCTTGGCGATCAAATTACATTAATAGTTGGTTTAATTGGACTGTATATTTTTGAAACCGATTTTATAAAAACCAATCTTATTTTAATTGCGCTTGTGTTTATTCCCTATTTAATACAAATGCTTATTGCTTATTTTAAATATGGTAAAGCAACAGCATTTCATACCTATTTAGCCAAATTATCTGCCATAATGCAAGGTGTATTTATACTATTTTCTTTATTCTTTTATATAGAATACACCTTGTTTTATATTATGATAATCGTCGGACTTTTAGAAACATTTGAAGAAATAACATTAATCGTTATGTACGATAATTGGGTATCAGATGTTAAAGGTATTTATTGGGCTTTTAGAGATAAAAGACGACTTAAAAAAAAGGTATAAAGCGAGCACTTAAAACCTCAATACTGCAACTATGAAATCATTTTCTTTTTTTACAATTGTATTGCTGTGTCTTGCTATTTTACTAATAGATATAACTGCTTTTTACTGGCTACAATCTATAACAGGCCTAATAGAATCTTCATTTTTAAGCATAAGTATAAACGCATTATTTTGGATATTTACCGTTGGCTTAATTGTATCTATCTTAGTGCTCAAAGTTACTTTAGACGGTATAAGTCCAATAAAAAAACAATTGCTAATTTCATGGTTTTACGGTCTTGCTATATTATCATTTGTCCCTAAGCTCATCTTTGTAATTATTATATCTGTACTGTACTTTACTAATTTTATTTTTGCAGATAATAAATCGCTTATTGTAGTACCTATTATAGGCTTATTTTCAGGGTTTCTTCCGTTTTTTGTAATTCTTTACGGCATTTTAAAGGCTAAATTTAGATTTAAAATACACTATCATACTATTAAGTTTAAGCTATTACCAAAGTCTTTTAGTGGTTTAACTATTGTTCAGATATCAGATTTACACTTAGGTAGTTTTAATTATAGATATAAAAAACTCGAGTCTGCCATTGAAAAAATTAACCATCTTAAACCAGACTATATTTTTATAACTGGCGATTTAGTAAATAATTTTGCTTGGGAACTTCGTGGTTGGCAAACTGTTTTTAACAAGTTAGAGTCTAAAAAAGGTAAATATGCTATTTTAGGAAACCATGATTACGGTGATTATAGCCAATGGCAAAACGAAGAAGACAAACAAGAAAATTTTGAAGCTATTAAACAATTTTACAAAACAACTGGTTTTAAGCTGTTATTAAATGATGCTGAAGTTATTAAAAAACACAATGAACAAATAGCAATAATAGGTGTAGAAAACTGGGGGAAACCTCCATTTAAGCAATACGGCGATTTAAAGAAAGCCTGTAATACGGTAAACCATATACCCTTTAAAATTTTATTATCGCACGACCCTATACATTGGGAAGAAGAGGTAAAAGACAAAACAAATATTGCTTTAACGTTTTCTGGGCATACGCATGGAATGCAAGCAGCGTTTCAGTATAAAAATTTACAGTGGAGTCCTATAAAATATAAGTTTAAACATTGGGCTGGGTTATACAAACATAACGCGCAGTATTTGTATGTAAATAGAGGTTTAGGTTGGCTGGGTTTTCCGGCAAGAATTGGCATGCGACCAGAAATCACATATATAGAATTAAAAACTAAACCCTAAAAACACTAGAATTTATCTTATAAAACTTAAATCGTTTTACCCACTTTTGTTAATTCATTTTCTGTATCTTTTTTTGACATCCAGCAGTCTAAATTATAAATTGTGGCTTCCGCTATACTTGTTAAAGCTTCTTCTGTTAAAAATGCATGGTGACCAGTAATTAACACATTAGGTCTTGCATTTAAGGCTATTAACAAATCATCATCAGGAATATTAAGAGAATGATCACTAAAAAAAACACCTTTTTCGTTTTCATAAACATCCATACCTAAAGCACCAATTTTTCTGTTTTTAAGACCTTCGATAACAGCCTCTGTATTAATAACTGCACCTCTAGCTGTGTTTATAAGAATTACACCATCTTTCATTTCGTATATTAAATCTTCATTTATAAGTTGATGTGTGGCTGTATTTAAAGGCACATGTAAAGATATGATGTCTGCTTCTGCACATAATTCCTTAAGTGTGGTATAGCGTAAATTATATTTAGTAACTAGCTCCTGGTTTTGGTCTAAATCGTAACCCAAAATATTGCAACCAAATCCATGCATTATTTTAGTCATTACAGCACCTATTCTTCCGGTACCAATTATACCAACCGTTTTATTCTTTAGATCAAACCCAACAAGATTGTTAAGATTAAAATTAAAATATTTCACACGTTGATTAGATACAATTAATTTTCTATTAACTGCTAACAATAATGCTACAGCATGTTCGGCGATTGCATTGGGAGAATACTCGGGTACATTAGCTACTTTAAGACCTAATCTTGTTGCTGTTCTTAAACTCACATTATCGTAACCAGCAGATCGTAATGCAATAAATTTTACACCAAAATCTCTAAGCTTTTCTATAGTATTAAAACAAGCATCATCTGCAGAAAATATTGATATAGCATCATAACCTACAGCCTTTATAGCCGTTTTAGAAGATAAAGACTCTTTAATAAAAGTTAACTGATGCCTTCCTTTGTTAGCCTCTTCTAAATACGGAATTTCAAAATCTTTAGAGCTAAACACTACTACTTTCATATATCTCTGTTATTCATTTACAAATACAATTTATGGTCTGTCATGACTTTTCGTATCGTCCTGTTTTTTCGGTAAGTTTAATTCTATAAACAACACCTTGCATAGCATCAATCGTTTTTTGGTGTGCATCGCTCATAGCATGGCTAATTGTAGTTGCGCCAGTCATTAAAGGCATAACTCTATCCATTAAAATCTTCATGCCTTCTTTGCGCTCTTCGGGTGTTATTAATTCTTCAAATTTGCCCCAAGCTATAACACTTCGCCAATTACTCATGTTGTCTATAATATCAACTTCAAAACATACTATTGGGTTTTGGCGCATCATACCAATCTTTACCCCTTCTGCGGTATGGCCATAAATATAATTACCATCATAGGCATAAGTAACAGGTACCACATAAGTTCTACAATCTGCGTGGCAACCAATTCTGCCAATAATTAAACTTTGTAATACGTGTTCAATCTGTTTACTATTTAAATCGCCTAACATTAGTATTGTATTATGAATTAATGATACTTATATCGTAAAATACGCTCAAAAAAAGGACTTCTGAAATGATGAATATCAGTTAAAAATTTAGGGATTAATTATATTTTTGAAAGCGAATTATCTCGTCGTGTTTATTAACAAACGTATCACCATTACTCATGAAATATAATAATCGCGAAGCACAATTTCTTGGAGATAAAAGAAGCCGATTAAAAGAATTTACAAGTTTACTCTCTATTGTATTTGAATTTATTTATGGCTTTAGAAAACTACATTTTGTAAAGCCATGTATTACCATTTTTGGTTCTGCACGGTTTAAAGAAGATAATATATACTACCAACACGCAAGAGTTTTTGCACAGCACATTGCCAAAGAGGGTTTTACTGTTATAACTGGTGGAGGTCCAGGTATTATGGAAGCTGCAAACCGTGGCGCAAAAGACGTATCTGGCAAATCTATAGGTTGTAATATAGAATTACCAATAGAACAAAAACCAAATCCATACTTAGATGTTAATATTACTCTTAATCATTTTTATGTTAGAAAAGTACTGCTATTAAAATACTCGTATGCATTTGCTGTATTTCCTGGTGGTTTTGGTACTATGGACGAACTTTTTGAAACACTTACACTGCTTCAAAATAAAAAAATATCTAATTTTCCTGTGGTACTATTTGGCAAAGATTATTGGTCTAATTTACTACAACAGACCAAAGTAATGATATCTATGGGTACAATTTATAAAAACGATTTAGATCTGTTTTTAGTCACCGATTCTGTTACAGAAGCTATGCGTTATATTAATACTAAATTAGAAAACAAATATGGTACACCTCTTAAAATTAAAACTTCTAAAAGTAGATGGTGGTATGGCGAAAAAAGAACTGTTTAGAACTAAAAACTAGCCTCTAAATACCCTGTTAAAACACCTACCTGAAACTCACCAACAACCTCTAAATTTACATCTGCATTCATAAGCACCAAGCCGTAACCCAAATGCGAGAGTTTACAATCTTCTATAATAGTTTGGTCTTTACCACTAAAAACTGGCATAAAATGGGCATTTGTTTCTAAATTAGACACCTTTGCTATTTTTATAGCTGCAATAATGGCCTCAGATATTTGCATTGGTGACATGCCTTTATCTAGCAAATCGCTTGCTAAATGCTTCATGTTTAAACGGTGATAAAAATCCATAAAATTATGAATCGCATCAGCCTTCTCGTATTTTTGAGAGTAAATTAATAATTCCATAGTGAGTCTTATTTAACTACCAAAGTTATTGCCTTATAATAGCTGTAATAACATTAGTCTTATTAGGTATTAAAGTTGTTTTACGTAATTAAAAACAATGCTCTTAAAAGTTTTAAAATCTGTTTCAAAAACTGTAATTCTATTTTTAAGTTGTTGGTGTTTTTCTCTATAATCAAAATCTGACACCCCTTTTTCTGCACGTTCAATTTTAGATAGTAAATGCTCGTGTTCTAAAATGCTATCTTCTAAATCTTCAAACAAATTAAGATGTATTTTATCTAAATTCTTCAGCATGCTAACAAAGTCAGCATTGCCCTTTTTTGAAGATTCTTTTTGCTTTATTAACGTATCAAAAAACTTTATTTCATCTTTCCAAAATGCAATAGCACTAAGCCATTCTTTGCTTTCAAAATGTAAAACTTCTAGTGATGCACCGAGTAAAAATTGTGCTTTCGGGTTTAAAATTAATGTTGCCATTATGCTCTTTTTTTTTAAATATTAATAATTTTGTTTTGTTTCGTATCTATTAAAAAGACTAACCTGTAATGCTTTTTTAGCAGCGTCAAAGTACGCTTTAATCTCATTAAAAGTGGTGTGTTTTAATTGTGCAATTTCTTCAAGATTAAGATGCTGTTGTGTTACGAGTTCAAAAACAGAACGCATAGGTAATGGCAAGTTGTGTAACACCATTTTTATATGCCTGTTAACCTCATCTTCGTGCAAATCTTTGTCTAGTTGTAAAGTGAGCTCTGTCTCATTATCCTCAATAAATATGTGGTTTACATTATAGGTGTTAGCTGTATAAGAACTATCATCTAACTCGTCTAACATTATTAAATCACCATCACCATCTGTAGTAAATTCTTCTTGCATGGTATCCCATTCTGGCTTAGAATACGTATCTATATTTTTAAAGAAAAAATCATCAAACTCTTCTTCTACAATAACATCTTCTATAAGATTGTTTGTTTTTTTAAAGAGCCATAAATAAAAATCATTTTCTTTTTTAACCTCATCTATATGATCGTAAATCTCTATAAAAAGCTGATCTAAAAAATCTTCTGCTACATACTTATTTTTAGAAAAATGCCCCTTTTTAATAGCTGTATTTAACTGTGTATTAATATACTTTTTCACCTCTGGTAACACCTCTAGTAGTTGGGTATTAAAGGCATCTTTATCTTCTTTTTTTTTGAAAGCAATAAGCTCTTTAAAAGCATGTTGTACACGCAGACGTATAAGGTCTTTATTATGGTAATAGGTAAGGTTGGGTTTCATTTTGTTTTGGTTTAAATGATTCTTAATTTATAATTATAAAGATGTAACGCAATTAGCCAAAATAAAATGACCTAGGTCATGTAAAATTGCTCTTAAGAAAAACGCAAAAAACTCCCCTTACTGATTTGGATCATTTACAGATAGTTACAATAAAAATACATTTGTACCATAATCTCAATTCTACTATAAAAAGGGAAGTAATTAATTTAGAATTGTATAAAAACACAACTTTAATTTTATAGTAGAATTGGTATCAAATAATGTTTAATTAAAATTAAAAAAAATGAAAACAGATGCAAGAATTAGAGAAGATGTTTTAGACCAATTAGCTTGGGAATCTAACATCGACGACAGACAAATTGGGGTTGCTGTAGAAAATGGCGTAGTTACACTCTCGGGCGTTGTAGACAGTTACACTGCAAAAATGGCAGCAGAAAAAGCGACTAAAAAAGTAAGTGGCGTAAAAGCTGTGGCTGAAGATATTGAAGTAAAATATGGCGATGCCTACAAAAAAACAGACAAAGAAATAGCAAAGGCCGTAGTTAATGCTTTAGAGTGGAATATCTCAGTACCAAATGACAAAATTATGGCAAAAGTAGAAGACGGCTGGGTGTATTTGAGTGGTGAAGTAAAGTGGGATTTTCAAAGAAATGCAGCAAAAAAAGCAGTTGAAAATTTGCTAGGTGTAAAATACGTATCTAACAACATTATCTTAAAACAAGAGGTAAAAGCTACAGACATAAAAAGCAAAATTAGTAAAGCTTTTGAGCGTGCTGCAGATTTAGATGCTAAACATGTCTCTGTAGAAGTAGATGGGCATACTGTAACTTTAAAAGGCACTGTACGCTCATGGGCAGAAAAAGAAGAGGCCCGTAAAACAGCCTATGCTTCACCAGGCGTTTATAATGTAAAAAATGAGTTAAAAGTTGAGTATTACCCAGCTTATGCCTAAGTTTTAAAAACACATCTTTAGTGTAATTTAATACTTAAAAAGCAGTTTCAATATTTTATTGAAGCTGCTTTTTTTTAGGGTGAACTAATAATACATTGTACTGATGCAGATCATTTTAAAGTAAACGTTTACCTATTATTTTAGGGACTCATTATAAAACTATAGGGCTAGATTAACTTATAAAACCAAACCATTATGCCACTTGTAACTAAAAAAGAAATTGCCAAACTACATCACATCAATCAAGATTACTGTGTTTCAATTTTTATACCAACGCATAGAGCGGGTAAAGAAGTACAGCAACAACAAGATACATTGTTATTAAAAGTACAATTACAAGATGTAAAAAAGAAGTTAGCTAAAAAAGGCTGTAATAAAACTGATATTGAAGCTATTACAGCGCCTATACAGCAATTAATTGATGACCATTTGTTTTGGCGACAACAATCTGACGGATTGGCCATTTTTACAACCAAAAATTATTATCAAAAATACACCCTACCCATCTATTTTGAAGCTTTTAACTATATAGATGATGCTTTTTACCTCAAACCTTTACTACCTCTTTTTGTTGGTGACGGTCATTTTTATATAATGACATTGCAACTAGAAATGGTTAATTTATATGAATGTACACAACATAGTGTTACCCAAATTATAATTAACGATTTAATACCAAAACATATAAAAGATAGCGTAGGTTCTGATTATGAAGAAAAAAACATGCAGTTTAGAACACAACAAGCTTTTAATGAACAAGTAATGTACCATGGGCAAGATGCTGTAAAAGGTAAAATAAAAAAAGAGATAAAAACCTATTTTAGAGCTATTAACGATGGTCTAAAACCAATATTAAAAGATGATAATATACCATTTCTTTTAGCATCTCAAGACTATCTTTTTGATATTTATAAAAGTGTAAATACCTACTCTAATTTCTTTGATAAAAATATTAAGAGTAACCTTAAAGTTTCAGACATTTTAGACTTACATGAATTAGCTTGGGAGAGAATAGCACCTATTTTTGATAAAGAGAGAAAAGAGAAAATAGTACGTTTCGCAGAGTTACAAGGCACTGGCAAAACAGCTATTGAAATAGAGGGCATCTTACCAAAAGCTTTTGAAGGTAAAATTGAGGCCTTATTCTGCGAAAACCTAGAAGACATCTTTGGCACTTATACTTTAGAAAACGATACTGTAATTAACACAACATTACAAGAAAATAAAACCACAACATCACTAATGAATTTAGCCGCTATAAAAACATTCTTAAATGGTGGTAAAGTTTATTTACTAGACAAACAAGATATGCCCAATAAACATTCAAAAATAAATGCATTGTATCGCTATTAAAAGTTTATAATCTCTCTTTATCTTACTTTTAAAATCAAAAAAAACCTATTAAATTATCACTTAATAGGTGGTTCTTTTACAATTATGCAACAGATAAAACTAGTATAATTAAAAAAAAAGAAGAGATTCCTAAAAACTAAAACCCTCTGTGTTTCTTTGATACTTTTAGGAACCCTCTTCAACCCTAACTAATTATTGTGTATCCATTATACCAAAACATACTTTTGTGGTTACCCTGTACTGAGTAACCTTATTATTTTCTACAGTTGCCTGCATATCTTTTACATAAACAGATTTTATGTTTTTTACACTTTTTGAAGCTTCTGTAACCACATTTTTAACCGCATCATCAAAACTTACGGTAGAGTTCCCTAATACTTCAATTACTTTTAATACTGACATAACTTCTTAATTTTAATTATTAATATAAATCAAAAATAGATATAGACTACTGTACAGAAAATGACCTAGGTCAATTGCATAAAATTCTTTCGCCAACTTTACTCACAATATTTATAATGACGTAGGTCATTTACTAACATATGTAGAGCATCTAATTTTAGATATTATAAATTAGATTGAAGGAAAATGAAAACTCATATAAAAAAATTTAGTGAAATTGGTATACAAGATATTAGCAGTGTAGGCGGAAAAAACGCGTCTTTAGGCGAAATGTATAACCAATTAACCACAAAAGGGATTAACATACCCAATGGTTTTGCTACGACATCTTATGCCTTTTGGGAATTTATAAAAGATAATAAAATAGAGACACCACTAAAACAACTACTAACACAACTCAATAGAAAAGACTATTCTAATTTAGAAACTATTGGGCAACACGCAAGAACGCTTATTTTAGCAGGAAGCTTTACCGTTGAATTAAGCAATAATATAAAAAATTCTTATCTCAATTTATGTGGCAAAAATTTAAAAGAAGTCGCAGTAAGAAGCAGCGCAACTGCAGAAGATTTACCTGATGCTAGTTTTGCTGGGCAACACGAAACCTATTTAAATATTAAAGGCGAAGCACAAATATTAGAAGCTGTAAAAAAATGTTTTGCCTCTTTATACACCAATCGCGCTATAAAATACAGAGAAGATAAAGGATTTAAACACCATACTATTGCTTTATCTGTTGGCATACAACTTATGGTAAGATCAGATAAAGGCGGGTCTGGTGTAGGCTTTACCATTGAGCCAGAATCTGGTTTTAAAAACGTTATTGTACTCACCGGTGTTTGGGGATTGGGAGAAAACAGCATACAAGGCACCGTAAACCCAGATGAGTTCTACGTCTTTAAACCAAGTTTAGCCAAGGGTAAATATCCTATTATTCAAAAAAAAATGGGAGACAAAAAGCTAACTATGATCTATACCAACAAACAAAGAGGTACAACTATAGTTAACCGTAAAACGTCAAAAATAAAGCAGCAACAATTTGTTTTAACAGATGATGAAATTACAACCATGGCAAATTGGGCAAAACTTATAGAAGACCATTACCAAAAATCTATGGATATAGAATGGGCAAAAGATGGCATTACAAATCAGTTATTTATTACCCAAGCCCGACCAGAAACAATACATCAAACAAGACCTAAAAACAGCCATATTGAATACAAACTTCTAAAAAAAGGCAAAATCTTAACTAACGGTAATGCCATAGGTTCTAAAATTGCAATTGGTAAAGCCTGCTTTTTAAAATCGCCAAAAAACTGTGGTCCTTTAACACCAAATACTATTATTGTTACCGATACCATTACACCAGACTGGGACCCTTTACTAAAGCAAGTAGCTGGTATAATTACCAACAAAGGAGGTAGAACAAGCCATGCAGCTATTGTGGCTCGCGAGCTGGGTGTACCTGCAATAGTTGGCTGTAAAAATGCAACAACAGCAATTACAGATGGTGACACCATAACGATATCTTGTGCAGAAGGTAAAACAGGCTATGTCTATAAAGGCGCTTTATATTTTGAAGAAAAAAAGATTGATTTTTCTAATATTAAAATGCCAAATACAGAGGTAAAAATGATTCTTGCCGATCCCGAAAATGCTTTTCCCCTATCCTTTTATCCTAATAATGGGGTTGGCCTTTTACGTATGGAATTTATTATAACACATAATGTAAAAGTACACCCAATGGCCTTGGTGAAATTTAATAAAATTAAAAAATATTCAGTAAAAAAAGAGATCGAAATACTAACTAAAAATTATGCAAATAAACAAACGTATTTTATAGATAAACTCACAGAAGGTATAGCAACCATTGCAGCAGCATTTTACCCCAAAGAAGTCATTATTAGACTAAGCGATTTTAAAACCAATGAATATGCTAATTTAATTGGCGGAAAAGATTTTGAACCCCATGAAGAAAATCCGATGTTAGGGTTTAGAGGAGCATCGCGCTACTATAACGATGCCTATAAAGCAGGTTTTGCATTAGAGTGTGACGCTATTAAAAAAGTACGAAACCTTATGGGACTTACAAACCTAAAAGTTATGATTCCGTTTTGCAGAACTCTAGAAGAAGGTAAAAAAGTAATAGAAACAATGGCTGAAAACGGATTGAAACAACATGAAAATGGATTAGAAATCTATACCATGATTGAACTGCCAAGTAACGTGCTTTTAGCAGGGCAATTTGCTGAAATATTTGATGGTTTCTCTATAGGCTCAAATGATCTTACCCAACTTACATTAGGTATAGATAGAGATTCTGAATTAATGGAAAAACTATTTAACGAAAACGATGAAGCGGCAAAAAAAATGATTAAAATAGCCATACAATCTGCAAAAAAAACACAAACAAAAATAGGATTGTGCGGACAAGCACCAAGCGATTTTCCTGAATTTGCTTCCTTTTTAGTTAATGAAGGTATTGATAGTATTTCATTTAATCCGGATGCGTTATTACAAGGTATTGAGAATATTAATAAAGCAGAAGAACACTTAAAGGCCTCACAAAAAGTTAATGACTTTATATTCTATGAATAAAATCTAAAGCGACTATAAATAAAAGTTAAATCTAAAATAATACAACCATGGCACTAAATTTCAATAAATACGCAACAGAAGGAAACACATTTATGAAAGCTTACGCAAAAGAGTTATCTCTTTTTGACGATTACGACCAAGCTGGCCGTATTCTCAGCACCATACTTCATGGCTTACGTTCAATAATATCTACAGAAGAATCGCTACAACTAATAGCACAACTCCCAATGTTTTTAAAGGCTGTTTATGTAAATGGCTGGACCTTAAAAACAAAAGAAAAAATAAAAACCACAGATGACTTTATCGCTTATTTAAGAGTTATTAGTGGCAATACCTCTTTAATTGATTTTTACTCAGACGAAATTGCTGAAGCAGATGTACATTCTACATTTAAAATGTTACGAAATTATGTAAGTAGCGGACAAATGGAAGATGTCATTGGCCAACTACCAAAACAACTAAAAAAACTTTTTTACGAGTATAATTTCGAATAAAAATTAAGTGTAACTAAAAGAGCGAAACAACTCAAATTTTAGATGTTTTAAAAAAATTAAAGCAACTAAAAAATGAAACAGCAGTGCTAATAAAACAAGACTGATTATCGTCATTTTAGCAACTATATAACTGTTATAAATTTAGTGTATTACTATTAATAAGCAGTTATCTAATAACACTTTGTAAATAGTAGTAAGAAAGGAAGTCTTGGTTGGTTGACTTCCTTTTTTATGAAACAAAATGAAATTTAAGCCATGAAAAAACATATTTTGTGTTACACAGATTTTTCTGATAATGCACTAAACGCAATTAATTATAGCGCTAAATTATTTGAACACCACAGATGTGAGTTTTATATATTACATGCGTTTCAGGCAGACAAAAATGCTTTAGATATTGAAGCACTTGTACCAGAACCTGGAGATAAAGTTTATGAAACAGAAAAGAAAATAGCTACAATTGGTTTAAAAAAAATAATAGATAGCCTAAAATCTAATTTTAAAAACACAAAACATACATATACAGCCGTAGCGAGTTTTAACGCTTTATTATACGCCTTAAAAGAAACCATTAAAAACAATACTATAGAAGTACTTGTTATTGGTACCAAGGCAAAGTTAGAATTAGAAGCCAACGATGATTTACCTATTTTAGATATTATGGAATACATCACAGATTGTTCTATTTTGGCAGTTCCTGGTGATTATAGTTTCTGCGAACTAAAAGAAATTTTACTTCCTGTAGACTACGAAGAAACCTTAGAGACGTCTAATTTTACTGAAATAATAGGTCTTGCAAAACAACACCAATCAGACATAAATATTCTTCATATTAAAAAAGAGCATCATTTAGATGAAAAGCAATTAGAAAACAAAAAACAACTAGAATACATTTTAAAAGGCTTAAAATATAGTTTTCACACATTAAAACGGATGCCCATAAATAAAGGCATAAATCTTTTTATTAAAAACGAGCACTGTAATCTTATCGCTTTTATAGAAGAAAAATCTAGCTATATCGGTAACTCGCTACCAAGACCACTACTAAAACAGTTAAATCAGTTATGCATTCCATTATTATCTATTAGTACTAAAATTTCAAAATAATTAAAAAAAAACAATAACTGATCTAGGTCATTTCTACCACAGCAAAATCACTTTAATTTAGTAATATAATTAAATGTAAAAATGTTCTTTGAAAATATAAGTTATAGGTGTGAGAACAAGCACCAAACTTAGGCTGCAAAATGTACTTAATAGTTTTAAGCGTGCGGTGTTGACTTTGTAAAAAGCATATACACTATGGAATTAAGTATGCAAAGCGCATTTTGCAGTAGTAATCTGGGATAGTTAGCTATCCCAGATTATTTAAAAAATTGGTTGCAAACTGCTGTAAAGTAAGTGCAGCCAGTGTGAAGCGATTAAATTTGTTTTACAAAAATTAATGGTTTCTAAAAATCCCAGCACTAGTTGTTGTTTTTTGATTGGTTAGTTGAACGTAAAGATAAAATGAATCGTTTTAACAGGAAACTGGGAGTCTAGGCTCTCAGTTTCTATTTTTTAATATAAAAACGTTGAGACTGACCTGGCTCAGTTTATACTCTAAAAAACAGAAGTAAATTAGCCGTATAATTAATACGTTAGTTCTTTGAAAATATAAAAACACAGGCTCTTGTTGTAGCAATACTGCACTAGCCTTAGGTGTAAAAAGAGTTCTTTAAAGCGTTAAGCTTTTTGGGTTGACTTTGTAGTGAAGTATATGCAATATCAGATTAGGTCTGTAAAGCAAATTTTACACCAGTAATCTGGGATAGTTAGCTGTCCCAGATTATTTAAAAAATTGGTTGCAAACTGCTGCAAAGTAAGTGCAGCCAGTATGAAGCGCATGAAATTGTTTTACCAAAATTGATGTACTCTAATGTTAGAAAAAGAATATTTTGGTTTGAAGTAAAATAAAATTAGTCCATTCAGGAAAAACGGAAAGTGTAAGCTTTCCGTTTTTTTATTTTAAAGAATTAGTTAAAATTTTTAAAAGTCTGTTGTGCTAAGTAAAGTATCTAAAGCTTCTATTTCAAATTCATACCCCCTTAAAATCAATAAATAACTACCAGTATTTAGAAGTTTTAAATATGTTGTAGCCTGAAGTTCACTCACACCAATACCTCTAAATATACCATAAGAACCAGATGACAATGTGGCCAAAGACTTACCGTTTATTTTATGTAAAAATGTAGTCACTAATGTACCTGCAATAAATACAGGTCCACTTTCCGGATTATTAAAAGTACCAAAACGCAGCGTCTCACCTAGTAAGTTTTGCAAATATTTTTTTATTAAACAGGTGTCGTTAAAAGAAGAAGATGAAGTGTCTTTATCTTTATAAAACTGTGCTACTTTTCCTAAAATAGAAAGCTGAAAGAGAGCTGTGTTTTCTTCTTTTAAATGTTTTAAAGCATTTTCTAATTGCGATAGCTCTTGATAGGCTCTAAAATGAATTTGTTTTTGCTTTGTATTGTACTTACCTAAAATCATTATTAAAAGAAATATAAATCTAAAGTAAGCCTATTTAAAAACAGCGTAAATGATGTAGGTCAACTTAAGGTAAAAACTACAATCTCTTAACTTAAAACAGCTGTAAATTGTTGTAAACTGATCTGCATCATTTTACAAAAGTCCATCTTTATTTATTTTTATAGTATAGAAACATTAACAACTTAAATAAGTAATATCATGGAAAACAATAATGGAAATATATTTATGTCTTTTATAACAGGTGCGGCTATTGGCACAGGTCTCGGTATTTTATTTGCACCTTATAAAGGAAGCGAAACAAGAGAAAAAATAAAGCATACAGTTGCAGATACCACACACGATATTTCGGACCGGTTAAAACATGCCAAAGACGAGCTTACTAAAACTGCTCACGAAAAAAAGGAAGCATTTGATAAAAAATTAGACGAGACCGTTTCTAACCTAAGCTATAAGGCTGAAGATATTATAAATGCTTTAGAAACGAAACTTGAAGATCTTAAAAAGAAAAATGCGCAATTGCACAAATAGTGTTTAAACGTTAACATAGCACTAGTAAATCTGTTCTTTTTTGCTCCCGCTCTATTATTATTTTAATCACTAGATGTTGAGCAGTCAACACATAAAAAATGATATTAAACTAATTTAAATTATAAGATTGACCTATTTACAGTCTGGCATTAAATAAAAACACATGGCTTTTAACCAATTAAAAGAAACAATTACAGAATTAGATGAAGACACACGCGCGTATTTAAAATATAGCGAATCGTATCTAGAGTTAAAAGTATTTAAAATACTGATGAGGCTGGTAACCACTTTTTTTCAAACAGCACTGATTGGGTCAATGTTGCTACTAGCCTTATTTGTTATGTCTATTGCGGTTTCTTACGCACTAGGAGAAGCTATTGGCAATACTTGGTATGGCTTTGCAATTGTAGCTTCCTGTTTTATGGTTTTAGCAGTTCTCTTTTACCTACTTCGAAAAAGAATTAATGCCCCTTTACTTCGGTTTTTCTCTTCACATTATTTTTTATAGATTATGACACCAAAATACTACACTTCTTTTAAAGAAATAGATAAAGCACTTAACATATTAAAGCTTCAAAAAGCGATAGAAAAAGAGCAGTTAATATTTAACTACCAAAAAGCAAAACACCTACTTTATCCTCAAAATATTGCCAAAGAAGTTGGTGATATTATTCAGCAAAAACTTATTAATCTGCTTATAAACAAATTTTCTTGGGTGTTTTAAAAACTTAAAAGCTGTTAAACTATTTAAGTTTTTTTAGGATTAAATATTACTAATCACTGAGCAAACTACCATATTCTGTTTTATAGATCTTTACGAGTACAATAAAAAGACTTAATAATAGAGGTCCAAAAATTACACCAATAAAGCCAAATAAAGGGATACCAATAAGTACACCAATAAGGGTAATTAAAGGATGTACATTGTCTAATTTTTTAAGTATATATAACCTAATAAGATTATCTGTAGCACTTACTATTGTGGTACTATAAATTAAAATCCCCCAAGCCTGAAACGTATAACCATGAGATAACGTTAGCAAAAATACTGGCAAAATACCAATAGATATACCTACAAAAGGAATTAAAGAACCAAAGGTTGTAATAACAAACCAAAACAGGGCATCTTCAATACCAAAAATCAAAAAACCTATAAGCGCAATAACACCTTGCACCAAAGCTACTAGAGGAATACCTATAGCATTAGATTTTACCATAGCATTTATTTCGCGCGTAACCTCATCCATGTTTTTAGAACTCATTGGTAGATAATAACTTAAAAATTGCCCTAGCCTATTTTGGTTAATTAGCATATAATAAAGCAAAAAGTACATTAAGCCTATTGCAATAAACAGATTAAAAGTATTGCCAGCCATAAATTGTAAATGTTGAGAAAAAAAGGTGGTAACAGCCTGTGTATCTATTTGAGTATTAATTGCAATACCTGTTTTAGTTTCAAAATCCTCTATTAAAACTTTAATAGCATCAGTTACCTTTTTACTACTATTAGCTACATTTAAAATCTTATGACCTAACATTAATCCAAAACCAATTAGCGGAATTATAACAGCAAAAAAAGAACCCGTTATTATAATTGCGGCAGCCAATGATGGTCGCCAATTATAGGTATATACCATTTTTCTCATTATATTTTTTAGTAAAACATAAAATGTAATGGCACCTAAAACACCTGAAAAGTATGGTCGTATTTTCCAAAAAATTAAACCCCCTATGCCTGTAATTAAAAGTAGAACAAAAAATTGTCATATTATTTTAGACTCAATTTGTATCATAAAATTTAGTTTAAAAACCAATTATCCAAAAAGCGCAATGTCCTCTAGTGCTTCTCTATCTTCTATTATTATTTTTCTGGCATGGCCAATAGTTATTAAACCTTCGTCCTTAAACTCGGTTAGCATACGTATGGCTGTTTCTGTTGCTGTACCAATAAGACCCGCAAAATCTTCTCTGGCAATACCAATACCATTAGCTTCATTGTTAAGCAAAATACCTTGCTTATCTATGTCTAATAATGCTTTTGCTACGCGCTGCCTAACCGTAGAAAAAGCCACATTTACCATTTGCTCTTGTACATTTACCAAATTATTAGAAATAAGGCTCACAAACTTGTTTGCAACTTCTTTATTGGTGTGTATGAGTGTAGTAAAGTCTGATTTCGGAATTTCATAAAGTTCGGCTTCTTCAAGTATAGCTGCAGATTCTATATAACTACCATGATTAGACAATAACGATAACTGGCCTACAAAATGACCAGCACTACATAAACCTGTCACAAATTCTTTACCTTTCTCAGTACTTTTATATGTTTTTACGGCTCCCTTTTGAATAAAATATAAAGAATTAGCCTTATCACCTTCCATATAAAGGACCGCTCTTTTATTATATTTTTGAGGTGCATAATTTTTAGATAAATGATCTACATCTAAGTATTTTGAAGCATCTTCAATAAATTGAGAAACCCCTTCTATAGTTGTAGAAAATTCTTTTTTTAAAAAATCGAATTTTTTTAGCCTAGACTCTATGGCTTCAATTAATTCTGCCTCACTAAAAGGTTTAGTTAGATAATCATCAGCACCCAAATTCATTCCTTTTCTCATATCTATTTTTTCTGTTTTAGCAGTAAGAAAAATAAATGGGATACACGCTGTTTTGGTGTTTTTGCTTAACTCTTTTAAGACGTCATACCCATCTAATTCGGGCATCATTATATCGCATACAATCACATCTGGAAACAGTTGCTTTGCTTTTACAAGGCCTATTTTTCCATTTTCGGCTGTGGTTGTTTCGTAACCTACTAGTTTAAGAATGTCTGCTGTATTTTCGCGAACATCTTCATTATCTTCTATAATTAATATCTTTTTCATTTGTGAGTATTTAATGCTCTATTCATTAAAAAACTATATTTTATTTTCAATTTTATATTAAAAATCTAGCAAAGACGCAAAGCTGTTTTAGTAAATAGGATTCTTGTTTGTTGTTTGGTTTTATTGACTGAGTTTAACTCTTCACTTTTAACTTTTAACTTTTAACTTTTCACTTTTCACTCTTCACTTTTCACTCTTCACTTTTAACTCCTAACTTTCATCTCTATTCTCAACAGGTAAATCAACCCAAAAAGTAGTACCTACATTTATTAGACTTTTACAACCTATAGAGCCACCCATAAGCTCTGTGTAGTGTTTAGCAATATTTAACCCTAAACCAGTACCTTCTATATTTACTACATTTTTCGCTCTAAAAAATCGTTTAAATAAATGACGTTCTTCTTCTTTTGGAATACCAATACCTTGATCTTTAATTTGAATAGTTACCTTATTTTTATTTTGAAAAAGACGAAACGATATCTGTTCATTTTCTTCAGAATATTTTGAAGCGTTAGACAATAGGTTGGTAATTATATGACGAAACAGCTTTTGGTCTACATTGGTAAAAAGCGTATTGATATCACTTTTAAAATCTATAGTTTGTCCTTCTTTTAACGTTGTACTAATCTCATTGATAACCAATCTTGAAAAAGAAACCAAATCTACACGCTCTAGAGTGAGCTTAATTTTACCTTCTTCTAGCTTGCTTAAAGAGAGGAAATCATTTAAAATATTGACGAGATGCTTTACATTTTTTTCTATCTGCGATACATATTTTTCTCGCTTTAATTCTTTTCCAGCCTCATTTTGTTTACCTATTAAAATTGCTGAGGTAAGTATGGCACTTAAAGGGGTTCTAAACTCGTGCGATGCCATAGAAACAAAACGCGATTTTAACTGGTTTAACTCTTGTTCTTTTTTTAGGGCATTTTGTATATTAAACTCAATTTCTTTTTGCTCTGAAATATCGTTATAAACCATTAAAGCATTAATTATTTGATTATTCTCATCAAACAAAGGAGCCGTATTTACAGAAAAATATCTGTTTTTATATTCAATCTCAAATGAGAGATGCTCACCAGATAGTGTTTTTAAAATATCTGTTTTTATTCTTGCTTTTCGTTCTTCAGCAAAGACCGATACATCATCTATGGTCATACCATCAAAGAGGAGTGGTTTTAAACCTAATTGCTCTAAAGCTTCACCTTCTGCTAAGACTAATTGCAAATCTTTATCCATTACGGCTATAAATCCTTTTGGAAAATTTTTTGCTACAGCAGCTGTAAGCGCTTTACTTGTAAGCGCCTCACCTTCTGCCTGTTTAGTTATAAGTATCTGATCTTCGAGATTTAAATTAGATTCTACTAGTTTTTGAACTGTTGCCATCACTTCTTGCGTACGCTCTTGCACTTTTTCTTCTAGCTTCTGTGCATACTGTTCTAACTGTTTTTTACTCTGTTTTAAAGCATTGGTATTTTGTTGTTTCTCTATAGCTACACTTGCTAAATAGGTCATATCTAAAATAATATCCATTTCCTTATCACTCGGTTTTCTTTTGCTATTTGTATAAATAGCAAAAACACCAAGAACAAAATTTTTGGACGACATAATAGGAAACGACCAACAAGATTTTAATCCGTTTTTTAAGGGTATTACTTTATAATCTTCCCAAAGTTTATTGTTTTTAATATCATCTACAATAACTTGCTTTTTAAAAAAGGCTGCAGTACCACAAGACCCAACCTTAGGCCCTATAGTAACACCTTCTATAAATTGGCTAACTACTTTTGGTAAATTTGGTGCACATAATTTATACAAACTTTTAGTCTCTTTATTTAGTAAGAGTATAGATGCCTTACTATTTTCTATATGCGATTCTACAGTTTCAATAATTGTATTGCCTATACTTTTTAATGCCTTGTCTTTTGTTATTAATTCTAATACATTTCTAATTTGGCTTTTAAATTGTTCTTCTTTTATTCTGTAAGAAACATCGTTTTGCACACCTATAAAATTAGTTAATTCTTTGTCTTCATTGTGCACTGGTGTTATAACTATTTCGTTCCAAAATAGGCTACCATCTTTTTTATAATTACGCAATATAACTTTGCAAGATTTACCTTTTTTAATGGCATTTTTAATTATGGTAATTTCTTTTTGATCGCGATCATCGTCTTGTAAGAAATTACAATTTTTACCATAAACCTCTTCTTTAGTATAACCTGTTAACTTTACAAAAGCGTTGTTGCAATAAACAATGGGTGTGCCGCGTTGTTTTGCATCTGCAATTAAAATACTATTATCAGCAGATGCGAGGGCATTATTTCTTATTTTAAGTAATGCTTCTTGAGCTTTGTTAGCTGTTACGTCTCTAACAATAGATAGAACACTATCATTATTAAGTGGTGCAATTCTTGCTTCAAAACACTTTATACTATCCTTAACTTTTAGTTGATATTCTACTAGTTGTATTTGCTTCGTTTTTGCTGTTTTTTGTAGTGTTTCTCGTAATTTTTTATGAGTATGTGGAGGTAAAACATCTTTCATGTTTTTACCAATAACAGTGTTTGGTGGCACTATTAATAATGCTGCTTTGGGAGCATAAAAATCGAGATAATTACCATCATAATCTTGAATAAACATCATATCTGGTATGGCTTCTAACAGCGCTTTTGTTTTGGCTTTGTTTGCTATTAAATTAAACTCTAGCTCTTTTTGCAAAGTCACATCTGTTATAAAACCTTCAATAGCATCTAAATTGCCATTATCATCAAAAATACCTTGCCCTAGTTCTTGTAAATATTTAATATTTCCTGTTTTGTCTTTAATACGAAAATTTAGTTTAAAAGGGGTTTTATTATTAATTGCTTCTTGGGTAGTCGTCCAAACTTGGTCTTGATCTTCTTTAAAAGTGATATGCGAAAAATGAACAGTGCCATTTAAAAATTCTTTAGCAGTATAACCTGTTATTTTGTGGCATCCTTGGCTAATGTATTCCATCGTCCAATCTCTATCATTTTTAGAACGATATACTATGCCTTGTAGGTTATTAATTAGACCGTCATATTTTCGGTTACTTTCTAAAAGCGCTTTATTGGTTTGTTTAATTTTTAATAAATTATCTGTATGGTTACTAGTGTCTCTAAGAAAAACAATACCCACATTTTTATCATTAATCGCTGTTGTATTTAATTTAATTTCTAGACTAAATTGTGTCGTATCGATTTTAATTCCTATGACATCTAAATGTTTACAAAGAGTTGTATTTTTTAGATTTAAGATGTATTTTTTAAGCTCTGTTCTATAGGTATCTACAATAAGAATATCTATATTTTTTGCTAATAAAGCATCTGCATTATAACCAAACAGGTTTTTACATGCTGGGTTTGCCATTAAAATAGTACCATCATTACTAACTACCAAAACACCATCAGCTGTTGCTTTAAACATACTTTGAAAAAGGCCTACGTTTTTTAGATTCCCTATCATTTTATTACACTAATTAGTTGGTTTTAAGTTAAAACAGGCTCGCGTCGTAATTTTGGTAACGACTCTGGGTATTGCGCTTGTATAAATGCAATAAGTTGTTCTCGGATTTCGCAGCGCAAATTCCAAACATCGTCTGCATTTTTTGCACTAAAGGTTACTCTTAACTCTACACTATTAGCATCTGTATTGGTTACAAAAAGCTGAGCTACTTTTTTGTCCCATAATTGGTGTTTTGCGATAATATCAAGAAATTTTTTTCGTAACTCGTTAACCGGAAATGTATAATCTACATACAAAAAAACAGCACCTATTAATTGGGTAGAATTAAAGGTCCAATTAACAAAAGGATGCTCGTTAAAATAATTTAAAGGCAGTACTAATCGTCGCCAATCCCAGGTTTTTACAACCACATAAGTTAATGTAATATCTTCTACAGTACCAAACTCCCCTTCTATAACAACCTCATCATCTATTTTTATAGGCTGCGTAAATGCTATTTGCATACCTGTAATAAAATTAGCGATAGATTTTTGAGCTGCTACACCCGCTATAATTCCAATAATACCAGCAGACGTAAGTATGGTAGTACCAATATTTTTTACTGTTGGTATATTCCATAAAACAGTAGCTATGGCTAGCGTAACAATAATAAAAATAGATACACTTTTTACAAAACGCATTTGAGTAATTGCTTTACGTTCTTTGACTTTGTAACCGGTTCTATTTATAAATTTTTGCTTTACAATTTCTTCAATAGCATTTAAGGTTTCAACGAGTATCCATGTAAAATTTATAATTATTAATGCTTCAATAATTTTATGCCAAAGATTATGTATTTCAAAAAAGCTAAAAGAACTATAAATAAATAGCATTGGTAATAGAAATTTGGCTGGTGTTTCTAAATGTTTTAACAATTGTATTTTTAAAACTGTTGGCTTTTTTTTATTGAAAGTTCTTATCACAAGAAAAAACAACCATTGTAAGGTTAAGCCTAAAAGAATACAAACTATAAATGTGATTACAATTTGCCACCAAAAATTGGCAATACCCAACTTTAAAAAAACAGTATCCATTTATCCTTTTCTTCAAAATTAGTTGAGCTATGTCTCATATAAAATGATATCCGTCAGTCTATTGACCTAGATCATTTGAAGCTCTAAAAAAGTCAATTAATTTTGTTGTATATGATCTAATAAAATGAAAACATATTTAAAATACACCGCAATATCACTATTGATTTTAATGACTAGTTCTTGCCGTAACTCAGAAAAAAGAATACCTAATAGTAGCCAAGCACCACATATATTAACTGAGCAACAGATCTACAACACGGATACTACGGGTATATTAATCTTTTGGACTGCCTATAAATTCTCTGATAAAACAGGTGTTTCTGGCACTTTTAATACCTTTATTTATAATCCAAAAAACACTACTGGCAATATTGAAACGATATTAACAAAGTCGAAATTATTAATACCTACAACCAGTGTAAATTCTGGTAATGCCATACGAGATTTTAAACTAAACACTTACTTTTTTAAAGCCTTTAACACACAAGAACTAAAAGCTAAAATTACAAAAGCAACAGAAAATGAAGGTCTTATAGATTTAAAAATGAATGGTATTTCTAAAAAAATTGCGTTTACCTATGCCATAGAAAAAGACACAATTATACTATTTACAAATTTTAACCTAAACTATTGGAAAGCAGAAGAAGCTCTTAAAATACTTAACACAGAATGTTACGAGCTACATACAGGTGCTGACGGCATCTCTAAACTTTGGCCAGAGGTTGATGTAGTTGTTAAAATACCTGTGCAAAAATCTACACTTTAAGTCTTACTCTAAAGACATAATTACGGCTAGTTATACTAAAAAAACACGTAGAACAATTTTAATTACACAGGCTACAGATCTATGTTAACTAATAGTTTTAGTTTAAAAACAAAACAACAATGATGAATATCATTTTTGGCTATAAATGTTTTAAATACCTTTGATATAGGGCTGTTTTTACTCTGTTTAGTTAAGCCATAAGTTACTATCAAAACCAAGCCAGATGTATAATAATCTTGTTGACTGTTTCGAACATACTGTTCATCTTTTTTCTAATAAGATGGCTATTTTAGACGCTAACTCAAAGTTAAACTTTAAACAACTTAGAGCGCGTGCCATGAAACTTGCAATGGTTATTTCAAACAATAAAAAATCTATAAATAAACCTATAGCTATTTTTTTACCTAAAAGTAATGATGCTGTTGTCGCATTTATTGCAACACTTTATACGGGTAACTGTTATGCTCCTTTAGATGTAAAAAATCCGATGTCTAGAATTATAAAAATTCTAAACAAATTAAAACCAGTTGCAATTATAACAGATACAAAGCATCTAGACATTCTAAAAAGCTATAATCTAGATATAAAAATTATAACGTGTAATGCATTACCGCAAACACCTAATATACCGTATAATTTTAATTACAAAAATTGTATTGATTTAGACCCTGCATATATTATGCATACATCTGGCTCAACAGGTATACCAAAAGGTGTTGCAATATCACATAGATCTATTATTGATTATATAAATTGGGCCATAGATGCCTTTACTATTTCAGAAAATGAAATTATTGGCAGTCAAGCCCCTTTTATATTTGACAACTCTACGTTAGACATTTACCTTATGGTGTTTAAAGGTGCAACACTTCATATAATACCAGAACAATTATTTGTGTTTCCGGCTAAGCTTTTAGAATTTTTAGAGACACATAAAGTTAATTTTGTGTTTTGGGTACCATCAGTCCTAATCTATATTGCTAATTTAAAACTGTTAAGCATTTATAAAATACCAAGTTTAAAAAAGGTATTATTTGCTGGTGAAGTAATGCCTACTAAACATTTAAATTATTGGATTGGTAATCTAAATAAAGACATCTTATATGCCAATCTTTATGGCCCTACAGAAATTACTGTAGACTGCACCTATTACATAATTAATAGACCTTTTAAAGACAACCAACCCTTACCAATTGGCAAACCCTGTAGAAATAGTGATGTTTTTTTATTAAACAACAATGATGAATTATGTAAGACTAACGAACAAGGAGAAATCTGTGTTAGAGGGTCTTCATTAGCCTTATGTTATTGGAATGACATAAAAAAAACTAATGCTGTTTTTGTACAAAACCCACTAAATAATTCTTATCCCGAAAAAATATATAGAACTGGCGATTTGGCATTTGTAAATACTATGGGTGAAATTATTTTTTCGGGCAGAAAAGACAACCAAATAAAGCATTTAGGCTACAGAATTGAATTGGGCGAAATAGAACACAGTGTTTTAAGCACCTTCGAGTCTATTATTGCTCGTGCTATTTACGATGCACAAAACAGAGAAATTGTATTGTTTTACGAGTCTAAAACAGAAATACCCATCCGCCTATTTAGACAAAAATTAGCAAAGGTATTATCTGGTTATATGATACCAGCAAAATATTATAAAGTAGATACCATGCCACTATCTTTAAGCGGCAAAATAGATTTGGCAGCGTTACAAAAACAATTTATTTCTAAAAAAAAATCTTTAGAAATGGCTAAATAAAATTGGCGTTCTGTATTTGTAACCGTACAAAAAACCTGTCATCTAATAGAATTGTAAAAGAAACTATAAATAAGACCAAAATGAAGACTATAAATAAGAGCGTACTTAAGCATTTGTCGCAAATAAAACCTGAGTTTAACTTTTTACACTCCTCTAATTTTGTAGCAGAAGGTTTATTAGACTCTTTTGATGTTATACATCTTGTAACAGTTTTAGATACGGAATACAACATCTCTATAGATGGTATTGATATTGTACCAGAAAATTTTTCAACTATTGCAAGCATCAGCAAATTATTAATTAAAAATGGAGTCTTAGAATGTACTTAAAATTTAAGCATAAAAAAATAACTGGTATTTTAACCGTTTTACCTAAAAACGAAGTAAGTTTTGATGACGAAATAGAGAATTACACCTTCTCTACAAGTCAATCTATAAAACTAAAAACAGTTATGGGTTATAACAAAAGAAGGGTTGTAAAAGAGGGCACTACAGTATCTGATTTGTGTGTATTTGGTTTGACATATCTCTTTGAAAAAGAACTACTAAAAAGGCAAGACATTGATGCTTTGATTTTGGTAACCCAATCACCAGATTATTTTATGCCACCGACAAGCCACATTATTCACGGTAAACTTAACTTAAAACAAGATATGATTTGCATGGATATTAACCAAGGTTGCTCTGGCTATATTGTTGGGTTAAACCAAGCCTTCTTTTTATTAGAACAAGAAGACATAAACAAAGTTGTACTACTAAATGCTGATATACTTAGTACTAAAGTTTCAAAAAAAGACAGAAATAATAACCCAATAATAGGTGATGCCGCTGCTATTACCATTATAGAAAAAGACCACGCAGACCATACCATTTTTGGTGCTATAAAAGTAGACGGAAAAGATGCTGATGCTTTAATAATACCAGCTGGTGGTTTTAAGATGCCTAGCAATAAAAAAACCTAAAAACTCACTAAAGATGGCGCTGGTAACCTAAGAGCTTTAGATCATTTAAATATGAAAGGTGATGTAGTTTTTAACTTTGTACAAAGAGAAATACCGCTAATGATAGAACATTTATTAATAAAAGCAGGTCTTAAAAAAGAGGCTATAGATTATTATATGTTTCATCAGCCCAATAAATTTATACTCACAAAACTGGCAGATAAAATGGGTATACCGCATAAAAAAATGCCTCATAATATTGTAGAGTTGTTTGGTAATGCTAGTGGTGTTTCTATACCTACTTCTATAACTTACAACTTGGGAGATACTGTATTAAAAAACACTTTTTTAGTAGCTATGGCTGGTTTTGGCACTGGTTTAAATTGGGGATCTTTAATAATACACTTAGGTAATTTAGATTTTTGTAAAATCATTGATTATAACTAATACTATGAAAAAATTTAAAACTAAAATGGCAGAAGTTTTAGAAGTAGAAATACTAGAAATAAATGCAGAACTCAACTCTTTTGACAGTTGGGATTCATTAACTATTTTATCGATTATTGCACTAATTTCTGAAGAATACGATGTAGAATTAAACCAAAAGCAAATAGAAAACTCTAAAACCCTTAAAGGCTTGCAAGACCTTATAAAAAGTAAAAGAGGGTTTTAAAACAAAAAAAATCATAATAAAAAAACTTTTTATTTCATTAAAATAGAAGCAACAAGAACCCAACCAAAATGAGAAACGTAGTAATTTTAGGCAGTGGTGGCATGGCTGCAGAACTCACCTTTTATATAGAAGACAATAATGCAAAAGTGTTAGATATAGATAAAATAAATATTATAGGTTATATTGATTATGAAAACGCCAAACAGAAATTTTGGGGAAAATATAATTTCAAGGCACCATTAATATGTGATATTGATACGTACCAGCCCAAAGCAAATGAAGAGGTTATCCTTGGTATTGGTAATGTAAACGTTAGACAAGAAATGGTGAGTAAATTACTAAGTAAAAAAGCCCGTATTGGAAGTTTTGTTCACCATTCTGTTATAATGCCCAAAGCATTTAAATGGGGTATTGGCAATGTTGTTTTTCCGTTTTGTATTATAGAACAAAATGCTATAATGGGTAATTATAATCTAATGACGTCTTACAGTTTTATTAGTCATGACTGCTGTGTTGGTAACAACAATTTCTTCTCCATTGCTGGTTTAGCAGGAAATGTAAAAGTGGGTAACAATAATTTTTTCGGAATTAGATCTACCGTTATTCCTGGTATTAGTATAGGGCATAAAAATATAATACAAGCTGGTATGGTTATAGACAAAAATATTGAAGATGAAACAACTGTTTTTTTTAGATATAAAGAAAAAGTCTTGGCCATACCTAAGCAAGTAAACACTAAATAGCATTACCTATTTTGTGATGCATTATAAAATTTGTAAAGATTATTGCAATAGTATATTACCCAACAGTTAATCTTTAAAAAATGATAATCTACTGTCGTTTTTTTCTGAAACCAAAAAAACCAAAAACAACTGTTATTAGTATAATAAAGCCCTCAAAAAACCAAGACACCCATTTGTATTCTCTTTCAAAATATAATTGATAAATAGGACCAGGAAGACCGTCTTCTATAATACTTAGGTTAAACGTGTTGAGGCTAAAATTACCTTTCGTATTTTCTAATTCTAAATTTAGTTCATATTCTGCACCTGATTTGGTTTCAAAATAATTGTTTTTATTTCCATATAATTCTATTGGTTTTCCATTGGTATATACTTCAAGTTTCTTTTTTATCGGAACCAAAGTATCGTTACTTTTTTCAAAACTGAGTATAATGCTATAAACAGATGCAAAATCAGTTTCAAATTTTTCAGAAATACGAATGCTTTTTGTAAAAGAGTAGTGTTTATCTAAAGCTATAAATTTCTTTTTTGTTTTATCAAAAATTAGATTAACTGCTATATAAATGGCAAATAACCCAAATATTACACTTACTATTTTAGAGGTAGTTTTTGTCATTTATAACACGTTTGAAACTTATGAGTTAGCTATTTTATACAACATTAAATCAATAAAATAATGTAAATCTCAAAAAGTAAACATACATAAATTTATTAACGCTTAACAACTAACTTTTGGGTCTGTACAGATTTATTACTAACCAACTTAAGTATGTACATACCGTTAGAAAGATTTGATACATCTATGCTATTAAACTCTTGTGTTATGGTCTGTGTTTGTAATTCTCTTCCGTTACTATCATAAATAATAACATTTAAAGTACGCGATGTTAAAATATAAACGTTGTTAAAAGCTGGGTTTGGGTAAATATCTACTGCTTCTAAAACATTACCCTCAGCAATTCCTAAAGGTAAGCAAGAATACGTGCCTCTTCCTCTAGATGTATTTAACCAGGTGTTATTATCTTCCCAATCTTGAGAAATTAACTCGGTTGGGTTGCCATCAGAGTTATTAGTTATTAAAACTCTTGAGTCTGCTTGGTAGATAACACCATTCCAATCGTTATCATCTACTTCTATTAAAAAACCATTCTCATCATAGCTATAAACTTCTATATTGTCATTTTCCCAATTTAAGCCATTCCAATAGTGAAACTCTAACGTGGCTAATAAGCAGTTGCCATAAGAATAGACTTCGCGTTCGTAATTTTCCCAGTTTACACCATTCCAGTCTTGAAATTCTATAGAAGCTATAAAAAACACCGAACATGAATAGACCTCGTAAGCATAGATTTCCCGATCATCATTTTCCCAAGAATTAGATGAGATATCCCAATTCTGGGTAAGGGCTTGTAAAAGAAGATTTTCTGATCCAGCGTAAGTTAATGTTCGCTTTTCAGATGCTTGCCAATCATTATTTTCCCAAACCAAAGTAAGTTCTTCAATTATGACACCATTAGCATAAGTATAATCTTCTCTTATAAAATTAGTCCACGAGTTAGACGAAAAATCCCAGAGTTGTGTAACCTCTGAAATTGGCTGATTATTACTATTATAACTTGTGGTTATGAGTGCGGCATTAACTAAGCCAGCACCAAGATCAATTTCTTGTAAAGATACAATAGGATAACAATCTTCATTAAAGGTATTGGTTGTTCTAAAAGCCAGATTCCAATTGTTAGCATCCCAAGAATCAATTTCCCAAGTTTGAGGTACAGCACTAGAGTATTGAGCGTAAATACTAGAGTAAGCAACTAAAAGTAATAGTAATGATGTCATTCTTTTCATAACATAAGTGTTTTGTATTAATTGAAGATTTAAACACAATATCAGATTACAAAAGCGAAGGAGATATCAATTTTAAGGCCTCATTAATTTTAATAATAATTTTGATAAAATTAACGGCAGAAACACACTTTTAAAATGACGCTAATCAGCTGGCGCAGAATTAAAATAGATGATCTAAATCATTTTATCGTATGCAACACCCTATTTTATATCAACTACAAAGTGTAGTTAAAGACTAATAATTATAAAATCACATTAGAGACAATTTATTAGAAATAAAAACAGAGTCACCATCATTTTAACTATTTAATCAATGAGACCAAAAGGATGCACATCTAATTTCTTTTTGTTTAAGGGTTGTGTCTCTATTTTTGATTTAAGCGGTGTAACAGCTCTAGTTTTATTAAACCATATATACTCATCAAATTGCGACGGCAAAACGGTTTTATAATAATGACTCATGCGCTCTGTCTTTGGTCTGTACACAACACCAATAGCTCGCTGTAATCTTGGTGTATTTAAAAATTCTCTCAACTTTTTTTCTGTATGTTCTGCACGCAACGGTAAGGTAAAATTAGACACATTTGTTTTATAACAGAGATGTTCATAGCTTTTTGGTAAAGACTCATTTATAGGTATTACTTGCATTGGGTCACCCCAGTTTTTGGCAGCTGCAACGGTACCTGTATGAGTACCAAAACCAATAGCGTAAGATTTAGACCCAAAATGCTCCTTACATAAATGGCCAATATTTATTTGGCCTCTAGCGTACATTTGTGTAGCCAAGGCATTACCTATATGGGAGTTGTGTGCCCACACAATAGCTTTAGAGTCTTTACCATAATAAGACATTAAAGATTTTAAAGTATAAAACATATGAAAATCGCGCAAATTCCATGATTCTGCACTACCGTAATACATCGCTTTATAGTAGCGCTCTGCATCTACTACAACCGTAGCGTTTTGGTAAGCATAAAGATAGGCTTGAGAATGATTGAGCTTATTTTTATTTTTTAATAAGTAAAATAACATTTTTAGCACTTTTTTTTCGCAACTTTCTAATTTATCAGTTTTTAGTAGTTTACCATATACTGTAGGATTAGACATGTATGGCATAATACAAGAATATCGTAATTTTGCAAATGTTGCTAAATTGGGATCTATACCCTCTAAATAACTAATTACTAAATCTATAGAGTTTTCTAAACCGTATAAATCGAGTCCATAAAAACCTACTGTATTATTATGCTTATTGTTATACACCTTAAGCCACTCTACAAAATTTAAAACCTCTTCATTTTTCCACATCCACTCCGGAAAACGTTTAAAAGGCATCCAATCTTGTGATTGGTATTGGTGTCTTACATAATTATTAATCTGCTCGGCATCAGACCAATCTGCTTCAGCACAAACAAGATTAAACCCTTTTTGTTCTATTAACGCTTTTGTAATTTCTTGTCTGGTAGCATAAAACTCTGATGTACCATGAGACGCCTCACCCAACAATACGACTTTGGCATCACCAATACGTTCTAACAAGCCTTCTATAGGGAATTTATTAATAGTTTTAAAAGGAATAGAACTCATCCCTATTTCATCTATAATTTCATTTTCGGGATATCTTTCGGTGCCTATTACAGGCATTAATGTTGGCTTAGGGATAAAATAATTATCTCGTAGTGTTTTTGTAACATATTCGGTTTCAGAAATCCGCTCTATAGTTTCTAAAATAACATGTGCCCAATCTGGGCCTACTGGTGCTAATAGCTTAGCCCCAATTTTTAACTGTTGCTTTAGAGTCTTTGGTATTTTACTAAACTCTGAAGCACTTAAAATGGCATCATAAGGTGCATTTACTTTCCATCCGTTTTCAAACTTCCCAATTTTTATATGTACGTTAGTAATGTCTATATTCTTTAAAACCTCTAACACCCAATTTGCATACGTTTTGGTAGTTTCTATAGCATATACGTCTTTATATATTTTAGAAAGCACTGCTAAAATGTAAACAGAATCTGCACCAGTAATAAGAATTTTATCTGCTTTTTTTACTTGTAATTGTTCTAACATTCGGGCAACTACAATAACTCTAGGCTCTGTTTTTTCTATAGCTTTTTCTATACGTACATCTTCATAAAAATAAGGATGTAAGTTTTCTGATAAAAAAAAAGCTTTAGGAATATTTTGGAAGGCTTCTAAGAGCAGCATATTGCTAATGCCTTTATCTTTTAATTGTGTTTCAAAACTAAGGTCTTTCATCTGTTGTAAGTTTAAAAAGTAGAGCACTAAAATTATCATCGTTTAATCTATTATAAAATGATACAGGTCATTTTACAGGGTCTAAAGACAATCTAACTTTGCGTATTATTAATTCTTAAACTTTACTTATTATGAAAAAATTATTTCTTGTTTTGTTGGTGTGTGGACTAAACACAACACTAGTTGCTCAAATAATAGAACTCGATACAGTAGTTGTTAGTCCTATTAAATACAAATATCTTTTTGAAGTACTAGATGATGATATTGACAAAAGCGTTAAAGATTTACAAAAAAAACTTGCCGAATTTGATGTTACAAAAGAAGACTATTACAACGATGAATATAACGGCTACAGAATATCTTTTTACATACCAAAAGGGTATGCTGTTGCGACCTATGACAAAGATGGCAAACTAATTAAAACTATAGAACGCTATAAAAACATAAAGCTACCCATTGCAGTAAGTAATGCATTGGTAGAACGATTTCCTAATTGGACAGTAGATAAAGACGTGTATCAAATTAAATATTCTGAAAAAAAATGGGACTCTAAGAAAACTTATAAAATAAAACTAACCAATGGCGAAAAAATTATTAGAGTGAAAACAGACGAAGACGGCAACTTTTTATAATATAATATTAAGCTTTTTTTTAAGCTACAATCATTAAAACTATTAGTTGCGTAATTAAACAAAGAAGATTGAATGTTAACAGATTCAATCTTCTTTACCTGTTTTGCATTTTGCATTTTGCATTTTGCATTTTGCATTTTGCATTTTGCATTTTGCATTTTGCATTTTGCATTTTGCATTTTGCATTAAAATAAAAAAAACGACATCCGTTCTAATAATTTAGAGGCATTAAAAACGGTAACAAGAGCTATTTAAAAACCATATTAAAACGAACAAAAAAAAAGTAAGAGAAGGCAAAACTTAGTTACACTACTTCTAAATAGTTAAGACATTTGATTTTAATAAAGCAGGCATCATAAGACTCTATAAAATGTAATTTAACAAAAGATAAAGGCAAAACAAAATCCTCTTGCCTTAACTTTTTATGTAAAGTTTTGGCAAGAGGATCACCCCTAAAAACCTGAATAAAAACTCACATTTTATGCAATTTCTATGCGCTTTGGCTTGTGTTGTTTAGCCTCTTCTTTTTTAATAAGATTAAAACGAAGAACACCATCTTTATAATTTGCTTTCACATCTTCCTCTTTTATAGATTCGGGTAGTTGCAATTTTTTCTCAAAAGAATTATAACTAAATTCTTTACGTGTATAGTTCTTTTCTTTTTCTTCTTCAGAGTGCGAATTTGCAGCCGAAATATTTAAGCAACCTTCATCAATGGTAACTTGGAAATCCTTTTTAGAGAAACCAGGCGCCGCTAATTCTACTTCAAAAGCCTTTTCAGTTTCTTTAATATTTAACGCTGGTTCATTTAATTGCGTGTTCCAAAGGTCATTGCTTAAAAGTTGACTACCCAAAAAATCATCAGTATCAAAAAAATTTGATGTTACAAGATTTCCCCAAGGTCTTCTGTTTCTAAATTTTACTAGTGACATAATTTTACAATTTTAAGTTAAACAATTTATTTACTGCTAAATTATAATACAACTAGAGCGATAGAAATGACCTAGGTCAGACACTATCTGTTTTTTGTTTTTTTAACATTATAGAGTTTAAAGCTGATAATTACGAATACTTAGATTATAGAATTTAAGAAGGATATTTTATTATTTTGTGTTAAAAAACTACAGTAAAATCTTAAATAATTTTTAGATGTTTTTTTAACAATTATATACTCCAGTAGTTAAAAACTAGCAATAGTAGAATGGTATATTAGTAAAAACAAAAAAGGAAGTTAAATAAATAACTTCCTAAGTTTGCGGCTGTAATCTTGATTACAGCCTGACGTTATGCAAAAATATTTCATTGAGCATCGTTTAATTTATACGAAAGAACTATTTAAAAATAATTCTTAAGAGGCGTTTTTAGTATAATAACATTAACAAAATTTTATCAAAATGCATATTATTATTGATTATTTTTATTTTTTCTTCCAATTTTCGATGCTAATATCGTTTTGTACAGTCCTAAAGCAGTAATTTATTAATTTCACTATCTTATAAAGGCTGAGTTCAACTCATAAGCCCATACAATAATATCTATATTTTTTTTGTTTAGTAGACCCATATTCCTTAAAATAAGCTAATACCAAGTCTTAAGCACAAACAGCTTTTATGATATAATCCATTAATTTCATGCTTCATTACTTATAGACATCTCAGAAACCCATACATTTTGTGAGACAGAAAAGAATAATAACTACAGGTACATTGGTAATAGACTTTTAAATAAATTTTAATTGTTTATGAATAAAAAAAATATTGAAATTATGTTATCAATTTTTTACATGATTTCTTTATAACCGTTATTAACTTCACTAGTTAAAAACTAATAGCGGCTAAAAACCATTTTAGGCTCTGAATAATTGGGTTTCATAGGCAAAAGGTGTACGTTTTCGTATACGTTTTGTAAAAGTAAGAAAATAGAAGACATAAAAAAACGGATTGTGAGAACACAATCCGTTGATTTTAAAAGCATTTAGCTTAGTAGCGGGAACTGGACTCGAACCAGTGACCTTCGGGTTATGAGTCGGAAAAACAAAATCACAAACCTCTATTAAACAATAATTTAGCATTCTAAACATTGAAGAAATACTACTACTTATCTTGAAATAAGATACTTCAAAAAGATACTTTTTTCAAACTATTCATTTTGCCAATAAATGCAAATAGCAAAATATATTACTTGTCGTAAAATAAGCGATTAATTTAAACAAAAAATAGCAACTCTAATATTAACAAACTAATTCATTTTGATATGATTGCAACTAGTATCCAAAATACGATCTGTTTTATTTAAAGACTTCTCTGTAGTTATTTTTAAGTTTTGTATTGTCATATTTGGAATAGATATCTTTAAACTGTATGGTTTCACCTTCATCATTTGTTGCCTCCAAATCATACCTAAAAACCACTTTTGTGCCTAATGGTGCATAATAATAAATATACCAAGCATCAGACTCGCTTAAACCAATACATCCATTAGAAGATGCTTTTTCTAACGTTATTAGATTTGTTGTTGGATGAATAAGCTGACCATGACTAACACCACCTAGTGCTGGCTCTAACCAAGGTATTACTGGCAATTGCGTTACCTTGCCATCATCTCTTTTTGTAAGCTTATATTTATGATTATTTCTTGGGTTTATAAAGGTAGGGTTTTTATTTACCCTAATTATTTTACCAATACCTGATTTTGTGCGCATATCCACATCGCCTTTCGCCATTGCCAAATAACGTCTTCCATTCTGCCCAACTCGCACTGGGAAACTGTATATTTCTTTTTCGTCTTGCATAATGCGAAGCCTAAATTCAGGAATATTTAAATCAAGATGGGTATGTTGCAATCGTTCTTTCAATTCTTGAGTTTTAACAGAGTCAGGAAGAACCAAAATCTGACCTTTTTTTAATGCAATTAGCGCTTTAGAATCCTCATTAAAAATACCTTTACCCATAAGGTAATAGTAATCTGTATGAGCTAATGTGTCTATGATCCATTTGTTATTATGAACAATTAGATATTCGTCTGTAATATAATTTAGTTTTTCATTTTGTGTAGCTACCACACTATCCATCCATTTAAAATATGAGCGAATTGAAACATCTTTTTTTACCACAATTTCAATTGGTAATATCGTATTACTCTGTTTTAAATTTTCCATTTGAACTGTCTCATTTTCAATATTTAAATTCCCTTCATCTCTATTTTCGTTATTGGTGTTTATGCAACCGAAAAACAGGAAATAGAAAACAAATGCTAAAATATGTTTCATATGTTATATTTATTGGTTTTTGGCGGACACATGCTGTTCGCAAATAATCATTCCCTCGGGTGATAAAACTCTTAGCATGCTCTTTTCATATGTTTTTATTTATTCATTTTTAGAGATTCCCAGAATGCACGAACTGTTAACTAGTATTTTTTTCGATAGGTTATAATACGACGAACATAGAATTTTCATACGCATTAAGGTTTGATCTTTTTAAACACAGAAAATTATAAAAAAGAAAAAAACTAAAGACTGATAGAGATCATTATCAATATTTATTTTAGACTTTTTTTTTACACTGACCGTCATCATTGTTTTAAGTATCCATACCATTTAAATTGCAATACGCCTACTAAAAAATCTCATATCATGGAAAATCTAGAATTTCCGAACGAAGAATCACTTTCAAAATTTCATCAAGACGTACTATGGTGGAAATTAAATATTCAGTTTGTTGAGACCGAAATACTATTTATAAATAGACTTATAAATTCAGCAGCATTTGAGCAAGATATCCCTAATCTTTTTGAGCAATTAGATAAATTTAAGCACCAAATAAAAACAGAAACAAGAGCATTAGAAAACCTTAAAGAAGACGTAAACAATCATGATGGTAAAATGCAGAACATGGCAGAATGTGAAGATCTATTTTGTGACGCAGTGTATTTAAAGAATCATGACACACTCAAAATACATTTCGAGCGTTTTTTTAAAAGTTTTGGTGAACTAAAGTCGAAAATCTTTAATTACACAGGCAGTATTTTAAAGAACACATAATGCAAACCTTAGGATATTTAATTGCGGTAATAATAGGTGTAATTCTAGGACTTATAGGTGGTGTCGGATCTATTCTTACTGTCCCTGTTTTTGTTTACCTTCTTGCTATAAATCCTGTTATAGCTACTGCATATTCATTATTCGTCGTTGGTGTTTCATCACTATTTGGTACGATTGGGAATGTTAGAAAAGGATTCGTAGACATAAAAACCGCCATTGTATTTGCAATTCCTGCCCTAATTGCCGTCTATACCACTAGGAAATTTATTCTACCTGCTATTCCTGAAGATCTATTTTCTATAGGAAACTTTTTAGTTACTAAGAGTATTGGTATTATGGTGTTTTTTGGTATCATTATGTTGCTCGCGTCTTTTTCTATGATTAGGAAAAATGAAAACAAACACGATGATATGATCACGAAGGTGCAATTTAATTACCCAATGATTATCATAGAAGGCCTTGTTGTTGGACTACTAACAGGAATCGTAGGTGCGGGCGGAGGGTTTCTAATAATTCCCGCACTGGTCTTATTGGCTAAGTTGCCAATGAAAAAAGCCGTGGCAACTTCATTATTAATTATCGCTATAAAATCGTTGATAGGGTTTATTGGTGATGTTGAAAACCTAGAGATTGATTGGTCATTTCTTCTTCGTTTTACTGGATTATCAATAATAGGAATTTTTATAGGGATATGGCTTAATAAATTCATCGATGAAAGCAAACTTAAAACGTATTTCGGCTGGTTTGTGTTACTTATGGGAATCTATATCATCTTCAAGGAACTTTTTTTATAATTAAATGTGCTAAACTGATAGAGGTCAGTGTTTTTATAGGTCTTAAAACCGAAATTTGAAAGCTATGTTACGGTACTGATGTTTGGGTCAGTATATCTTAATACGAGATTTTTTAATCACGTTTTAGATCTAGGTTAGGCTTAATATCTAAGGAAACATATGTCACAATAATTTAAACCCGAAAAGAAAATGAAAGTAGAACAAATCTATACAGGCTGTTTAGCACAAGGTGCTTATTATATAGAAAGTGATGGGGAGGCAGCCATTATCGATCCATTACGTGAAGTAGAACCATATATTAAAATGGCAAAAGAAAGGAATGCAAGCATCAAATATGTATTTGAGACACATTTTCACGCAGACTTTGTTTCTGGTCATATTGATCTTGCTAATAAAACCGGGGCCACTATTGTGTATGGACCAACAGAAATGAAAACAGGTTTTGATTTTGTTTCAGCAAAGGATGGTCAAGAGTTTAAATTAGGGAAAGCCACTATAAAACTCATACATACACCTGGACACACTATGGAAAGTAGTTGCTATTTGCTCACCGACGAAAAGGGAAAGGCAACCTCACTATTTTCTGGAGACACCTTATTTATTGGAGATGTAGGACGTCCAGATTTAGCTCAAAAAGTCATTGCGGAGCTTACACAAGAAAAGCTTGCAGGCTATCTGTTCGATTCACTTCGAAATAAAATAATGCCTTTAAATGATGATATTATAGTCTATCCGGGACACGGGGCCGGTAGTGCTTGCGGAAAGATGATGAGCGATGAAACTACAGATACCTTGGGCCACCAAAAGAGAACAAACTATGCACTTCGTGCAGATATGACCAAGGAAGAATTTATAGATGCCATCTTAACGGGATTGACACCACCTCCTGGTTATTTTCCACAAAATGTTATGCTAAATATTCAAGGCTATGAGAACATTGATAACGTTGTAAAAAAAGGCACAACACCATTAGATGTAAAAGCTTTTGAAAAGGAATTGAAGAAAAAATCTGTAATCGTTCTAGATACAAGAGATGCACAGACCTTTGCAAAAGGATTTATTCCAAAATCCTATAACATTGGCATTGACGGAAGCTTTGCAAATTGGGTAGGTACTACGATAGTAGACACAACTCAGCCTATTCTTATTGTTGCGGATACAGGAAGAGCGAAAGAAATAGCAACACGTTTGGCCAGAATTGGATTCGATAATACGCTGGGATATCTGCAGGGAGGTATTGAAGCGTGGATGGAGGCAGGTCGAGAAATTGACACAATAACCTCTATATCTGCAGAAGACTTAGCAAAAAACATGCAAAAAGACAAGGTTAATATTGTAGATGTACGAAGAGCAAGCGAATATAATAGCGAACATATTAAAAATGCTATCAATGCACCATTAGATTATTTAACCGATAGCGCATCAAAAATAGATAAAGACAAAACCTATTACGTGCATTGTAGAAGTGGGTATCGCTCTATGGTATTTACCTCTATTCTGAGAGCTAAGGGCTATAAACATCTTGTGGATATTAAAGGTGGTATAGAAGCCTTGAAAAAGAACGGACAATTTCAAATTTCTCAATATGTAGCGCCAACAACAATGCTATAATAGCAATAAATAACAGAAATGGAAATGCATTATCAAATACATATTATAGGAGGAGGAACTGCTGGTATAATGACTGCAAGTAGTTTACTGCGGAAAAACCCAAGTTTACATGTTGGTATTATAGAGCCTTCTGAAAAGCATTGCTACCAACCCGCTTGGACCTTAGTTGGTGCAGGCACTTATAATTACGAGAAAACACAAAGACCAATGGCATCTGTCATACCAAAAAATGCAGAATGGACTAAGGACCAGGCTATTACTATTGACCCTGATAAAAATTCAGTAACCACTATAAATAGTAGCTTTACCTATGAGTATTTAATTGTTGCACCTGGACTAAAACTAGAGGCGTCCTTGGTAGAAGGATTACCTGAAGCCATCGACAAAGGTGTTGTATGCAGTAATTACACCAATCCAAATCATACCTGGAACGTTATTAAAAATTTTAAAGGTGGTGTTGCCCTTTTCACTCAACCACCAAAACCCTATAAATGTGGAGGAGCACCCCAAAAAATAATGTATTTAGCAGACGACCATTTTAAAAAAGTGGATATTAAAAGTAAAACAAAAGTGGTCTATGCGACCGCTGCAGACCTTGTTTTTTCAGTTAAAGAAATTGAGGAAACCTTGTACCACGTTATTGACAGAAAGCACATTAACGTAAAGTTTAATTACGAACTGAAAAAAATTGAAAGTGAAAAACAAATAGCTTGGTTTGCTTTAAGTACAGAAAGTAAAGAACGAAATCCAATAACTTTAGAACTTTCCAAAAAAGATAATTTAGTTGGTATCACATACAATATGTTACATGTAGTACCACCAAACGTTCCACCAGATTTTATAAAAAATTCACCCATTGTAGATGAAGCCGGATGGGTAGATGTAGATCCTCACTCACTTCAGCATAAAAAATACGCCAATATATTTGCATTAGGGGATGTGTCTAATGTACCTACTTCAAAAACAGGTGCTGCCATCAGAAAACAAGCCCCTGTCGTCGTGGCCAATATTATACGACTTATAGGACTTCAAAAATTAAGTGATAAAACATATGATGGCTACTCTTCTTGTCCATTTATTACAGGCTATGGCAAAATGGTTTTAGCCGAATTTGATTATTCAAAGAAATTTATTCCCGACCCAAAATTGAAGTTGATGCTCATTAAAGACTCATCTAAAGAACATTGGAGATTATGGATTCTTAAAAAATATGTTCTTCCGTATTTGTATTGGAATAAGATGCTTAAAGGCATGGAGATATAATGTAGTGATTTAAATTTGCAAATGTTGGTTTAAGCACATTGTAGCCTTCAACAGCTTCAACTTACATTAAGTTCTGTTTCCAATTGTTCTTCAAATAGTTTACTTGTGGCTAGATTGGATGAAACCCAAGAACTAAGCCTCAATGAGAATCATTGGGTAATTAAATCGCACCTTTTCGACACAATCATAAGCTCGTTTCCAGCTGATTGCGAAGAGACTCGCAGGTTTTTTTATCAATATATCAAAAAATGCATATACAATTTTTGTTTTAAAGACTTCATTTAGAAATAACTTTTGTTTTTGAACTTTTATTTTGATTGACTTATCATTTTTTTCAGAACGTATTTGCCAAGAATAGGTTTTCAATATACATAATACTAAAAAAAATACGTTTAGTGCAACTGACAAATATCATTTTACATATAGATTTGTAAGTATAGCTTTGTTAAAGATACAATTATTGTATTTACCCTTGATAAACTAAAATCTCAAAGCTATGCAAATCAATCTAATAGATTCTTTTGAAACTACTGTTGATTCATTTCCTTATAAGACGGCCATTTCAGATGGTTATTCTGAGATGAATTTTAAAACTTTAAAGCTAAATACTAATGATCTTGCCGCTGTTATTTTAAAAGAAGAGAAAAATATAAATAAACCCATTGCTGTTTTTTTGCCAAAAGGCACCGATGCCATAATATCGTTTTTGGCAATCTTGTATAGTGGTAATTGCTATGCGCCATTAGATATTAAAAATCCAGCATCAAGAATAAAATCGATTGTCAAGTTACTAGAGCCTATTACTATTATAACTAATAGTATGTATTTTGAAACGGTGTCGAGTTATGATTTGGGAATCGATATTATTAATATTGATGAGCTGGAAAAACTTCATGCAACACAAAATCCACTAAACTATAAAAGATGTATAGATACCGATCCGGCCTACATTATCCATACATCCGGATCAACAGGAGTACCAAAGGGCGTTGCTATTTCATATCGCTCTGTTTTTGATTATATCAACTGGGCAATAGACACATTTGATGTTACAGAAAAAGAAAATATCGGTAACCAAGCACCATTTATTTTCGATAATTCCGTTTTAGATATTTATCTCATGGTGTTTACTGGAGCCACCCTTCATATTATACCAGAGCAACACTATATGTTTCCGGCGAGACTCTTAAAGTATTTAGAAACAAATAAAATCAATTTTGTGTTTTGGGTACCATCAGTTTTGGTCAATATTTCTATTTTAAATCTTTTAAATACCGTTAAAATACCATCCTTAAGAAAAGTGCTATTTGCTGGTGAGGTGATGCCAACAAAACACTTAAATTATTGGATTCAAAATTTAGATAAAAAGGTTCTATTTGCTAATCTCTATGGTCCTACGGAAATTACGGTAGATTGCACCTACTACATTATTGACAGGGAATTTACCAATGATGACGTATTGCCAATTGGTAAACCATGCAGAAACAATACTGTTTTAATTTTGAATGAAGACAATCAACTTTCTAAAGCTAATGAACATGGCGAGCTTTGTGTGAGAGGCACGTCACTTGCCTTGGGTTATTGGAATAATTTTAAAAAAACCAATGCTGTTTTTGTACAAAACCCCTTAAATCATTCTTATCCAGAAAAAATATACCGAACAGGAGATATGGTCTATAAAAATGAACGGGACGAAATCATTTTTTTAGGTCGAAAAGACCGTCAAATAAAACATATGGGTTATAGAATTGAACTGGGTGAGATAGAGCATGCCGTTTTGAGCACTTTTGATGCTATAAAAGCCTGTATTACTTATAGTGAAGCAACAAGGGAGATCATATTGTTTTATGAGTCAAAAGAAGAAATTTCAGTCAAGGAATTTCGCATAAAACTGTCTATAGTTTTATCTAAATACATGATACCAACAAAATATTTTAAAATAGATCATTTGCCTTTAACAAGTAGTGGGAAGATAGATAGAGTTTCACTTAATAAAATAGTTTTAAAATGAGATTGATTTTCTGTGGTGAGGATGGGTTTAGCGCTCAGGTTTTAGAATCCTTGATTTTAGATAATCATGAGGTATTGGGTGTGTTTTGCCCTCTATATGATAATAATATTTATGCAAGATTAAATCTCATTTGCAAAAAGCACTATATTGATTTTTATAGAATAAACGACATTAACTCAAGCACAATTGAAAAGATTATAAGAGCGCTAGATCCCGATTTGATTGTGGTATGTCATTTTGAAAAAATCCTGAAGAAAAATATCATAGACCTACCACATTATGGCTGTATTAATTTACACCCATCATTATTGCCAAAATACAGAGGCCTATCGCCACAGCACTGGCCTATAATAAATGGTGATGACGAAACTGGGATAACGGTTCATTTTATAAACGAAGGAATTGATACAGGTCCTATTATAGTGCAGAAAAAAATTAAGATCGCACCAGATATGTACGTAGCAGATTTACAGATGAAAATGTTGGGTATTTACAAGTACATCGTTAAAGATGCTGTTAAGTTATTGAGAGACGATAGAATCAAACCTAGTTCACAGTACGCCTCAAATGGGAGTTACTACGGTAAATTAAAAGAAAACCAATGTAATATTAATCTAGAAGATAGCTATATAAAGGCCTATAATTTGATTAGAGGCGTCTCTGAGCCTTATTTAGGTGCAAGACTACACTCTTACCAAATTTGGAAAGCAAGTTTGGCAACAAAAGAATTGAATGAAAAAATTCGATCGAGATATGATATAAATGATCTCTACTTTGACGACGAGCTGGGAGCACTTATAAAATTTAATGACGGCAACTTAATCGTTAAAAAGTATAATACAATTAACAAGTAAAACTATTAGTAGAATGAAAACAACAATACACAACTTATTGTCAGAAATACGGCCAGAATTTGATTTTTCACAATCTTCAAACTTTGTTGCAGAAGGTTTATTAGACTCTTTTGATATTGTTCAACTGGTTACCGCATTAGATGAAGCCTATAATATTTCTATTGATGGTGTTGATATTCTTCCAGAGAATTTCTCTAACGTCGAAAGTATAAAAGCCACATTAATAAAAAACGGAGCAACCACATGAACCTTAAATTCAAAAATAAAAGAATATCGGGCATTCTAACAGTTTTGCCAGAAAACGAAGTAATGTTTGATGATGAAATAGATAATTATAACTTTTCCAAAGCCCAGTCCATGAAGCTTAAATTAGTAATGGGCTACGATAAGCGAAGAGTTGTTAAGGAAGGTACAACATCATCAGATTTATGTATTTACGGGATGAATTATCTTTTTGATAATAGTTTACTTAAAAAAGAAGACATAGATGCCTTACTATTAGTGACACAATCGCCAGATTATTTCATACCACCAACGAGCCATATTATTCATGGTAAGTTAGGTTTAAAACAAGATATGGTCAGTATGGATATCAATCAAGGCTGTTCGGGCTATATCGTTGGTCTTAACCAAGCATTTATGTTGTTGGATCAAGATAGCATCAAGAAAGTTGTACTTTTAAATGCTGATGTATTAAGTCTGAAAGTTTCAAAAAGAGACAGGAATAGTTGCCCTATAATTGGTGATGGAGCTGCCATAACCATTGTTGAAAATGATACCTCAGAAAAAGCCATTTATAGCAGTGTAAAAGTAGAAGGAAAAGGAGCAGAAGCCCTTATAATTCCGGCTGGTGGATTTAGAACACCTTCAACAAAAGAAACAGCAGTATTGCAAGAAGACCAATCGGGCAATTTAAGAGCATTGGACCATTTAAAAATGAAAGGAGATGATGTGTTTAATTTTGTACAACGTGAAGTACCAACTATGATTCAAGAAGTATTACAAAAGTCGGGATATAACAAAGATGATATAGACTGCTATATGTTTCATCAACCCAATAGGTTCATGCTTAAAAAGCTTGCTGATAAAATTGGTGTTCCTCATCAAAAAATGCCCAATAACATCGTAGAGAATTTTGGAAATGCCAGTGGAGTTTCAATACCCACGGCTATTAGTTTCAATTTAGGAGATAAGTTGCTTAAAGATTCATTTTTGGTCTGTATGGCCGGATTTGGTACTGGATTAAATTGGGCATCTTTAGTGATGCGGTTAGAACATCTAAAGTTTTGTGAAATAATTAATTATAAATAATATGAAAAAAATTAAATCTTTAATATCAGAAGTTTTAGAAGTAGAAGACGTAAAACTGACTGACGATCTTATTTCTTTTGACAGTTGGGATTCTCTAACAATCTTGTCCATAATAGCTTTAGTATCGGACGAGTTTGGAGTGGAATTGACCAGAGAGGAAATCGAAAAATCCGAAACTATAGAAGGACTATTGCAACTAATTGAAAGTAGAAGGTAGCTAGTACATTGAAAAAGAACATCCTTTAAGACGCAATTACCGTCATTAAGGTTGAAAACCAATAATTATAAAATAGGCTGAGAGATGAGAAACGTAATTATTTTAGGTAGTGGAGGTGTTGCTGCCGAAATCACATTTTATATTGAAGATAACAACGCTCATGGAGATATTAATGAGAAAATTAACATTCTTGGATATATTGATTACGCTGATTCAATAGAAGCGCATTATAAAAAGTACAACTTTAGTGCACCTGTATTATGCGATATTGATACTTATGTACCTCAAAAAAATGAAGAAGTATTAATTGCTATTGCAAATCCCAGCGATCGAAATAAAATGACAAGGCTTCTGTTACAAACAGGAGGTAAAATAGGTAGTTTTATACACCACTCAGTAATTGCTCCAAAACAGCCAAATTGGGGAATAGGAAATATTATTTTTCCATTTTGCATTTTGGAACAAAATGCAATAATTGGTAATTATAATTTACTAACGTCTTATAGCTTTATAAGTCACGATTGTGTTGTTGGCGATAATAATTTTTTATCTACCGCAGGCTTGGCTGGTAATGTAAAAGTTGGCAATAATAATTTTTTTGGAATACGTGCAACTGTAATACCTGGTGTTGAAATTGGCAATAACAATTTAGTACAGGCAGGTATGATAGTTGATAAAAATGTTAAAGATGATACCACGGTTTTCTATAGATATAAAGAAAAAGTTTTGGCTATTCCCAAAAAAGCAAATCCTTAGAATGACATATATAAAACCTACTTGCAAGTGAAAAATCGTATTTAAAGCTGCGACTTAAAAAAGTCAAAGATTACAAATTAATCCCATCTACTATAGCTAATGATGGTAGAAACGATGATTACTATACTTTCCTTTTTTTAAATAACTTATACCGTCTTTAATACTAAATTCAACTATATATCCATCAAAAAATCAGGACAATACACAGGAATAATAAAGAACACAAACGCTAAGAACATTACGGCCCAAAGCACCCACATAAAAAGTAGAAATGTAATTAACTCGCCTTTTGTAGATGGTGGACGAATGGAATGTGCCATCAATCCATGAATGCCAAAGCTAAACACCAAAAATGTAAGTGAAGCAACACTAATTAAAACACTTTTGGAAAATTCATCTTTTGTAATAAAAAGAGAAATCCATATCGCAATCGCTAGTACAATTATTATTCTAAAAACTCGTCTTGACATCTGTTCTGAAAATTTAAGTTAGTCTCTTATTCTAAATGAAATATTACATACTGCTTTGCATTAAAGCTCAGTAAAGGTATTTTACCATAGGTTTCTATTCGTTTTACCAAATCGCGATGAAACACCTTTGAAGCAATACCACTATCCTCACGCTCGAGCATTGCTATAAGGTCTGCGTTAGAATTTCTGTAGTAAATTTTAAGCGTATCAAAGACATCTTCGGAATATAAAATATCCAATTCCAAATTTGGGTAATCAATATATTTATGGATTTTAGTTTCCAAGTCTTCTGTATAGCTCTTACCCATAGATTTTTCTAAAGTCGAAATATGAACAACCCGAATTTTAGCATTAAAAGGCTTTGCGATTTCTGCCAACTTATCCATTGCACCAAAATCTTCATCTTCAAAATCTGAAGCGTACACAATGGTTTCAATTTCTGTCTTAACAGAATCACTAGGAATTGTTAAAACAGGACAAGGTGCTTTTTCAATAAGCTCTTTGGCTGTACTGCCCATAATTAATTCGCGTAATTTACTATTCCCTTTCATTCCGGTAACAATTAAAAACGCATCAACGTCCTTGGCTTTTTCAACAATACCCTTAATTACAGATTTATTCTCAATAACACCTATTGCAATAGTTGAGGTTGCTTTATCACTTTTTAAAACACGCTTGCAAAATGCCTTAAGTTGTGTACAATGTCTATTAAAAGCATCTCCTTCAAGATCTGGAAATGGTGGTTCAGGCTTTAAGCTTATGTGATCGAAAAATGTCGGATAATCAAAAACGTGAATTACCAGTAATTTAGCTTCCATTTTTGTGCTTAAGTTGAAAGCATATTTTAATGCTAATTCAGAGTTTTCGGAATAATCGGTAGCGTACAAGATGGTCTTCATAATAAAGCTGTTTCAATTAAAAGTCAAATTTACGGTCCTAACTTTGTTCAGTAAATGACTTAAGTCATTTACTGAGATAAGCTCCTTTTCTATTTTTACTATGCGAAATTCAAAACAGTTACAGGTCTATTAGAGCGCGCTGTATTTACCAATCTAAACACAATGAAATGACATTCTCAATTGAAAGAAAAATTTTTATAGGCTACATCATTAATCTAATAGTTATCATAACACTTGGACTTATTTATTGGGAACACTTACGTTTGTCTACCAATACACTATGGCATTGGGTGTCATTAGCATTAATTGTGCTTTCTATCGGAATGTTAACCACCGTTTTTTTTATTTTAAAAGCACAACTTAAAGCCAATACACAATCGGGAGAAGAATTACAGAAGAATCAAAAATTACTACAATCCATTATAGATAATACTACAAACGCTATTTCAGTTAAAAAAATCAACGGAGAAAACCTATTGGTAAACAAACGGTACCAATCGCTTTTTGAAACAAAAGAAGCAGATTTAATAGGAAAAACAAATGCGGATTTTTTACCAAAAGAAGTTGCAGAGCGCTATAGAAGTGCTGATTTAGATGTTGTAAAAACTGGTACAGACATTCAAGTCGAAGAAAGTATCGACGTGTCAGGAGAAGCGCATACCTTTTTATCCGTTAAGTTTCCCCTAAGAGATACCTCAAACCGAATTTATGCTATCGGAACCATTTCAACAGATATAACCGAAAGAAAAAACATATCAGAATCCTTAAAAGCTTCTGACGCCTTTTTCAATATGTCTATTGACAGTCTGGTCATTGCTTCAGAAGATACATTTGTAAAAATAAACCCGTCTTTGAGTAAACTACTAGGCTATAGTAATGAAGAACTTTTAAGCCAACCGTTTACGACGTTTATATTTCCTGAAGATGTTGCAAAGACAGAAGAAGAAATTAAAAAACTTAAAAAGGGAATCAACCTTGTTAATTTTAAAAACCGTTGGGTGTGTAAGGATGCATCTATAAAATGGTTGTCCTGGAATGCCACTGCAGACAAAACTACAGGAACGCTATACGCTATTGTTACTGATATTACCGAAAAATTAAAGTTGGAAGAAGAAAAGGAGAACACTTTGAATGCACTATACGAAAGCCAACAAAAATTAAATATGATTCTCGAGAATATTACAGACGGTGTGCTCGTCGCCAATACTAACAAAGAAGTCGTTTTAGCTAATGACGCGGCCAATTTCCTTTTTGAAACAGAAGACGATTCTAAAATTTCCATTAATTTTTCAGACCATTTTAAAGTCTTGTTTCCAGATGGAAAGAAAACATTTCCAGTTCAAGACCTTCCGGCCGAACGTGCTCTAGATGGTGAAATCACAGACAATTTAGATGTTCTATTAAAAGATTTATCAACAAAAAAAATGCGAAGAGTTTTATTAAGTGGCAGACCTATAATTGACCATGAAAATAACGTAGTAGCAGTGGTTGTAACTATTAAAGACATCAGTCGCTATAAAAAATTAGAGGAGGAATTAGAACAAAAAGATAGGGATGCTAGACAATTAATTGGGTTTAAGTCCACAAAACAAAGTACAAAAAAATAATACGTGCTACACGTAATGTATATTTTTTTCATTAAGGATAAACGTCTAGCTGAGTTAACCAAAGCAACTGATAGAGGTCATAGTATTTTATCGGTAGCATCTATATATTATAATTTTTTAAGCTTATGAAAAAACATCACACCATCATAATTGCAGGTGCTGGTGGCATTGCCCAAGCTGTGGCACTCCTACTGGCAGAATGGAGCATAGTACCACAAACTATCTACATAGGCAATAGAACAGTTTCTAAAGCACAAAAACTAGTTGAATGGGTAGAAAATGGCATTACCAAATCATGTACTATAAAATCATTTTATCTTTCGGAAGAAGATATGACCCAAGAAATGAAAGCCATATTTAACCAAGGAGAAATAATCCTAGATTGTCTACCAGGAACCCAAGCACCAAAAATAGCCAGTTATGCCAAAGCTTTTAATATGCATTATGCCAACCTCACTGAATATGTTGCAGAAACACAACAAATTATAGAATTAGCAAGGGATGCAACGACAGGTTTTGTGCTACAATCAGGTCTCGCACCAGGCTATATTGACATATTAGCAAACCATCTTTTTCAAGAATTTTGTAAAGATTATGAAGTAACTAAAGTTGATAATTTAGAATTTAAGGTTGGAGCACTTACAAAAAATGCCGTTGCCCCTCATTATTATGGCTTCACTTGGAGTCCTGTTGGTGTTGCTACGGAATATATAAAAGAAGCCGAAGTGCTTCGTTATTTCAAGAAAACAAAGCGTCCTTCTTTATCCGAACGCACTACAATAATAATTGATGGAATTGCCTATGAAGAAGATTTAACTTCTGGCGGTTCAGCTAATTTACCAGATGCCTTAGCAGGAAAAGTAAAGACCTTAGACTATAAAACCTTAAGACATTCTGGGCATTATGCCTGGGTACAAGAACAAATCGACAATCTAGCTACTACTGACAAACCTATTAAAGCCTTACAGCAAATTATGGAAAAGCAAATTCCGTATATCGAAGATGATCAAATCATTCTATATGCCGCAGTACAAGGTAAAGATGCTCATGGCATATTAAGAAGACGAGAAATTTCAAAACAAATTTTACCGCAAAAAGTTGGCAAGCATCAGTTACGAGCTATCCAAACAACCACAGCAACACCTTTAATACAATCAGCACAGTTATTATTGGAATCGTCTTATAAAGGCGTTGTTTTACAAAGTGAAATAGCTACAAAGCCATTTTTAAATGGAAATTTTATAGTTCCAGTCTATGGCAATATATAAGACTAACTTATTCTATTAGTAATATAAGTCTTAGATATGAGTGAAATAGCTCGAAGACAATAGACACTTTTTTGTAACAATAAGCTTACGTGCAAGAAACGTAATATCTAATTATTAACAGGACTTTATAAATAATAAATAATGAAAAAGTCAACCATCGTTATACTCGGCGTTTTAACATTACTTGCAGCAGCCTACTTCATTGTAAAACCTAAATTGAGTAATAAGAAATTAGAGTTTACCTATACGACTTTAAGAATTGGAGACCTTGAGGCCATTGTATCTAGTACGGGTACTCTAGAAGCTATTAATACTGTGGAAGTTGGCACTCAGATATCAGGTACAATTTCAAAAATTTATGTGGACTATAACGATAAAGTTACTGAAGGACAATTATTAGCAGAAATGGATTTAAGACTTCTCCAAACCAATTTATTAACAGCGCGGGCAAATTTAGCTGTAAACGAGGCAAGATTTGCCCAAGCTGAAGAAGAGTACAAAAGAAATCTGGTGTTATTTAAAATAGGTGTTATAGCAGAGCGAGAATATAACAACTCGAAATATGCCTTCAAACAAGCTTTTAGCAGTAAAAAAGCGTCCGAAGCAGCCGTAAAAAACATACAGGTAAATATGAGTTTTGCTCGCATCACATCACCAATAAATGGGACCATAACCGAGCGAACCGTGGAAGAAGGACAAACCGTCGCTGCAAGTTTTACTACACCCCAAATGTTCATAATAGCCGAAGATTTATCTAAAATGCAAATCTTGGCAGATGTAGACGAAAGCGATATTGGCTATATCAAGGATAGCATGAAGGTTAGGTTTACGGTGCAAACGTTTCCTGAAAAAGAATTTCACGGCCACGTAAGTCAAATACGTTTACAGCCTATTAGAATTAATAATGTGGTCAATTATCAGGTTGTTGTAGACGTTAATAATGAAAAAGGACTCTTGTTACCAGGTATGACTGCGAGTCTAGAGTTTGTGGTCAATACAACTAAAGATGCTTTAATCATAAATAATTCTGCGCTGCGTTTTAGACCAAATGAAGCCATGTTAGAAGATATAAAACCAAAACTCATTGAAAAAACAAGTAAATTCTTAACAGATTCTTTAACAAAAAAATTTAAGGAGGCTACTAATAATGAAGAAACCTTTAGTCCTACAAATTTCAAAAAGCCATTACCTTCAAATTATGATGGCTTTTTTTACAAAGATGACAACGGACTATTAGATTTTCAATTTATAGAAACAGGAATCAAATCTGGTTTAGAGTCTGAAATCAAGCGATTTTTAGGAGGTAAGAGCTTAAAAGAAGGGGATAACGTCATTAACAGTATTAAATCAAAAACATAAAATGGCAACAAGGAAAGTCATAGAAACAAAGCAGATAACGCGTGTCTTCAAAAATGGAGATATTGAAGTACACGCTCTTAAGGGCATTGATTTAGTCATTGAGGAAGGCGAGTTTGTAGCTATAATGGGATCTTCAGGTTCTGGAAAATCTACCTTACTGCACATTATTGGTTGCTTAGACAGACCAACTTCGGGCGTATACAAGCTGGATGGTGTTCAAGTAAACGGCTTGAATAAAAATGAATTAGCAGATATTAGAAACCAAAAAATCGGCTTTATTTTCCAGAGCTATAATTTGTTATCTAGAACTACAGCGCTAGAAAATGTAGAGTTGCCTTTGGTGTACGATAGAACAGGACGTTTTTCAAATACCAAAGAAGTAGCAAAAAAGGCATTAGTACAAGTGGGTTTGGCAGACCGAATTTACCATAAGACCAATGAGCTTTCTGGTGGTCAGCAACAAAGTACTGTGGTAAAAAACAAGTAAAATCTCATTAATTTTTCACTAGCGTACTTTTATATTCTCCATCATATATTAATCCTGATTTAGCTATTGCAAAAGCTTGTTTTAGTAACTTATTACACACTGCAATTAAGGCTAGTTTTTTGCTCTTTCCTTTAGCTACAATTCGCTCGTATAAATCTCTACAAGCTTTATTATACTTACAGGCATTAAAACTGCACATAAATAACAAATTTCTCAGCTTTTGATTCCCTATTTTACTTATTCGTGGCCTCCCTTTTACACTACTTCCACTTTGTCTAATTACTGGTGTTAATCCTGCGTAACTGCACAACTCACTTGCGCTATTAAAACGATCAAAACCACCTGTTAAAACAACTAACATAATCGCTGTTTTTGGTCCAATACCTGGAATGGTCTTTAATCGTGTAAACAAATCTTGATGCGATTCTTTTACTAAAATCAAAAGCTTATCCTCTAAAAATTGCATCTCTTTTTGGAGCTGTCTTAAACTACGTTTTAAAGAGGTTACAACTACTTTACTAGGATTGCCTAAAACTGACTCGCCATGTAGTTTGTTTTTTAGCATAGTAGTCTGTTTTGTATACACAGAAAAGGCTCTAACGATTTGAAGACACACGATCTCCTCCCTGGTATTGCCTTGCCATAGCTTTAGTTCTACCTGTTCTGCGTAAGCACAAATGCGTTTTGAATCGCTCTTATCTGTCTTTACTTTTGATAAGCCCATTTGGATAAATCGTTTTACCGATAAAGGATTTTCTACTGATACTTTTATACCAGACTCTAACAAATGATATGCCAACTGGTAATGATAATAACCTGTAGCCTCCATCACACAATGACTAGTATTATCTAAAAGTTTTGTAAACTTCTTAAAACCAAACTCAGTGTTTTTAAACTGATAATAATTGCCATCAGAATCGGTAACATCAAATACTAGTGCACTAATGTCAATTCCAAAATATTTAATATCTTTATTCATAAGAAAATGTTTTTTGAAAGGACATACTACGCGAGTTTCAACGACTTAAAAGCGAGGTATAAAAGCCTCATAGAACTGTACGAAATCTGGGTAGTAAAGAGAGGGGATTTTCAATGTTGACGAAGTCTAATGCTTCTGCGTGTATATTAACCTTACTCCTCTCTTTTGTCTTTTCTGATTTATCCTTAAATTTAAGGAATTGTAAACTTAAGACGTGTAACCATAGCTAGAGCTTTAGTAAACAATCCTGCGCTTATTTTGGCAGATGAACCAACTGGGAACCTAGACACCAAAAATAGTGTTGACATTGCAGACCTTTTTGTAAAGTTAAATGATGAAGGTAAAACTATTGTGATGATTACACATGAAGAGGAAATTGCACAATTTGCAAAACGCATGATTTATTTAAGAGATGGGCTTGTTCTTACAGACAACATTATAAAAGACAGAAGCACCAAAACAAATGCACTAAAGGCATTGGAAATTACATAAACATGAAACAGCTGTTAAGAATATTTAAAGTTGCTTTTCAAGCTATTAATAAAAACCGAAGCAGAAGTTTGTTAACCATGCTGGGAATTATTATTGGCGTTGCTGCTGTAATTATGACTATTTCAGCCGGGGAAGGAGCCTCAAAACAGGTAAGAGATGAAATATCTGGTTTAGGCTCAAATTTATTGATGATACGCACAAAAGAAGAACATAGAGGTGGCATAAATGTGAGAATGGGCCGACCAATAGACAAAAAGGATTTGGAGATTTTGCAAAAAAGTTCTGTTTGGATGCCTAAAATTTCACCTTTAGTGGGCATTGGAGCTCAGGTTATCAGCGATGATGGCTATATATCTACAACGGTTTATGGTGTCTCAAACCAATATTTTGATATTTTAAGTCGGGAATTAGTTTCAGGAACTGTATTCACAGCAGAGGATGTTGCTTCGGCAAAAAAAATATGCGTCATAGGAGAAACTATAAGAAAAGAAGTGTTTCCAGGGCAAGATCCTATTGGAAGACAAGTACGAATAGATAAAGTACCCTTTACAGTGGTTGGCTTATTAAAAGAAGAAGGCGAAGGGACCATGGGCCAAGATCAAGACGATATTGTAATTGCACCTTATACAACGATTCAAAATAGGCTCTTTGGTCATCGCAGAGGATTTAATATGATTATAGCTAGTGCTTTGAGCGAAGACCATATATTGGATGCCGAAATTGAGGCTACCGAGCTATTGCGCGAATCTCATAGAATATTAAATCGAGACGAAGACGATTTTGAAATTACCACACAAATTGAGTTGCAAGAAATTACCGGAAATGTAACAGGTATATTGACACTAATACTAGGAGCCATAGCGAGTATTTCATTAATTGTAGGCGGTATTGGCATCATGAATATCATGTTGGTTTACGTCACAGAACGTACTCGAGAAATCGGTACACGTTTGGCAATTGGAGCCAGAGAAAGTGATATTCTAACGCAATTTTTAATAGAAGCTATTGTACTAAGTTTAACAGGAGGTGTTTTAGGTATTATTCTTGGAATTGTTGGAAATCAAATTATATACAAAGTAACCGAATTCTATATCCCAACAGTGGCCTATTCTATATTGATTGGTTTTGGGTTCGCTGTATTGGTAGGTGTGATTTTTGGTTATTTTCCAGCACGAAAAGCAGCAAAATTAAACCCTATTGATGCCTTGAGATATGAATAAATTGAAACATCACACACCATGAAAACATTAACAAAATTATTAACCGAAATCACCCAACTTACGACCAATATTGAAACCAATTACCCAGAACTATATCGCTCTTTGGATGAAAATCCATTAACCATTCCTGCAACCGATCATCCGCATATCGACAAGCAAATAATGGAAAATTATTTAGAGAGCTTAAAGCAATTACTTAAACATCATTTGGAAACGCACAACATTAAAAAATAAGTAATAATTATGGGAGAAATTGCAACATCGCATAGACAAATCACTTTGTTTTACAGTTCTAAATCCTTAAGAGCAAAACAAACATTGGCTTATGCCAAAGCCGAAGGATTACCTATTTTAGAAATAGATATATTAAAAACACCACTTACTGGGACACAAATAGCAGAATTAGCAGACCGCTTAAATATTGAAATAAAAGACTTGGTAAATCAAGAACATCCATCGTACACCTCACATTTTGAACATCATGATTTTTCTTCAGACGATTGGATAAAAATGATACAAAACCATCCTGACATTATGAAGCAACCTATTGCGCTTCGAGGAGATATTACCATATTAATTGAAACACCTACGGATATTATTAAAATTTAGACATCAGCCTAACTTTTAGAAGTTTACCCTTTTAAATAAGCCTCTATTTCTTCTTTACGATAGTAAGTTTTATGTTCTAAACTTTATACATCAGAAACTATAATACCATTTATCATTTGAAATTACCGCAATAAAACGCCCTTTTTTCCTTTCTATTTTATTACAAAAAGAAACCGTAACTAAGGCTATGCTTTATTTTTGTAATAAAATATAAAGAAAAAAATCATCATTTTCTTTTACAGTAATTTCAAACAATAACTGGTATAAGACAGTCATTTTTATTAATATTGACAATGCTTTTTTGAATATTTAATTGGAATCTAGATTATAGCTGCATTAGATTTTTTCTTTGGATTCTAACAAACCAGGATGAAAACGTTTTAAAAATAGATTACGGGTAGAATCCATTTGTTTTATAATCTGTTCAACATCTAGAGGTCGTTGTTTCCATTGGTTAAAAAAGTAATCACCCTTGAAAAAATCATTCATAAACAGGGAATCATTCTGTGGGAAATAGAACAATCTATCATTCATTTTAAATGGTGTCTTTTCTTCAAAATAACGACTAAAAGAATCCATAATACTATCTAAATTCACGGTAATGGAATCCCCTTTAATATTTGAATAGGAATACGAATAGATAGAATCGTATTTTATAAGATTTCCAAATTCATCATATTCCTTTTTTACATCCCAAGTTTCTTTCGGTTTAATGCTATCTTGTTCTTTTTTTTCAGGTTCTTGTATATCCTGTTTCTTTTTGTCTTGGCTGTTGCAGCTTACAAAGGATAATGCAAACAATATATAAATCAACGTTTTCATTTTAAATAGTATTTAATTAATTTCATCTTGTTTTAGTTCTATTAGTTCTGGTAGTCGTAGTTCTTGTAGATCTTGTACTTCGTCTTACATTGTTCTCATTATGGTATGTTCTTATATTATCACCTCTATAGTTTCTAACACGTACATATCTACTTCGGTTTAAGTTAATATGGCTAAATCGAGCTGGTAACGCATCAACGCGCACCCAAACCCCATTATTTAAATACAGATAATTACTTAATGTTAAATCATAATAGATAGCATATTCTGGAAAATACACATACCGCACCACTTCTACTCTATCTGGATAAAACCAAGGTGGTGGTGGATGATTAGGTCTAGAAGTAACAACCACAGGTCCACAACTCGAAAATGCCAATACAATCAAAACTAACACAATAAAAAGCTTGTTATTTTTCATAATCCTAAATTTTATACTACAAAGTAAATGGTTGAAAAAGACATTGCAAATGACCTACATCATTTTGAATGCTACTATTTATAAATACTTTTGACTACTAAAAAATGAAATCTTCATATCATGATAAAAGATTATTCAAAAAACTACAACGACCTCACAAGACTAATGGGAGAATTGGGAACTAAGATTCCCGAGACCATGAAGGCGTTTAACGAACTTCATAAAGCAAGTATAGCAGAAGGCACATTAACCACAAAAACAAAAGAACTTATTGCTTTAGGCATTGCAATAACCGTAAGATGCGATGGCTGTATTGCGTTTCACGTTAACGATGCACTAAAATCTGGAGCCAGTTCTGAAGAAATTTTGGAAACTATTGGTGTTGCCATACTTATGGGAGGAGGACCTGCCGTTGTATATGGTTCTGAAGCTATGGAGGCTTTAAGTCAATTTATAGTTTTAGAAAACTAATGAGTCACCAAAACAAAAAGAAGCCATCTTCGAATAAAACGAAGGACAATAAGCCTAAACTACCATCCATAGGATTTTGGCTGTATGCGCTGTTTCTTGTAGTGCTATTTATTATTCTTCCCCTAATAACGATTTCTACACCTAAAGAAATCAGTTGGTCTCATTTTGAAGAGGAACTATTACCACAGCGCAATATTGAAAAAATCATAGTCGTAAATAAAGCCATTGCAGAAATCTATATCACAAAAGAAGCTCTTAAAACTACTAAGGACGGAAGCGAAACCGAAGGCTTATTTACCTCTAAAACAGGGCCACAATACACTATTACGATTGGCTCATTAGAAAACTTTGAAAACAAATTAGAAAACGCGCAAGAAAAGTTTTCTTTGGATCACAAGATTGATATTCTTTATGAAAACAGAGGCAATTGGATAGAAATATTCTCATGGATTCTACCTTTTGCAATAATCATCGTGTTTTGGCTATTTATTTTCGGAAGAATGCGAGGCGGCCCTGGTGCTGGCAGTGCGCTTTTCAATTTTAGTAAATCCAACCCGCGAATCCTTGAAACAGTAGGAAAAAGTTCAGTAACTTTTAAAGACGTTGCTGGTTTAACAGAAGCCAAAGTTGAAATTATGGAGGTGGTCGATTTTCTAAAAAACCCAGAAACCTATACCAAACTAGGTGCAAAAATCCCTAAAGGTGTGATGCTCGTTGGCCCACCAGGAACAGGAAAAACCTTAATGGCCAAAGCAGTTGCAGGCGAAGCCAGAGTACCTTTTTTCTCAATGTCTGGTTCAGAATTTGTGGAGATGTTCGTCGGTGTTGGCGCCTCTAGAGTGCGCGATTTATTTAAGCAAGCCAAGAGCAAAGCACCCAGTATTATTTTTATTGATGAAATTGATGCCGTTGGTCGGTCGCGAGGAAAGGTGAATGCGTTTCAGGCCAATGACGAACGCGAAAGCACTTTAAACCAGTTGCTAACGGAACTTGATGGATTTGGCCCTAATACTGGAGTCATCGTGCTTGCCGCCACCAACAGACCAGATGTCTTAGACAAAGCACTTTTACGCCCAGGACGGTTTGACAGGCATATCTATTTAGAATTACCCAATAAATCTGAGCGCGAAGCCATTTTTCAAGTCCATATGCGACGCTTAAAACTTGCGAAGGACGTTGATATAAAAACCTTAGCGTCATTAAGCCCTGGTTTTTCAGGAGCAGATATTGCCAATATCTGCAACGAGGCCGCCCTTATTGCTGCGCGCCATAAAAAACAGCTTATAGAACAATGTGATTTTATGGAGGCAAGAGATCGAGTTATTGGTGGGCTAGAACGAAAAAGCAAGATTATTTCCCCCAAAGAAAAGAAAATTATCGCCTACCATGAGGCTGGACATGCTTTGGTGAGTTGGCATTTAGAGCACGTCGATGCTTTAGTAAAAGTATCTATTATTCCGAGAGGAAAATCATTAGGCTCTACGTGGTACTTACCCGAAGAACGACAAATTGTAACCAAATCACAGTTTGCCGACCAAATCTGTGCGTCTTTGGGAGGTCGTGCTGCGGAAGAATTAATTTTTAACGAAGTCTCTTCTGGTGCTTTAGACGACCTTGAAAAAGTAACCAAACAAGCTTATACCATGATAGCATATTACGGACTGGACAAAACTATTGGCCCTTTAAGCTATTATGATTCTGTTGGTGATTACGAACGTCTTTTAGGAAAGCCCTACAGTGAACATACTGCCAAATTAATAGACAATAAAGTACAGAATCTGATAAAGGAAAACTATAAACGAACATTTGATTTATTAGAAAAACATAAAGATGAACTTGAAAAACTAGCAGAAATGCTCTTACAGAAAGAAGTGGTGTATCAAGAAGACTTAGAACTCATTATGGGAAAACGGTTTAAAGAGGCTATGACTGTTTCTAAATAATACAGTAATAGCTTTTTACACTGCTTTTTGGGATTCTCCTTTGAGTATTTTTAAATAGGCAGCAATCTGTCCTCTATGATAAATTTCGTGCTCCAAAACCTTTCGCATTATAAACCACCAAAAGGTCATTTTTTGTTGATTCTCATCGCTTACTTTGGTATTTATTTCTATGGGATCAAAAGCCTTAATAAGAGTATGACGTTTTTGCTGATAAGTACTTAATTTTCTGAGCATTGCTTCATAACTATCGGGTTCCACTGTGAAATGTGGCTCTTCCGACCCTAATATCCAATGAAACTGTTTGTCTTCAGAGGTAACCAAATTAAAAAATAATTCATCTACATTAATAAGATGCTGCACAATATGTGCAAAACTCATTGCAGTCGTATTTAGTCGCCAATTCATAAACCCTTCTGGCAATTCCTCGAGTCTCTTTAGGGTGATTTTACGTATTTCAGAAGAAAAATCTGCTAACCGTTCTATACTTTGTTCAGAATCTAACATGATTGTAGTATTTAAGTTTAAAATTTACAATCAAAAGAATTAACTCACAATGATACAGGTCACTCATACCAATTTAACTTTATAAGGTCTTCTCTATACTGATTTCAATCATTGTCAATAAAAATATCACGTGTTAATTTCAGCTTATGTTCAAATCAATAATTATAAATACTTCAAAAAAAAATTACATATGAAAAATAGGCTACTAGTTACGCTCTTTGCATTTTCATTATTTATTGGATGTAAAACCCAAAGTATTCAATCAAAAAATGAGATTCGGACCATTGAAAAAGAGATTGTTCCCACTAGAGCATATTCGGTGCAAGCTGTACTTTGGCAACAACATGCTGCAGAATATAGAGCATTAGCCTATCAGGCTTTTTATCTTGCTCAAGTACAGTTAGATGCAATAATTGCCAAAAAAAACAAGACTAGAAAGTCATTGGCTATCGTAACCGATATTGACGAAACAGTTTTGGACAACAGTCCTTATAGTGGCAAACAGATAGAATTGGATGAAGACTATTCTGCATACAGGTGGACGGAATGGGTGAAGAAGAAAAAAGCAAAAGCAGTACCAGGTGCCCTTTATTTTTTTAATTATGCGAAACGTAAAGGTGTGGAAGTATTTTATATCTCTAATCGCTCTGTTCATCATAAAAATGAAACCATTGAAAATCTAAAACAGATAGGATTTCCTTTTGCAAATGAATCACATGTATTATTAAAAGACACTAATAGCGGAAAAGAACCGAGACGACTTCAAATCCAAAAGAATTATGACATTGTATTATTGATTGGCGATAATCTATCTGATTTTTCTGAAGTTTTCGATAAGCGTTCCACCATAGAAAGAAACAGAAAGGTGGACAGTTTAAAAACGCTTTTTGGCAAAAAATTTATCGTCCTGCCAAATCCTATGTATGGCGATTGGGAAACCAAAGGTATTTTAGAAGGAAAACAAGATTGGACCAATTTTCAGAAAGATTCTATCCGACACAGAAAAATTAAATCCTATTAACACCTTTTAATAGATGACCTGCGTCATTTTAAATTTGGAGCTAAAATATAACCTTTATACACGAATAGTTTAAAATACAATAAAATGGAAACCCAACTTATTTTCAATTCAGACTTACATTTTGAACACGTGCAATGGAATCGTGAACTCTCGTTTTGGGAAGACGAGTTAAAATCATTTAATAAACGATTAGAGGAATTAGTCACCCGTTGTAAAGATAAAGAAGTGCTCGCCAAATTAGAACATTATCAGAACCAATTTATTCTTCATGATGGTATCATAGATAAACTGCAAGAAGCCATAGAAAAACACGAAACGCGTATGGCTGGTCTAAACCTACAAGGTAAAGATGCGCTAGATACCGCTATGGTTAAAAACCATATAGAATTTAGAAATAAAATGGAAACGCAGAGACAGATTTATGCAGATTTAAAAAAAGAGTTCTTTCGTTTTCTATCCAAGTATGTGTAACACAACACAAATCGTAAAAGCATGATTGCAAATAGGTGATTTCATTGAAAATGAAATTACTATAGTGTATGATAAGCTAAGTTGTTCCTATCTTTATAATTCCTCATGTTTAATAAGGGTCTTGGTATCTTTGGGAAGTATATCCCTATCCTTCAATAACTACCACATAGTTTTTTATAGTTTATCATCATAATTTAATTAGCAACTGATACAGGTCATTTTGCGCTTCATTTTAATGTAACATATTTGAGTTTGAGTTCATTAAAGTTTAACTTAAAATATTTTCAATTATGAAACGGATAATTACTTTAACCTTACTGATATTTATTTGGCAACCTCTAATTAGTCAAGAAATACAAGAGTCGATAGAGCGTTATGAAAGTCTAAAAGTTGAAAGTCACTCTAAACTTCAACAAATTCGCAAAACAGGATTAAGAAAAAAACAATTAAAAAGGCATTCTAACATAGAAAGAACTAGTGACCGTAGCACCTTCGACTTAAAAAGTTTAGACAGTCTGATAACTCAAGAATGGGATCACAACCTAAACGCTTGGGAAAATGATGTCAGAGAGCGTTTTGTGTATGACACTAATAATCTTTTAACTGAGAATCTTTTATCCATTTGGAATTCAAACACCCAAAGTTGGCAAGTTTTTCAAAAAGATGAATATACCTTCGATGGTAACGAACAACTTGTAGAGCAATTGACGTACTTTCAGTATATTCCAGGTACATGGAACTTATATGAAAAGGTAGAATTTAGTTATGATGCCAACAGCAATGAAACTATGGAGACGAGATATTTATGGGATGCTGTAAATAGTATTTGGATTCCAAGCTATAAATATGAATCCACCTACGATATGAACGGTAAGATTACATTGTATTCAGGCTTTGAATGGTTCCCTGGTGTAAGTCAATGGCTAAATTCATTCAAAGATGAGTATTTCTATACTAATGGTGTTTTAACCTCTGAACTGAGTTCATATTGGAATTATGGCACTAATCAGTGGGACAATGCTTCTCAAGTGTTCTATACCTATGTGGCTAACCAATTAATTACAGAAATAATACAAACATGGGATCTAAACTCGAACCTTTGGATTAATGTAAACAAAATGGAATACACCTACAATACAAATAGCTTTTTGGCTTCGGAGATTTTAAGTCTATGGGATACAAACTCAAATGAGTGGGAGTTACACTATAAAGATGATTATCAATATGATACTAACGACAATCTTTCTGAGGGTCTTTATTCTGAGTGGGACGAAACTTCTGACGTATGGGAATCTTATTATAAAGATGAATTTGTATATGACCTTAACTTTACCTTGGCCGATTTAATATTACCTTATTTCTATGAAAGGGATATTCCTCAGGATATTTCTAGCATAAACAATATGCTAATAGGTTATTTTGGCTTTGAATATATCAATCAAGTTTGGGTTGATAACCAAAAAACACTCTTGTATTATTCTGATTATGATAATCCACTAGAGGTTAACGAATTTGAATCTTTAGAGGCTTTTAACTTATACCCTAACCCTGTCAACTCTATTTTGTTTATTGATTCACAAATGCCAATAGATAAAGTGACCATCTATACCATAACAGGTCAGAAGGTCAAAGTTATTTATTCCGATGTTAAGGCCATCCAATTAGACAAAATACCAAGTGGTATTTACCTGTTGCAAATACAATCTAATGACAGAACTATTTCAAAAAAATTAATTAAAAAATAAACTGTAAATACATTTGTATAATATCCTAGACTGAAGATAGAATCGCAATCTGCCTTAAGATTTTTTATTGTTGCTCGCCGAATTGAAGCATTATTAAAACGAATTCATGCTACATGACAAACGGATATATAAACTGCAAGAAGCCGCATAAGTGCAAGAAAAACGGATGGCTAGCCAAGATCTACAAGATAAAGATACACGAGATACTGCTATGGTTAAAAAACCATATAAAATTTAGAAATAAAATGGAAATAGATAAACAAGTTCATGCAGATCTTAAAAAGATTTTTTTCATATTCTATAGCAGTATAGGTCAGCAATAAAACGTCTAATTATGAAAACAAACATTCTATTCTTATCCATAAGCGTATTTATGATAGGAATACTTTTAACAAGCTGTGGCGAAAAATCTAAGAAAGACGCTACCGAAGTTAAAGACGACTTAAAAGAACTGAATAAAGATTTAAAACAAGGTGCAATACATACAGCTGAAGAAATTAAAATTACTCTAACAGAAGAGTGGGATAAATTTAAAACTGCTTCAGAGTATATCATTGAAAATACTGAAAAAGAAATTAAAGCTTTGCGAGAAAGAATTGCTAAAGTCAATAATAAAGACCGTGAAAAACTTAACAAACAGCTAGACGAATTAGAACAGAGACATCTAATTCTAAAAGACAACCTCGCTGTACGCAGTAAAAAATTTAAAGAAAATTTAGTAGAGTTTAATGAAAAAGCTAAAGACAATCAACAGCAATTTGAGCGCGAATTTAATCGTGATATGGAAACGCTAGGAAAAGCTCTTAAAGAGCTATTAAAAGATAATGTCGACTGAAAAACAAAAAATATATCGTCTCATCTTAGCCGAAGTGGTTTTTAAAAAGTTACGCGATACCTGAGTATTCATGATGATGTTTGGGATTCACAAAAAGATTCAGGAATCGCATTTTTTGGTGTAGCACTAACAGCACTATCATATGGATTGTACTTAAATGCTTTTATTATTAATGAACTAAGAAATTAAACAAATGAAACCATTGTTAGCCATAATTATACTGTTAACTACCTTTACAGCAAATACACAAAAGTTACCAGAGCTATACAATGAGGTAAAATCTTCAGTAGTTATTATTGAGATTTTAAACTTTACTACCCAAGGCTTCGGCGACCATAAAGCAATGATTGCATCTTCAAAACAAGGCTCCGGTGTTTTAATTTCCGTAGACGGATTAATTTGGACCGCAGCCCATGTGGTACAATCTGCAGAGGTCGTTGGTGTTCAGTTTTTGGATGGAGACGTTTATGAAGCCGAAGTCCTATCTAGCAACCCAAGGGCAGATGTGGCACTCATTAAAATTAAAGATCCATTTCTGCTCAAAGAAAAGAAAGTGGCTACAATCGGTGATTCAGACCAAAGCCTAATAGGTGAAGATGTTTTTGTTATTGGTGCACCATTCGGATTAAAACAATCTATAACAAAAGGGATTTTGAGTGGTAAGCATCATCCCGAAGAACTCAATACTGGTTTTGTAAATGTAGAATTTTTACAGACAGATGCCGCAATTAACAAGGGTAATTCTGGTGGCCCTATGTTTAATATGAAAGGTGAAATAATAGGCATCACTAGCAGAATTTATAGTGCACTGGGCGAATTTAATGGTGTTGGTTTTGCAGCGTCCTCTAACGTTGCCAAAAAACTACTGATGGAAACACCTAATATTTGGACAGGTATGGAATCTGTACTTATTACCGGTGATTTGGCCAAAGCTCTTAATTTACCACAAGACGCTGGTTTGCTAGTTTTAAGATTATCCTCAAATGGTATAATGAGCAAACTTGGGCTTCAAGGTGGTACTATTCCAATAGTGATTAAAGATGGTGGGATTATTATTGGTGGTGACATTATTTTGAACATAGCAGGTGTTAAAATAGTCGATCTCAATTTTCCTGATGTAGTAATGCAAAAATTAGAAACGTACAAAAAAGGCGAAAAAATTCCGATTTCATTTTTAAGAAACGGAAACATAGAAATTATTGAATTTGAAAAACAATAAGGCAGTTTTAGTATTTAGTACAGACTGATGAACATCATTTCAACTCCTATTTTTGGATTCATAATTTCATAGTGTATTGGCTAGTGTATAATTTTAAAAAACAAGTCATGAGAACAGATGCACAAATAAAACAAGATATTCTAGATGAATTGGCATTTCAGCCCAATATTGACGAAACCCAAATTGGTGTGGTTGTAAAAGATGGCATAGTAACACTTACAGGCTTAGTATTTTCTTATGCCATAAAAATTGCGGTAGTAAAAATCATAGAAAAAGTGGCAGGAGTAAAAGCCATTGCCGAAGACATTGAAATTAGTTATCAGTCTAATCTAAATAAAACCGATACCGAAATAGCAAATGCTGCAATAAACGCTCTAGAATGGAATGCTTCGGTACCCAACAATAAAGTTATTGTTGAAGTCGATAATGGTTGGATTTCACTTATAGGCGAATTAGAGCATGCTTATCAAAAAGAGGCTGCAAGACGAACTGTAGAATATTTATCTGGTGTTAAAGGGGTAACAAACTCAATTACTTTAAAAAATAGCACCATTTTAACTGAAGATATTAAACAAAACATAAGAAAAGCTTTTAAACGCTCTGCGCTTGTTGATGCCTTAGGCATTAAGGTAGAAACTACGGACCATGCTGTAAAATTAACAGGCCAAGTACGCTCTTTAACAGAAAAAAGGGAAGCAGAAAAAGTAGCTTTTAATGCACGTGGAGTTTATGCAGTACAAAACGAATTAAAAGTAGTCCGTTAAGCAAGGACGAAGTAAACGACAACAAAGCAGCAGATTATACTCAAATTGAAATTGATGGCATTTCTAATCTAGTAAACCGAGGTTTTATAGATGCATTGAGATACTTACGTGTTTATAAATTAGCAACGGCCAACATTCTATTTGGCTATTATGCATCAGACCACTGGCCTGTTTATTACAATCAAAGTTGCTTTGCAAGTTTCATATGAAACTGAATAAGAACAACAATCGTATTTCGTCTGACCTATATCATTTCATAGTAACAAATTCAACTCTAATTTTAGCATATTAACCATAAAATAAAAATATCATGAAAAGGGTCATAATCTTAGGTTTAGCTTGCATCATAATTCCAATTTTATCGATAGCACAATCTATTACAGATATTGATTTTGTTTCACCCATTCACAATGAGGTTGCAGCCGTTCAAAAAGATGGAAAATGGGCATTTATCGATAAAGAAGGTCATCTAATTATAGATTTTAGAACCGATTTGGTAACTACAAATACTGAAAATGGAGACTATCCTATGTTCAATGATAATAGGTGTCCAATTGTAAAGATTAAAGCTGGTATTTCATATTTCGGGTTTATTGATAAAACGGGTAAAATTGTTATTGAGTCACAATTTTTAAATACTACTGACTTTGAAAACGGCACCGCAATGGCATTAAAATTAGATAAGGAATTGATAGCCAGAAACACAGCCTTAGGCAAGGACATGGTTAATTACAGATATTTTGAAGTACTTATCGATACCAATGGAAAGATAACGTATTACCTCACTCAAGATGGCGTTAACATTGTATTGGACAAGGACTTTCTAAGAATGGTTCCTCAAATCACATCAAATCGAATTACAAAAGATCTCTATGCGATTAAAACCAAGAATAACTCTTGGAATGTTATAAAAGTTAAAGAATAAACTTATAATGAACACAAATTTAAGTTTAGGCCGTGTTTCAGAAATTAAGATCATTGTCCATTGGACGTTTTTTCTACTTATAGCTTGGATTGTATTCGATGAACTAAATCGTGGAGGCGACATAGAAAGTATATTGTTTAACGTATCGGTTACATTAGCTGTATTTTTATGTGTCGTTCTGCATGAATTAGGACACGCCTTAGTGGCAAAGCATTTTCATATTAAAACCGAAAAAATCACACTACTTCCAATCGGAGGTATGGCAAGTTTTGAAAAGCTTCCAGACTCACCAAAACAAGAACTTTTTATCGTTATTGCTGGCCCATTGGTTAATGCGGTTATTGCTATTTTATTGTATTTCATCTTGCCTGTTCAAGATCTTATACAATTAAACTTTACCGAAACTCTCGAGGTTTTAATGCGTTATAACTTACAGAGTTTTTTATTCTTCTTGTTTATTGTAAATGTTGGTTTGGTGCTGTTTAATCTCATTCCTGCATTTCCAATGGATGGTGGTCGAATGCTAAGAGCTTTATTAGCAATGAAAATCAGTCGTGTTAAAGCCACCAAAATCGCCTCTACTCTAGGGCTTATGATAGCCCTGATATTCTTTTTAGTCGGTCTGTTTTACAGTCCGTTTTTAATGATTATCGGTTTATTTATCTTTTTAGGCGCTTTTAGTGAAAATAGAATGGTACAAGAGTTAGATTGGCTAAATGGACATACGGTAGAAGAAGCCATGCTGATAAACATCACAACATTTAAACCAAAAGATTCTATAGATTTAGTTGTAAATAAAATCATTTCTGGCACCGAAACTAATTTTTTGATTGTTGAAAACCAAACGGTTAAAGGCGTTTTACACCATAAAACAATTATTGAGAATTCTAACAAAACAATTCTGGTTGAAGACATCATGGACACCAACTTTAAAACGGTAAAAGATACGGATAACCTCAAAACGGTTTATCAACTTATTCATAATAGCAAACAAAACTTGTTTCCTGTGGTAAATAAGGGTAAACTTATTGGAGCAATTGATACCACCAATTTAAACGAATATATTTTATTACAATCAAAATTAGCGCATTAGGTGTAGTATTATTGCTAAAAATAAGAGCAATAGAGTTCAAATTGGTGTCATACCTAATGGGTATAAAAATTAAAACTTAATGCTAACATTCAAAAATTACAATATCGCAGACTGGTTTTCCTTCTATCGCATCTTTGCTGCCCCTTTTTTATTGCTTTTTATTTGGTTAGATTATAGGCAAATCTTTACATGGTTGCTACTAATTAGCTATTCTACAGATGCTATTGATGGGTATTTGGCTAGGAAATTAGAAATCACAAGTCCAAGAGGTTCACAATTAGATTCTTTCGGAGACCAAATTACGCTGATAGTTGGTTTGATTGGTCTGTACATTTTTGAAACTAATTTCATAGAGACCAATCTTGTTTTAATAGCTGTAGTTTTTATACCCTACACTGTACAAATGCTTTCCGCTTTTTTTAAATACGGAAAGGCAACTGCATTCCATACTTATTTAGCCAAATTATCTGCTGTATTACAAAGTGCATTTATACTATTTTCATTATTCTTTTATCCTGAATACACCTTATTTTATATTATGATAGGTATTGGACTCTTAGAAACATTTGAAGAAATAACATTAATCTTTATGTATGATAATTGGACCTCTGATGTTAAGGGTCTTTATTGGGCTTTTAGAGACAAAAGAAGACTAAAAAAGAATAGTCCGAGCAAAAAACCATAAATAAACACATGAAACGAGTTTGCTAAAAGTTTTATCACCCAAAGGAATGATTAACCTGCCTGCCAGCAGACAGGTAGCGAACAGCATACCTATACTGAGCGAAGTTGAAGTATGACCTTTAAAAAAAAAACACATGAAATCAGTTTCTTTTTTTACGATTGTTTTATTGTGTATTGCTATTTTTCTGATAGATATTACTGCTTTTTATTGGTTACAATCCATAACACAACTTATAGACTCTACATTTTTAAGCCTAAGCATTCACGTTTTATTTTGGGCATTCACGGCCGGTTTAATAGTGTCCATTTTAATACTTAAAGTCACTTTAGATGATATAAGTCCAATTAGAAAACAACGCATCATTTCATGGTTTTATGGGCTCGCTATATTGTCGTTTGTACCTAAGTTTATCTTCGTTATTGTTATCTCTATTATGTACTTTACAAATTTTATATTTTCAGAAAGCAAATCGCTAATTATAGTACCAATTGTTGGATTGTTTTCAGGATTTCTTCCTTTTTTCGTAATTCTTTATGGCATCCTTAAAGCTAAATTTCGATTTAAAGTTCATCATCACACTATTAAATCTAGGCTATTACCAAAATCTTTTGATGGCTTAACTATTGTTCAGTTGTCTGATTTACATTTAGGAAGTTTTAATTATCGGTATAAAAAAATGGAGTCCGCTGTTGAAAAAATCAACCACTTAAAACCAGATTATATAATTATAACAGGAGATTTGGTAAACAATTTTGCTTGGGAATTACGTGGTTGGGACAAAGTTTTCAATAGGTTGAAATCTAAAAAAGGAAAGTATGCCATATTGGGCAATCATGACTACGGTGATTATAGTACTTGGGAAACACCAGAAGAAAAACAAGAAAATTTTGAAGCCATTCAACAATTTTACAAAACAATTGGTTTTAAACTTTTATTAAATGAAGCTGAAGTCAGCAAAAAAAACAACGACCAAATAGCTATCATAGGAGTAGAAAATTGGGGTAAACCACCGTTTAAACAATATGGCAATTTAGAAAAAGCTTCGGCTCAAGTAAAAAATATTCCGTTTAAAATTTTATTATCACACGACCCAATACATTGGGAAGAAGAAGTAAGAGACAAAACAGATATTACGCTAACCTTATCTGGACATACACATGGCATGCAAGCTGCTTTTCAGTATAAAAACTTGCAATGGAGTCCTATAAAATATAAGTTTAAACATTGGGCTGGTTTGTACAAACACAATAGTCAGTATTTATATGTTAATAGAGGTTTGGGCTGGTTGGGTTTTCCAGCGAGGATTGGTATGCGCCCAGAAATTACGTTTATAGAAATGAAAACCAAAATCTAACTGACCATTAGCATAATTTATTAAACCCTTTCACCAATGTTAGTTAATTCATTTTCTGTTTCCTTTCCTGCTTCCCAACAATCTATATTATAAATCGTAGTTTCTGATATACTGGTTAGAGCTTCCTCTGTTAAAAAAGCATGATGACCTGTAATTAAGACATTAGGTCTGGCATTTAGAGCCACTAATAAATTATCATCAGGAATATAAAGAGAATGGTCATCGAAGAAGATACCTTTTTCGTTTTCATACACATCCATACCTAGAGCACCAATCTTTCCATTCTTAAGGCCTTCAATAACATCTTCTGTATTAATAACAGCACCTCTAGCCGTATTTATAAGAATAACACCTTCTTTCATTTCAAAAATTAAATCTTCATTTATGAGCTGATGTGTTTCTGTATTTAGAGGGACATGTATAGATATAATATCTGCAAGTTTACATAATTCTTTAAGCGTTGTATAGCGTAAATTATAATTTGTTACTAATTCGGTGTTTTGTTCAATATCATAACCCAAAATATGACAACCAAAGCCATGCATTATCTTCGTCATTACAGCACCTATTTTTCCGGTGCCAATAATACCTACTGTTTTATTATTTAGATCGAAACCAACAAGATCAGTAAGATTAAAATTAAAGTATTTTACTCTTCGGTTGGATTCAATTAATTTTCTATTCAATGCTAATAATAAGCCTACTGCATGTTCTGCAATGGCATTCGGCGAATATTCGGGCACATTTGCTACTCTAAGATCTAACCTTGTTGCTGTTCTTATATTGACATTATCATAACCAACAGATCGCAGTGCTATATATTTAACACCAAAATCTCTAAGCTTTTCAATGGTATTAAAACAGGCTTCATCTGCAGAGAATATAGAAATAGCATCAAAACCTATAGCCTTTATCGCTGTTTTAGATGATAAGGATGCTTTAATAAAGGTTAACTTATGCTTTCCCCTATTTGCGTCTTCCAAATATGGGATTTCAAAATCTTTAGCACTAAATACAAGTACTTTCATCTATTTATAGGTATTGTTTTTTATCAAGATAGCTTTCGTAAGTAAGATGCTATCTGCGACTAACTATTTTCTTAGGCAATTAGGCTTTAAAGACGTATTTTATAATAAATTACGTCTTTTCGTAGCGTCCCGTTTTTTGGGTCAGTTCAATTCTATAAACAACACCTTTCATAGCTTCAATCGTTTTTGGATGCGAGTCACTCATAGCATGGCCAATTGTGGTTTCGCCAGTCATGAATGGCATTACAGTGTCCATTAAAATTCTCATCCCTGCTTTGCGCTCTTCTGGTGTTCTTAGTTCTTCAAATTTCCCCAAGCAATCACACTTCGCCAATTACTCATATTTTCCATCACATCCACTTCAAAACAGACGCTCGGGTTTTTTCGCATCATTTCAATCTTTAACCCTTCTTTGGTATGGCCATAAACATATGTTCCGTCGTAAGCATAGGTAACAGGTACAACGTAGGTTTTATTATCTGCATGGCAACCTATTCTGCCAATGATTAAACTTTGCAATACATGTTCGATTTGTCTGCTGTTTAAATTGCCTAACATCTTTTTTTATTATGAATTAATTACCCTTATTCAACAAAGTAAGATTAAAAAAACAACTACTGAAATGACTAATATCAGTTGAAAGTTTAGTTGTAAATTCTATTTTTGAAAGACAGTTATCAAATCGTGTTAGGTCACAAAAACAGCAACATTATATATGAAACATCCATAACTAAAAACGCGAGACCTAAGGACAACGATTGTATGGATGTGCCATGTGTCCGATAAAAAAATAAAGATGACCACATGAAACACAATAATCGCGAAGCAAAATTTCTTGTTGGTAAAAGAAGCCGTATTAAAGAATTAATAAGTTTGTTTTCGATAGTATCCGAGTTTATTCATGGCTTTAGAAAACTACACTTTGTTAAACCATGTATTACTGTTTTTGGTTCTGCACGGTTTAAAGAAGATAATGTGTATTACCAACAAGCAAGAGCTTTGGCACAACTCATCGCTAAAAAAGGCTTTACAGTAATGACTGGCGGTGGGCCTGGAATTATGGAAGCTGCAAACCGTGGTGCAAAAGACGTTTCCGGTAAGTCCATTGGCTGTAATATCGAATTACCGAAAGAACAACAACCCAATCCTTATTTGGATTTTAACATTACCATGAATCATTTTTATGTTAGAAAAGTATTGCTACTTAAATACTCGTATGCATTTGCGGTGTTTCCTGGTGGTTTTGGAACTATGGATGAACTTTTTGAAACATTAACACTACTTCAAAACAACAAAATATCCAATTTTCCGGTGGTGCTATTTGGTAAAGATTATTGGTCTAAATTACTAGAACAAACCAAAGTCATGTTAGATCTGGGAACTATTTCCAAAAACGATTTGGACCTGTTTTTGGTAACAGATTCAGTCACGGAAGCCATGGATTATATCAACACAAAATTAGAGAATAAGTATGGAGCACCTATTAAAATCCAGAGCTCTAAAAGTAGATGGTGGTATGGTGAAAAACGAAATTTATGAGTCTGAATTATCGTCAAAATACCTTTGTAACACATCTATTTGAAACTCGCCAACAACAGCCAAACTGAAATCCGAATTCATAAGTACCAAACCATAACCCAAATCTGAGAGTTTGCAATCTTCAATAACAGTTTGGTGAATGCCGCTAAAAACAGGCATAAAATGAGCATTTGGTTCTAGTTGAGATACCTTTGCAATCTTTACAGCTCTAACAACTGCCTCTGAGATTTGTTTTGGCGAAAGTCCTTTATCTAGCAAATCACTGGCTAAATGCTTCATGTTTAAACTGTGATAGAAATCCATAAAATTATGGATGGCATCCGCTTGGTCATATTTTTGAGTATATATTAATAATTCCATATTGAATGATATTTGATAATTAACCACCAATACTACTTTTATTAAATAACTCAAAAAGCGTTGGTAGCACTAAATTTTAAAGTGGTTTCACATAGTCAAAAACAATTTTCTTAAACGATTTAAAATCGCTTTCAAAAACAGCAATTCTATTCTTAATACGCTTGTGTTTTTCTCTATAATCATGATCAGACAAACCTTTTTCGTTGCGTTCTATTCTAGATAATAGCCTTTCATGTTCTCGGATGCTATCTTCCAAATCTTCGAATAAATCCTTATGGATTTTGCCCAAGTCTTTTAGCATTTTTGCAATATCTGGATTGTTCTTTTTTGAAGACTCTTTTCGTTTTAATAAATCGCCAAAAAATTTAACTTCGTCTTTCCAAAATGCCGTAGTATTTAGCCATTCCTTGCTTTCAAAATGTAAAACATCGAGTCCTGCACCAAGTAAAAATTGTTCTTTTGGATTTAAAATTAGTGTTTTCATAATGCTCTGTTTATTTATTGATTTTTATGTTGTTGTATTTCTATTAAAAAGACTTAGCTGAAGCGCTTTTTTGGCATCTGTTAAAAGCTTCTCGACCTCCGTGATACTGCTATTTCTTATCTCGGCTATTTCTTCTATGGAAAACTGCTGATTGGTAAATAGATCAAAAACATTGTGCATTGCTATAGGCAAATTATGCAACACCATATTTATATGTCTATTAATAGCGTCTTCACTTAAGGATTTGTCAATTTTGTCAGTCAACTCTTTTTCATCGTCTTCTATAAACACATGATTAAGGGTATAATCGTTATGGTTATAAGAACTATCGTCTAACGCTTCGATCATCACTAGATCACCATCGCCATCTGTACTATAGTTTTCTATCATTTCATCACGTTCTGATTTAGAATAGGCATCAATATTCTTGAAGAAAAAATCATCAAATTCCTCTATAACTATAATATCTTCTAAAAGTTCATTAGTTTTCTTGAAGAGCCATAAATAAAAATCTTCACTTTTATTCACTTCATCTATATGCTTATAAATCTCAATAAAAAGCTGATCTATAACATCATCTGCTTTATACTTGTTTTTTGAAAAATGACCCTTTTTAATTGCTACATTCAACCTTCCGTTAATATACTTTTTTACTTCTGGTAGAATGTTTAGCAGTTGGGTATTAAAAGACACCCTATTCTCTTCTTTTTTAAATGCAATAAGGTCTTTAAAAGCCTGTTCAACACGTAGGCGCAAAACCCCTTTATTTCGAAAATTGGAAAGATTGGTTTTCATAACTTTCTATCTAGAATTAGTAATTCACGTTTATAAAGATGCAACCCTATCGCCTAAACTGAAATGACCTAGGTCATAAAAATTTCTACTCAAAAAAAAATGTTAAAATTACCTCGACTGATTTGAGTCATTTCCAACCACTTACAATCCAAATACATTTGTATCATAATATAATGTTTAATTAAAATCTTAAAAAAATGAAAACAGATGCAAGAATTAGAGAAGACGTTTTAGATCAATTAGCTTGGGAATCTGACGTTGATGACAGACAAATTGGTGTAGCCGTAGAAAACGGTGTTGTTACACTCTCGGGAGTAGTAAACAGCTATACGTCAAAGATGGCAGCGGAGAAAGCTGCAAAAAAAGTTAAAGGTGTAAAAGCCGTTGCAGAAGATATTGAAGTAAAATTTGGTGATGCCTTTAAGAAAACAGATAAAGAAATAGCTAAAGCCGCAGTAAATGCCTTAGAGTGGAATATCTCTGTTCCAGATGACAAAATCATGGTTAAGGTAGAAGACGGTTGGGTTTATTTATCTGGAGAAGTAAAATGGGATTATCAAAGAAATGCTGCCAAAAAAGCGGTTGAAAATTTACTAGGCGTAAGATATGTGTCTAACAACATTACCTTAAAACAAAAGGTAGAAGCCAAAGACATAAAAGGGAAAATTCAAAGAGCATTTGAACGTGCAGCAGAACTTGATGCTAAAAAAGTCTCTGTTGAAGTAGATGGACATACTGTAACTTTAAGAGGTACAGTACGTTCTTTAGCCGAAAAAGAAGAAGCACGTAAAACAGCCTATGCATCACCTGGAGTGTATAATGTTATCAATAAAATAAAAGTTGAGTATGCTACTGCTTACGCATAAGCCTCTCAAACTTATTTTTGGTCTTATTTAGTAGTTAAAAACAGCTTCAGTTTAAATAATGAAGCTGTTTTTATAATAATACTCTTAAAAAATGAAAACAACACTTAACAAAACAGCATTGACGCATAAGGATAAAATACTATTTCCAAAATCTGGTATTACCAAACAACAGGTATTTCAGTATTACAAAAATATTGCAAATAGAATGCTTCCCTTTCTCAAAGATCGTCCTTTAACCATGCAACGATTCCCTAATGGCATCGGGAAAGAAGGCTTTTTTCAAAAAAATGCACCAGATTATTTCCCTGCATGGTTACCGACAATAAAAGTTAAGAAAAAAGATGGTTGGGTAAATCACATTGTCTGTAATTCTAGAGACACTTTACTATATCTTGTAAATCAGTATGTGGTAACGTTTCATGTTGCTTTAAGTAAGGTCGAAAACATAGACTATCCTGATAAGCTTATTTTTGATATAGATCCGCCAAAAGGAAATTTTCAATTAGCTGTTAAAGCTGCAAAAGCATTAAGAGTAGTTTTAGAAGAAAAGTTACAGTTGAAAACATATGTCATGACTTCAGGTTCTGAAGGCTTGCACGTCGCTGTACCTCTAAAAGCGGACAAACACTTCGACATAGTGCATGATTTTACAAAAACCATAGCAAATTATATTTGCAACAATAACCCAACAGAATTTACAACTGCCATTAGAAAAAACAAACGCGAGGGCAGACTGTATATAGGTTTTCTTCGGAATTCTTATGCACAGACCAGTGTGGTTCCATTTTCTATTAGAGCTTTAGAAAATGCACCCGTAGCCACACCTTTGTATTGGAATGAACTAGATGATGTTACACTAAACGGACAATCTTATACTATTGATACTATTTTTAAACGCATAGAAACGAAGGGTAATCCATGGGAAGATTTTGAGCAAAATGCTAAAGATATTTGTAACGCCATAAAAGTAATGGAACCACTTACTAGTTAACATATTTATACCGAATGAATTTTTTAAAATTACATCTATTCTATACTGATGACGGTCATTTTATACGACATATTTTGATATTACTTTGGCAAATGAATTAATTCGAATTACCTGAACTAGGTTTATTAAATCATAAAAAATTATGCCATTACTATCTAAAAAAGAAATTGCCGAATTATATGCTATAAATAAAAAACATTGCATTTCAATTTTTATACCAACGCATAGAGCTGGTAAGGAAGTATTGCAAGAAAAAGACGCTCTATCCTTAAAAGTGCAGTTACAACAAGTAAGAAAGAAATTAGCGAAAAAAGGATATCATGAAACTGACATTACTGCAATTACAAAACCTGTACAACAATTAATTGATGATAACTTATTCTGGAGACAACAGTCTGATGGATTGGCCATATTTATTGCCCAAAATTATTTTCAAAAATATACGCTTCCCATTTATTTTGAAGCCTTCAACTATATTTCTAATTCATTTTACCTAAAACCGTTGATGCCACTTTTTGTTGGTGATGGTCGTTTTTATTTAATGACATTACAATTAGAGAAGGTTCAGTTATATGAATGCACCCAACACAGCATTACCGAAATTATTATCGAGGATGTCATACCTAAAAACCAACAAGACAGAGTGGGTTACGACCATGAAGAAAAAAATCTACAATTTAGAACACATCAAGCAGGAAAGGGACAAGTTATGTATCATGGACAAGAAGCTGCTACTGGAAAACGGAAAAATGAAATAAAAACATATTTTAGAGCTATTAACGACGGTATTAAACCGCTAATAAAAAATGAAAACATACCATTCCTTGTAGCATCGCAAGACTATCTTTTTGATATTTATAAAAGCGTAAATACCTACACTAATCTCTTTGACAAAAACATCAATAGCGACCTTAAAGCTTCAGACATTTTGAATCTACATGAATTAGCATGGGAAAACATCTCATCTGTTTTTGACCAAGAACGAAAAGATAAAATAACACAATTCTTGGACGCTCAAGGCACTGGCAAAACAGCTATTGGAATAGAGCAAATTTTACCAAAAGCTTTTGAGGGGAAAATAGATACCTTATTCTGTCAAAATTTAGCCGATATTTTTGGCACCTACAAAGAAGAAAATAACACCATAATTACCACACAAACTGAGGAGAATGAAACGTCCATATCCTTAATGAACTTAGCAGCCATAAAAACATTTTCAAATGGTGGTAACGTTTATTTATTAGACCAGGAAAACATGCCAAATCCGCATTCAAAAATCAACGCGCTGTATAGATATTAAAATATTATAAACTCTAAAAAATGAAACATTATAAATTTATAATAGTCGCTATATCCATAGGCATTTTTTGGTCTTGCGAACCACCTGTAGTTTTTTCAGAACCGCAACCTAAAGACGTTGATGCCTTAACATTGATTCCCAAACATTTTCAAGGCTCATATTGGTGTGATAAAGATAGTGTAGGCTTATATGTTGACGAACATCTTATTTATAAGAATAAACTGTTTGACGTAACGGTTTCCCGACAAGAAATAAACGATTCCGAAGATATTACGCTCGTAAATGGACAGTTATTTTCAAAGCGATTAAATGACTCATTCCCTGCCTTTGAAAAAAATGGAACTATATTCTCAACGATAACTTTAAAAGATACACTTTTTTCTAATCGAAGAGCTAAAGACGTTTTAAAATATTCTAAAGGATATTTAGTTCTTAACAATCAAATAAGTACTGCACATTGGGAAGTAAAAATTATAAGCTTAAAACCAGAAGGTTCACTTAGTATTTCTAAAGTAAATTATCCTGAAAACCTTACAGAACTAAAAACCATAACTACCGTAAAGATTATTGAACGTAGAGATAGAGAACAGATTTTGGTTTCACCAACAAAAACTGAGTTTGACCAGATTTTAGATAAAAATCTGATTTTTACTGGCAATTGTCAGGAGTTTAAGCCAGTTATGTCTTTCGAAAAATAGGTTTTGTAGACTATTCTAAATATTTTGATTGGCTACAATATCTGATAAATCAAAATCATATAAAAAGAGATTCCCAAAAGCAAAGACCCTTAATCTTTTGAGCGCTTTCAGGAATCCTCTTCAACCCTAACTAACTAACTAACTAACTAACTAACTAACTAACTAACTAACTAACTCACTCTAATTATTCTGTATCCATTATACCGAAACACACTTTTGTGGTTACTCTATACTGAACAACGGTATTATTTTCTACAGTGGCCTGCATATCTTTTACATAAACAGACTTTATATCTTTTACACTTTTTGAGGCTTCTCTAACCACATTTTTAACCGCATCATCAAAACTTACAGTTGAATTCCCTAATACTTCTATTACTTTTAATACTGACATGACTTATATTTTTTATTGTTAATACAGACACGAAAGTAATTAGAGCTGCATCTTCTAGAAATGACCTAGGTCAATTTCTCTAATTTTTTCTGTTCATATAATGACGAGGATCATTTTCAGTAAGGTTGGCGATTATTACTTTTAAATATATAATTCACAAAACCTAAAATCATGCAAAAAAAACTATTCTTTAGCTTAAAACCATTAGTGACATTCTGTTCAATAGTAGTGCCTTTTATGGGTTACGCGCAAACCACTTATGTGCCAGATAATTTTTTTGAAAGTTATTTAGAACACCATAATGCAAATGGGGAAGTTGTGGCTATTGGCGACCCTACAAGTATGGGAAATGGAGTATCAGGCGATGATTATGTACTTACTTCAAGAATTAATACAGTTACTAATTTAAATGTATCAGGCAGAAATATTAGTGATTTAACAGGGATTGAAGATTTTATGGCATTGACTGAATTGGATTGTTCTGATAATAATCTAACCAGTTTAAACATTAGCAGCAATACTGCATTAGCCACCTTGTCTTGCTATTTAAATGACATAACCAATTTAGACCTTAGTAGCAACAGCGTTTTAATGTATGTATCGTGTTATAGTAATGAATTGGTTACATTAGATATGAGTGGTAATCCTTTATTAACCTATTTGTCTTGTGACTACAATAGTTTAACAAGTTTAGATGTAAGCACAAATAGTGCATTAACGTATTTATCTTGTTTCTTTAATGATTTAACAACTTTAGATATAAGCACCAGTACTTTATTAACAGAACTATATTGTGATAAAAACAATTTAAATGCTTTAGACCTTGCCAACAATACTGCTCTAATTCATTTGCAATGTTTCGAGAATAACTTAACCAGTTTGGATGTCAGCAATAATACTCTTTTAGAAGATTTGTCGTGTCACGATAACAATCTTGATGCGTTAGATGTAAGCAATAATACCCAATTAACGTATTTATCCTGTTATTCCAATAATATTAGCAGTTTAGATGTTAGCAACAATACTCTACTAACTTACTTTAGATGTTTTTTTAATAATATTAGCAGTTTAGATGTTAGCAATAATCCTGCATTAACGTTTTTAAACTGTCAATCTAATAACTTAACCAACTTAAATGTAAAGAATGGAACGAACGAAAATATAACCTATTTCAATGCCAAGTTCAATCCAAATTTAACTTGTATCCAAGTAGATGATGTAGCATACAGTGATGTGTATTGGTATAATATTGATTCGCAATCTTATTTTAGTGAGAACTGCGCTGTAGATATAACCTATTTACCCGATAGCAATTTTGAGCAAACGTTAATAGATCTTGGATATGATGATGTATTAGATGGTTATGTCCTTACTGCAAACATAAATACTATTTCCGTTTTATATTTGGCTTTTGAGGGTATTAATGACCTAACAGGAATAGAGGATTTTTCTGCTTTGGAGTCTTTAATTTGCAATGATAATAATTTAAGCGCTTTAGATGTAAGTAACAATTTAGCTTTAATTTATCTAGCTTGCTATAATAATAACTTGGGCAGTTTAGATGTAAGTAATAATACAGCCTTGACATTTTTGAGTTGTGCTAATAATAATTTAACTAGCTTAAATGTGCAAAATGGCACTAATTTAAATATTACACCTTCTATTAATTTTAATGCACTTAACAATCCAGACTTGTTTTGCATCCAAGTGGATGATGCATTATGGAGCACCGCTAATTGGCCAAATATAGATGACCAATCCTATTTTGATGAGGATTGTGCTTTATCAGTAAGTGAAAATATTCTATCATCTTCCTTAACCATCTATCCAAATCCTGTTACTGATAATTTAAACATTGATTTAAAAAACAATTTACAGCTAAAATTAGCAACTATTTACAGCATTTCGGGTGTTTTGGTTATGCAAACCACTAAAACGAAATTCAATCTAGAAGGGTTGCAATCCGGTTTTTACATTTTACAAATTGAAACCAATAGAGGTACTGTACATAAAAAAATACTAAAAAATTAAGGTGTTGTATGATGTTAAATCTCAACGTATGCTATATGACTTAAAAGGCTTTACCTAAAATAGAAACTCTAATAAGAATCATTTAATAAAGGGTACTTGACTGATTTTTATCATTTTAAAACGCTTATAGCATGAGTACTTTTGTAATTAAATAACAGGAAAGAATTGAACGTATGAAATCACACATTAAGAAATTCAGTGAAATTGGTATAATAGATGTTGCTACTGTAGGTGGTAAAAATGCATCATTAGGTGAGATGTACAACCAATTAACTTCGAAAGGGGTTCATATTCCCAACGGTTTTGCTACAACTTCATATGCCTTTTGGGAGTTTTTAAAAGACAATAAAATTGAAGAGCCTATAACACAACTACTAACAAAACTTAATAGAACAAACTATTCTAATCTAGAAACCATTGGAGAACAAGCTCGAGATCTTATTCTCAGTGGCACATTTTCAACTGCTTTTTCAGAAGACATCAAGACTTCGTACACCCATTTATGTGGCAAGAATTTGAGGGAAGTTGCAGTAAGAAGTAGTGCCACAGCCGAGGATCTTCCAGATGCTAGTTTTGCAGGACAGCACGAAACCTATTTAAATATTAAAGGCGAAAATCAATTATTAGACGCCGTAAAAAAATGCTTTGCATCCTTATATACCAATCGCGCTATAAAATATAGAGAGGACAAAGGCTTTAAACATCATGATGTTGCTTTATCTGTTGGTGTACAACTTATGGTAAGATCAGATAAAGGATGTTCTGGCGTAGGGTTTACCATCGAGCCAGAATCTGGTTTCGATAATGTTATTGTACTATCAGGTGTTTGGGGACTAGGTGAAAATATTGTACAGGGTACTGTGAATCCAGATGAATTTTATGTGTTTAAACCCAGTTTGGCACAAGGCAAATATCCTATAATACAGAAAAAATTGGGCGATAAAAAATTGACGATGGTGTATTCAAATAAACAGCAAGGCAAAACCATCGTCAATACAAAAACACCTATGGTTAAACAACAACAATTTGTATTGACCGATAAAGAAATTATAAAACTTGCAAATTGGGCCAAACTGATAGAAGACCATTACCAAAAACCCATGGATATAGAATGGGCTAAAGATGGTATAACTAGTGAGTTGTTTATCATCCAAGCGCGACCAGAAACCGTACATCATATACAAAACAAAAACATTCATATAGAATACAAACTCTTAGATAAAGGTAAAATTTTGTCCCAAGGCAATGCTGTAGGTTCTAAAATAACCGTTGGAAAAGCCTGCTTTTTAAAATCCCCTAAAAATGTGAGTGCTTTAGAACCAAATACCATAATCGTTACCGACACTATTACGCCAGACTGGGATCCGCTATTAAAGCAAGTTGCAGGTATTGTTACCAATAAAGGTGGCAGAACCAGCCATGCAGCTATTGTAGCTCGTGAGTTAGGTGTGCCTGCAATTGTAGGATGCGGAGATGCTACACAAAATATTAAAGATGGCTCCATGATTACGATATCTTGTGCTCAAGGAAAAACGGGATATATTTATAAGGGAGAGCTCGCTTTTAAAAAAAATGAAATTGATTTCTCTAATATTAAAATGCCAAAAACAGAAGTGAAAATGATTCTCGCCGATCCAGAAAATGCTTTTCCCTTATCTTTTTATCCTAACAATGGTGTCGGACTCTTACGAATGGAGTTTATCATAACCCATAATGTCAAAATTCATCCTATGGCATTGGTGAAATTTGATGAACTAACAGATATTTCCTTAAAAAAAGAAATTTCAGAAATCACTGCAACCTATAACCTCAAAACGGACTATTTCGTAGATAAATTATCACAGGGCATTGCAACCATCGCAGCTGCATTTTATCCAAAAGAAGTGATTGTAAGACTAAGCGATTTTAAAACTAATGAATACGCCAATTTAATAGGTGGAAAGGACTTTGAACCTCATGAAGAAAACCCCATGTTGGGCTTTAGAGGCGCATCACGTTATTATAACGATTTATACAAAGCAGGTTTTGCGCTAGAATGTAAAGCCATTAAAAAAGTAAGGGAACAGATGGGACTTACAAATCTAAAAGTGATGATTCCGTTTTGCAGAACCTTAGAAGAAGGTAGAAAAGTAGTAGCTACCATGGCAGAAAACGGACTAAAACAAAGTGAAAATGGATTGGAAATATATACCATGGTCGAAATTCCTAGCAATGTGATTTTAGCTGAAAAATTTGCCGAGATATTTGATGGCTTTTCTATTGGCTCAAATGACTTAACACAGCTCACCTTAGGTGTCGATAGAGATTCCGAATTAATGGGACAACTATTTGATGAAAATAACGAAGCCGCAAAACAGATGATTAAGTTGGCTATTCAATCTGCCAGAAAAACAGAAACCAAAATAGGTTTGTGCGGACAAGCACCAAGCGATTTTCCAGAATTTGCTGCCTTTTTAGTTAAAGAAGGTATAGATAGTATTTCATTTAATCCAGATGCCCTGTTACAAGGAATTGAAAATATCAATAAAGCAGAAAAAAGTTTAAACGTCACTAACGACGCCCATGACTTTATTTTTTATCAATAAAAGATTTACTATGGCTTATTATTGATTGTTTCATAAACAACGTTTCTAAAACATCAAAAGTATTACAAAAAGGAATTCTTAACCTCAATAATGGTTAAGAACACCTCAGCTTTAGAATTATTATATTAGTACTTTAAAACATTATTCTATGGTAAACCATATCTTTTAATTCTTTTGGCAGTTCAGACCGAATGTCTTCTAATTCACCTAATGATGTATACCGTCGTAACATAATAAATGTTGAATAAATATATTTTTCGGCCAAATCGTTGTCATACCCAAAATCATTGATTTCAGATGGTGAATCGCAGGTTTTTACCAATGCAATAAAATCGTCCATGGTCTTAACCTTAGGTTTTTTATCCTTTATCTTCCATCCATTAACATAAACAGCTTTTAGGAACATAGGATATTGGGCAATGAGTTGCAACGATTCTCTTGTAGATATCAACTCGCGTAAACCATGTAAAATGGCAGAAAGTATTCTACCGGCTTTTTCTGTGTCTTCGTTGAGCATCAATTCTTTTGCGTACTCTTTTATAAAATTGTTTGCTTCAGCAGCATAACTATTAAAATTTAGTGCCATAATATTTTCTTTATATGATTAGAATCATTTCTAACATTACCTGAATGCCTTAAATTTAATACCTATTTAAACCTAATGAAATGATCTTGGTCAGGTCTATATCAATTTTTAAAAAGATTTTAAACTCTACTTTTTATGAAACTAATATCGTGGAACGTTAACGGACTCAGAGCCATTGTACAAAAAGATTTTTTTGAGGACATAAAAAGAATGGATCCAGATGTGCTTTGTTTGCAGGAAACCAAAGCGCAAGATAACGAAGTAACCAAAGCGCTGACCCAATTCTCAAATTACAATATCTACATAAATTCGGCAGATAAAAAAGGCTATTCTGGTACAGTAATTCTTTCTAAAACCAAACCTATGTCGGTTGTTAATGATATGGATGTTGCAAAACATGATAAAGAAGGGCGTGTCATTTGCGCCGAATACCCGAATTTTTATTTGGTTAACGTCTATGTACCAAATTCAGGGCAACAATTAGAAAGATTGGATTACCGAAAACAATGGGACACAGATTTTCTTAAGTATTTAAAACATCTAGAAAAGAAAAAACCCTTAATCGTGGAAGGTGATTTTAATGTGGCACATCAACCTATTGATCTTAAAAACGATAAAGCAAACTACAACAAAACAGCAGGTTACACCCAAATTGAAATTGATGGTATGAATAATTTTATTAAAGCAGGATTTAAGGATGCGTTTAGAAAATTATATCCTAATAAAGTAGCTTACACTTATTTGAGCTATCGTTTTAAAGCCAGAGAACGAAATATAGGGTGGCGCATTGATTATTTTTTAATCAGTAAATTGTTAGTAGATAAAATTGAAAAGGTTGGAATTCTTATAGAGTATTATGGCTCTGATCATTGCCCAATTAATCTTGAAATTAACCTATAAAATGAATAAAAATTTATGGAGTACTTATATTTTAAGTATCTTTAATAATCTTAAAAACTACCTCTAAAAAAATAGATCCATCTATATGGCCAAAAAGAAAACATCAATCGCGAATAATGTAGCAAAACAAGATTCTGCAAAGGAAAAAAAGGTGTCAACTAATAAAACACACCCTTTTCTTATCGCAGGTATGGGAGCATCTGCTGGTGGTTTAGAGGCTTTTAAAGCGTTTTTCTCAGCAGCGCCAAAAAATATGGGTATGGCATTTGTAATTGTGCAGCATCTAGACCCCACACATAAAAGCCTTATGGTGCAACTTTTAAAGAGCCATACAGACATGGAGATTAAGGAAGTTAAGGACAAAACTAAAGTATTACCTAACAATGTTTATGTTATACCGCCAAATAAAGATATGGCCATATTTAATGGAGTTCTGCATCTTATGGAGCCTTCTGCTGCTAGAGGGTTTAGAAAACCCATAGACTTTTTCTTTAGATCGCTTGCAGAAGACCAACAGGAAAAGGCCATTGGCATTGTGTTATCTGGTACAGGCACCGAAGGTACTCTAGGATTAAAGGATATTAAGGGACAAGGCGGACTTTCTATTGTTCAAGATCCAGAAACCGCAAAATATGACGGTATGCCAAGAAGTGCTATTTCTGCAGGTGTAGAAGATTTTATATTAGAAGTTAAAAATATTCCTGAAGCGCTTGTAAAATACGCAAACAATCGGACCTTTAAGCCAGTTGGTAAAACCGAAATAATCTCAACCAACAATCAGCTGCTCGAAAAAATTTTCATTTTATTGCGTAACGAAACAGGTTGTAACTTTGGCGATTACAAAAGTAGTACCGTCATACGTAGAATAGAAAAACGAATGACGTTGAACCAAGTTGACAAACTCGAAACCTATTTAAAATACCTTCAAAAAAACAAAGAGGAACTACGGAAATTATTTGATGAACTGCTTATTGGTGTTACCTCTTTTTTTAGAGATAAAGAAGCATATGATGCAGTAGAAGATAAAATTATACCACAAATCATTAAAGACAAAATAGATGGTGATACCATTCGTATATGGGTGGCTGGATGCTCAACAGGTGAAGAGGCTTACTCACTAGCAATACTTTTTAGTGAAGCCATTAACAAACAAGCCAAATCTTTGAAGCTACAAATTTTTGCTTCAGATTTAGATGAACGTGCCATAAATACGGCAAGACAAGGAATTTATCCGGAAACCATTTGTACTGATATATCACCAGAACGATTAAGACGCTATTTTACTGCCGAGTCTAACACCTATAGAATAACTAAGGATATCCGTGATAAGATTATATTTTCTCAGCATAACCTCATTAAAGACCCACCGTTTTCAAAACAAGACATGGTAAGTTGCAGAAACCTTTTGATCTATTTAAATATTGAAGCGCAGAAAAAAGTATTTGCAATCTTTCATTATGCTTTAAACCCAGAAGGCATATTGTTTTTAGGAAGTTCTGAATCTCTCGGCGAGTATGCTAACCTGTTTGAAGTCATAGACAGAAAACAAAAATTATTTAAACGCAAGAAAGTCCATAAAAATAAAATACCAGACATAGGCCACTTGTTTAGGGAGCCAGCCAGCCTTAAAACTACACCAATAATCGCCACACCAAAGCCTGAACAGACTGGTAGTCTTGCTAAAATAACTGAAAAATTACTTCTAGATAATTATGCGCCTGCTTGTGCTATTATAAATATTAAAGGGGATGCTGTCTATTTTTCTGGAAATACAGGAAAATATTTACAACCATCACCAGGTGAGGCAAGGCTCAATATTGTAGATATGGCAAGAAAAGGTCTTAAAACAGACTTACGGACTATAATCTCTAAAATCAGAAAAAGTAAAACCATAGAAATACGCAAGAATATTAACGTTAAAACCAATGGTAGCTATCAAATAATAGACCTTTGTTTAAGGCCTATAAAATATCTAACTGAAGAAGATGAGTATTTTATGCTCACTTTTGAAGGTCAGAATATTACTACTACTGCTGAAGTCTCTGAAGTTAAATCAAAACATCCTGATGACACTTCTGAATTACTAGCACTAGAGCAAGAATTGACTGCCACTAAAGAATATTTACGTTCTACCATTGAGGAATTGGAAGTATCTAACGAAGAGTTGAAATCCTCGAACGAAGAATTGCAATCCGGTAACGAAGAATTACAAAGTACTAATGAAGAACTTGAAACGTCTAAAGAAGAATTACAAAGTGTTAACGAAGAGATTGTAACCGTAAACACCGAACTACAAGGTAAAATTGATGAGTTGGCTCAGGCTTATGACGACATGAATAATTTGCTTGCTAGCACAGAAATAGGTACTATATTTTTGGATTCCGATTTAAAGATAAAGCGGTTTACACCTTCAATGACCAAAATCATTAACCTCATTCAAAGTGATGTTGGGCGACCTGTTCAAGATTTATCTTCTAACCTTATTTACGAAGGTATTGTAGAAGACGCTAAAAAAGTATTAGAAAAACTCTCACCATTTCAAGCGGCCGTAAAAAGCAATGATGGCAATTGGTACCAAATGCAGATCATGCCATATCGAACCTCTATGAATGTAATTGAAGGCGTGGTCATAACCTTTGTAGATATAACCGAAGAAAAATCTCTTTTAGAAGAACTTAATCAAGTAAAAGAAAACTACGACCATCTGCTCGAATTAACCCAAACCAGTGTGTACACTCAGGACACCAAACTTGTTTACACAAGTGCATTTTTCCAAGGAACAGATTTTCAATCGAGCACAATGATAGGGAAAACCGACAAAGATTTTTACTCAAAAGAAGATGCTAAAAAATTAGAGACGATAAAAAAGAAAGTGCTCAAAACAAAAAAGCCATCTCGCGATGTTATTAGTTTAACCATAAGGGAAAAAACTCGATTTTACGACCTTACAGTGAGGCCTATTATTTTAGATTCAAAAATTACAGGAATAGCATGTTCGTCAACAGATGTAACAGAACTTACTCAAGCCGAAAAGCAATTAGAAGAAATCAACAAAAAAACAAATGGCTCTTGATAAATCTACATATAACCAATTAAGACAAAAAGCAGAAACTCGGATTAAAAAAAACCAAGATTTGCTTAAAGACATTACGTTGGACAAAGCTAAAACCTTACTGCACGAACTTGAAGTGCACCAAATTGAGCTTGAGATGCAAAATGAAGAATTGCGTGAAACCCAACACCGTCTTGAAGAAGCTCGTGATCAATATACAGATTTGTTTGATTTTGCGCCATTAGGTTATTTAGTGTTAGATAAAAAGGGAGTGATTGTTAATATTAATCTTACTGCCTGTGATCTTCTGGGTCTAAAAAGAGCAACAATAAAAGGTAAACCACTTTCAGTATATATGGCCATTGGAGAATCTCGAACGTTGTTTTTAAAATTACAAGAAGCTTTTAAAACAGGTGAACTACCTAGTTTTGAACTTCAAATGAAACATAATAACAGTACCTTTTTCACAGCATCGCTTCAAGGTATTGTCACTACTAATAAAGACAGTTCTAATCCTTTATGCCGAATAGCACTTCAAAATATCACTGCTTTTAAAGAAGCCGAAGCATTGGTGCTTGAGCATGAGGCCTTAAAAAAGGAAAAAGATAAAATACAGCAATATCTAGATTTGACACCAGTTGTGTTCTTATTGCTCGATGCTGACGATAAGGTCGTTATTGTTAATAAAAAAGGCTGTGAATTGTCAGGGCATAGTTCTGAAGACATAATTGGCAAGCGTTGGTTTAAAGGATTTATTTGTGATATTGGTAACAATTTTTTTGAAGAAGAAAAAAATAGTTTAGATGAAAATCTTACAATATATCCTAAAAATTTTCAGTGTAAGTTAAGAGGGAAATCCAGTGAGGAAATTACTATGTCATGGAGCAACAGCGTCTTAAGAGACAATAGAGGTAGGTTCTTAGGTACTATAATGGCAGGAGAAGATATTACCGAACAGAAAAAAATAGAACTGCGCAAACAACAATATACCGAAGACCTAGAAGTGATAGTAGAAGAAAGAACCAAAGAACTAACTGAGGCCTTACGCAACGAGAAAATGGTTAATGAAATGAAAACAGCCTTTGTGTCTATGGCATCCCATGAATTTCGTACACCATTAACAAGTGTGATGTCTTCTGCTATTTTAATGGAAAAATATAACGATCTTAAACAGTTCGATAAGCAATCGCGACATATTGAACGCATCAAATCCTCAGTTAAACAACTCACCAATATTTTAGAAGATTTTCTTTCTATAGATAAATTAGACCGAGGTATAGTGACCGCATGCAAAGACGCTTTTGACTTAAAATTGTTTAGCAAAGAAATATTGGAAGAGGTTAGATGGTCCTTAAAAGAAAAACAGCAAATTCATATACAATATAAAGGCAGTTCAAAAGTTGTAATGGATAAAAAAATATTACATAATATTTTTATAAACCTTATTTCTAATGCCATAAAATACTCAGATACTGATATCTTTATTAATACAAAAGTTGAGGGTGATATGGTATATTTTGATTTTATTGATAAAGGAATTGGCATCCCAGAAGACGAGCAAAAACTACTTTTTACTAAATTCTTTAGAGCAAAGAATGTGGTTAATATTCAAGGAACTGGGCTTGGTCTAAGTATTGTAAAACATTATGTCAATTTACTGGAAGGCGATATTACTTTTAAAAGTGAATTAGGAAAGGGAACTACGTTTACGCTGTCTTTACCAATAAACACCTAATCCTAAATGAATAGGCTTAACACTATAAATTAACTTAAGATTTCAAGGTCTTAATTTCCCATTGTCCAACATATATTTATAGTACCAATAGCTAAATCTAGTGTTAAAGCTATTCTGCATAATCAAAAACTATTTTTTTTAATATATTACAATTATGCGTCCATGTTTCTATTCTTTTTTTGAGCTGTTGATGTTTTTTTCTGTATTCCACATTAGCTAATTGTTTTTCATTTTTCTCCTTATTTGGAAATAGTCTTTCATATTGTATCACATCGTCTTTAAGACCTTTAAGAAAATCTAAATGGATTTTTTCCAGAGTTTTTAATGTGTTTAAATAGTCATGTTTGTTTTTCTTTACAGAACTTTTATTCTTTAACAAATCTTTGAAGGACATAATTTCATTATCCAAAAAAGTAACAGTAGCTAACCACTGTTGGCTTTCATAATGTAAGGTATCCAAGTTTGTATCAAGTATTAAATTTTCTTTTAGGTTTGAAATAGCCATAGTCATAATTATTTAAATTTTAGTGCATAGATGTTGCTTATTATTGAGTTATAAATATGTAACTCTATTATTAACATCTAAATGACCTGTGTCAATAATTAGAAAATATTAAAATTGACCCAACTGACTTGGGTCATGTCACTACTTTAAAAACTGGTGTATATTAGCCCTATTAAAAAATGATAAGTGTTCTTTGAAATTCAAAAACTATTAAGATGCTATTAATCAATTTCTGTTGATTAAAGTGATTAACATTGTTTATCAAAACATTAATTGACCCTTATACTTTTCAGGAATTGATGGTTTAAATAAATTAATTTGAGATATAAAGTGTTAGTTGCTTAATAAGGAAACTGGAAGTTTCGACTTCCAGTTTCTATTTTAGAAAAAAAATACTCAGACTGATCCAGGTCAGTTGATACTCTAAAAAGCTATTGTAAATTAGCAGTATAATTAACAAGATAGTTCTTTGAAAACATAAAAGTATAAGGTTTTGACGTAGCAATGCATCAATAACCTTGGGTCGCAAAACTGTGCTTGAAAACTATAAGCGTACCGCATTGGCTTTGTAAAGAAGTGTATGCGTACCATATTAAGCTAGTAAAGAATATTTTGCACCAGTAATCTGGGACGATAAAATGTCCCGGATTATTTAAAATATTGGTTCTCTATTGCTGTAAAGCAAGCGAAACCAATTTGGAACGATTGAATTTGTTATACAAAAATTGGTCTTTTAAAAAATTCCAGAAATGGAAGTTTTGATGGGTTGGTTGAACGTACAGATAAAATGAATCGTCTCAACAGGAAACTGGAAGTTTCGGCTTCCAGTTTCTATTTTAAAAAATGCTAAAAAATTGGTACTACTGACTTGGGTCATTTCTCAATGCCAGAAACCATTGTAAATTAGCAGTATAATTAATAAGTAAGTTCTTTGAAAATATAAAAATATAGGTTTTTACCGTAGATGTACGGAAGAATCTTAGGTGTAAAACTGTGCTTGAAAGCTTTAAGCTTTTTGTGTTGACTTTGTAATGAAGCGTATGCAAAATCAGCTTAAGATTGTAAAGAACAGTTTTCACCAGTAATCTGGGACATTTAGTTGTCCCAGATTATTTTAAAATATTGGTTATTAACTGCTGTAAAGCAAGTGACACCGATATGAAGCGATTGAAGTTATTTTTATTTGAACTGAAGTATTCCAATGTAAGAAAAAGAATATTTTGGTTGGAAGTTTAAATAAAATTAGTCACTTCATTAGAAAACGGGAAGCCAAGGCTTCCCGTTTTTGTTTTATTATCTTTTAGGTGATTATCTTATCACTTGTTTTTCATAGGTATAGAGATAATCTACATGTTCTATTATTTTGTTTAGAATTAACGCACAAAAAAACCGAAGTGTTCGCTTCGGCTTTTTTATGCGTTATTTTTTATTAGAAGTGCAATGCAAAACCAATATTAATCTGCAATACACCTTCATCTGTAAAATCTTCATTTAAGGATAAATTATATCTTAAACCAGGCTCTATAGAAACCGAATCTGATACAAACCACGCATATCCCGCGCCTAAACCTAGCCATAGTGGTGTTTCTCCTGCACCATTTTCTGCGCCATTGCCCGAAGCACCAGTTGCATCTAACGTAACAGGAATGTTACCCATAATATAATACTTTGCACCTAAACGATAAGAAAAACTACTCACAGAGTCTCCTTCATCAGGACTAAAACCTCCATAGCCTAAACCTGCTTTAATGGCTAAATCATCCATAATAAAATACCCACCATCCAAACCAATATTGTAAGATGAGGATCCATCACTTGTAGAGAAGTAAATACCTGTGGTACCTAACAAAGCATTTCCAGTATTGGCTTCAACTAACCATTTGCCTTCAGAGGTTTGATTTCCAAAATCATCATCTTGTGCATTTACATTTGTGTATGCAAAAATAACAAACACTACTAAAATTAAAGTTTTCATAATTATCATGTTTTAAAGTTTTTAGATTGGATTCGATCCAATTGTTATACTATGACAAAAGTATAGCCAGTAAATGATCTCGGTCAGCTAGTAAATTAATACTACAATTAGAAGCGGATATAAGATATTTTAAGAGGTTGCTTCATTTATCAAAGTTTCTAGAGAACGTATTTTATCTTCATTGCCTCTCAAAATCAACAAATAATGACCACAATTTAAAAGTTTGAGATAGTTTGTCGCCTTTGTTTCAGTTACACCTATTCCTCTAAAAATCCCATAAGGTCAAGACGATAATGTGGCCAATGACTTCTCGTTTATCTTGTGAAGAAATATAGTCGCTAAAGATCCTACAATAAAAACAGATCCGCTTTCTGGATTATAAAAAATTCCAAAATTTACGGACTTACCCGAGAGGTCTTTCCAATATGACTTCATAATAGTTGTATCCTGAAAAGATTCAATGTCCCTATCGCTGTGAAATTGAGATACTTTTCCAAGAACAGAAACCTGAATTTGAGGTGTATTCTCCTCCTTTAAATGTTTTAAGGCATTTTCTAATTGCTCTAGCTCTTTGTAGGTTTTAAAACAAACTTGTTTTTGCTTTGTGCTGTGCGTACTTGACATCATTCTAATAAAACATTTGGTATAATACCAAATCTAAGATAAGTCAGTGAATACCCATTGTAAATGACACAGTTCAATCTCTACAAAAAACGCTTTGATTGTAATGCGTTGGTTAAAGTCATCTATAAAATGTAACCAACTGATCTACATCATTTTGTAAAAGGTAATCCCCATTTACTTTTACAAAATAGCATTAATAATAATTAAAATAATAAGTATCATGGAAAATAATAATGGAAATCTATTTATATCGTTTTTAACAGGCGCAGCCATTGGCACAGGACTCGGTATTTTATTTGCGCCCTATAAAGGTAGCGAAACTCGAGAAAAAATAAAGCATACTGTAGCAGATACAACGCACGATATTTCGGATCGATTAAAACATGCAAAGGACGAACTTACTAAAACAGCTCACGAAAAAAAGGAAGCTTTTGACAAGAAATTAGATGAAACCGTGTCTAGTATGAGCTATAAAGCAGAAGATATTATTTCATCTTTAGAGGCTAAACTAGAAGATCTTAAAAAGAAAAACGCACAACTGCATAAATAGTCTGTTTGCAATCAGGCACTAAAAAAAACTTATGGCTTTTGACCAATTTAAAGAGACGATTGTAGAGGCAGATACTGATGCACGTTCTTATTTAAAATATAGCGAATCGTATCTAGAGTTAAAAGTATTTAAAATACTTATGAGGCTGGTAACCATTTTTTTCCAAACCGCATTGGTAGGATCAATGTTGTTACTAGCCTTATTTGTGATGTCTATCGCAGTATCTTATGCATTAGGGCAAGTATTGGGTAATACTTGGTACGGATTTGCAATTGTAAGTGCTTTTTTTATGCTTTTGGCATTACTCATGTATGCACTTCGGAAAAAAATAAACAAACCTATTATCTCGTTTTTTTCAATATATTATTTTGATAGATCATGACACCAAAACACTACAGTTCTTTTGAAGAGATAGATAAACAGCTCAACATACTAAAGCTAAAAAAAGCCATAGAAAAAGAGCAGTTGGCTTATAATTACCATAAAGCAAAACATTTGCTTTACCCTAAAAACATTGGGTTAGAAATTGGTAATATTCTTCAAGAAAAGCTTATCAATCTACTTTTAAATCGGTTTTCTTGGGTGTTTTAGCTATGGCCTATAGATTTTTAGTTCTTTATCTCAGGCGTATAACGTACACTAAAAATGTAACGTATTTCTCATAGTTAAAGATAGTCTTTTGTTGTGTGCAATTATTACCAAACTCTCATGCGAACAGTAAATTAATACCAACGATATGAAAATAATTCAGACAAAAGAAAGAGTTTTAATTATCGCAGCTGGAATGTTATTACTTTCTATACTATTGATGATAATAATAATTCCTGGAGTTTACACTAAAACTTTACAAAACGAAAAAAATATAGGCGCTGTTATTGGAATATCTTTAGCAATTATTATGCGTCTACTATTAATTATTTGGTACACATTTAAATTAAAAAAAATTAGAAATAATACCGAAAAAAGAAAAACAGGATACATAGTCATTGGGATTCTTATTATAATATTTGGATTAATGTATTTGGATGGTGCTTTTGCATTCCTAGATCATAGGAATATCCTTTATGTTTCCTACTTAATGTTTACAAGTGTTTTTTGCGACTTAACTGCCTCTATACTCACTTTCTTCGCAATCTTTTTGAAGTCGCGAAAAATAAATTAAAGTTATCGAGATAAAAAAGATAAACTGCACACAACACCCTGTATAATTAATTGCTAGGTCACTGCCGACTTACGAACATTGCTTCACCAGTTCGCTTCGCTCGTGTCCTGCAGAATATTCTACCTGCCTGCCGGCAGGCAGGTCTGTGATTTATTTACTAAATTAGTTGCCTAACCACGCAACTAACCATACACCGAACCATTACTTACAATACTAAGGCGTTGCTAAGACCTCACAGGTTTCAAAAGTCTTTGAGGTCTTAATTATTAAGAAAATGATGAGTAGTTATTTCTCAAAATTAAGTGTTATTAAGTGTGAAGTGAATTACCATATTCCGTCTTATAAATTTTAACCAAAGCCATAAAAACACTAACTAATAAAGGGCCGAAAATCACACCTATAAATCCAAATAAAGGAATACCAATGATTACGCCAAAAAGTGTAATTAATGGATGTACATTATCGAGCTTTTTGAGAATGTATAACCTAAAAAGATTGTCTGTAGCGCCTACTATGACAGTACCATAAATTAAAATTCCCCAAGCTTGAAACGTATTGCCATAAGACAACGCTAATAAAAATACAGGTACAATACCTACCGATATACCAACAAAAGGAATTAAGGAACCAATGGTTGTTATGGCAAACCAAAAAAATGGGGCATCAATATCAAATATTAAAAACCCGATAAGGGCAACACACCCTTGTACCAAGGCTACTAAAGGAATACCGATTGTATTAGATTTCACCATAGATTGTACTTCTGCAGCAATGTTGGCAATATTCGTTGAACTCATTGGAATATATTCGCTCAAAGATTGTCTTAATTTTTTACGATTAACTAGCATATAATAGAGTAAAAAATACATAATACCTATGGCAATAAATAGATTAAATGTGTTGCCTGCCATATTCTGTATACGCTCTGACAAAAAAGTGGTAACTGCTTTTGTATCTATTTGAGAATTAATATCAATACCTGTTTTGGTTTCCAGATTTTGTATGAGGTCTTTGAAAGCATTAATTACTTTTTCACTATTACGAACTGTATCTGAAATTTTATTACCTAACATTACCCCAAAACCTATAAGCGGCATTAGAATAACAACAAAAGAACCTAGCATTAATGTTGCAGCCGCCAATGAGGGTCTCCAATGATACTGTGATACCATTTTTTTCATTATATTTTTCAGTAAAATATAAAATGTAATTGCACCTAAGACTCCTGTTAAATATGGAATTATTTCACAAAAAATCAAACTACCAGTGAGTATAATTAATAGTAGAACAAAAATCTGCCGAATTACTTTTGGTTCAATTTGCGCCATAACATTTAAGTTTATCCAAACAATACAATATCTTCTAGGGCCTCTTTATCTTCTATGACTATTTTTCTGGCGTTACCAATGGTTATTAGGCCTTCATCCTTAAATTCGGTGAGCATCCGAATGGCTGTTTCTGTAGCAGTACCAATAAGACCTGCAAAATCTTCTCGAGCAATACCTATACCTTGGTCTTCGTTATTGAGTAAAATATGTTGCTTATCTATATCTAATAAGGCTTTTGCCACACGTTGTCTAACTGTTCCAAACGCTATATTAACCATGTGGTCTTGTACCTCTACCAAATTATTAGAGATTAGACTCACAAATTTATTGGCAACATCTTTGTTTGTATGCAAAAGAGTTGTAAGATCTGATTTCGGAATTTCATAAAGTTCTGCATCCTCTATTATGGCAGCAGATTCTATATAGCTTGCATGATCTGATAACAGTGACAACTGACCAACAAAATGACCAGAACCATTCAAGCCGGTTACAAATTCTTTTCCTTTTTCGGTGGTTTTATAAGTCTTTACAGCACCACTTTGTATAAAATACAAACTATTGGCAATATTACCCTCTCTATAGAGTACCGTTCTTTTATTAAATTTTTGCGCGACATAATTTTTAGATAATTGGTCTATATCCAAATAATTTGATGCTGCTTCAATAAATTGCGTCAGGCCCTCAATGTTTTTAGAGTATTCTTGTTTTAAAAAATCGTGTTTTTTCAAACGACTATTTATCGCATCTAACAATTCGTTTTCCGTAAAGGGTTTGGCTAAATAATCATCGGCACCTAGATTCATACCTTTTCGCATATCGATTTTTTCTGTTTTGGCTGTGAGAAAAATAAATGGAATACTAGCTGTTATGGGATTTTTGTTTAAATCTTGTAAAACTCCATAACCATCTAGTTCTGGCATCATAATATCGCACACAATAATATCTGGAAGCAGTTGTTTTACTTTTTCAACACCTATCTTCCCGTTTTCGGCTGTAGCTGTTTCATAACCTGCTAGCTCTAGAATATCTGCTGTATTCTCACGAACATCTGGATTATCTTCTATAATTAGTACTTTTTTCATAATAAAATTATGTTATTATTTCCCAATTTATTGGAAACTTTATCAGTTATTGTCTATTGGGATTTCAATCCAAAAGGTAGCACCATTATTGAGCTTACTTTCAAAACCAATAGTCCCGCCCATGAGTTCGGTATAGTGCTTCGCTATGTTTAAGCCTAAACCAGTTCCTTCTATATTTACAGCATTTTTTGCTCTAAAAAAACGGTCGAATAATTGTTGCTGTTCATCTTCAGGGATACCAATACCTTGGTCTGTAATCTGTATCAACACCTTGTTATGGTTTTTTGTTAATTTGAAATTTATAATGGTATTTTCTGGGGCATATTTTGAGGCATTGGTTAAAAGATTTATAATGATATGACGAAGCAACTTGGCATCCAGCTTTACAAATAATTGCTCTAGGCTAGTCTTAAAACTGATATGCTGGTCTTTTTTTAAACTTACTTTACTTTCATTAATCAAAATTTTGACAAAATGAATAAGTTCAAATTGGTCGTTTACTGCTTTCGTTTTACCTTCTTCTAATTTACTTAATGACAGAAAATCGTTTAAAATAGTGATAAGGTGATTTACATTATTTTCAATTTGAGCCACATACTTTTCTCGCTTATGTTCCTTTCCATGTTCATTTTGCTTGCCTATTAAAATTGCAGAAGTCAGTATGGCACTCAATGGTGTTCTAAACTCATGGGATGCCATAGACACGAAGCGCGATTTTAATTCATTCAGTTCTTGCTCTTTTTTTAAGGCATTTTGTATACTAAATTCATTTTCTTTTTGTTCTGTAATATCGTTGTAAACCATTAGAGCATACAATATTTCATTATTTTCATCAAACAAAGGTGCCGTGTTTACTGCGAAGTATCTGTTTTTATATTCAATTTCAAAAGAGAGATGTTGTCCAGAAAGTGTTTTAAAAATATCATCTTTTATTCTTATTTTTCGTGCTTCTTCAAAAACAGAAACATCATCTAGCATCATTCCTTCAAAAAGAAGTGGTCTTAATCCTAATGACTCCAGGGCTTCACCTTCAGCCAAAACTAATTTTAAATCTTTACTCATAACGGCAATAAAACCCTTTGGGAAATTTTTTGCTATTTCAGCCGTAAGCGTTTTGCTTTTAATAGCTTCATCTTCTGCTTGTTTGGTGATACGTATTTGGTCTTGGAGATTAAGATTTGTAGCAACTAAGTTCTGTACGGTCGCCATCACTTCTTGTGTGCGCTCTTCTACAATCTCTTCTAATTTCTGTGTGTATTTTTCTAGTGCAGTTTTGTTTTTCTTTAATTCTATTGTGGTGCTGTACTTTTGTATGGCCACACTTGCCAAATGCGTCATATCCAAAATTATTTCTTTTTCTGAAGGCAAAGGCTTTCTTGAGTGTTTACAATAAATAGCTAGTACACCCAAAGCTTGCTTGGCAGAAGATAGAATAGGAAATGACCAACAGGCTTTTATCTTATTTTTAAAAGCGGATTCTCTAATGTCCTTATAATCCTCCCAAAGTATATTGGTTTGAATATTAGATACAATAATTTCATTTTTAAAAAAAACAGCGGCACCACAAGATCCTGCTTTCGGCCCAATTGCAAGTCCTTCTAAAAGTTTAATAAAATCCTTTGGTACATTAGGTAAAACCAAATCATAAAGCGTTTTTTGTTCTTTATTAAGCACTAAAATTGAAGCGATACAATCTGTAAAATGAGTTTCTACAGTTTCTATAATGGTGTTGCCAATAGTTTTTAAGGGTTTATCTTGTGTTATGAGTTCTAGGATATTCCTAATTTGGTTTCTAAGATGTTCTTCTTTTATCCGAGCAGACACATCATTTTGCACACCAATAAAATGCGTTAATTCATTCTTATGGTTGCGTATAGGTGTTATGGCTATTTCATTCCAAAATAAGGTCCCATCTTTTTTATAATTCCGCAGTGTGACTTTACAAGGGTCACCATTTGCAATGGCATTTTTCATAATGTTAATTTCGCTTTGATTGCAATCATCACTTTGCAAAAAATTACAGTTTTTTCCATAGACCTCTTCTTTTTTATAGCCCGTTATTTTCTCAAATGCAGCATTACAATAAATAATAGGTGTTATTGGTTGCTGTGCCTCTGAAATTATAATACCATTAACAGCAGAAGCTAATGCATTATCCTTAATTTTCAACAGGGCTTCTTGAGCTTTGGCTTTGCTAATATCCCTAACAATAGAAAGGATACTATGATTGTTTAACGGCACAATTCTAGCTTCATATTGGGCTGTTTTACCTCTTGTTTCTATTTTGTATTCTATCAATTGCATTTGCCTATTTACAATCGTTTTTTCTTGTGCCTTTTTTATTTTTTTGCATGTTTCTGGTGGTAAGATATCTATCATGTTTTTGCCAATAATAGTTTCTGGTAGTGTAATCTGTTTTTGTTTTAATGGTGCATAAAAATCAAGGTATTTGCCATTGTAATCTTGAATAAACATCATATCTGGAATGGCTTCCAATAAAGCTTTAATTTTAGTTTCACTGGCTTTTAAAGTTAACTCCGTATTTTTTTGTGAAGTTACATCTGATATAAAACCCTCTATAGCCTCTAAATTGCCATTATTGTCAAAAACACCTTGTCCTAGCTCTTGCATATACCTAACCGTGCCCTTCTTATCCCTAATCCTGTAGTTTAGGGTAAAAGGCTTTTTGTCATTGACTCCTTTTTGAGTGTCATTCCAAACCTGTTCCTGGTCTTCTTTAAAGGTGATGTGCGAAAAATGCACAGTTCCGTCTAAAAATGATTCAGCATTGTAACCTGTAATTGGCTCGCAACCTTTGCTAATGTATTCCATCGTCCAATCTCTATCATTTTTGCAACGATATACAATACCTTGAAGGCTATCAATTAAGGTTTCAAATTTTCGATTACTTTCTAAAAGAGCTTTATTGGTTTGTTTAATTTTTAGTAAATTCTCTTGATGATTACTTGCGTCCCTCAAAAAAATGATACCTACATTTTTATTATTAATCTCTATAGAATTCAGTCTGATTTCTAAACTAATTTGGGAATTGTCTTTTTTAATTCCCAGAACATAAAAGAGCCCATAAAACGTTTGATTTTGAATATTTGTGAGATGACTTTTAATGTCTTTGCTATCTTTTTCTAAAAAAAGACCTTCTATATTTTTTCCTAATAAATCATCAGGATTATAGTCTAATAGGTTTTTACAAGCCGGATTTGCCATTAAAATAGTACCCTCTTTATTCACAACAAAAATACCTTCTGCTGTAGATTGAAATATACTTTGAAAAAGGCCCTCGTTTTGTAGACTACCTATCATATAATTACTGTACTTAGTTGGTTATAAAATGCTTTTAATTCAAACCTGGCTCTCGTCTTATTTTTGGCAACGGTTCTGGGAACTGCTCTTGTATAAATGCTATGAGTTGTTTATCTCAATACCCATCTAAAATCCCAAATGTCATTTATATTTTTTGTACTAAATATGGCACTAAGCTCTTCACTATCAGAATCTGTATTAGTGACTAAAAATTACGCTGTCTATTTGTTCCGTTAAACCAATTAAGGATGCATATAACAAAGCTTACTAAAGTATTAAGTCAAACACCCGTGACCTAATTGCGAAAAAAAAGTTTCCATTCATAAAGCTAATCACTTAGAAGACGATGTAAAATGATATAAATCAGTCTAATTGACTTAGATCAGTTTCCATAAAGACCTAAAATAATTAGTGTTTAAAACAAAAAAAATCGTCTTTTTAGCTATACTTAGGTCTTTTATAAAAGATTAAACTTTAATCAGTGCCCTTCTTAATCAAATGACGAGGGTCATTTCAGAATCATATCCAAAGCCATAATTTTAGTCTTATAATTTAAAGACAAAATGAATATAGGCTTAGTACTTTCTGGTGGTGGTATGCGATGTGCAGCACATATTGGTGCGATAAAAGCCTTAGAAGAGCATAACATTTACCCAACATATATAGCAGGCACAAGTGCTGGTGCTATTGTAGGTGGATTATACGCCCATGGCTATAATTGTGATGAGATGTTGCAATTTTTTAAAGCCATACAATTATTAGATTATAAAAAATATGCACTCAACCAACCTGGTTTTATCGATACTGAGAAGTACTATAATTTCTTCAAGAAAAAATTTCCCGATGATAATTTTAATGTTCTCAAAAAAAAACTATTCATTACCACCACCAATATTACCGATGGTGTACTTCAAATTTTTAGTGATGGTGAACTTATAAAACCCCTTTTAGCTTCTTCTGCTTTTCCCGGTTTGTTTTCGCCCGTTAAAATTAAAGATAAGTTGTATATAGATGGTGGTGTACTTAATAATTTCCCTGTGGAACTTATTAAAAAAGATTGCGACACTTTAATTGGTGTTTATTTAAACTTTTTTGAAACTGCCACAAACAACGAATTAAAACACTTTTATAATGTAATTGAACGTGCTATAAACATTAGAATATCCAAAAGTGATGAAAAGAAATTTGACGATTTCAATATCATAATTGCACCCAAAAACTTGGCACATTATGGCTTGTTCGATAAAAAAAATCTTGATATGATTTATAAAATAGGATATGAAACCATGAATAAAGCATTATCAAATAACACTATATATACTAAAGAACAAAAGCGGTTAGCGTTACAACTATGAGAAAAACAGTACACATACAAAATCTCATCTGTGACGCTTGTGCAAAAAAAATCACAAACAAACTTACAGAATTACAAAATATTAGCGACGTCGAAGTTAACTTAGAAGAGGAAACTGTAAGCTTTGACTTTTTTACAAAACATGATTTTGAACATGCAAAACACGTCCTTGAAATGATAGGTTACCCCATCCTTGGACACGATAATATTTTAAGCTATTAGCATAACCATAAAGAAAAAGAAACATGTTTTTAGACCAATAAAAATGGAAATACTACAAGAAATAATCTTACTAAAATGAAACAACTTTTGAAATATCTGATGTCCTTTCTTCTTCTTTGTGTAATGATGTCTTGCAACAATTCTGAGAAAAAACCATCGGACAAAACCTCTAGCCAAAACAAATATTCAGAATTACAGAAATTCACCATTGATACCTCAGGATTATCCATTTTATGGACCGCTTATAAATTCACTAGCAAATTAGGTGTTTCCGGCACATTTGACACCTACACTTTAGACACTAAAAACACCTATGGTACCGTAGAAGAAATTTTAAACAAAGCGAAACTATCCATAACCACAGCTTCTGTAAACTCTAACAATGCGATACGGGATTTTAAATTAGACACTTACTTTTTTAAAGCGTTTAACACTTCAGAAATAATTGGCACTATTACAAAAGCGAAAGAAAATGAAGGCCTTATAGATTTAAAAATGAACCGTCGCTCTAAAAAAATTCCTTTTACATATACAATTGAAATCGATTCCATACGGTTGTTCACGAATTTAAACCTCAACCATTGGAAAGGCGAAGACGCTCTTAAAACCCTTAACAAAGAATGTTATGAACTACATAAAGGTACAGATGGTGAGTCTAAACTTTGGCCAGATGTGGATGTGGTGATCAAAATACCTGTGTACAAAAAACCACTAATTAACTAAAACTATGAATTATAAAGACGTAAATATCCCAATACTAAATACAACTTTAAAAGGTCGACTTCGTAAGGCTGAGAGCGAAAAAGGCTTGGTTATTTTTTCCCACGGAAGTGGCAGTAGTAGAATGAGCAGTAGAAATAATTTTGTAGCAGATTTACTTTTAAGGGAAGGCTTTTCTTCCTTATTGTTCGATTTATTAACCGAAGCTGAAGACACTATTTACGAAAATACATTTAACATCAATTTACTTACTAGTAGATTGGTGGCAACTACCGAATGGATAAGCCAACAAAAGGACATGCAATATGTACCTATTGGTTTTTTTGGGGCAAGTACTGGTGCTGCTTCTGCATTAATGGCTACACCATTTTTAGGTACTAAAATAAAAGCTATTGTGTCTAGAGGTGGTAGACCAGATTTAGCAGCACCCGTTTTAGAAAAAATACAAAGCCCAACACTTTTAATTGTTGGTGGTAATGATGGTATTGTTATCGATTTAAACAAAAAAGCTTACGCTAAACTTTCTGGCATTAAAAAAATTGAAATTGTTGAAGGTGCCACTCATTTATTTTCCGAACCAGGGAAATTAGAGGCTGTAGCACAATTAACGTGTAATTGGTTTAACAAATACTTGAAAAAATGATTTTTAAAGATAGAATTGAAGCCGCTAATTTGTTAGCAGACAAACTGGAAACCTATAGAGGCAAGAATGCTATAATTTTAGCTGTACCTAGAGGTGGTGTACCCATGGGATATATCATTGCAAAACAACTAAGCCTACCTTTAGAGGTGGTGCTTTCAAAAAAAATAGGGCATCCGCTGCATAAGGAATTCGCCATTGGTGCGGTAACCCTAAAAAGTCAAGTTTTAAGTGAGGCCGCTAAAGAAGTCTCTAAAAGTTATATAGAAGAAGAAACTAAAAAAATTAGGACATTGCTTACCAAGCGTTATCAGGATTACTACGGAAATAAAAAACCACAAGAATTAAAAGACAACATCTTAATAATAGTGGATGATGGTGTTGCTACTGGTAATACCATAATATCTACCATACAAATGTTACACGACGAACAACCAGAAAAAATTGTGGTAGCTATTCCTGTATCATCTCAAAGTGCATTGCAAAAACTAAAAAACTCAGCTTTTATTGATGACGTCATCTGTTTGTCTGCACCTGTGAATTTTAGAGCTGTTGGTCAATTTTATGAAAATTTTGACCAAGTTGATGACAGTGAAGTTAAGACCTTGTTGAATAAAGTTACGGTCGCTTAGTTTGCCTTAATTTAATGAGTGATTACAAACAAACACTATTTATCAATTAAACCAAAAGGATGAAAATCTGCAAGTTTAGTCGTTTTAGTTTTGATTGTAAGAGGTGTTATAGCTTTTGTTTTATTAAACCATATATACTCATCGAATTGCGAAGGCAAAACTGCTTTAAAATAATGACTCATCAGTTCTGTTTCTGGCCGATAAACCACACCAATGGCACGTTCTAATCTTGGTTTACTTAATAAGTCCCTCAAGTTTTTTTCTGAATGTGCTTCTCTTAAGGGCAATGTAAAATTAGTAACGTTGGTTTTATGGCACAACTGCTCATAGCTATCAGCTAAAGAATCGTTTATAGGCATTACTTGCATGGCGTCTCCCCAATTTTTAGCGGCAGCAACGGTTCCTGTATGGGTTCCGAAACCTATAGTATAAGATTTAGACCCAAAATGTTCTTTGCATAAATGCCCAATATTTATTTCACCTCTAGCATACATTTCAGTTGCCAAAGCATTTCCTATATGAGAATTATGCGCCCAAACAATGGCTTTTGAGTCTTTACCATAGTACGACAATAATGATTTTAAGGTGTAAAACATGTGAAAATCGCGTAAATTCCAAGACTCAGCACTACCATAATACATGGCTTTGTAATACCGTTCTGCATCTACCACAACTGTGGCATTTTGATACGCATAAAAATAAGCTTGGGAATGGTTAAGTTTGTTTTTATTTTTCAACAAATCAAATAACATTTTTAGCACTTCTTTCTCACAACTTTCTAATTTCTGGTTTTTTACAAGTTTTCCGTATGCCGTAGGATTTGACATATAGGGCATAATACAAGAATAGCGCAATTTGGCTAATGTTGCCAAATCAGGGTCAATATCTTGTAGATAGTTAATGACCAAATCGATAGAATTTTCTAATCCGTATAAATCGAGTCCGTAAAAACCAATGGTATTATGGTGTTTGGTATTGTGTTTTTTAAGCCATTCTACAAAACTGAGTACTTCTTTGTTTTTCCACATCCATTCTGGGAAACGTGCAAAAGGCATCCAATCTTGGGACTGGTATTGGTTTCTTACATAATTATTAATTTGTTCTGCATCAGACCAATCTGCTTCAGCACATACAAGGTTAAACCCCTTTTTTTCTATAAGTGCTTTTGTAACTTCTTGTCTCATAGCATAAAACTCTGAAGTGCCATGAGAAGCCTCACCCAATAGCACCACTTTGGCATCACCAATCCGTTCTAACAATCCATCTATAGGAAATTTTTTAATGGTTTTAAACGGAATTGAACTAATACCTATTTCATCTATAATTTCATTTTCTGGATAGATTTCAGTTCCAATTTTAGGGATTAGTTTTGGCTTTGGAATAAAATAATTATCTCGTAGCACGGTTGCTTTGTATTCGGTTTCAGAAATACGCTCTATAGTTTCGAGCATAACGTGTGCCCAATCTGGACCAACCGGAGCTAATAATTTTGCACCGATTTTTAATTGTTGCTTTATGGCATCTGGAATTTCTTTGAATTCTGAAGCACTTAAAATAGCATTAAATGGTCCTTTTGATTTCCATCCACTTTCAAGTGTACCTGTTTTTATATGCACGTTAGTCACTTCTATATTTTTTAATACTTCTAATGCCCAACTTGAGTAGGTTTCAGAGGTTTCAACCGCATAAACATCTTTATATATTTTAGAAAGTACAGCCAAAATATAAACGGAATCCACGCCAATAATTAGGATGTTTTCTTCCTCTTTCACTTGTAATTGTTCTAGCATTCTGGCTACCACAATAACTCTAGGCTCTGTTTTTTCGATGGCTTTTTCAATCCGTACATCTTCATAAAAATAGGGATGTAAGTTTTCTGATAAAAAAAAGGCTTCAGGAATATCTTGAAAGGCTTCTAAAAGTAATGTATTGTGAATGCCTTTATCCTTTAATTGTTCTTCAATACTAATGTCCTTCATCTTTTGTGTATTTAAAATAGATACATAAAAGTATGCTCAATTAATCAATTTTGAAATGATGTAGGTCATTTTACAAGCCATAACTACGCGCTAACTTTGGATATTATAAACTATAAAAAATCTATTATTATGAAAAATTCATTTCTTTTTTTATTGGCTTGTGCGTTAACCGCTCCAGCAGTAGCACAAGTAATCGAACTCGATACCGTTGTAATACGCCCTATCAAGTACAAATACATTTATGAAGTCGTAGATGGTGATATTGATAAAAGCGTGAAAAAATTACAGGAAGAACTTGGAAAGTTTGATATTACTAAAGAAGAGTATTACAGTGATGACTATGATAATTATTCGGTAACTTTTCGCATACCTAAAGGTTATGCCATTGCTGCTTACGACAAGGACGGTAAATTAATTAGAACCATTGAGCGTTATAAAAACGTTAAACTGCCCTTAGCTGTGAGTGAAGCCTTAGCTGAACGGTTTCCTAACTGGGTTGTAGATAAAGACATCTATAAAGTAAGTTATTCTGAACCAAAATGGGAATCTAAAAAAACCTATAAGTTAAAACTTACCAATGGCGATGAAACGATCAGAGTTAAAACTGATGAAGATGGTAATTTTTTATAAGGTTTCAATTGATACCAATTTCACACCATTTACCATTTAAAATTTTCATTAGAAAAAGAACATTGAATCTATTAATATTCAATGTTCTTTTTTGTGTTTAAATAAGTTCAAGAAAACGTCATCAAAACGTACCACCTAAGCGCTTAAAAATCTGTGATAGCACCAACGAACCAAAACCAAATAAGATGACCCAAGCTATTTGTGCTGTCGATAATTTAGTTAAAAAAAGTGCTTTTGCTACAGGCCCTATAAAATAGGCGCTTATTGTAATTATTAATGATAGTATAATAGCAGACCATACCCAGGGGTTTTTAACAATTTCATTATTAAAAAACGACACCTTTCTTTCTGCCATATTAAATACATTTAATAACTGTGCAACAACCAGGGTATAAAATGCCATATTATTTATGACTTTATCTGATAGTTGAAGTGCCAAGTGCGCATAGGCATTAATACCAACAACAGCGGCGGTTATGCAAAGCCCGAAGATAATGGTTGACTTCCATCGTTTGGTTGTCATAATAGGTTCTTTTGCTTTTCTTGGTGGACGCTGCATAATATCCACTTCGCCTTTTCCCATGCCTAATGCTAATGCAGGAAATATATCTGTAACGAGATTTAAAAATAAAATTTGCAAAGGTAATAATGGTGCTGGTAAAGCGAGTAATGCGGCCAATCCAACCGATACGACTTCTGCCAGGTTACAGGACAAAAGATATACAACGAACTGTCTTATATGGTCAAAAACGGCACGTCCTTGGCTGATAGCCAGCTCCATACCAGTGAATTTATCACTTTTAAGAATAATATCTGCGGCTTCTCTTGCGGCCTGTGTACCTCTAATTCCCATGGCAATTCCAATATCCGCCTTGCGCAATGCAGGGATATCGTTTATACCATCACCAAACATGCCAACAACATTGTCATTCTTTTGGTAAAGTGCTATAAGTTTTAACTTTTGCTCTGGTGTCACTCTTGCAAAGACGGAAGCATTTAGTACTTTCGTTTCAAGAATGTTATTAGTTTCCTCTTCAAATTGTAATTCATTTCCATGTATTATAGTCTTTGAAGCTTCATTTTTAGATAACAAGCCAATTTCTTTAGCTATTTTTTTTGCTGTCTCAGGATGGTCTCCCGTTATCATTACAACCTTTATACCTGCTTCTTTAAACACTTTTATGGTAGCTTTTACATCTTCTCTTGCTGGATCTAAAAACCCAATAACCCCAACGAAAGTTAACTGGGCTAACACCTGCTCTTTTTCTGGTTTTACATCTTGACTTTTATGTGCAAAAGCCAATACTCTTAATCCTTGGGATGCTAAATCATTGATACGATTAGACCATTCTTTTTTATTCTTAAATTCTTGTGCTTTACCACCTTTAAAAATAGTATCACAATGGTTTATAACACTTTCAAAAGCACCTTTGACGTGAACAGCAAAACCATTTTTAGTTGTATTTAGTGTTGCCATCAACTTACTAGTGGTGTTAAACGGAATCTCTAATTCTTCAGGGTTATTGTCTTTGATTTTTTTTGGATTAAGGTTTAGCTTTTCAGCAAATTGAATGAGCGCGAGTTCAATGCTGTCACCTCGCATCTCTTCGGTATTTAAAAATACATTGTTACACAAAACACTAGTCATTAGCATGGTATTAAAAGCTTTTGATTTTTTAATATCCTGAAAGTAAACACTGTCTTTATTATGTATTTCGCTTAACACTTCATCTTCAAAAACCAGCGTATGTACCTGCATTTTATCTTCGGTAAGTGTACCTGTTTTATCTGTGCAAATAATGTTTGTAGCACCTAAAGTTTCGACAGCTTCCATTTTTTTAATGATAACTTTTCGTTTAGAAAGTTTTAGCATTCCTCTTGCTAAAGCAATGGTTGCGACAACAGGAAGGCCTTCTGGTATGGCTGCAACAGCTAATGCCACTGCCGTTTCTATGATAAAAAGCATATCTAGACCTCTTAGATAGCCTGTGAAAATAATAAGGATTGCAAAAATTAAGGTAAGGTATATAAGCCATTTGCTTAGCCCATTCAGTTTTTTTTCTAATGGTGTCCGTTGGTCTTCAATAGTACTTCCCATTTGCTCAATCTTACCCAATTGGGTGTTTTGCCCAGTATCTGTAACGATTGCTTTTGCAGAACCTTGCTCTACTGTGGTTCCTTTAAACACCATATTTTTCCTATCTGATAAAAGGGTGTTTTTGGATAACGGATTTATGTGCTTATGTATGGCTCTACTTTCACCCGTTAATGAGGCTTCTTTAATTGCTAAATTATCAACAGACATAAGGCGAGCATCTGCTGAAACAACATCTCCTGCTTCTATTAAAATAATATCCCCAGGAACTAATAGTGATGATTTTATGGTTTTGACTTTTCCGTCACGTAAAACTGTACTTTCTGTAATTCCCATTTTACGAAGTGCTTCCAACGAACGAATACCTTGCAATTCCATTATAAAACCAATACCTACTGTAATTAGAATAACGGTAATGATAGCAATAGTCTCTGGTAAATCGTCATTAAAAAGAAAGGTAAGAACTGCGGCGGCAACTAGAATAAAAATAATTGGGTCATTACATTGGTCAATAAGTATTTTCCATTTGGTTTTAGGTCCTTTAGTCGCTATCTCATTTTTGCCAAATTTTTTTATGCGTTGTTTTACTTCGGTTTCAGTTAAGCCATAATTAGTATCACTATTTAGATTTCTTACAACAGGTTTTATGGAAAGAGAAAAAGGGTCCGACATGGTAGTTACTATTTTAAATTATAATCAATCACTAGTAAAAGTGAAAGATTTAAAAACCCTCTCACCAAAACTTTTTGGTATAAAGTTTTGGTGAGAGGGTCATCTCTAAACATCTTAATTGATACCATTTATCAATTGAAATTACACCTTATGCAATTTCAATTTTCTTTGGCTTGTGAAGTTTAGCCTCCTCTTTTTTAATGAGGTTAAAGCGAAGTACACCATCTTTATATTTTGCTTTAACATCCTCCTCTTTAATAGAGTCTGGAAGTTGTAATCTTTTTTCAAAAGAATTATAACTAAACTCTTTGCGAGTATAGTTGTCTTCTTTTTCTTCTTCAGAATGCGAATTTTCTGCTGAAATATTTAAGCATCCATCATCAATGGTGACTTCAAAATCTTTTTTAGAAAACCCAGGTGCTGCCAATTCTACTTCAAAAGCTTCGTCGGTCTCTTTAATATTTAATGCTGGTTCATTTAATTGGGCATTCCAAAGATCATTACTCAATAATGGTTTACCAAAAAAATCATCATTATCAAAAAAATTTGATGTAATAAGGTTTCCCCATGGTCTTCTGTTTCTAAATTTTACTAGTGACATAATTTTAATATTTAAAAGGTTAAACAATTTGTGTGATGTAAAATTAGTGTAGAGCTAGAGTTTTTGAAATGACTTGGGTCAGTCTTAGAATTGTTTTTAATCTATAGGGCGATTGTGTTTACTGGATAGGCAGACATACACTTAAACCCTTAAAAATGATAAACCTTATTTTTTTATTAAACTAGAATATTCCTCAAAATCCAATTTTCCTTCAAATATCAAAATTGATTTCTCTATTATTTCTTCTGCTTTTACCGAATTAAAGCCTAAACCAATAGCATATTTGAGAATAAGACATTTTTCTTTTGTCTCAATACGGTTATCTGCATAGATTATTTTAAACAAATCAAATAGAAGTTCTAGCCTAATTTCAAATGAATTATTAGGTAATATTGGGTGTTGTTCAGGATTTTTTAATATCATCTTGTATTCATCTTTTGATATTCCTAATTTTTTTAAAAAACGCTGAATAACCACTTGCTCTTCAGCGTTTATTGTACCATCAACTTTTGCTAAATTTATTATGGATGCTAAATGAGCAAGATTATTTCGTTGTTCGCTTGATTCAAATTTGTTTATAATTGCCATGATATAAATGTTTTTTTTTATGTTTTGGGTTGAATTGTTTTTTTATGTTTTGGGTTGAATCTTCAATAAGCTTTAGGTCTGTAATTATACACACCTCATATTCTTAACTTAAATTAAACAATATTCAGTTTCTACTTATGCAGAATCTATTCAGTTTTATCCATTACTGTATTTTAATTAATAGCAACATTACGCTTTAGCAGCTTTTAATCTTTTAATCCATTTTTCTAATTCCACAACCCAAAAAACAAGACTCGATACGGCTAATGTAATACCAAGTTCTGTCCAAGATAATGGTTGTGTTTTGAAAATATCATTGAAAATCGGTACATAAATTATCATAAGTTGAAAAGTAAAAGTTATTAATAATGCCCCTAGCATTGGCTTGTTGGAAAACACGCCTATTTTAAAAATGGATTCCTTTTCTGAACGAATGGCCATAACATGACCCAATTGGCTAAAACACAGCACGGTAAAAGCCATGGTTTGCCAATTGATGTTTTCGTGATGTATCGCCCACGCTTGCATACCAAGTGTTACTGATCCCATAAAGAAACCTACCCACAGAATATGTGCAGCCATACCACCTGCAAAGATGCTCTGTTTTGGATGTCTGGGTGGACGTTTCATAATATCGGGCTCTGAAGGTTCTGAAGCTAGAGCGAGTCCTGGTAAGCCATCAGTAACGAGGTTTATCCATAGAATATGTATGGCCAAAAGTGGTATTGGCAATCCAAAAAATGGGGCAAGCAATATGGCCCATATTTCACTTGAATTACCCGTCATTATATATTTAATGAATTTTAGGATATTATCAAATATCTTCCTGCCATGTTTTACTGCTACAACGATAGTTGCAAAATTATCATCCAATAAAATCATGTGCGAGGCTTCTTTGGTAACCTCTGTCCCATTAATTCCCATGGCAACACCTATGTCTGCATTTTTAAGTACAGGTGCATCATTGACACCATCGCCAGTCATGGCAACATATTGATTTTTATCTTGCAATGCTTTAACAATTTTTAGCTTTTGTTCTGGATTTACCCTGGCATATACGCGCACTTTTTCAACACTATTGGCAAAATCTTCTTCTGTTATATCATTAAGATCTGAACCCATTAATACTTCATCATCAGCAGAAGAAATAATACCTAACTGGCTAGCAATAGCCTGAGCTGTTAGCTTATGGTCACCCGTAATCATAACAGGTATGATACCTGCTTCTTTACATTCTTTTACTGCTCGCTTTGCTTCCTCTCTCGGTGGGTCTATCATACCCACAAAGCCTATAAGGGTAAGGTCTTTCTCCATTTGAGAAGCATCTAAACTTTTAGGAAGAGAAGGCAATAGCCTTATGGCATAGCCTAAAACACGATATCCTCTTTTATCCATTTTATTAGCCTTATATTCAAACTCAGAAACAAGTGATTTTTGCTCATCTGCAAGTTTTCCTAATAAAACGTCTACGGCTCCTTTGGTTATGGCAAGAATTCCATTATCTGTTTTGTGAAAGGTAGTCATGCACTTTCGAGTAGAATCGAAAGGTAATTCTGCAACTCTTGGCACTGTTTTTTCAAGCCGATTTCTTTCAACATCCTTATCGTATGCATACTGAACTAATGCTACTTCGGTAGAATCCCCTAGCCATTTGCCATCTTTATCTTTTATAACATCGTTATTTAAAGCTATTGCATTTAGAAGTGTGTTTTTATTTTTAAAAACGGTTAAGGATTCGGCATCCATTGTTTCAAAGACTTCTTCAACTGTCATTTTATTCAATGTTAGTGTGCCTGTTTTATCTGAGCAGATATACGTTACCGAGCCCAAGGTTTCAACAGCAGGAAGTTTTCTGATAAGAGCATTGTTTTTAGCCAATCGCTTTGCGCCAAAGGCAAGTGTTATGGTCACAAGAGCTGGCATTGCTTCTGGTATTGCTGCAACGGCAAGGGAAATTGATAGTATCAACATATTTAAAATACTTTCACCACGCAGCCAGCCAATTGCAAAGATTACAGCACATAGAATGAGTATAACAACAGAGAGTTTTTTACCAAATGTGTTTAATCGTTTTTGTAAAGGGGTTTCTATTTCTTCGGTTTGAATCATTTTGGCAATATGACCAAGTTCAGTTTCCATTCCTGTGGCTATTACATAGGCAAGTGCTCTCCCTTTTGAAATGAATGTCCCTTTGAAACCCATGTTTATTCGGTCTCCTAATACATAATCTTTTTCGGGAAGTTCATTTGGGTTTTTCTCTACATTAAGAGATTCACCTGTAAGTGCAGATTCATCTACTTTAACTTGATAGGTTTCGAAAAAGCGAACATCAGCAGGAAGAATATTGCCCGCTTCAAGAGACACCACATCTCCTTGTACCAATTCTGAAGCAGGTATGTCTAATGTCTCGCCATTTCTTATAACACGTGCATTACTAGAAGCCATACTTTTTAATGCTTCCATGGCTTTTTCTGCTCTATATTCTTGCACAAAGCCAACGAGTGCATTGAGTACAACAATAATAAGAATAATGATGGTGTCTATTACATCTCCTAAAACACCAGATATTATGGCCGCTGCAATCAGTATAAGAATCATAAAATCCGTAAACTGATGCAACAACATTTTTAAGATGGTCTTCTTTTTTGTATCCTCAATTTCATTTTTACCATATTCTACAAGTCGTTGTGCAGCATCTGCTGCGTTAATACCAGATGGACTAGTATTTAATAGTTGTGAAATCTCCGTAAGTGGTAGTAGGTGCCAATTCATTATTTTGAGGGATTAACTCTGTAGTATAACACGACCATCATTAAAATAAAAACCAAGAGAATGAGCACGGTATCGATGGCAAGTTTCCATTTTCTTTCACTTTTGAAAACAATACCAGTAATACCAATTGCAGTAATTATAATAGTTCCGAGAATTGGGACAATATGATTGGGGCTTGTATCCATTAATATTGGTCCTTTGAAGTATAATATATCGTCTAGTGCTAGTATGCCTATATTAAATATATTACTACCAAATATGTTGCCAATAGCCAGGTCTATTGTTCCCATTCTAATAGCGGCTACAGAGACTACAATCTCAGGCAACGATGTTGAACCTGCAAGAAACAATGTTCCAAAAAAGCTTTGACCTAAATTACTGGCTGCAGCGAGATGCTCTCCAAAATAGGGTAATGCCATTGCCGCTAGCATAACGATTAAGGCATTTTTGATGTACTTTTGAATAACTTCTTTCTTAGTATAGTTTTCTGTACTTATATGCTGACTATGTGATCTATGTTTTTTCTCGTATTTGTAGAGTACCCGGATTGAAATAAAATATAGCGTTAAGAATACAAGACTAGAGCCTCCTATCCAGCCAATTCTTCCATAAACCCCTGGCATTATAATCGCTAAGGCAACAAAGCTCAGCATTACAATGCTTAATGCTGCAACTATAACATGGCCGGGTTGTGCAACAGAAGTCAATGGTTTTTTTGGATTGTAAAAAAAATCCATAATAGATATAATAAGAATATTGAATGCACAACTACCAACGAGATCACCAACAGCTAGATTTGGTGCATCAACAATAAGAACAGAACTCATACCAGACATTAATTCGGGAATTGAGGTTACAGAAGCCATAAGTATAATGCCCATAAACATTTTTCCCCAACCCAGCATTTCTGCCAAAATATCACCATATTTTGCAAACTTTGTACCACTTATAAGTATGATGAGCGTACAGGTAATAAAAGCAATAATATTTAAGTAGAGATTATCCATTGAGTATTTGATTTCATTTTTTTAGATTTAGCCTACTAGTTTACTATAAACTCTAGAATCTAGCCTCTATCTAGAGTGCATTGGATTTTATTATTATCAGAAATCACGCTTTCATACATAGTTATTAAGATGTTATATTTAATAGATTGTGCAAACGTCCTAGTACGATTAACTCTCCCTTACTTCTTTTTACGCTAGCGTTGGCAATGCCATTTACAGTTTTTATTAGTGTAGATCGCAACTCTGCTGTAAAAAAACTGCTATTTGTATTGAAGAACGTTTCAAAAACTTTAAATGCACCATCAGAGGATTCCTTTTTGGAAATAAGTTCTTTAAGTGTTTCGTAAATAATTTCCTTGCTCTCGGTATTTTGAATTTTAGTGTTCCAATGGGACTCAACTAACTCAATTATTTTTAGTTTTTCATTTCTAATAAAAGATTTATCAGCTATAGCAGCCGAATAAAAAAGATGGGCTAGTGCTTCATAGAATCCTGTTATTTGAGTTATTTTATCCATTTTATAGAATTATTAAGATTATTATATAGTTGATTTAATAGTTGTTCTTCTTGTTTTTAATCTTTTTGGAAACTTATTTTTTAGTGGTTTTTCATCAATATCTGTATTAGATTTTTGAGATTTTTGCATGCTATTATATTTTGCTATAATTATTTGTGCTTTCATGAAGCATAAGGTAGACTCCGCACCTTGATTGATGTTAATATTATTGTCTTCAAGACCATCATAGGATGCACCGTTTTTAGGGTTATACATAATTTGTTTAAGATGATTATTCCCTAAAAACCAACTATAAGCAATCTCTAATTGGTTTCTGTATTTCTTCTTCCCTGTTACAGAATAGAATAGGTCTAGCGTAATAATCGTTGTGACAATCTCTATAGGTTGTTCTCCGTAAAAATTTCGTTTATTTTTCTTTTTAAACCAACCTCTATTGGTAACTACGGTTATTTGTCCCTTCATAAAATATTGCGTGAGAAGAAAATCAAAAGAGGTTTCGGCAATTTTCTTATATTCATTATTTTTAGTAGCTAGATAACTATACATCATGGCCTCAGGAAGCACATTGTTTGCATAGGTCATATAGTCTTCATACCAATGCCAATCTTCTTCAGAATTCACATTAAAGTGTTCTAAAAGCTGTTGAGCAAATGTGTTAATATACATTTCAATAAGAGCATTGGGATAAACGGAATGATAGAAATAAAGCCCCTTTATAGCATAAGCGATGGCACGTGGTGATGCTATATCATTCAAATTTTTTATAGCTTTTTTCCAGCAATTTTCAGCCTTAAAAACAAGATTTGAGGGTAGTATGTTTTTGTGCCCAATAACAAAACCTAAACTCCATAAAGCTCTGCCATTGGCATCTTCGAGATTGGTGTTTTTATTTTTTGACGTTAATTGTCCTTTATCGTTCATAAAATTATCAAACCAACCATTACTGCGCTGTATACCTTCTATAAATTGTAAATAAATGCTTGCCATAGTTAAGACACTTTTGTCCTTAAATCTTTGGTAGTGCATTACCATATTAATGAGTGCTCTTGCATTATCATCTAATGTATATCCCGAATTAAGATCTGGCTTATTAAAATCTGAATATTGAATGATTCCAAAATCTGTGGTTAGTTTTTTAATATGATCTAATTTAAGTGGTGGCGATATAAACCGAAGGTATTCTATACGATGTGTAAGCTCTCCAAAAACCAATCCATATTGTAAGGCGACATTTTCCCATGTTGTTTTGTGCATATAAGAAAAAGCACGTTTTGCCATTGCCACTTGTTCTTCTTTATTATCTAACAATTGAAGGATAGCTTTTTCAAATTCTTTAGGTTCTTCAAACGCATTTAAGAGTACACCAAGGTGGTTGCTTAAAATCTCCCTAGCATGAGGAATAGGATTTGAAACTACGGCACAGCCACTGCTCATAGCATAAGCTAATGTGCCACTAACAGCCTGGTTAGGGTCTTTTGATGTAAATAAATATCTGAAAGGGCGAGATATTCCAATAATTCTTCTAATGGAAGGTATGCGTTGATAAATATTACATTTTTATTTAACTGAAATTTATTGACGATACTATGTAACTTTTCGCGATATTTCTCGCCTTCCTTTTTTATTATTTCGGGATGTGTTTTTCCAATTATTAAATAGATAACATTAGGATGTTTTTTTACGATTTCAGGCAAAGCATATAGAACGGTTTCAATGCTTTTATTTTCACTTAAAAGGCCAAATGTTGAAAGCACATTATTATTAGGAAAACCATACTTATTTTTTAAAGATTGTTTGGTACTCCATAGAACTGTATGAGTACCATGAGGAATGAGCTTAATTTTAGCCTCTGAATATTCATATTCTTTAATTAAGAGTTCTTTTGATTTTTGAGTAAGTACAATTATTTTGTCTGATAATTCTGCAATTTTCTTAACAACCTTTTTCCTAATTTTATCAGGCTTGGGAAGTACCGTATGAAAAACGGTTGCTACAGGTTTATTGAGAGCAAGAAGAAAAGCGAGCAAATGGCTTCCATAGTCTCCTCCGAAAAGCCCAAATTCGTGCTGTATGCAGACAAAACCAATATCATCTCGCTCGTTAATCTGCTCTGCAACTTCACGATAGTTTTTTTGCAAAGTAGTGTTTAAAATATGTGTGACCTCCTCTCCATAGCGATAGCTGTCTTTTTCATTTTGTAAAGCACATATTTCGATAGGTACTGTGTTACCAAAAACATTGTTAACTGCATTTAATAAATCGTTTGAAAAAGTTGCCAGTCCACATTCTCTTGGCGGGTATGAACTCACCAAAAGCATTTTTAATCCTCTTTCCAGAAATTTCATAGTTTTAATTTTTAAGGTTGTTTTCTTAATTCTAACAGTAACTTACTTAAACTCATTTTTACTACACCAGTATGTTTATCTGCCGCTCCATAGTACACATATAAGTCATCTCCAAACAGGGCATGACCTGTTGGAAAAACCACATTATTTACATTTCCATGTTTTTCCCATTCTTTAGTTGGTGAAAACAATGGATAGGGTAAGCGTGCTAATTCAATTTCTGGCTTGTCTATATTTAATAAGGCTGCTTTGGCATGGTAAGTTCTTCCTTTTGCAGTTTCCTGAACACCATGATAAATAAGCAACCAACCATCATCAGTTTCTATTGGTGGACCACCTGCACCAATATATGCAACTTCAAAAATACCTTTTGGATCAAGAACAATATGATCAGTTAGATTCATAAGATATTCCTCCCAGAATGGTTTTGTTAAATCTTCCCATTTATCAAAATATACAATTTGAATACCTGGCCAGATACGATGTAACATGGCGAATTTTCCATTTATCTTTCTAGGAAATAAGACAACATCTTTATCTCTCAATAATCTAAACTCGTCTTTAACGATACCAATTTCAGCAAATAGTCTGTAAAAATGATAATATTTGGGGTTTAGACCTTTTTGATTACAACATTTTATAAGCTTTTCATACTCCTGATAATTAATTTGTGGTGTGATATATCCATGTTTTTTAAAATTCACCAAATCTTTTGAAGTAGCTAAAGCACCTAACGTATTTACACCATCATAAGCAGTATAAATCACATAATAGGTATCGTCAATTTTTGCAATCCTAGGATCTTCTACACCATGTTTTTCATAGTCAAATTCACGCACAATTAGAGGTTTTTCATGCCTTTCTATTATGTTAAGAGGACCTTTGGTCTTTGCGTATCCTATTGTTGATAAATTGCCTTCTTGTACAGCTCTGTATAATATATGCACAGTATCGCCTTCTTGTAAGATACCAGGGTTGAATACGCCATTGTTTTCGAACTCTCTTTCAGTAGGGCCTAAAATAATTCCGTGTTTTTCTATTGCTTTCATCGTTGAATGATTTCTTGTTTTTCTATTTCGACTCTATTTTTAATATTTTTAAATAGGGTATCTGGATTAAAAGAACTACTGTTTATTCCTTCTTAAACCGAAACACGGTAAAAGTTGAAATATCGGTTGGTGACTGACAACATAATCCTATTTTTATATTCTGTTTGGCGGTAAAGACATCACCTAATTCATCTCGAAATACAGTAAAAAAGATACTTACTATGAAAATTATCGACCAAACAATTTGTTCGGTATCATGCCCTGCACGATAGTTGCTAAAAATGATATAAGCGATGGGCAACAAAAATTTACAGTAAATAAATATGCCTATTCCAGCAATATTTCCAAGTTTGAATGATCCTTTCATAATTAAGGTTTTTGTTTGGTTTATGATTCTATTTCTATACAAAAGGAATTACTTCATATTTTGTGTCAAATAGTTTATTAATGAACTCATAGTAGTAATTTTTCCATAATCCTGTTCAGGGATTTCGCGGTTTAATTTTTCATCCAAAGTGATGATAAACTGCAAAAAATCAAAAGAATCTATTCCGAGTGTTTCTTTTATGTTTTCATCGAGAGCTAATTCTGATGGTTCAGTATCAGGTGCAATTTGCTTCAAAATGCTAAATATTATTTTTTCAATTTCTTCCTTTTTCATAATGATGCGGGATTCTGTAAATGTCTATTTAAAGCTGTTAGAAACCGGCTGCCTATAAGCCCGTCAGTTGCACGGTGGTCTGCAGAAACTGTCACCCGAACTATGGGGCGTACACCCAACATCCCATTTTCTGCAAATGGTTGTTCTGAAATATTTCCAAACCCGATAATTGCCACTTGAGGAGGATAAATAATCCCATACACGCTATCAGCTCCCCCTTCACCGATACTGGTCATGGTAATTGTAGAATCACTGAGTTCTGAACTGCGCAACTTTAGTGCTTTGGCTCTCGGAATGATATCGTTGAGAGCGCTCATGATCTCATCAATGGTTTTTAGATTTGCCGCGGGTATTGCAGGGACTATTATGCCTCCTTTGCGCAATGAAACAACAAAACCAATATTTATATCACTTCTAATCTGCAATCCGTTGTCCCACAACGCATTCAATTCAGGAACTTCCTGAAGACTAAGTGCTACAGCTCTGATGAGCAGTGCGGCAGGGAGCAATCTTTGTTTTACAGGACGCTCCTTATTTGCCTTATTCATCAATACCAATGCTTTTGTCATGTCAATGGTTTTTTCGAGATAATAATGTGGTATCTCGCGGTTTGATTTTGACATTGCAGCTGCAACAGCAGCACGAATTGAGATGGATGCGCTTGCTGTTTCGTCTTCGGTTGTCGTGCCTAATGCCTCTTGACTTAGTGCACCCTTTAGTTTTTTTGCGATTGATTTTTCTACATCTTCTTTGGTGATTGCCCCATTTTCTCCGCTTCCCGACAAGGTGGAAGTATCAATATTATTTTCAGTCGCTATTCGTTTGGCCAAAGGCGAAATTTTTATTCTATCATCAGAGCTCACAGTAGGGGATGCAGGAGTTTTTTCTTTTTCTATTATTGGATGAATCAAGTCTTTTTTTGCAGTGGTTGTAACAATTGTCTCTGCTTTGTCGTGAATAGGATTAATAAGAGCCAATGGACTACCCACCGGCACTTTTGTGCCAGGCCCTATCAGTAATTTTTCAATGACAGCTTCGTCAAATATTTCAATTTCTATCAATCCTTTTTGGGTTTCTACTTCGGCAATGATATCTCCACGTTTTACCGTATCGCCTTTTTTCTTACGCCATTCTACCAACGTGCCGTCTTCCATATCAGCCCCCAAGCTTGGCATTACAAATTCAATCATGATTCAACATTTTTTTAACAGCATTAATAATGTCATTTTTTTGTGGTACGGATGCATCTTCTAAATGGAGGGGATATGGTATTGGTACTTCTACACCAGCGAGTCGCAACACTGGAGCATCCAATTCATAAAATATTTTTTCCATTATACGTGCACTTATTTCTGATGATATACTTACCGACTTCCAGGCGTCTTCAACAATTAATGCCTTGTGAGTTTTGCTTACAGAGGCAAGTATTGTTTCTTCATCCAATGGGCGTAAAATGCGCAAATCAACTACTTCTGTATCGATTCCTATCGATGCTAATTCGTTTGCGGCATCCATGCATTTATATACCCCAATACCATAAGTTATTATGCTGATATCTTTGCCCACCTTTCTCACTTTTGCTTTACTAATGTCCACACGGGTAATGTTGACAGGAATTTCTTTTTCGATATTAAGCATGGATGTATATTCAAATACAATCACCGGATCGGGACTTTTAAGTGCTTTAGCAAGCATGTGTCTTGCATCTTCATGAGTTCCTGCCGATAAGACAATTAATCCAGGAATATGGGCAAACAAAGGTTCCCAGCTGTGTGAATGCTGTGCGGCAAGTTGCCGCCCGATTCCACAACCCATTCGTATCACCACAGGTACATTCATTTGTCCACCGGACATGTGCAACAAAGTTGCTGCATTGTTTACAATCTGATCCATTGCTAGTAGGCCGAAATTTACGGTCATTACTTCAACAATCGGTTTCATTCCTGCCACAGCGGCGCCAATACCAGCTCCCACAAACCCTGATTCGGAAAGTGGTACATCCATAATCTTATCCTCGCCGAACTCCTGAAGCAACCCTTTACTTACGGCAAAAGCACCACCATAGCGACCCACATCTTCTCCCATCAGAAATACGCGTTCATCATTTTGCAATGCTTCTCGGACTCCCTGTTTTAATGCTTCTCTGTATGTTATTTTAGTAATTTCTTTCATAATTCTGTTTTTTTGCTGTAAACAAATTTTGTTAGATCTTCAATGGATTCCAATGTTCCTGATTCTGCAAAATCAACCGCTCTTTGCACTTCTGATTCAATGCGTGCCTCTATGATTGCTATTTCTTGTTCAGTAGTTAATTTTTCCTGTAACAAGTATTTTTTGAAAATCGCTATTGGGTCACGTTTTTTCCATTCTTCAACTTCGCTTTTGTCACGGTACAACTCTGCATCAAACATTGAATGTGCCCTGAACCGATAGGTGTTGCATACTAAAAAATACGGCTTTCCAGTTTTTTTGATCTTTGTAACAGCTTTGTTAGCTGCATTTATCACCGCCATCAAATTCATACCGTCAACCGCAACTGAATCGATACCATAAGCCATTCCCTTCTTTTCCAGTTCCAGTATTGAATGGGTATATTTAAGAGCCGTTCCCATCGCATACAGATTATTTTCACAAACAAATAATACTGGCACGTTCCACAAAGCTGCCAGATTCATCGATTCATGAAATTCGCCTTCCGCAGCTGCACCTTCCCCGAAAAAACAACAGGTGATATTTTTTTTATTTTGTTTTTTTAAAGCCAATGCCATTCCCACAGCTAAAGGAAGATGACCGGAAACAATAGCATTCCCTCCATAGAATCGTTTTGATGCATCAAACAAATGCATTGATCCCCCTCTGCCCATGCTGCAACCTTCTTTCTTGCCATACATTTCTGCCATCACAGATTCTGCGCTTAACCCACGGGCAAGGGCATGTCCATGTTCGCGGTAAGTGCTCAAGATGCTATCCTCATCCGTCAATGCTTGAATGACACCGACAGCGACCGCCTCTTCTCCGATATACAAGTGAAGAAATCCCCTGATTTTTGCTTTGGTATATTGTTCCGCTGATTTTTCTTCAAATCTTCTAATCAGTTGCATTTGATATAAAAGATGTTGTCCTTCTTCCGCTTTCATATTTTTTTCATTTTCAATTAATAATAATAATAATAATAATAATATCTGATCAACTTGTTTCTAAAGTTGATAAGTCTCCTTCGGGCAATCCAAGTTCACGTGCTTTTAGTAATCTTCTCAATACTTTTCCACTGCGGGTTTTCGGTATGCTTTCTATAAATTCTATTTCCTTTGGAGCTACGGCCGGTCCCATTTCTTTTCTGGCAAACCCCATGATATCCATCTTGACTGTAATGTTTGGTTCGATGCCTGGTTTTAGCACTATAAAAGCTTTGACTAATTCTCCAATAGTGGGTTCAGGTTTACCAATTACAGCAGCTTCTAACACATCAACATGTCTCATTAATGTACTTTCCACTTCAAAAGGCCCAACCATGTGTCCTGATGTTTTAATGATGTCATCAGCCCTTCCTATGAACCAGAAATAACCGTCTCCATCTATTTTCGCCAAATCACCACTTAGGTACCAATCCCCTATAAAACATTTTTTATAACGATCTTCTTCGTGCAGGTATGTCCGAAACATAGATGGGAATCCTTTTTTTAAAACAAGATGTCCTTCTATATTTGGTTCAGTAATTAATTTCAGTTTTCCACCATCAATAGTTGCAATGGCAACTTCAACACCAGGCAAAGGTTTTCCCATAGAACCTGGTTTTACCTGCATCGTTGCGTAATTTGCAATCATAATACCACCTGTCTCTGTCTGCCACCAGTTGTCGAGAATCGGCATTCCGAACGTTTTTTCACCCCAAATTACTTCTTCAGCCTGAAGTGGTTCTCCCACACTCAATATTAGTCGCAGATTTTCGAGATCATACGCTTGCTTCGGATTAATATCCATGCGCATCAGTCTCCTTATTGCTGTTGGTGCCGTGTACCAAATATTTACTTTGTGTTCTTCAAGAATCGAATACCACCTTATTGCGTTAAATTCTTCTTCATCAACAATACTGGTAACGCCATTGACCAAAGGAGATATTATACCGTAGGAAGTCCCTGTTACCCAACCAGGGTCGGCTGTACACCAAAATATATCTCCCGGATGAAAATCAAGAACATATTTCCCTGTAATATAATGGGTAAGTACTGCTTGATGGACGTGTAAAACACCTTTTGGCATTCCAGTAGTACCACTGGTAAAATGAAGCAAGGCGGCATCTTCTAGATTGGTTTGAGGTATGCTGAATTCTTCATTGGCTTGGTCCATCAGTTTGGAAAAGGACAATATCTTTGTTGAAGTATGCTCGTCTATATCAGTTAAAAGGATAAACCGAAGAAACGGCAGTTGCTCTTGCAATTGTTTTACCTTTTTTTCAAACAAGGCAGAAGTTGTAACCAATACTGATGCTTTACCTTTACTTATTCTTTGTAAAATGGGTTCAGGACCAAAAACAGAAAATAGGGGGCAAAAAACGGCAGTATATTTTAAAGCCCCTAGGGCTGTGATATACAATTCAGGAATTCGTCCTGCCAATGAAAAAACACGATCTCCTTTCTTTATTCCTAAATGCTGTAATACATTAGCGAATTTAGAAGTCTGTATTTTTAATTTGGAATAAGTGAACTCCTGAAAACTATTGTCCTTTCGTATAAAACGTATTGCTACTGTGTTTTTGTGTTTTCCCTTTGCATGACGATCAACAGTTTCGTATGCGATATTTAAACCCTTTTTATGAGGTAATCCATCTAATTCTTTTGCAATAGTTTCCCATGAAAAATTAGCTTGCACTGATTCATAGTCTTGTAAGTGATGTTCCTTTTTCATTTTTCATTATTATTTATGCACATAATCACAAAGATTGAATTTATTGAGCCACCCAACCGCCATCTACTGCCATTGCGTGGCCGGTTACAAATGATGCTTCATCAGAGCATAGCCACAGCACACAGTTGGCAACTTCTTCAGGTTGACCAAGTCGCCCAATAGGTTCCATATCTGCAAATTGTTCTTCCACTTCTTTTTTATTTCCTGTAATTCTGTCAATCATTGGAGTTTTTATGGCTCCTGGGCAAACGGCATTCACTCTGATTCCGAGTTTGGCATATTCTAAAGCTGCTGATTTTGTCAATCCTGTTATTCCATGCTTGGAAGCTACATAGGCGGGTAGCCCTCGGTATCCAACCAATCCAGCTATAGATGCACAATTAATAATTACGCCTTTACCTTGTTTCAGCATTTCGGGAATCTGATATTTCATACAAAGCCAGATTCCTTTGAGGTTAACATTAATTGTTTTGTCCCAGTTTTCTTCTGTGCATTCATGGGTAATCCCATTGCTTCCTTCAATGCCTGCGTTGTTGAAAGCATAATCTAACCTTCCAAAAGTGGAGATTGTTTTTTTTATCATTGCCTTTACATCTTCTGTGTTTGATACATCGCATTTAATGAATACTGCTTCACCTCCAATTGACTTGATGGCATTAATCGCTTCGTTGTCTTCCACCCAATCCACAATTGCTACTTTTGCTCCTCTTTTAGCGAATGCAACAGCAGTAGCTTTGCCGATTCCGAACGAGCCACCCGTGACCTGAACAACTTTTCCTTCAAATTCTTTTTTCATATGGTTTGTTTTTTAATTGTTGTTATTATTCCTTTCTACATCACTTCTCGACCATAAACTAATGTTTTCATGATTTTCGGCTACCAAAATATTTTTAATACCTTTAATTATAGGGCCTGGATTAAAGGAAATACTGACTATCCCTACTTAATCCAAAAACATGGCAAAAGCTGGAATGTCGCTTGGTGCCTGATCACATAATCCTACTTTTATATTATTACTTCTGCAAAAAAGCAGCAATAGCTTTACAACTGTGATTCCCATTTCTTCACGTAACTTTTTTATGGATTTACACTCCAAAGCAAATCCTTTTGGTGTGTTAATGCCTAAGGGATTAAGTTGATTGTACACTTCACCTAAAGACGTATTTTTACCACCTACTTTATAGATTTCTTGATTAAAAAAGTTGAATGTATTAGTATTGGTCATATCATGGATTTTTTAATAGATTCTATTCTTTTTGAAAAGTAAGTAGAGGTGTCTTGGTTTGAAGTGCTGTGTTTTGAGTAACACTCTTTCTGAATAATTTCTCAAATAAGTTGGTATGATGTGTAAACATAGTTACCATATCTGCATCAACATCTGCAATATATTGGTTGATACCTTGCACGACAGAAGTAGCTTTAAGTTCTTTAACCTTTATTTTTTTATATGAAAACAAAGTTCTAAGTCTTTTTTCTTGTTTTTGAAAATCCTCATCAAAGTTGGCATTGTCTTCATTAATATGCAGAATATGAATCCAAGCTTTCATTAATTTTGCAAATGGTATTATGATTTCAAACTCTTCATCTAGATTTTCCTGATCACTTGAATACACAATATTATCGACACCTCTGTATCTTGCATATTCTGGAATTGTTAGAACAGGAATGCTACTGTTTTCGATAATAGCAGCGGCATTGCTTCCTATAATAACTTTTTTTAAACCACTGGCCCCTTTGGTGCCAATACAAATGATATCAATATTGTTTTTTAAAGCAAAGGCTTCTACTTCTTTTTCTATTGAAGCACCATAAATAATTTTAGTACTTATTTTTGGATTATGGCTATTTTCTTTTTTTATAGTTTTAATAAGTTCAATCATATCTTGTTCAGAACTCATTTTGATAGCCTCTTCAAGTTTTCTTGAACTAAGGCGTGCCATTGCAGGTCTGTTTGTATCTACAACGTGAAGTAATACAAGGTGTAATTAAATATCCTTACTTAATCCCACTGCATACTCAATGGCAATTTTTGACAAAGGCGAAAAATCTGTTGGTATCAAAATTTTCATAGTATACTTTTTTAGAACTTAAAAGTATTTTAATAAAAATAAGTACACCATGATCTAGGTCAGTTGAGAAACTGATGCTGAAGAACTTAAACTATTTTGATTGTCGCATTAAATAAATAACATCCTACATTGAATTAAAATCTGTATGGATAGACTACTTTTTATCGAATCGAGAAAAAACAAGTACTGGAATATTTGTATGATTTACCATTTTTTTTGCTAGACTTCTATCAAAAATGCGTTCAATAAAATTTCTTTGTCTAGTGATTAAGCAAAGCATATCTGGTTTTGATTTTTCTAGAAATTCTAATAACTTGTCTTCTGGATCTTCACCAAAAAGCAGTTCGAAATGTAGATTTTTAGAACTAATGCTTTTTGAAATCTCATTCTCTAATTTTAAAAGATTATGGCGGTCCTGTTTTACACTATTAATGTCTTCACAAATATGAATGACACGAAGCCTAGCTTTAAAATATGTTGTTATTTTTTTGATAAGCTCAATAGAGGTTTTATCGTTTATATGGTAATCTGTTGCAAACACTATTTCAGATAAATTGTTAAATTTCGCCTTTTCTGGTATTGCCAAAACAATCGATTTTGGATTACGAATGGTTTGTGCAGCTAGGCTACCAAATATCTTATTCTCAAGATTATTCTTGCCAATAGTACCCATTACAATCATAAGTGGATTTAAATTCTGCATATAATCTTTAAGAAATAAGGTTCTCCCTTGTAAAATATCATAATCACATTCCAGACCAAAGGACACTATTTCTTTTTTTAGCCTTTCTAGCATTTGTTCTGCATACTCCTCTAATACTGTTATTGTCTCTAAAAGAATGTTTGGGTTTTCTTCTGATGTTGCAATTCCACCCATCTCAATAGCATGTACTATTTTTATTTTACATTTTAGAGCTTTACCCATAGCTATAACATAGGCCAATGCATTTTTTGCACAGTCAGAAAAGTCAGTTGGATATACAATTAGTTTTGAGTTCACTTTTACTCGTTTTAATATATGGTTTCTTTTAGATTACAACTTCGAGATTTATCACCATGAAATTTATAGTCTACACTAACAAAGCTGTCTTTGTTTTTTAATTTCTTAAATCATGTAATGCCAAAACAGGAACAACGGAATGATAACCAAGATTTTTTGCCATGGTCTTAGACAAAAGATTTCTAAAAAAGTTATGCTTTTTGTTTATAAAGACAACCATATCACTATCTCGACTTTCAACAAAAGAATTAACAGCTGTCTGTACATTTTCATTATGTAAGGTATGGAATGAGTACTCTAACCCTTCAAAATAATCCTTTAAACGGTTTTGATTATTGAGTTGGTCTTCATCAAGACCTTCATCTTTATCTAGCACATTTAAAACTCTAATGGCTGCTTTGGTAATTTTTGCAATATCTACCAACATCTGGAAATCGTGTTTTTTGTAATGCAAACTGTAGCTAGTAGGGAAAACAATTTCCTTAATCTCTTTAAACCTTGCTTTTGATGGGATGGCCATTACTGGGCAGTTTCTTATTTTTTCCATAGCGAGTACTGTCTGGCTTCCATAAATATCAATACTAGAATCTGTTGCTCCTTTAGTACCCATAATTACTATATCTATATCTCTTTTATCTACTATATCGGTCATTATGTCCACTAAAGAACCACATTCTGATACCATATGGAACTTATGATTGACAGACTCATCAGTCACAGATAGTCTTTCAAGAATATTAGTTAACCCAGTAATTGATTTCTTTTTAGATTCTTCTAAATCTCTAGCTAAAGTAAGTTCCATAGTGTAAGCTTCGACGCTGTAGGTGTTTAAAATATAAAATTCGCAAACTTCATTTCTAAATAAACTGATAGCATAATCTATAGCATTTTGAGCATTTTTTGAAAAATCCGTTGGTAATAGTAGTCGCCGTTTCATAATACATGTTTTGTGAATACAAATCTATTTTTAATTAAAAATTTTTACAATGATATTTATCAGTAACATTTTTTGAGCAAGTGAGGATTAAACGATGTAACTCATACACTACCAGTAATATAGGAAAATTTCTTTGCCTAACTATGTTAATCATGTAATGCCATTACTGGTATTTTTGAATAAGACCCTAACTCTTTGGCCATAGAGAAAGAAAATATTCTTTTGAGAAGACTATCTTTTCTATTAATAAAAACAATCAAATCGCTATTTCTTTTTTCAACAAAAAGGTGCACAGCTTCTGCTATATCCTTTCCTTTAACAGTGTGGAATGAATAGTCTATACCTTCTAGATACTCTGGAAGTCTTTCTTTGTTATGTTGTTGTTTTTTGTTAAGCGGAATGTCATTATTAACATGAAGTATACGAAGCGAAATGTTACGCTTATGAATTATATCCGTTAAATAATGTAATTCACTTTTTTTATATGGAATCTTAAAATCTGTTACAAACACTATTTCTTTGTTAGGTGGCGATTTAGCATGCAATGGAATAGCGAGTACAGGACAATTGGTAATTTTTTCCATGGTAATTACAGTATTACTACCATAAATTCTGTCTTTAGCTTCATTTGCACCGTTAGTACCCATTATTACCATTTCTATGTCCATTTCTTCAATTACAAATTTGATTGCCTCTAAAGGGGTTGTAAACTTTGAAATGGTATGGTAAGCATGATTTTCAAATTTATAGTTTGAGTCTAAATCCTTTAATATTTTGTCTAGGCTGTATTTAGATTTTGTAGAGGCATGGTCATAATTTTTTTCACCAGGCTCTGGTACCATGAGATTGTCTAAAGTGAAATTTTTAACTGAAAATGCATTCAGTAGGTAAAAATTGCAAGGTTCTTTTTCGAACATTTTTATTGCGAACTTAAATGCGTTTATAGAGGTTTCAGAGAAATCTGTTGGGACTAAAATTTTTCTTTTCATGGCTATTGTATTTAATTGTGTAACAAATTTAGATTGCACTTAAAGAAAAAACAATGATATTAATCAACTTGTAGATTGTGTTGAATTAGTTTTTAAGAAGCAGTTTAAGTTTTGTCAGCATTCCTAATTCTGTTTTATTTTTCCCTATAAATGCTTTGGCTATAGCCTCTGCGGTAAGTAAAATCGTATGTTTAGCGCTGTTAGTAAAGAAAGATTTGTTTTGGTTGTAATAGTTTTCAAATGCTTTATAAGCAATAGTGCTACTGGTTTGTTGCTCTTGCAACTTCTCAAACGTAATTATTATTTGGTAAGCTGGGTCAGTTGCAGCAATTCCTTCTAATGCATCACAATCTGTCCAATACTCTTCTATATATTGGTTTAGAATTTCAATTTCCTCTAATTCTATTTTTTTGTCCGAAACAGCAATGGCATAAAACAGTTTACCTAGGTTTTCAAAATACGTGACCACTTTATTCTCTTTCAGATTAGAAAATATTATTGGTATAAATGTACTTTTTTTGGCTAATGCAATTTATGAGGAATATCAGTTAGCCACATTATAGTATACAGGAAACGGTATTTTTTTAGACATTGATAAATATCATTTTCCAATAATTATAATGAAGGCTTCTCTTCTGGTTCCATATTAAAATGAAGAATCATTAAAGTTTTTGCAACTGTATTTAAAAATAGTTCTGCTTTAGACTTATTAGATTGATAGCCAGAATGAACAATCTTATTTCTCGTTTTATTCATTTCTTTTAAATTCTCCAATAAACTTGGATGCACACTTAAAAGGTCTCCTTTCACACTTCCAAATAATAATTCGTATTTGATTGCTGTTGGTGTTTCCATCAAAACCCGAGATACATCGTTATCTCGTTGATGAAATAACTGCTTTTTTAACCAAGCTGAAATTATAGGAATAAACATAGATTCTGTTGCTGTTGCACAATTGAGGATTGACTCATTGTATCTTCCTTCATAGAGTGCGTAGAAAGCATCAAAGAGTAAATTTATATGTAATAAAGATTCTCCACTTTTAAGTATTTCTTCAAAGGCATCAAAAGCTCCTGGTTCATTAAGCATATCAAAATACTCTACAAAATAGCGTGGCTTATGTAATTCAAAAAGCATATCATCTTCAAAAATTATCTTGTTTTGGTCTTCTATTTTGAGATAAATTTGTGATACCGATCTGGGCGAAACCATAACAATATCATTAGCATAATGATTAAATGTTCTTGCGTAATATATATAGTGATTAATTACATCAACTGCTTTATCTCGTAAACGTTCGATTATTCCTTCGCGCAAAAGAGGCTTAAATCTGTAAAACCGAGCTTATTCCGGGTTTCTAGCTGGTGTTTTAGAGAGCTAAAATCATCGACTATTTTTCCTATTAGTGAACCTCTTGTAATCATATCTCTTAATTAATAATCTTCAACACCCCTTCATTACTTTCCTTAAAGGCATTACTTTGTTGTAACACGTCTTCCATTTCAACCATATCATCTCCTAAAAGTGTATCGCTGAAAGCTTGTGCTCTATTGAGCATACGAATATAGACCGATGGATCTTGGTTTCTGGTTAATTTGCGAAGTCCTCCTAAATAATCTTCTCTATAAACCGTTGGAATAATTATTTTGGTTTGTGATGCTGTAGATAATTCGGCATTCATCATTACACGTGCAATACGACCATTACCATCTAAAAACGGATGCACTTCACTCATAACAAACATTATATAAGCTGCTTTCGCGAAAGGATGCTTAAGCGCTTGGTAATAGTCAAAACTTTTGTAAAGCGTGCCTGTAACCAATTCCATATCTACAAAAGATGTATCTCCAGCTCTGTTATTTTTATCTTTAAACTTGCCTGGCTTTTTATCTTTTCTGGCACTTAATAATATTTGATGTCTATACTGAAGTATATCTACTAATTCCTCTTTTGTTGCTGGTACGATTTTCATTTCTCTAGGATTAGAAACAATTTGGTAGGTTCCTAATACATCATGAGAATCTTCATTACGCGCTGGTAGTGGTTTTTGAGTTTCAATAACGCGCTTTGCTTCCTCTATTTCAAAAACAGTACCTTCTATATAATTTGAGAAGTAGCTTTCGTAAAAAGCAAAATTTCTATAAGCTGCAGTTGTGGTGTTTTTTTCTTCTCGATGCTGAAATTCTTGTTGTTTTAAAGCTGTAAACAATAATTCAAAACGTTGAATTCTCGCAGGATCATAAGGTACTCCAAATGCTCGTGCTGTTGCTACAGGCGATTTTAAAATACGTGATGGTTTTGTAGTGAGTAATGCACTTATAATTTTATTGAGTTTGGTAAACTCTTTGGTTAAACCTATGTCTTTGGCAATCTTTCTCGCTCTGTCTCTTACTTTATTCAACTCATCTTCGCCATTAACACGAATAATTTGTTCGAGTTTTTCTTCGATTTCTGGAAAGGTTAACACTTTAGAATCTGGCCCTAGTTTTCGGGAAGATTCCATGTTTTCTAATAAAGCACGTTCGCGTTGCGACAGATGTAATTTGCCAGAAAAAACAGTATCGCCATTTATGAGTTTATGACCTGCCAATAAGCGAACAGTTATACCTGGCAATTGCGCTTTTCTTGTGTAGCTATAGGTTAAAAAGATTTGTCCACTAGACGTTGGTGCAAACTCAAATGCCGAACGATGACTTAATAAAGCTCCTGGATATAAATGTCCTAGAATATGAAATAAATTTCGATGTGTAATATCCTCTGGACTATCTACTAAATTTGAAGTATAAACCCTATTGGTCAACTTACGGATTGTTCCTTCTTTTTCTAACTTCGAGATTTGTTGTGATGTTGCAGAATCTGAAGAGCTAAAAATGATCTCTTGTAAGTGAATTGGTATATTTTTTTCCATTAAAAAGTAGATTTACAACAAAAATGTAAAATATTTTCCACTAAAACGATATTTTTTTAAAATATTTTCCACTAAAACGAAATAAATAATTTCTACTAAAACGTATAAAACACCTAAAATATTAAAATTTATTCCACTAAAACATAATTTTACTAAAAAATTTTCTATTAAAATGGACTTTGAATACCATTTTCGTGATAACGTAGTTTCTCTGAAATCATTTTTACGATAGCTTCGTTTTTGGTTTTGTAGATATTATTTCCATCAAAACCTTGCTCGTTAAGTAGCATTTTCACTTTTCGGCTTTCTTCCTGGTCGATAAACTTTTTACAAGCCCGAATAAAAGCTGCACGACTACACCCTTTAATACGTTGCTCACGCATATTTATATAGATAAAAAAACTTTTCTGAATTTTGTATTCTTGCTCGGTAATTTTACCCATTGCAAATGCGTTAGAACACAACTCATATTGTTCATCTACAATAAGCTGCGCAATACGCACCATTTGGTATTTTGGAATACGTTCTCTGTATCGCGTTACATCATCTACCTGATGATGCAGTCGTAACCACGTACAATTTTGCCATTTTGTTTGTAATGGCTCTTATTTCTTCATTTAAATACATAGTAAAGGGGCTGTAAAATATTTGACAACAAAAGATAAAAACAATGTCAATTTAACTACATTTTTATCAATTATCTTATGACATTTGACAAATATATGTAAATTTGTTGCTTAATAAACTACAAAATAAACAATAAATTTTGATTCAATTTTAGCAACCTAATGCAACAAAAAACTAAACCTACTGATTAATAATTATTTAAAATGACCAAAAGCCCCAAATACGCACACATTGACCAAAAGTTTGTCACTGCTTTAGACCAAGTTATTGCAGTTAACACAGAATTGGGTATTAAACCCAACAACGATAGTAGTATCGGACAAATAATTTACCCTTCTAACAGAAGTATTATCTCTTCTGTGAGAAGTAAGTCAAAACATATACCGCATTTAGCACTAATGAATTTCGCTAATGAGTTTAGTGTAGATATGAACTACTTTTATAGTGAAGAACACCTATTAAATTACATTCCGCCTACAATCAAGAATGTTGTCGTAAAAGGTAATAACATAACTGGTAATCATAATACGACAATACATGCTGGAAAAGGCCAGATAAAAGGAATAAACACTGCTGAATCTGGATCTAAAAACACATTAGTTGATACGGTTGAAGTGAACACTATGATTAATAACTTTATCTCTGAAATGGATAAAGAACGTATTACTCAATTTATGACAATTGTTTCTCAAATTCAATCGGACAGTAGATCATCGTTAAAAAGAATGGAAGAACAATTCCGAGAAAAGTGTAAAGAAGTTAAAGCGATTAGACAATCTTTTGTAGATGATTTAGCCAACACAAGAAAAGAGCTTTCAGAAACAAGAGGAAGACTTGATGAAGCAAGAATAAGAGAGAACGACGTTTTAAGACAAATGCTAAATTCCAAATCATAGGTTTATGAATTCTGACCAACACCTTACAAAAAATACTCTATCAGACCTTAACAAGAATGAGGATAAAGCATTAAAAATGATTCGAGACTCTAAATATCATTCTATAACAATCCTTAAACGAGATGGTAAAATAGAAATGCTTGAAAGTATTGAGCGCATTTCAGAACAGACCAGAATTATAGATATATTGAAGGATCATAATTATCAAAATATAGAACTAAAACAGGCAAACGGAAAAATCGTTTGCCTTAACCGAACGGTTAAAACAAAACTAACTTAAGAGTAGAACACTCTATCATATCGCATTAATGTATTGACCAAAAAAAAGGAAATACATTCATCCGAAATAACGTGCAAATAGAACATACACAAGAAAAATTTATTGATTTAAAAACACTTGGGAATATCCTTTTAATCAAAGGAATTCAAGGCATCACAAAATGGTGTGAAGACCATAAAACACCTATTCAAATTCTTGGAAAGAAACGTGTAGCTTATCGCTTTCTAGTAGAAATGGAATTAGATAAAAAATTGCTTCAAGACCTCAAGAATAAGTACCCAAATAAATGGGAAGAACTATATCATTGTTATCAAGACAATGATAGATTAGGATACCTACTTCTCATAGATGATGAGCCTGCATTGGATTTTAGACCTGTGGCTAGTCAGACAAGACCAAAATCACAACTCTCACAAGCCTTTGCCGACTCTTAGAATATGAAGCAGAAAAAATTACCAAATAAGCGACACAAAGGACTCTTTATTTACTGTACTGAATGTAAAAAATATTTCACCTATACAAATAAAAACGTAAAAGGCAAAGATGGTAATACGACTAAAAAAGAACCAGAATGTGGTTTAACTGAATCCAGACTATCAAGCTGTAAAGTGTTAGATAAGCATAGATATAAATCGAGAATACACGTCCCAGGGAACAACAAAAGGATAGTCAGTAGAACTCACGATGCAAATACGTATTCTGAAGCTGTTGTGCAGGCTATTGATTTTGAAAATGAATTTACGTTGGATCTTAAATTAAATGGTAGATCAGATAAAGGGACTAAGCGCTACTATCTTTTTGATTGTCAAATTCAGTATATCGATTTTCTTCAAAACATAGGTGTTCCAGATCATCAAAAAGTACAACGTTCTGAAAAGCATATTAAAGAAATTCAGAAAAGTCTGCTACTATTTAATGAAGCTTTAACCAATAACAAAGTCAATAAAAAAATGACAGTTATTGATAGAATAACCGACGACCACGTAGGTTTTTACCACACTTATTTGCTGAAAGAGAAAAAATACAGCAGTAAAACCTACAATAATAAAATTGCAGTTCTTAGAAGCTTTTTTAAGTGGTGCATTGAAAAGTTTGATCTTAACATCTATAATCCTTTTGAAAAAGTAAGAGCAAGAGCTGTAGTTGTAAAAAAAGATACTATTACACAACAAGAATTTAAAAAGCTACTAGAGATAATCTCACCAGAAAATGCTCATACAACTTCAGGTATCACACAAGTAAAGACAAGAAACAGATACAAACCATATCTTAAAGATGCTATTGAATTAGCCTTGCATACAGGAGGACGAAGAGAAGAGGTGGTAGATCTCACTTGGAATATGATTACTGAATCTAATGATGAACCTATTTATATTACCGTTAGAAATTTAAAAATAGAACGTCAAAAAGGAGAGGGCTTTAATGAAAATGTTGCCCCAAAAATTATCCCAGTAACTAAAAGCTTGAAAAAACTATTATACCGAATGGGATATGAAAACAAAAAAGGAAAGGACGAATACCTTATTTCACCTGATAGATCTAAAACTTCAACATATGCGTTAATGGATAATCTATCAAAAGGCTTTTCTCATTTCTATAAGCAACTTGGAACTGGGAGAGATTTACAATTGAAGAGTTTAAGAAAAACATACCTCACATATCTATCTGCAGCATTAAGTGGAGACACAAAATCATTGTCTTCACACACAACCGATGAAGTATTACAAAAACATTATGTTGACGAAAAAATTGTAAGTAAAGCAGTTAAAGAACTGAACATTTTTAACTCTTAAAATTGACAAAAAGATACTTTTATTAGATACTTTTCAAAGAATGAAGCAAAATCAAGCACCAACCCAAACCTCTTTAAATGCAAAAAGCACTGAAAATCAGTGCTTTTACTTTGTAGCGCGAGCAGAAAATTTATCTAACCAACTTACTCTAGAACTTAATGAATTTTCTGAAATACATATTTAACTCAGTTTCACAAAACCTCGGTTCTGTCGCATCTAGATTAGCAAAAAAAATAAAAATCTAACTTTACTTTCGAAAAATAGACGCTCAAAGGTCATTGCTTCCCAAAGGCGATTATATTACAAGCAGTTATTTTAAATTAAGATTTAGTCTTAGCTATAGAGATTGTAAAAGAACTTCTATCTATAAGAGGCATAAAAGTGAATCATAC
>JAOEWO010000040.1 GCA_028383925.1 Winogradskyella sp.
AGGTTTTTGCTCTTTATTGTCTTTTGGTTTTTGAAGAACTCTAGCACGTTTCTGTACTGGTTTGTTAGGAGCTTTAGTTTCAGAGGTTGTTTCTGTTTCTACTTTTGCCTTAACAGCATCAGGGTTTGTAGCTTGGTAATCTAAGATTTGATAAACCAAGTCTAATTTTTTTTGTGTACGGTATTTAGGTACATTTAGTTGTTTAGCTATCTCCTGTAATTCAGGAAGTTTTTTAGCTTTTAACTGAGAAATTTCGAACATTCTTATATATTATAATGTATTGTAATTGATATTATTAATTCAAGGTTTTCTAAATGAAATAAAAAAGAAAAATAGTGAGATTAATTTGGGAGATTAGAACAATGCAACTCAGTGCGTTACCTCGTTCTTATGCAATAATACAATTTTATTTTAAAATAAAATCTATCTTTTTAAAAAATAAACTGCTAATTTTGCAATGCTTTTAAAGTAAACTTATGATTCAACGCATACAAACACTCTATTTAATTTTATCTGCTGGGATATCAGCGGGTCTAATATTTGTGTTTCATTTGTGGACAAATACCAAAGGTGTTAAAGTATTTGCCTTAGATGATTATATGTGTTTAGCAGTGTTTTTAGGATCTGCTTTATTATCTTTAATTGCGATATTTAGTTTTAAAAACAGGAAATTTCAATTTGTATTGGGACGACTTAATATATTATTAAACTTTATTTTACTAGTTATTTTTGTAACTCAGTCTCTAAACTTATCTGGAGAAACTAATGTTTCTGAGAATGGTATTGGGATGCTTCTTCCTATTTTTTCTATTGTGTGTTTAGTCTTGGCTAACAAGGCTATTAAAAAGGACGAAGATCTTGTAAAATCTGTAGACAGATTACGATAAATCTAGAATCTTAATTAGTGAGAAAAACCCAGACGCTGCCGTCTGGGTTTTTTATTTAGCGTTTTTCAAATTCTATCACTTCAAGGTCTTTAATAGTTTTTCCTTCAATTTTAAAACGCAACATGGTTCTTATATTATGAAAACCATGTTTGCCAACAGCACCAGGATTCATATGTAAAACCTTCAATTTTTTATCTTGAATCACTTTTAGAATATGAGAATGTCCACATATAAATATATCTGGTGGGTTTGCTATTAATTCATCCCTTGTGCGATTATTGTATTTTGGTGGGTAGCCACCAATGTGTGTTATCCATATATCCATTTCTTCACACATAAATCTACTGTTAAGCGGAAACTCAGTTCTTGCTTTAGCATCGTCTATATTACCATAAACGGCTTTTAGTGGCTTTAGCTCTTTAATGCGGTCTGTTACGTCTAAATTTCCAATATCACCAGCATGCCAAACTTCATCAGCTTGTTTTACATGTTTAAGTATGGCATCATCTATGTAGCTATGTGTGTCAGATAAGAGAAGTATTTTTTTCATTTATAGTATAACTTACTAGTGCTTCGATTATTTAATAATTAGGTAATGCTTTTTGTATAAGCAGAATTGGTTATATTTTTATTTTAGGATTTCATTAGCAAGTAAAACAGTTATCTTTACAGCTGTTATAGCAAAAATAAGTTAATCTTTTGAGATATTTTTTAGAGTTATCATATAATGGTAAAGCTTATCATGGTTGGCAAAACCAACCAAATGCAACCTCTGTACAAGAAGTTTTAGAAAATGCATTAAGCACTGTTTTAAATACAACTGTTGCAGTAGTAGGTGCAGGTAGAACTGATGCTGGTGTGCATGCGTCACAGATGTTTGCACATTTTGATTTTGAAACACCTTTAGATCTTAAGGATTTAGCTTATAAATTAAATTCGTTTTTACCAAAAGATGTTGCCGTTGCTAAAGTCTTTATTACGCGCACTGATGCACACGCTAGGTTTGATGCTTTAAGTAGAACGTATAATTACAACGTATCGATAGAAAAAAATGTATTCGATTACGATTTTTCACACAAAGTACATGCCGTATTAGATGTTGATGCCATGAATGCTGCTTGCAAAATCTTATTTGAGTATAATAATTTTCAATGCTTTTCTAAAAATAAAACAAGTGTAAGGACTTATAATTGTGTTATAAAAGAAGCCTTTTGGTCGCAAAAAGGTCATCAACTTGTTTTTACAATAACAGCAGATCGCTTTTTACGCAACATGGTAAGAGCAATTGTTGGCACTATGTTAAGTATAGGATTAGGGAAAATAAGTGCCGAGGAGATGCATCATATTATTCGCTCAAAAGATAGAGGTAAAGCAGGCACTTCTGCACCAGCACACGGTTTGTATTTAGTTAAGATAGTGTACCCAGAAGATCTAAAACTAGCGACCAAATAAAAAAAATACTGAAATAAGTTCAGCTAAATATGACAAAAGAAAAGAAAAAAATATTTGATGTTTCGTTGTTTAAACGTTTACTACATTATATAAAACCGTATAGAACTGTTTTTATAATTTCTCTCTTTTGCGTAATTGGTTTGGCTATTTTTGGTGCTTTAAGACCTTATGTGCTTCAGCAAGCTATAGATACTCAAATAGCTCAAAAAAAATATAGCGGATTTGTGTTTTACATCGCTATTATGTTTGCTCTGCTTATTGTAGAAGTTGTATGTCAACTATTGTTTATTTATTACGCAAGTTGGTTAGGCCAATCTGTAGTTAGAGATATACGTGTGAAACTGTTTCGTCACATGTTAAAATTTAAAATGACTTATTTTGATAAATCCTCTGTAGGTGTCTTAATTACAAGAGCTGTTACAGATATGGAGCGAATTGCTGATATATTTGGTCAAGGTCTTTTTATGATATTTAGTGATATTTTAAAAATGGTGGTAGTGGCTGGTTTTATGTTGGTTATGAATTGGAAAATTAGCCTCATTGTATTTGTTGCATTGCCAATAATTATTGTGGCAACTAAGATTTTTCAGAAATATATGAAACGCGCTTTTGAAGATGTACGTACCGAAGTTTCTAATCTTAACTCTTTTGTACAAGAACGTGTTACAGGTATGAAAATCTTACAACTATTTACACGTGAAGAGACGGAGTATAAAAAGTTTAAGGCTATTAATGAAAGACATAAAAAAGGTTGGATAAAAACGGTATGGTACAATTCTATTTTCTTTCCAATTGCAGAATTTGTTTCTTCATTTACTTTAGCAACCGTTATTTTAGTTGGTGGTTATAATATCGTTTCAGAGCAATCCGTAACCACAATAGGTGATTTAATTGCATTTACTATGTTTATACCTCTGCTATTTAGGCCATTATATCAAATAGCAAACAAATTTAACACATTGCAAATGGGAATGGTTGCGGCAGACCGTGTATTTAAAGTCTTAGATACGACCTCTAATATAGATGATGAAGGCACGCTAGAGCCTCAAAGTTTTAAAGGTGACATAGAATTTAATAACGTAAGATTTTCTTATGTTAAAGATGAAGAAGTATTAAAAGGTGTTTCTTTTAATGTTGAAGCAGGAGAAACTGTGGCAATTGTTGGTGCTACAGGAGCAGGGAAATCTACTATTATTAATTTACTAAATCGTTTTTACGAGATAGATTCTGGTGCTATAACAGTAGATGAAACAGATATAAAGCAAATGGCTCTTACTACTTTAAGAAGTCATATAGCAGTTGTATTACAAGATGTTTTCTTGTTTGCAGACACTGTGCTTAATAATATTACGCTTAACAATCCAGAAGTTACAGAAAAGGATGTTGTTAATGCAGCAAAAGCTATAGGTATAGATGAGTTTATTTCTAGTTTGCCAGGTGGTTATCATTACAACGTTAAAGAACGTGGTGTGATGTTGTCTTCTGGCCAGCGCCAATTAATTTCGTTTTTAAGAGCTTATGTTACAAATCCGAGTATTTTAATTTTAGACGAAGCAACCTCTTCTGTAGATTCGTATTCTGAGCAACTCATACAAGATGCCACTGATAAAATAACAAAAGATCGTACCTCTATTGTTATAGCACACCGGTTAGCAACGATACAACAAGCAGATAAAATTATTGTTATGGATGCTGGTGAAATTGTAGAAATAGGTACGCACAAATCACTTCTAGAAAAAGAAAGTGGTTACTACAAAAATCTTTATGAAGTTCAGTTTCTAAAAGCAGAAACGGCTTAAGTAAAAATGAGTCTATGCAATTATGTTTTTTACTATTTTAAAGTGAAGTGACTTAAAAATAGTGCAGGTGTATTTGTTATAGTATCGGTAAAATCCACCTTAAATCAAAAATCGCTTGTTGGCATTTTGTTGCATTGCTTTTTAATGCGTTGGGTTATGCCCAACAAAATTAATCTGACGATTTTGTTGGTAACATCATTACACCTGTATCGTTGCTATTAACAGGTGAGATCTTTAGATTTTAACTTAGTTTGGTGATCTAACTGTAAAGTGGCAGTGTATTTAACTTTACAAGTGGTCAATGTTATCTTAAAACGGTTATGAGCTATAGTTTTTAAAAGCAGAAGCGGTATGTTAATTAAATATTGAGACCTCTTAAAGTTTTGACTTTAGCTTTTATAAAAAATAGTAATCTTTAACTTTTTTAGGTCAGTATTTGTGATTTCATTAATGTTAGGCGACAGTTAGTAATAGACTAATTATTGAAATAAAAATACCGACAATAAAAAAAGTAAATAAATATATTATTAGAGTTAATACAAATTTACCCATGCTATTCCAGAATGTGTCTTCAACAACACTATAGCCAGATACACAAATAGAGGTATGGTAAGGATCATAGTTGCTACTATGTAATTGATACCAAAAATTAAAAACACAATACTTATTACAGAAACTACAATTATAGTCTGCGCTGAGTAATATATATTTAAAACCAAGTGTTCTGTAAAATTATAGCGTTTATCGCCAGCTATGTAGTATGCAAACCATGTAGAGAACGCAGAAAAGGGAAGTAAAAATATATACATTAAACCTTGGTAACTGCTAGAACTTTCAAGGTCACTATTTAAGAAAGGATTATTTTTATTACCTGGTGCTTTTGCCACTTCATTAAGAAACTCCGAGTTAAGCTCTAGTCCTTCTTTAAAAAAGGTTAGCATTAAAAATACTTGAAATCCTGCAATTGTAAGGGATATAGCAAAATAGTGAAGCGCGTCTATATATTTTTTTCGTGTACCATTAATATAGCCATTAATTACCACTTCAGGTTTTGTAAAAAGATCAATAAATGTTTTAAGAAATTTGTTATCAATAGAAATAAATTCTTTATTAACTTGGGTGGCTAAAACTTTAGGTGTTAAACGATTTCTAATAACTTTTGCACCGCAGTCATCGCAATAGTTTTGCGTATCTCTGAGTGTGTTATTACAGCTCTTACAATTCACTACGCTAAATCTTCTTTAATTTTATTAGTGAGTTCATCAGTATCTTTAAATATCATAAATTCACCTCCTTTTATATAAGAAATTTGCCCAGTTTCTTCACTTACACAAAGTGCCAATGCGTCTGTTTTTTCGGTAATACCAACGGCTGCTCTGTGTCTTAAGCCAAAACGTTCTGGTATGTTTTTTTCGTTATTTACAGGAAGGATAACACGTGTGGCTTTTACAACATTATTGTCTATAATAATAGCACCATCATGTAATGGACTATTTTTAAAAAAGATACTTTCTATAATAGGTTGAGAGACTAAAATATTCATTTCGTCTCCTGTGTTTGTTAAAAAATCTAAATTATTGTTACGCTCAATAACTATTAAGGCTCCAGTATTTGTTGCACCCATTCTGTTACAGGCGTTTATAATAGCATCAACATCTGTAGAGGTTTGATCGTCGTTTTTAAGAAATTTAAAGTTTTTAAATAAGCTTCTTTTTCCGCCAATATTAGTGGAGCCTACCATGAGTAAAAATTTTCTAATTTCTGGCTGAAAGACAACAATTAACGCAATAATCCCAACCTTCATAAACCCATCAAAAATGCTATAAAGCATGTGCATATTAAGGTAATCGGTTAGTCGCCATGCAAAATAAATGATAAGAATACCAATAAAGATATTAATGGCAACAGTACCTTTTACAAGCTTATAGATGTAGTATAAAAGTATGGCAACCAGGAATACATCGACAAAGTCGATAAATCTAAAATCCCAAAGTTGTAAGTTCTCCAAAGGTTGTGGCTTTTTGCTAATTTAAGAATTTATGTCTATTACAAGGTAAAAAAACATGATTCCATTCTGTTAAATGTGTTAGATTTTTTAAAGTTTGACTTGTGTTTTACACTCCTAAAGTCCCTCAAGGGGATAATTTATTAATTTAAATCTTTAGATTGTCCCCTTGAGGGGACTTTAGGGATGTTGTATATAATGTTAAGCACTGTTTTAAATTTAATAAATGAATTCGTTGGTGTCAATAATGATTTTGCCTGACTTTAATTTTAATAATTCTGATTTTATTGAAATATAGTCTTGGAAACTAAGATGTTCGTCAAAGTATAGCTGAAAAGAGAAATTTGTTGTTTTTATTTCTTCAGATGGTAAAGATGTATTTTCTAATAAATATGAAGAGTTGATAATTTCATCAACGATCATACTCTTATTTTTTTTATTAACTTTCAGTTGTAATTTAGATGTGTTTGTGTCCGTGAGTTTTCCGACTAAATCATTCGAAATAACACTTAACAAATCTATTAAATTGTTTTTAGGTTCAGAAAATTCATAATTCACATCTGTAAAATCAATAAACCCCAAATTACCAATGCTAGTATCATTACAAGTAAAGTAATTTTTAGCGTCTTCATTTTTATGCATCTCAGCATTACGCTTTTTGTCTTGTAAAAATTGAATATGCGGAATGGCTTGTTTTAAAGTCAGGCGTTTGTCTACATTAACCAACCAATTTGTAGTGATAATTAAGTTCTTCCGATTTAACAAAGTAGAATCGGGTTGAGTTTCATCATAAAAAATATACGCAGGTGACACATCTAAAACTTCTGTAATTTCTGCATTTTCTAATTCGGGCAGTTCTAAAATACGTTCGTTATTACAGCTCAAACAACATAAAAAAATAAGTAAATAAGTATAGCGCATCGGTTAGTTTGTATTCAGTTGATTATAAAGTGTTACACATTCTACAGCTTCTTTAACATCGTGTACGCGCAAAATTTTAGCACCTTTTTGTAAAGCAACCATGTGTAATGCTGTGGTTCCGTTTAATGCATGTTTAGATGATGTGTTTAATGTTTTATAAATCATAGATTTTCTTGAAACACCTACAAGCATTGGTTTTTCTAGTGTTTTAAGTAATTCAAGATTATTTAAAAGTGTATAGTTTTGTTCAAGTGTTTTTGCAAAACCAAAACCAGCATCAATAATAATGTCATTTATTTTTTGAGCATGTGCTGCTGCAATACGCTCAGCAAAATAAGAAATGACTTCTTTTACCAAATCGTTGTATTGCGTTTGCTGTTGCATAGTTTTTGGGTTACCCCTCATGTGCATCATTATATACGGCACACTTAGTTTACCAATAGTAGTTAGCATGTTATGGTCTAGTTTTCCGGCAGAAATATCGTTAATTAAAGCACCACCAATTTCAATACTATGTTTAGCTACTTCACTTCTAAACGTATCAATAGAAATTAGAGTTTCAGGAAAGTGCTTTAATATTAATTCTACAACCGGTAGCACACGTTTTAATTCTTCAGTTTCGGTAACATTTGCGGCACCTGGTTTAGAGCTGTAACCACCAACGTCTATAAATGTAGCGCCATGAGAAAGCATGGTTTCAACTTGTTTTAAAATAGCAGATTCATCTTTATACTTACCTCCATCAAAAAAAGAATCGGGTGTTACATTAAGAATACCCATTACTTTTGGTAATGTTAAATCTATGAGTTGGCCTTTGCAGTTAATGGTCATAATTTTAAAAAAATCTAAATTATAAGCTCTTAAATTTTAAAAGGCTTTTAAGTTATTTAAAAAAAGTTTAAACTTAATTTTAAGTCTTTCCCTTTAGGCTTTGCACCTTTGTGATAAGTATTATATACTTTTAAACCTCAAATTTTGAACTTCTAATTTATTTATGCGAAATTTACGGAAATTATAATTGAACTAAATGCAGAATACTTCAAAAGAATACGATGCTATAATTGCTAAATGTAGAGCCCTTTTTGTAAATAAAATGAGTGACTACGGTAGCGCGTGGCGAATATTAAGGTTGCCATCGCTAACAGATCAGATATTTATAAAAGCGCAACGTATTAGAAGTTTACAGCAAAATACGGTAAGAAAAGTAGATGAAGGAGAAGTTAGTGAGTTTATAGGGATTATAAATTATTGCCTAATGGCATTAGTGCAATTAGAAAAAGGAGTTGTAGAACAGCCCGATTTAAATACCGAAGAAGCCGCACTACTTTATGACAAAAAAATAGCTATAACAAAACAGTTAATGTTAGATAAAAATCATGATTATGGTGAGGCTTGGCGAGACATGCGCGTTAGTTCTCTAACAGATCTAATTTTGCAAAAACTATTGCGTGTTAAGCAAATTGAAGATAATGCAGGTAAAACAATTGTTAGCGAAGGCATTGATGCCAATTACCAAGACATGATAAATTATGCAGTTTTTGCGATGATTCATTTAGGTGAAGCAAAATAATACGTTTCAAAATAAAAAAGGTTTATGAAATATCTCGTTCATTTAAGTAGAGTATTTGTTGGAGTTCTGTTTATAATTTCAGGATTTATAAAACTCAACGACCCACTTGGGTTTTCATACAAACTTGAAGAATACTTTGGTGCAGATGTTTTAAATATAGAATTTTTAATTCCGTATGCCTTAGGTATTTCTGTAATAGTTGTGGTTTTTGAGGTTGTGCTAGGTGTATTTCTTCTTATTGGTTACAAGCCTAAGCTAACCGTTTGGAGTTTGTTGGCCATGATTGTGTTTTTTACATTTTTAACCTTTTACTCTGCCTATTTTGATAAAGTTAAAGACTGTGGTTGTTTTGGTGATGCTTTAAAACTAACACCATGGGAAAGTTTTACAAAAGACATCATTTTACTGGTTTTTATACTAATACTATTTTTTGGTCTCAAACATATTAAGCCTATTTTCTCAAAATTGCCCACAACGGTTATCGGTTTGTTAAGCTTTGTGATATCACTTTGGTTTGGTTACCACGTACTAATGCATTTACCATCTATAGATTTTAGAGCTTATAAGATGGGCGCAAACCTTCAAGACGGGATGTCTACACCAGACGATGCCGCCAAGCCAATTTTAGAATATACATGGACGTTTACAGTTAATGGCGAAACGCAAGAATTTGTTACAAACGGCAGTTATCCAAATGTAGATGGTGACTATGTTGGTGTAGAAACAAAAACAATAGATGAAGGTTATATGCCACCAATTCAAGACTTTGCAATAGAGTCTGACGATGAAGATTTAACTACCTATTTTTTAGAAAAAGATAAGCTGGTCATTGTAGCAATGTATGCTATATCTAAAGCAGAAGCAGACGGAGTGGCAAAACTCAAAACATTTACAGATAAAGCCATAAAAAACGGGTATACAGTTATAGGTTTAACCTCTTCTGGTGCAGAAGATAAAGCAGCTGTAAAACGTAATTATAAGTTTAATTTCGACTTTTATCTCTGTGACGAAAAAGTAATTAAAACCATAGTAAGATCTAATCCTGGTGTAGTTTTACTTAACAAAGGTACTGTAAAAAATAAAGCACACTGGAATGATATTGAAGACATAGAACTTTAATTTGATACGTTATCTTTTAAATAAACTTCGTTATGCCTTTATCACTCTAATAGGTGTTATAACCGTCATTTTCTTTTTGTTTACTATTCTGCCTGGTGACCCTGCAAAAATGATGTTAGGGCAAAACCAAACGGCAGAACAAGTTAAAGCGGTAAAACAGAAGTACGGTTTTGATAAGCCAATAGGGACGCAATTTCTATATTATTTAAATGATTTATCACCACTATCTTTTCATTCTAATACACCAACAGATTACATCTATTTAAGAGCTAATAAATATACAGCCCAACAGCTATTTAATATTGGTAATACAACCACAGTCTTAAAACTGCCTTATTTACGAGAATCCTTTGCTAAACAAGGAAAAAAAGTATCAGATGTTATAGGTGAGACCATACCAAATACATTTGTGCTCGCTGTTTCAGCTATAGTTATAGCAATTATTTTAGGTATTATTTTTGGTGTTATTTCTGCATTATACAAAGACACTTGGGTAGATAAAACCATTCAAATTTTAAGCACATTTGGTATGAGTGTACCTTCCTTTTTTAGTGCTATTTTATTTGCGTGGTTATTTGGTTTTGTATTGCACAAGTATACCAACTTAGAAATGACAGGCAGTTTGTACGAGCTAGACGATTTTGGAGAAAAGATGACCATAAGATGGAAAAATCTAATCTTACCAGCCATAGTTTTAGGTATAAGACCACTAGCCGTTGTTATACAGTTAATGCGAAATTCTTTGTTAGACGTTCTTAACCAAGATTATATTAGAACCGCAAGAGCAAAAGGCTTAAGCGAGTTTCAGGTTATAAAAAACCATGCCGTTAAAAATGCTCTAAACCCAGTAATTACAGCTATTTCTGGTTGGTTTGCATCAATGTTATCAGGCGCAGTATTTGTAGAGTATATTTTTGGGTGGAACGGCTTAGGTAAAGAAATCGTAAACGCACTAAATACGCTAGATTTACCAGTAATAATGGGAGCCGTTTTGGTAATAGCTATCATTTTTATAACCATTAATATTTTTGTAGATATTATATATGCTTGGCTAGATCCAAGAGTGAAGCTGTCTTAATAATAACCTCACAATTCTCAGTATACCTTTCCTTTTAATATGTTATTTTTGTAAACTTATAATAAGAATACAATACACTAAACATCATGAGAAAAAACATAGTAGCCGGAAACTGGAAAATGAATAATGATTTAAAAGCCACAAAAAAGTTGGTAAAACAAATCAGAAAATCAATTAAAAAAACAGACTTAAAAGGCACTAGAGTTATTGTTGCGCCAACCTTTGTTAATCTCATAACCGCTGTAAAAGGCTCAAAAAAATCTAAGTTAGAAGTAGCAGCACAAAACATGCACCAAGCTAATAATGGCGCTTTTACAGGCGAGGTTTCTGCAGAAATGCTAAAAAGTGTAGGCGTTAAAACCGTTATTTTAGGCCACTCAGAACGTCGCGCTTATTTTGGCGAAACAGATGCATTATTGGCAGAAAAAGTTAACACAGCATTAGCCCATAAACTCGAAGTTATTTTTTGTTTCGGTGAAGAATTAGCTGACCGTAAAGCAGGTAAAGAAGAAGCCGTGGTAGAAAGTCAAATAAAAAATGCACTATTTCATTTAGAAGCCAACGCCTACAAAAATATCGTTTTAGCCTATGAGCCAGTTTGGGCCATTGGTACTGGTGAAACCGCAAGTCCAGAACAAGCACAAGACATGCATGCATTTATTAGAAAAACGCTAGCAGATACTTACGGATCAGAAATCGCAGATTCAATATCAATTCTTTATGGTGGAAGCGTAAAACCAGCAAATGCAAAAGAAATTTTCGGAAAACCAGATGTAGATGGTGGTCTTATTGGTGGTGCTTCGTTAAATGCCAACGATTTTCATGCTATAGTTACAGCTTTTTAGGGCGTTATCACAAGGGTCGCGTTATCCACTATATCTTTTTTGCTTTTTAATGGCAAAAAAGGATGTCGTTACTACCGCTAACGCAAGTTACCAATGCTAATACAATTATCTAACAACTAGTAATTACAACATTAAAATGTCTAATATTATATATATAGGCTACGAGTTTAAAGTAGCACCATTACAACCAGGAAGCGAAATTCTTATCGCAGAACTTGGTTACGCAGGTTTTGAGAGTTTTGTAGAAAACCACGAAGGTGTTACAGCTTACATACAAAAAGAAGAATGGCGAGCAGATATATTAGCAGATATACAAATCTTAGATTCAGAAGAATTTGAAATTACGTACACCTTTAACGAAATTGAGCAAACCAACTGGAACGAAGAATGGGAAAAGAATTTTAAACCCATCATTGTAGATGATTTGGTAACCGTACGTGCGCCATTTCATGACCAGCCAATAACAAAATACGATCTAATAATAGAACCAAAAATGAGTTTTGGTACAGGGCATCATGAAACCACGCACATGATGATACAGCATATTATTAGAAACGATTTTAATGGTAAGACTGTTTTAGATATGGGTTGTGGTACAGGTCTTTTGGCCATATTAGCAGAGAAGGTGGGTGCCTCAAAATTAGAAGCTATAGATATTGATAATTGGTGTTACCTTAATAGTGTAGAAAATGTAGAACGTAACCGCTGCGAGCATATTTCTGTTTTTGAGGGTGATGTTGCACTTCTTCAGGATAAAAAATATGACATCATTATCGCCAATATTAATAGAAATATCTTACTTCAAGATATAGCAGTATATGCTAAATGTCTTAATAACAACGGATCACTTTTTCTCAGCGGTTTTTACGAAGACGATCTTAAGTTAATTACCGAAACTTGTGCTAAAAACGGTCTGTTGTTTGAAGATAAAATATTAAGAAACAACTGGGTAGCTGCTAAGTTTGTGATTAAATAATACTTAGTAATCCTTTTTGTAATTGCATTATTTGCAATTAATTATAATAATTTAACATAATTAATTGCAAAATGTGTGGTTTTACCACAACAAAAAGTCTTTTTTTCTCTCTACCTTTAATTCAAATAATATTATTTTAATTGTAGTTGTAGTTGTTTTCTATGGTATTTACCCAAATACGCATACTAAAATACCTATGCCATTGTTTACGTAAACCCAGTTTAATTTTTAACCCCCTAAAATTTAAAACAATGAAAAATATTAAAAGAATAGCCATTTTAGTTGTGTTTGGTATCTTCACCTTTACAGCCTGTCAAAAAGAAACGATAGAGGCAGATGTTTCAAATTTGTATGAAGATATCGTTATAAATATGAATGATTTAGGTGACAGAACCTTAGTTACAGATAAAGCGTTATTACATGCAATTAAATCATTAGATATAGATGTTGGTTTAGTTTCTATAGGTGACTTTCATTTACCAGACGGCACCATAGAAGAGCGTATCTTTATTGGAAGTGATATTAATTTTAGAAGAAAAGAGTTAAATAAACTTATTGAAGCAAGTTTTGGTTTAGAAAAACAATATAGAACCTTTAACTTAGTCACAGGAAACAATCAAACCATTAATATTCTTGGTTACGCTGCTAATAATAGCCAGTCTTTGTCTAGTAAAGCGCAAACAGCGCTGCAATGGGCTGTAGATAATTATAACGGCTTAAATACAACCTTACAATTTAATCTTACGTTTGGTTCAAATTTTCAAGCTGCAGATATGGTGGTTTATGACAATACTGTAAATACGCCTAATAGTCAAGGTGGTGTAGCTGGTTTTCCTTCGGCAGCTGGTGCGCCAAATAAATTTGTTCAGATTTACAATATTGAGCAATTTTCAACCAATGTAAATGAGCATGTTATAACGCATGAGATTGGCCATTCAATAGGTTTTCGTCATTCAGATTGGTTTGACCGTTTAAGCTGTCCGTCTAGTTCTCAAGGAAATGAAGGTACAGGGTCAGATGGAGCAATTCAAATACCTGGTACACCGTCTGGTAGAGATTTAACTTCGGTGATGCAAGCGTGTTTTTCTACGAGCGAAGACGGCGAATTTAATGGTAACGACATTACTGCTTTAGAGTTTATGTATCCGGCTGTGCCAACAGGTCCTTGCGATGGAGTAACAGAATGGCAGAGTGGTGTAAGTTATAGTGTTGGTAGTTTTGTAACTTACTTTGGTAACCTTTATGAGCGTGTAAATGGTGGTTGGACTATGTTAGGGCCATGTAATTAATTATATAAGTATTATTTAATATATTAAGCTATAATGGGCTGTTTAAGTAAAATTAAACAGTCCATTTTTTATATTAATTATTAGTTAAGACTAATTATTCTTAGAAACTTTAACACATCAATATTATTTAAATCGTGTGGTTTTTTGTTCAACTAAAAGAATATTTTTTAATTTTGCTTTAATCAAATTTATGCCATGAGTTTTCAAGAAAAAGGACAAGTAGAATTATTATTAGAAGAAGAGGTTTCAAATCTTAATGAAATTGTTTTGTTTAATGACGATGTCAATACTTTTGACCATGTTATAGACACTTTAGTCTATGCCTGTGAGCATACATCTTTACAAGCAGAGCAATGTGCTTTGTTAGTGCATTACAAGGGTAAGTGCACGGTTAAAACGGGTTCTTACGACGAGTTAGAGCCACGGTGTTCTAAGCTTTTAGAAGCTGGTCTTAGTGCTGAGATTGTTTAAAATAAAAAAAGACCTAAATAAAAATTAGGTCTTTTTTTAATTTTAAGACTTCACTTTATAATGTCGACGGACAAACAAAATCTGTAGTCGGTAAATCTGTTTTTTTAATTGCACCAAAACCACCAGCAACATCTATAAGTTTGTCGAAACCTCTAGCTTTTAAAATAGAAGCCGCAATTACAGAGCGGTATCCACCTGCACAATGCACATAGTAAGTTTTGTCTTTACTTACTTCACTCATATTTTCATTAATAAAATCTAAAGATAAATGTTGGGCATTTTCTAGATGTGATGATTGGTACTCGCCATCTTTTCTAACATCTAAAATATTAATTTCTGAGGCGTTTGCTCTATTCGCAAAGGCATCAGCAGATATAGACTCTAAAGTGTCTATGTCTTTGCCTGCTGCTTGCCAAGCGTCAATACCGCCTTTAAGATAGCCTAATGTATTGTCATAACCCACACGAGATAATCGGGTTACAGCTTCAGATGATTTGCCTTCTGGTACAACCAAAATAATAGGTTGTTTTATATCTGTAATTAAAGCACCAACCCAAGGAGCAAAACTACCATTAAGACCTATAAATATTGAATTTGGTATATGGCCTTTAATAAATTCGCTTTGTGGTCTAACATCTAATACTAAAGCAGATTCATAATTTGCTAAAGCTTCAAACTCTTCAGGACTAAGCGCAACATCGCCAGTTTTTAAAACCGTATCAAAAGCATCATAACCCATTTTGTTCATCATAGCATTTTTAGCAAAATACTGTGGTGGTGGTGCAATACCGTCTAAAACTTCCTTTACAAATTCAGCTTTAGTCATATCTGCACGCAAGGCATAATTGGTCTTTTTTTGTTCTCCTAAAACTCCAACAGTTTCTTTACTTAAATTTTTACCACAAGCAGAGCCAGCTCCATGTGCAGGGTAAACAATAACATCATCTGGTAATGTCATTATTTTATTTCGTAACGAATCGAATAACATTTCGGCTAAATCTTCTTTAGTAAGATTAGATTTTATGGCTAAATCTGGTCTTCCCACATCACCTAAAAATAAGGTGTCACCAGAAAAAATAGCATGGTCTTTACCGTTTTCATCTTTTAATAAATAGGTTACAGATTCTAAAGTATGACCAGGTGTATGTAAGACTTTAATAGTTATTTTGCCTACTTTAAGTTCTTCTCCATCCACTGCAGAGTGAATATCATAATCTGTAGTAGCACCAGGGCCAAAAACAATGGTAGCACCTGTTTTATTAGCTAAGTCTACGTGCCCAGAGACAAAATCTGCATGAAAATGAGTTTCTAAGATGTATTTTATTTTACACTTATTAGATGCTGCTTTATCAATATATTGTTGTATTTCTCTTAACGGATCAATTATGGCAACTTCACCTTCAGACTCAATATAATAAGCTCCTTGTGCTAAGCACCCTGTATATAATTGTTCAATTTTCATTAGTTGTGTTTTTTAATAATTCAAAGTTACAAAACTTCATTTTTTTAAATGTGATATTTATCACAAAGCCTTAAAAGAGTTCCTTATATATAATATAAATAGCCATTATTAAGGTGAAATATCCAAACCCTGTTTTAAGTTTTTTTCCACTTATAAATTTAGAAAGGGACATGCCAATTATAATACCAACTATAGAGATACTGGTAAAAATTAAAAGGAAAGGCCAGTCTATATTGAGATTAGATAAATCGCCAAGAAAACCAATTAATGATTTGGCAGCAATAATTAGTAAAGATGTACCTACGGCTTTTTTCATTGGTAATTTTACTAAAAGTACTAATGCTGGTATAATTAAAAATCCACCACCAGCACCAACTAAACCGGTGAGTGCGCCAACTAAAATACCTTCAATGGCTATTAGTGGGTAATTGTATTTAATTTTAGTTGTTGTGTTATCTATTTGGGTGTTTTTTTTTGCTTTTATCATTGAGAAACTTGCTAAAAGCATAATAATGGCAAAGAATAGCATTATAAAGATGTTTTTAGTCACTTCAAAACCGGCCAATGTAAAAACAGAATCCGGAATAATAGGAACAAGAAAACGTCTGGTAATATAAACAGCGATAAAAGCAGGTATGGCAAAAATAATTGCGGTTTTAACGTCTACTAATCCTTTTTTAAAGTTTTTGTAAGCGCCAATTACAGATGTTACACCTACTACAAATAAAGAGTATGCAGTAGCCACAACAGGATTTAGACCTATAAGATAGACTAAGATAGGTACGGTTAAAATAGAGCCTCCACCACCAATTAGGCCTAATACAAGACCAACAATTAATGCGCCAAGATATCCGAATAGTTCTGTAAGTTCCATTTAGTGAGGTAATTTATCTTTAAAAAAGCCGTAAGTAAATGTGCCTAAAAGTGCAGCGGCAATAACAATGAGAATAGAGAACATACCAGTACCGACTAAAATATACATTGGTCCAGGACACGCACCACATAAGGCCCAACCTAAACCAAAAATAGTACCACCAGCAATATAACGTATAAATCCTTTTTCTTTTAATGGTACCCTAAGGTTTTCTCCTTTTATGGTTTTAACTTTTAATTGTTTTGATAGTAACAATAGTATAATGCCAGTTGTAACTGCGGTGCCTATTATACCGTACATGTGAAAGGATTGAAATTTAAACATTTCAAAAATACGATACCAAGAGACTGCTTCAGATTTCACTAATACAATGCCAAATAAAATACCTACGCCTAAAAATTTTATATATTTTCCCATTTAAAAAAGTATTGGATATATGAAATGAATCATGATTAAGCCACCTATAAAAAAGCCAACAACAGCAATTAAAGACGGTAATTGTAAACTGCTTAGTCCAGTAATAGCATGGCCAGATGTACAGCCACCAGCATAGCGCGTTCCAAAACCTACTAAAAAACCACCAACTACTAGTATTAAAAGCCCTTTTATGCTAAACACAGCGTCCCAACTAAAGAGTTCTGGTGGTAAAAGACTTTGCCCAATATTGTTAAATCCAAGTGTTTTTAAGTCAGCTAAAGTGTTTTGACTAAGGTCTATATTAATTGGGTTTGATAAGAAATTGTGTGCAATAAAACCACCAATAATAGCACCAAATACCACAACTAAATTCCAACGTTGACTTTTCCAATCAAACTTAAAAAAAGGGACTAATTTGCCAGCACCACTTATAGAGCACATTGTTCTTAAGTTAGATGACATACCAAATGTTTTACCAAAAAAGAGCAACGAAAACATAATAAGTGCTATAAGCGGACCAGAAACGTACCAAGGCCATGGTTGTAATATATATTCCATTATTTAATTTTTATGCAAAAATAAAATTCTGTAAATAAGAGTTAGTAGTTAAAGTTACTAAAACTCTAAAACCTGTATTTTATTTCTACCTAGTTCAATTTTTTGTTCTCTTTCTAATTGTTTTAAAAGTCTAGAAATGACAACTCTAGAGGTATGTAAATCTTCTGCAATTTCTTGATGGGTAATTTCTAAATTTGTTGAAGCAGATAGTTTTACTTGGTCTGTAAGATATTTGAATAAGCGCTCGTCCATTTTCATAAAAGCAAGCGTATCTATGGTTTCTAGCATTTCATCAAAACGAACTTGGTAACTTTGTAAAATAAAGTTTCTCCAGCTTTCGTTAGTATTAAACCATAATTTCATGTTTTCTATTGGTATCATTATAACGGTTACAGCTTCATCTGCAATAGCTCTTATTTTACTTACAGATTTTACCATACAACACGTTAGAGACATAGCACAAGTGTCGCCGTGCTCTAGTACATATAGTAAGAGTTCGTCACCATTATTGTCTTCTCTTAATACTTTAATGTTTCCTTTAATTAGTAGCGGAATAAAATTTAAATCTTGACCAATATCAATTATAATATCATTTTTTTTAAAGCTTTTAATAAGCGCAATATTGGCTATCTTATCGATTAATTGTGAATCGAAAAGGTAATTGAAAGGTTGTAGTAGTTCTTTAGAAATCATGCCTCAAAAATAAGAATAAGAATTTTGAAAAAATAATTTGGTTCTTTTTTAATAATTGTAGTATATTTGCACCCACTTAAAAAAGGCCTCGTGGCGCAACTGAATAGCGCACTTGATTACGGCTCAAGAGGTTACTGGTTTGAATCCAGTCGAGGTCACTAAAAGCAAGCTATTATAGCTTGCTTTTTTTTTGATTATAATCTAATTGCTTTAACTTTTAACTAAAAAAAACACCAAAACTGTTAGCTACCTAACATTTTAATCTTTTTAGCTGTCTTAATTTTGTGTTGAACAAATTAAAATAACAAGCAATGATTAAAAAATCAATTTTAGGATTACTAGCAATAGGGTTTTTTGCAGTATCCTGTAGCAGTGACGATGACACGGCACAAGTAATAATGCCAGAGGCTGGTGAATTATCAGTCGGTCCTTATACGTTCTGTATAGATGGTATGCCAGATATGGTAAGTGGTATTACTTTAAATAACCCAAATGCCGCAGGTACCAACCGTGGTTATGTAATTACCGATGATCTAGGTAATATTCTTGGTTTGCCACCAACATTAGATGCCGTTGAAGGTGTTGATTTTGAAGGTGCAGGCTCTGGGGTGTGCTTAATTTGGTATTTACGTTATGAAAATGGATTAGAAGGTTTAGAAGTTGGTATGAATGCCAGTAATTTAGTTGGTTCTTTTGATTTATCTAATGCATTAACTGTAACTAGAAATCAACCAGAAGCAGGTACATTATCAGGCGGTCCTTTTACATTCACTGTAGAGGGCACACCAGATATGGTAAGCGGTATATCGCTAGATAATCCAAACGCCTCTGGTGCAATTGGAACTTACGTTATAACAGATGATCAAGGTATGATATTAGGTGTGCCACCAACATTAGCAGCAGTAGAAGGTGTTAATTTTGATGGTGCTGGTACTGGTGTATGTTTTATTTGGTATCTAAGATATGAAGAAGGTTTACAGGGTTTAGCAATGGGTATGAATACAGCAAATTTAGAGGGTTGTTTTGACCTCTCTAATGCGATACAAGTTACGAGAAACTAAATTTTGAAAAAGAGAATTTACCGCAAATGCGATAAATTAAATTGAGTTTTTAAAAGGCTACCTAAGGGTAGTCTTTTTTAGTTAAGCGCATTTTTAGTAATATAAACGCGCCAACCTATAATAGCCAGTTGTAGTTTGT
>JAOEWO010000041.1 GCA_028383925.1 Winogradskyella sp.
AAATTACAAAAAAATATAAATGACGTATTAATATGAAACGATTTCTTCAACTATCATTAACCATTTTTTTATTAATAGTATTAACTGAAAATGTAGGAGCTCAAAATGACATTGTTTTAAAGATTGATGGGACAGAAATGATTGGTAAAGTCATAGCCATTGGTGAAACAAATGTCAATTTCACTTATCAAAATGAAACTATTGAATATAAAGTTCCAAAGATTAAAATTTCAAAAATTACCTTTTCATCTGGACGAGTTGAATTTTATAATGCTTCCTCTACTTTACAAGATCACCATAATAAAGTGGCTATTTTACCTTTTGCTTTTTTAAAAAATCAAGACGATGGCTCCAGTGCTATGTCCAAAAAGATTCAACAGGAAACCTATGCAATATTTAATGTTCATAAAGGAATCTTGAATTTTCAAGACCCAATGACAACCAATAGATTGCTTGGTAAAGCAGGAATTGGAGCTAATGACGATCAAAACTACTCTATGGGAGAGTTATGTGATATTTTAGGTGTCGAATTCGTAGTACAAGGTTTGGTTTCTATAGAAGAGACTAGCGTATCAAGTTATTCAGCAGCGAATACGAATATAAAGACCAATAACAAAAAACCAGCAAAAACGTTTGTGGGTAAACTATTTGACAATTCTGGTACAAATGTCAGAACTAGTAGTTCCAGTACGACCAGCCAAAATTACAGTACTACAATTACCATGAATGTTTATAATGATAAGGGAGACAATATCTTTAACAAGGATCATGAATCCTTTTGGCAATCTAATGATGCCTACAAAGTTACTTTAAAATTTTTAGCAAAAAGAACCCCTCTTTATACTAAATAATGATGATAATATACTGATATGACATTGAGTAAATAAGATCCAAATGCTATTTGGTTGTCTGAATTAATAGAAACGAGTTTAGGTTTAAGATTTATGGTTTACCTTCAAAATTGCTCACCTAATTATTACTAGCCTTCTTTTTTATTTGTCTAACAGATATACATGCAGTTAGGTTTTACATTATGCACAACGTGATTGTGTATGATTTCGTTGCGTGTTTAAGCACTAAAGATAGCAAACAAATAACAGATAGAAAATCCGCGAGGATTTTCGTAAGTAGGCTAGAACTAGCAATGAATTATACACGGTGTGTGTGCCCAGCATGGGCATCTTTAATTTATCGAAAGATAAATAATTAATCTAGAGGGTACAAGTCCCTTATGGGCAAGGGTAACGCTTTGAACCATTAGTAAGTCGCAAGGTTGTTAACCGCGAGGTTAGAACTGAAGGAAGCGGAACTACAAAACTCGGTACTGACGAACAGAAATCGTATACAGAGGCATATTTACTTGGGTCAGCAAGCACATCATTGTAACGCCCTAAGAACACCAAAAGGGTAAGTATGTAGATACGGCAGGGATTGAGTGAAAGAAGATGCCATTACCTGGGGAGGTCTCTAGAGCCATGAGTTGGCTGTATAGAGAATTCAGCAGAAGTCATAGTACTTACAGGAAACGAGGAGGGAAAAACCCTCACGGTCTCACAAGTAAGGAAGGACTGAACATTAAATTACGTTGTAATTCGACTAGGATGCATTGCTAGCCTAGTCTTAGCGCAACAGGAGTAAACAAATTATTTAAAACTATGATTGCGCAAGTATTAGAAGCTACGAATCTTTATAAAGCAGAACGTCAAGTTATGCGCAATAAAGGAGCAAGCGGAATTGATAGTATGTCGCACCAAAAACTCCCTGAATACATTAGGGCAAACAGGTCAGAACTACTGCTGTCCATATGTAATAATAGCTATGTACCACAAGCAATTTTAGGAGTAACTATTCCTAAAGGAAAAGGAAAAACGCGACTTTTAGGAATTCCAACAGTAGTAGACAGATGGTTCCAACAGGCAGTAAGCCAAGTACTAATGACCAAGTTTGAATACGAATTTGAATCGTTTAGCTATGGCTTCCGACCACAGAAGAACATCCAAAAAGCAGTACTACAAGCCCAGCAATATATCAATGATGGCTATCAGGATATTGTAGATATTGACTTAAAAGGATTCTTCGATGAAGTAGACCATTGCATCCTACTACAACTTATTTTCAACAAAGTACAATGCCCAACCACCTTGCGTTTAATCCGAAAATGGCTTAGAGTTCCCATATCAATACATGGAAAACTCCATAAACGCCGAAAAGGAATTCCACAAGGCAGTCCTCTAAGTCCCTTACTGTCTAATATTATATTAGACGTTCTGGATAAAGAGATGCAAAATCAAGGTTTACGATACGTTCGCTATGCAGATGATTTTAGTATATATGCTAAAAGCAAAAGCGAGGCAAAACGAATAGGAAATAGCATTTATTTGTTTCTTAGAGACAAATTAAAGCTTCCTATAAATAAAGCTAAGAGTGGCATACGCAGACCTGTAAATTTTGAATTGCTAGGACACGGTTTTGTGCCAATCTATAAGAAAGGCATAAAAGGGCAGTATCAACTAGTTGTAAAACGAGCGAGTTGGGAAAAGTTTAAGCGTAATCTTAAAAGTTTAACCAAGAAAACCAAACCAATGTCTTTATTAGAAAGACTCGAGCGACTAAATCAAGTTTGCAGAGGTTGGATGAATAATTACCGATTAACAAACATCAATGCTAAACTTAAAAAGTTAGATGAATGGTTGCGAAATAGGTTACGATATTGCATTTGGCACGATTGGAAAAAGCTAGAGAGGAAACGTAAAAACCTCATTCAATTAGGCATCGAAAAAGGACAAGCCTATGCTTGGAGTAGAACAAGAATGGGAGGTTGGGCAGTTGCACAAAGCCCTATACTTAAAACTACAATTACACTTTCTAGACTTAAAAGAAAAGGTTATAAACCAATGATAGATTACATAAATAAGCAGCAAACTTCAATTTGGTGAACCGCCGTATACGAGACCCGTATGTACGGTGGTGTGAGAGGCGCACTGGCTACTTTTTGGTAGTCAGCCGTCTACTCGATTGGCAGTAGTTTTTTTTTCATTGTATAAATATTTTAAATTAAGTTAATAATCAAATATAAAAAAATTAGCCTATGATGAGTGCAAAAAAAAGTTTATTTGGTTTGTAATTAGTTCAGTAGATTTGGGACAAAGCGTGTTTAGAAAAACTAATAAAAGCGAAAAGTCCTAATGAAATGACTATAAATTTTGTAGATTGAAATAATAACGTGATAAGAGAAGACCATCACGTGTATGATTAGTTATGTTTATATCTTTAGTTGCATTTATTCGCTAGCTTTTCAACTGCTTTTGTATAACCTAATTCAGCTGCTTTTTTCCAATCATTACAAGCATTATTTAAATTCCCATAATCTTCTGTTACGTTGCCTCTATAGTAATAAGCAACCGCATTATTTGGATTTAGATTAATGATGTTGGTGAAGTCCATAATAGCTCCACTATAATCTTTTAATCGAGCTTTAGTTATCGCTCTTTCATAATATAAAATTTGACTTTTAGGGTTAATCTCAATCGCCTTTGTTAAATCGAATATAGCTCCATTATAATCAATAAGCTCGATTTTTGCTAAGCTTCTATTGTAGTAAGCATTTGCATCATTAGGGCTAATCTCTATAACTTTTGTGAAATCTAAAATGGCTCCTTTATAATCCTTTAAACTATGTTTAGAATAGCCTCTATTGAAAAAAGCTTCCGTATAATTAGGATTCATAACTATAACTTTGGTAAAGTTTATAATAGCCCCATTGTAATCGGCTTTATCAACTTTATTTAATCCTTGTTCAAAGTATTCATCTGCTGTCTGCCCAAAAGAGCTTAAAGTAATTGCAATCAGTAAAAACAATGTAAATAGTTTAGTCATTTTCATTTTAGTTTATTTTGTTATTCATATTACTACCAACGTTCCGGCTAAAAAAGTCTTTTAATGCTTTTTAGGTCTTGTTGGCAGTAGTTTTATTCATTTTTCAGTCCACTTATTGTACGTCTACATGTATTTCCTTCAAAATATTTTTCTAGGACTGTATCAAACAAATCGTTTTCATTCTGAATAGTATCAAATAAAGTCATTGAAGATTTAATTTTCAAATCATCTGGTCCACCTAATACTTCATAAGCTGTTTTATTTTCAATTGAAAGAAATGCTTTTGTTATTTCGATAAGCCGTTGCCCGAGTATTGGGTGATTGATATAAATATTGGCCTCCTCTTGACTTTTAATAGCATATTTCATAGAAGTACTGCTTTTGCCAAGACCTTTATACTGAGGAAAAATATACCACATCCAATGGCTCCTCTTTCTACCATTTTTAATTTCAGTTAAGGCCCTTTCATATGTATTTGACTGCGCGTCAATAAATCTCTTTAAATTGAATCTGTCTTCCATAGTTATTTCATATTACTGCCAACTAGTTATATAGTAACTCTTATTACGCATATCCCGTAAATATGTCAGGTTATGGTAAGATTCTTGTTACCGCTATCACGTAAAGATAACTTTTTTATGGCAGTGTCTAATGGACTACTTATTTGCTGTAAATCTTTGCGCGTTACGTGTGTGTAAATCATCGTTGTTTCTGGCCTACTGTGGCCAAGAAGCTCTTGTATGTATCTAATGTCTGTTCCTTGTTCTAGCATATGCGTAGCATAACTATGACGAAGTGTATGTGGTGTTACTGTTTTTGTAATACCAGCTGCTTTTGTGTTTTTTCTTAAAAATGCACGTATAGATTCTGCACTGTATTTACCACCTTTTGGATTTTCAATAAAATAGGCTTTTGGTTTATAGGTGTTATGGTAGTTTTTTAATAAAGGAAAAAGACTTTCGGCAACTGTGGTGTACCTGTCTTTTCGGCCTTTGCCATTTTTTACATAAAGTTGTTTTCGGTTAAAGTCAAAATCACTTAGTTTTAAATTTATAAGCTCGCCTACGCGCAGTCCAGATCCGTAAAGCATGGCTATAACTGTACGATGTTTTAAGTTTTTTGTAGTTTGTAAAATACGTAGTACTTCTTCTATACTTAATACAATTGGTAGCTGACGGTCTTTCTTTGGCATGTTTATTTTATCTACATCTATTGAGCATGCCGGATAAAAATAGGCAAAGTGCTTAAAACCACTCACCATTTGTCTGTGTGTGCTAATAGCGTAGTTTAATTTTTTTACAGTCCATTCTATATACTGCCTTACATCTGTTTCGTTAAGGTCATTTATAGGCTTAGATGCTGTAAAACGCAAAAATTCTAGTATAAAATTGCCATACGATGTAATGGTGCTTTCGCTAAAACGCTTGCCTTTTAAAAATTCTAAAAACTGTTTATAGACTAGTGCTTTTTCACTATTTAAGGGTTTTAGCTTTAGCTTAACTTTTTTATTAAATGGCTCAATAATAGTTGGCTCTGTTTCTTTTACAAATCTTATACCTTCCTTTTTAAGATTTGCTTTAAGGTTTTGCAATGTAACGTCCTCGTTGTGTATATAAAATGTTCTATGTGTTTGCGTCCAATGTACACCCCTAATGTTTTTAATACATTCTTTAAGTTTAAAGTCGAACTTAAATTTAATTGCAATACAACTTTTTGCATTGTGTGTAAATGGTGCTAATGAGATAGTATGCATTCTGATTTATAAATAGTTACAGTTATAAATATAAGAAAAAAAGTCCAACATTTCTGTCAGACTTTTAATATACTATCATTACAAAAAGAATTAATCTTCTTTTTTGTCTTCTCTAGGTTTACGATCGTCACGTTTGTTGTCACGACCTCTATTGTCACGAGAACCTCTGTTATCACGTCCACCAGAACGTTTATCATCTCTTGGTGGTCTTGCTACATAACCTTCTGGTTTTGGTAAGATTGCTTTACGAGATACTTTCTCTTTACGCGTTCTTGGATCTTGACCAAAATACTTAACATCAAATACATCTCCCATGTTTACCACATCAGATACATTTTCTGTACGTTCCCATGCCAATTCACTTACGTGCAATAATACTTCGTTTCCTGGGGCATCCATATACTCAACAACAGCACCAAAATCTAACATTTTAATAACTTTTACTTCGTACACGCTACCAACTGTAGGTTTAAATAATAACGAGTCTATTTTTGCCATAACAGCATCAATACCTGTTCTGCCAACACCTAAAATTTCAACAATACCTTCTTCAGTTACTGGATCTTCGTTAATAACGATAGTGGTCTCAGTTTCTTTTTGCATTTCCTGAATTACTTTTCCTCCAGGTCCAATTAAAGCACCAATAAATTCATTAGGAATACGTCTTGTTACCATTGTAGGAGCGTGATCTTTCACATCTGCATTTGGTGTAGCAATGGTATCTGTTAATTTCTCTAAGATATGTAAACGACCAGCACGTGCTTGTTTTAAAGCATTTACTAAAATCTCGTAAGACAATCCTTTTACTTTAATATCCATTTGGCAAGCTGTAATACCGTCAGCAGTACCTGTTACTTTAAAATCCATATCACCAAGGTGATCTTCATCTCCTAAAATATCAGATAATACAGCATAGTTTCCAGATTCTGCATCAGAGATTAATCCCATTGCAATACCAGAAACTGGTTTTTTCATTTGAACACCAGCATCCATTAAAGCCATAGTACCTGCACAAACCGTAGCCATAGAAGATGAACCGTTAGATTCTAATACTTCAGAAACTACACGCACTGTGTAAGGGCAATCGTCAGGAATCATGCCTTTTAAACCACGTTGTGCTAAATTACCATGACCTACTTCTCTACGAGATGTTCCACGAATTGGTCTAGCTTCACCTGTACAAAAAGGTGGGAAGTTATAATGTAAATAGAAATTCTCTTCACCTTCGTAAGATGGCATATCTATTTTGTTAGCATCTCTAGATGTTCCTAAAGTTACTGTTGCTAATGCTTGAGTTTCTCCACGTGTAAAAATTGAAGAACCGTGAGTTGAAGGTAAGTAATCTACCTCACACCAAATTGGTCTAATCTCGTCAGTCTTACGACCATCTAAACGTAAGCCTTCATTTAAGGTTAAATCTCTAATAGCAGCTTTTTCAGCTTTTCTATAATAATCAGAAATTAAACCACCAAAATCTTCTGTTTCTTCTTCAGAAAATGAGGCTTTAATCGCTTCTTTTATGTCTTTAAATGCAGCACTTCTTTCATGCTTTGATGATCCAGCTTTTGCGATAGCATACACTTTATCGTAAGCCATGTCGTGAATTTTCTTAGCTAAATCAGCTTCTTCTCTTTCACCTTCGTATTCTCTGACGTCTTTCTTACCAAATGCTTCAGCTAAACGTAATTGCGCAGCACATTGTACTTTAATAGCTTCATGTGCAAACTTAATAGCATCTGCCATTTCTTCTTCAGAAATCTCATCCATTTCACCTTCTACCATCATTACTGAGTCGGCAGAAGCACCAATCATCATATCTAAATCAGATTCTGCTAATTGTGCACGTGTTGGGTTAATTACAAATTCGCCGTTTACACGACCAACTCTAGCTTCAGAAATCGCACATTCAAAAGGGAAATCTGATAATTGAATAGCTGCCGAAGCGGCTAAACCTGCCATAGCATCTGGCATAACATCATCGTCATGAGACATTAACTGTATCATTACCTGTGTTTCAGCTGTATAATCTTTTGGGAATAGTGGGCGTAAAACGCGGTCTACTAAACGCATCGTTAATACTTCACCATCACTCGGTCTTGCTTCTCTTTTAAAGAAACCACCAGGATAACGCCCTGCAGCTGCAAATTTTTCTCTATAATCTACCGTTAATGGTAAAAAACCAAGATCTTTTTGTTCGTAATTGGAAACAACTGTACATAATAACATACATTTTCCCGATGTTACAACAACAGAACCATGGGCCTGTTTTGCTAATTTTCCGGTTTCGATAGTAATTTCTCTACCGTCACCTAGGTCTATAACCTCTTTAAATACTTTTGGAATCATAAATTTTTTAATTCTAGTCTCATTATTGCAAAGTGCATTTAAGACTGTTAAACAATGGTCGTTGTGTTGTTGTGTGTAGTTGTTGTGTGACCAATGAAAAACCGCTAGTTCTGAACTCGTTTCAGAATCTTATGCTTATTCATAATTTCGGATGTTAAACGCTTCCGATTGCGTTATATATTTTGGCGTTATCCTAAAAAGGGTTGGGCTTTTTACTCTATCTTTTTTGGATAAAAATCAAAAAAGATGCCGCTAAAAATACGAAGTATTCACTATTTCGTATATAAAATAGAGGTGGATGAGTAATCCCTAACGCAAACAAAAAACCACGCTAATAATAAGCGTGGTCTTTTTATTGAGATTATTTTCTTAATCCTAATTCTTTTACTATTGCACGATATCTTAAGACATCTTTCTTAGTTAAGTAATCTAGTAATGAGCGACGCTTTCCTACTAACTTTACTAATGAACGCTCTGTGTTAAAATCTTTACGATTTCTTTTAAGGTGCTCAGTTAAGTAATTAATTCTGTAAGTAAACAAAGCAATTTGTCCTTCTGCAGAACCAGTGTCTTTTGCATCTTTACCATGTTTTTTAAAGATGGCTTCTTTTTCTTTTTGATCTAAATACATTCTAATATTATTGTAAATGATTGTTATGTACAATGAAAGATTTTCTTTCAAGCGCCAAAGATAATGAAAATTAAGAATTTGAGATACTTTTACTGCCTCTTTTTTTTATGAAGAATTAGCAATCGTTATTACATCTATAAATAAGTAAATAGTTGTTTTAAAGATTGTCTATAGCTACAGATAAATTAATATTTATAGTGACATCAAAACTTACAGGTGCATTATTTATTGTGCCTGCTATTAAAACTACCGTTTCTGTAGTGTTTTTAAAAACGGCACTACTCATGTTTAGTAAAAAACCGTTTTTTACTTCAAAAATAGTAGTATTAGTACTAGCTTCTTGTAAATTTATGTCTTCAATTTCTATTCTAACACCACCAATAATAATAGATGGGTCTGATAATTTAGTGTCTGCGTTGCCATTAAAATTACTGATGCTGTAGGTGAGTTTGTTAATTTGAGCATCAATAATTAAAGGCTGATTGTCTAAAATATCTTGGTTTGATGAGATGTATAAGCGAGTAGAATTATTTACCTGTATTAAGTTAGATGCCGTTTGTGTAACATTAAAACTCGATGTTGTTGAGAAATTATCCGTTACAGTTCTAAATGTAAAAGGGTCTTCTTTTTGGCAAGAGGCTAGCGTTAGTATTATAATAAGTAGAGTGGTAGCGTATTTTAATTTTTTCATAACGTTACAATTAGTTAACATACTAACACTAAAGATACAAAAAAAACAAAGGGTCTAAAACGTTATATTTTTTAGACCCTTATTTTTTTGTTTTATACAGAAGCTCTTAATGGCTGATTTGTAATTAAATCTATATACAAATTTACCTTATCTTTTAAATGTTTACGGTGCGTTATAAAATCTAAAAAGCCGTGTTCTAATAAAAACTCTGATGTTTGAAACCCTTCTGGTAATTCTTTACCTGTGGTGTCTCTTACAATTCTAGGTCCTGCAAAGCCAATAAGTGCGCCTGGCTCGGCAATATTTATATCGCCTAACATAGCAAAAGAAGCCGTAGTGCCACCTGTAGTTGGGTCTGTGCATAATGATATGTAGGGTATGCCAGCGTCTGCTAATTGCGCTAGTTTTACAGAAGTCTTAGCTAATTGCATTAAAGATAATGCAGCTTCCATCATACGTGCTCCACCAGACTTGCTAATAATCATAAATGGCATCTTTTTCTTTAAGGCATAGTCTGCAGCTCTAGCAATTTTTTCGCCAACAACACTTCCCATAGAACCACCAATAAAACTAAAATCCATACAGGCAATAACTAAATCTTTTCCGTTAGATTTACCTACTGCTGTTTTTACGGCATCTTTTAAATTTGTTTTTTCTTGAGCTGCTTTTAAACGGTCTGGATACTTTTTTGTATCTACAAACTTTAATGGATCTTTTGATGTTAAAGTCGCATCTAGCTCCTTAAATTTATTATCGTCAAATAAGATTTCAAAATATTCTTTACTGCCAATTCTTACGTGGTATCCGTCTTCTGGACTTACATAAAAGTTTTGCTCTAACTCTTTGGTGTCTATTATTTTTCCTGTTGGGGATTTGTACCAAAGCCCTTTAGGTGTGTCTTTTTTTTCTTCGGTAGAGGTTTGTATACCTTTATCTTTTCTTTTAAACCAAGCCATATAAAATTACTATTATAATCCCTCGACTGTGCTTAGGATAGGTTTACGATTTTAGATTCTAAATTATCTTCAATCGGTATTTTTAGTTAGTTGTTCCTTTTTAACTATAAGGTGTACAAAATTACTACTTATTTGGTTAAAGCCAAAAATAGAAAGCTTTATCTGTAAAATTGATTTTTACAAATACAAAAACCCACTAAAACCTAGATTATTAAGCTTTAATGGGTTGTTTGTTTATTATAAGCTAGGCCTATAAGGTATCTACGTTGTTTAAATCTTCAAAAGCTTTTTTAAGTCTTGCAACAAAAGCTTCTTCTCCTTTACGTAACCAAGCACGAGGATCGTAATACTTTTTGTTTGGTATATTATCACCATCAGGATTACCAATTTGTGTTTGTATGTAGTCCTTTTTATCTAAAATATAATCTCTTACACCAGATGTAAAAGCGTATTGCATATCGGTATCAATATTCATTTTAATAACACCATAGCTAATACCTTCTCTAATTTCTTCTACCGTAGAGCCAGATCCGCCATGAAAAACAAAATCAATATGGTTATGCCCAACGTTATATTTTTCTGAAATATAATCTTGAGAGTTTTTTAAGATTTTTGGTGTTAATTTTACGTTACCTGGTCTGTAAACTCCGTGTACATTACCAAAGGCTGCAGCAATAGTAAACTGGTCGCTAATTTTACTTAACTCTTCGTAAGCATAAGCTACTTCTTCTGGTTGTGTATATAATTTAGAAATATCTACATCGCTATTATCTACACCGTCTTCTTCACCACCTGTTATACCAAGTTCTATTTCTAGTGTCATACCCATTTTGCTCATGCGCTCAAGGTATTTTTTACAAGTTTCTATGTTCTCTTCAATAGGCTCTTCAGATAAATCTATCATGTGAGAGCTGTAAAGCGATTTACCTGTTTCTGCAAAATGTACCTCACTAGCGTCTAGTAAACCATCTATCCAAGGTAATAGTTTTTTAGCACAGTGGTCTGTATGTAAAATTACAGGTACTCCGTAAGCTACTGCCATTTCGTGTACGTGTTTAGCACCAGCAACAGAACCAGCTATAGCAGCTTTTTGGTTTTCGTTGCTAAGACCTTTACCAGCATTAAATAAGCCACCTCCGTTAGAAAATTGAATAATAACTGGTGCATTTAACGCTTTAGCAGTTTCTAAAACTCCGTTAATAGAGCTAGATCCAATAACATTAACTGCAGGTAAGGCAAAGCCTTTTTCTTTAGCTAATTTAAAAATTTCTTGAACTTCTCTTCCTGTTGCAACGCCAGGTTTAATATTATGATTCATAATTTATTAATTGAAAATTTAGAAGTCAAAAATACGGAAATTCTTAGTACTTATTTAAGTGCGTTGGTCATTAAATAGCGAAAACGATATAGTTGAAAGGTGTGAAAAGCGTGTTTTTAAAAGGGATAATTAATACCAATATTATAAACTGCATTTCTAAAATTATAATCTCTAAACCATCTGTTTCCTATATCTTGTGCTGGGTCGTATGTTTTAAAACCGACATCAAAACGTAGTACGAAAAAGTCAAAATCGTAACGGGTACCAAAGCCAGAGCCAACAGCAATGTCTTTTAAAGAACTAAAATCTGTAAACGTGGCCGCTTCTTCTTCTACATTATCTAATACATTCCAAATATTACCTGCATCTACAAATAGGACTCCTCTAAATTTGCCAAACAGTACAAAACGTTGTTCTGCACTTAGATGAATTTTAAAGTTAGCTTCATTAAACTCATTGGTTGTTTTAGAGCTTCCTGGCCCTAAGTTGTAAGCTGCCCAGGCTCTATTGTCGTTTGGGCCTCCGGCAAAGAAACTTTCTGCAAATGGTATACTATTAGAGTTACCATAAGGTATTGCAATACCAGCATAACTTCTTAAAGCGAGTATGTTTTTTCTGCCAAAATCAAAATATTTTATGTAATCTACTTCTGTCTTAAAATATTGCGAAAATGCAACTCCAAATACATTATAATTGCCATTTTCATTTCTGTCTTGTCCAGTAAGTTTTGTAATATTAGATAAGAGGTTACCCGCAAGTTCTACACGCCATTTAAAAACAGAAAAATCGTTATCTAAAATATCTTTACGGTTGTCTTTTTTGTAATCAAAACTTGTAGAAAATATAAGGTTATTTTCTGTTAGTCGTTCTTTACGTTCTTCAATAGAATTAACTGTAGCAAAATCTTCATCGTTTTGATTTAAGATAGTGTTGTTTGTTAATACATCATTTATAAATATATCTGCAGCAGAAAATCTATTTGCAGCACTCGCAGGTAGTGCTAAGCTTTCGTCATTGTTAATGTAATTAATACTGCGGGCTATATTATCTAATCTGTCAAAAGAGTTAGAGTACACACCAAAATAATTACTGGTGTTAAGGTTTTTTACAAACTGAATATTAAAAAGTTCTAAGTTATTAGAAACTGTTTTAGAAGGTAGCCATTTGTAGGCTACAACACCAGAAATGGTTTGTTTATCTAAACCAATGTTTTGTTGACTTGTAGCAGAGAGGTTTATAACAGTGCTAGGTGCCATGTATTTTGGTATGATTTTATCGGTATTAAAAGGTGTGAAAAAACGCGGTATGGTTAATCTAACGTTTCCTCCAAATTCATTAATATCAAAAAAAGAGGTTTCGTCATCAGACCTTGTTTTAGATGCACCTATGGCTGCAATACCTGTAATTTCTAAAGTTTCAGCTCCTCTAAATACATTTCTTATTTTTAAACCTGTATTAAAAGAAAAACCAATAGTTTGAATATTGCTTTGAGAAATTTCTGGGTCAAAACTTAAGCTGTATTTCTTTTTAGGTTCTAAAAAAATATTAGCAGTTAGTGTGGTGTCTGCTTCATTTTCTGTATAGAAAATGCTGTTGGTTTTAAACATTTGTAGATCAGAAAGGTAACGCGATGTTCTACTACGTGCTAAATCGCTATAGGTATCACCATTGTTAATAAACATAGCATCTGTTATAGCTTTGGGTCTAAAGCGAAGCTTATTTTTACTATAAAGATTATAGCCTTGGTATTGTGTGGTGTCGGAAATGGTTTTAAAACGATTCTCAAAATTATCATCTGTAAAAATATTAACCTCTTTTATTTTATAGCTTTTAAAAGGTTTGGTGTATATAGAATCGTCTGTTCTTATACTACGGTTACTAATTATTAATTCGGTATTTACCTTATGTTTTGTGCCAATGGTATCTGTAATAAAACGGATGTAGTCTTTACCAAAATGATAAAAACCAACATTACGTAAGTAGGTATTTATACGGTCGCGTTCATTTTCTAAATTTTCTTCATCGTATTGTTCTCCTTTTTTTATTAGAGATGCTTTACTAAATGTATTGTAAAGCGAATCTATAGCAGGTGTACTAATAATGGGTATAACTGCATCTATATTATAAGGGGTGTTTTTTGTAACCTTATAGGTTATTTCTGCGCGTTTAGTACTGTCTTTTTTTATGGTATAGGTTACTTTGTTATCAAACCAGCCTTTACTATAGTAGTATTTTCTAAGCATATTGGCTGTTTTAATAGTTTTGTTCTCATTTAAAACAACAGGTGCCTCACCAGTGCGTTTTAGCCAACTATTAAAGTTTTGTTTTGCATCTATTTGTTTGTTGAATTGTTTTTTAGATAATAAAGCAATGCGTCGTTTTACTTTTAAAGTATCACTAAGAATATTAGCATTAATTATAGAGTCTATATTTGGGCGTGCCAAATTATAAATATGAAGTTTTAGCGGAAACCGGATGCCTAAAAAACCTTCTAAACCATTATTTGTTTTTTGAATAATGATATTATTAATACGCTCATCATTAATAGTTATATTATCTGCAATAATGGTGTTTTTAGTAATAAGATACTCATTTGCCTTAACACGCTTTACAATATTACACGAGGCAAGGCTTATGCAGATTAGGGTTAATACGCTTGCCCTACAAAATATTTTGTAGTTTTTAATTAAGAATATATTGCGACACGGCAAACTCAAAAGTCTCTATTTTTTTTGATATTGATAAAGCTATACAAATATTAGTCCAAAAAAGATTTACTTTGTAATAACACTAACAAATGTAAATACATTTTAATGTTATCAAAGAATCAAATAAAGTTAATTAAAAGTTTAGGTCAAAAAAAATATAGGCAGCAATTAAATTTGTTTACTGTAGAAGGTGTAAAAGGGATTAATGAGTTTTTAAAATCTAACTACAAATTACAAACCTTATTTACAACAGCATCTGTTTTTGAAACAGAAAGCCATTTGGTGCAAGACATAACAGAGGTTGAGTTAAAAAAAATAACAGCGCTTAAAAATCCTAACACAGCATTAGCAATTTTTGAAATGCCACAACAGCGTTTGCCATCTAATAAGGGTTTAAAAATAGCTTTAGATGCTATTAGAGATCCTGGTAATTTGGGTACAATTATAAGATTATGCGATTGGTATGGTGTGCAAGATTTAATTTGTAGTACAACAACTGTAGATTGTTATAATACTAAAGTTGTACAAGCAACAATGGGCTCATTAACTCGTGTTAATGTAACTTATCTTAATTTAGAGTCGTATTTAGAAACCACTAAATTACCTGTTTTTGGTACGTTTATGAGTGGTGAAACTATTTATACTTCAAACTTACCCGAAGAAGGTGTTATTGTTTTAGGAAATGAAGCTAATGGTATTTCTAAATCTGTTGAGGATTTAGTGCTTAGAAAAATTACAATTCCACAATTTGGAACTTCTGCAACTACCGAAAGTCTTAATGTTGCAAATGCTGGTGCAATTGTTTTAAGCGAATTTAGACGACGCTCTATTGAAAAGTAAAGTTAATAAATACACCTCGTGTTTGCATGCTCGCTACATTACCCGTCCATGGACTATTAGGGTCAGCATCTTTAACAATTTCGTTATTCATCGCAAAAACACCGCGAATTGAGGGCGTAAATTTAAAATACAATAGGTAGAGGTCAATACCAAAACCTATTTCATAAAAATAAGTATTCTTTGTCATTCTAAACTGCCCAGCGCTATTATCGTCTGGGTTATCTTGGTTGCTAGATAAGTTTAAAGCAGCAGAGAAGCCACCAATAATAAAAGGTTTAAAGTTATTAATCCGTTTTGTAGAAATTTTTAACAAAAGGGGCACATGTATATAAGTAGATTTTACTTCTCTTAATAAATCTGAATCATTAAAGTCAGTACCAGCAAAGTAACTTTCATCATAACGCATGTTTCTAGTGCTAAAAAACACACCAGGTTCTAGCCTTAAATTCATGTAGTTATTTATTCTTAAATCGCCAATTAAACCAAGGTGAAACCCAAAAGAATTATCTACAAGTATGTCCTTTAAATCTTCATTGTAGTCAAACTCAAAATCATACTGGTTAAACCCAAGAAAATAACCCCAAGACAGTAATTTTTGGTCAATATTATCTGGGTTATTAGCAACTTTTTCTTTTGTAAATAATTGAGCGTTTACATTTTGAAACGTAAAGAATAGGGCTATTACAAGGACAATGTGCTTCATATTATGCTTTAGTTGCGGTGTAAATTGTAGCCACACCCATAGTTTGTGGCAGGTCTTTAACATTATTAAACCCTGTTTTTCTTAAAATATTGTTTAAAGCTTCACCATAAGGAAAAACTGAGGCCGATTCACTAAGGTATTTATACGCCACTTGGTCTTTTGAAAACAGCTTACCAATGGTTGGTAAAATAAATCTTGAGTAGGTGTTGTAACCAAATCGGTATAAAGGATTTGTTGGTACAGAGGTTTCAAGTATTACAAAAATACCATGTGGTTTTAAGACTCTTAAAATTTCAGAAAGCCCTTTTTCTAAATTCTCAAAATTTCGCACACCAAAGGCTACAGTAATAGCATCAAAAGTATTATCCTTAAAAGGTAAATCTTCAGAATCACCAATAACCATAGAAATAATACCATCTAGTTTTTTAGTCGAAATTTTTTGGCGTCCTACCTCTAGCATGCCATCGCTAATGTCTAACCCAATAATTTCTTTAGCACTAGTATGTGTTAAGCTTATAGCCAAATCGCCAGTACCAGTAGCAATGTCTAGTATGTTATTTGGTTTTTTTTCTTTAACAATTTTTACAACTTTATTTCGCCATTTAATATCTATACCAAAAGAAATGACTCTATTTAGGCCATCATATTCTTTAGAGATGGTATCAAACATTTGTGTGACCTGCGCTTTTTTAGTCGCTTCACTGTCTTTGTATGGCTTCACTTTTTCTGACATGCAAACTTTTTTGCAAATATAAGTTATTATAAGACTCTAGTATAGTTTCAAACTATAATTGTGATGTAGTTAGACAACTATTGTGCAGTAAAATATATGTATATTTGTACGTCTATTTCAATACTAAATAATGAAATCGACACGGTTAAATTTAGAGTGACTCTATACTAGAGACTATCTTTTTAATCATTAGAGATTCCATGTGACCAAAAAAAGCAATTAAAATTAACACATGAAAATAATTATCGCAGGTGCAGGAGAAGTAGGATTTCATTTGGCTAAATTATTATCTTACGAGTCGCAAGAAATTACCCTTATAGATACAAAAAAAGATAGTTTAAATTATGCTGGTGAGCATCTAGATATTAAAACAATTAAAGGCGATGCTACTTCTATAGCCATTTTAAGAGAAGCACGTATAGACACTGCTGGCCTTTTTATTGCTGTAACATCATCTGAAACTACTAATATTACTGCTTGTGTTTTGGCAAAACAATTAGGTGCACAACGTACCATTGCCCGAATTTCTAACACAGAATTTATTGATAATAAAGAAACTGTAGGGTTCTCTAAATTTGGTATTGATGAGTTAATCTCGCCAGAGTCTCTTGCAGCTTCTGAAATAGAATTACTACTTAACCAATATGGTTTTAACGATACGTACGAGTTTGAAGAAGGTGCATTAACCATGCTAGGTTTGCGTTTGTCTAGAACGGCTACGTTTGTTGGTAAAACAGTAAAAGAAGCCGCAGATATTTACCCAGAGTTACACTTTATTCCTATTGCTATTCAGCGTTACGGAACCCAATATACTATAATACCACGAGGCGATACGCAGTTTAAAGAAGGTGATAAAGTAGTATTTGTAACCTCTAAAGGTGGTGATGCCGAATTGTTTGATTTATCTGGAAAAGTAAAAGTAGAAATTAAGAATGTTATGATACTTGGCGGTAGTAAAATTGGTTTTAAAACAGCCAAAGATTTATGCGCCAGTAAGTTTAATGTAAAATTAGTAGAGAGCAGAAAAACCATAGCCGAAGATTTAGCAGACCAATTACCAAATGCTTTAGTTATTTGTGGTGATGGTAGAAATGTTGAAATTTTACAAGAAGAAAACATATCTGAGATGGATGCTTTTATATCTGTTACAGGTAATTCTGAAACTAATATTATGTCTTGCTTGTTAGCAAAGTCTAAAGGTGTTAAAAAAACCATTGCTTTGGTAGAAAACATGGATTACTACCAACTATCGCAATCTATAGGTATCGATACTTTAATTAACAAAAAGTTACTTGCTGCAAATAATATTTTTAGATACATAAGAAAAGGTGAGGTAGTCGCTATGACCAAACTTACAAACATGAATGCTGAACTTTTAGAGTTTGTGGTTAAGCCAAATTCTAAGATTACAAATAAGCGTATAAAAGATTTAAAATTTCCGAGATCAGCCATTTTTGGAGGTGTTATAAGAGATGGTAAAGGTTTAATTCCTCTTGGAAGTTTTAAAATTGAGTCTGGTGACCGTGTGGTGGTTTGTTGTTTGCCAAGATCTATTTCGGAGGTTGAATCATTTTTTTCTTAATAACTAAGTTTTTTTGAAAATTAGCGTCATCAAATATCCGACTTTGCATTCACAGCAATTTTAAATATGAATAGATAGTATGACTAGAATGCATTTAAATTATAAAATCATTTTTTACTTTTTTGGACTTCTACTTTTGTTCAATGGTGGTTTTATGATGATATCTACTTTAATAAGTTTTATCTATAAAGATGGTGTTACACTACAGCTCTTTTTAGCAGGTTTTGTTACTCTACTTATGGGGACTTTTGCAATGTTAGGCACCAAAAATCATCGCAAAGAAATGAACAAACGCGAAGGTTATATTGTCGTAGCCTTTGGCTGGGTTGTAATGTCATTAACCGGTACATTACCTTATCTGTTAACAGATGCTATACCATCTTTTACAAATGCTTTTTTTGAAACTATGTCTGGCTATACCACCACAGGTGCAAGTATTTTAAACGATATTGAAGTTGTACCAAAGGGTGTTTTATTTTGGCGTAGTACTACACATTGGATAGGTGGTATGGGAATTATTGTTTTAGCCATCGCCATATTACCCTTACTTGGTGTAGGTGGTATGCAACTTTTTGCTGCAGAAGCACCAGGTCCTGGTGGTGATAAATTACATCCCAGAATTACAGACACAGCCAAACGTTTGTGGTTAATTTATGTAGGTTATACAGCTGCAGAAACAATTTTACTTCAAGTAGCTGGTATGTCATTTTTTGATGCTATTAACCATGCTTTAAGCACGCTCTCAACAGGTGGGTTTTCTACAAAAAATGCCAGTGTAGCACATTGGAATAACAACCCTGCGATACAATACATCATCATTTTCTTTATGTTTTTAGCAGGTACTAATTTTGTGTTAAGCTATTATATGTTTAAAGGCAATGTGGTTAAGATTATTAAAGATGATGAGTTTAAACTCTACTTTAGGTTTATCGCTATTTTTACAGTTGTTGCCGCATTACTTATATATTTTAATGCAGATGTGTCTAAATCGTCAATAGACCATCCTATGGTTTTGGGTGAAGGTGAAAGCGCCTTTAGACATGCTTTATTTCAAATTTTAGCCATAATAACAACAACAGGTTTTGTATCTGCAGATTATACACTATGGACACCCTTTTTAACGGTTTTCTTTTTCGGACTTATGTTTTTAGGTGGCTCAGCAGGTAGTACCTCTGGAGGTGTTAAAGTAATGCGTCATCTTATTTTAATAAAAAATGGTTTCCTTGAGTTTAAACGCGCACTGCATCCTAATGCTATTTTAAAAGTACGCTACAATAATAAGTCTGTTTCTGGTGATATTGTTTTTAATATTCTAGGCTTTTTTAT
>JAOEWO010000042.1 GCA_028383925.1 Winogradskyella sp.
TTTTTAAACCATGTAAACTGTCGTTTTGCAAACCGCCTGGTGTTTTTCTTTATTTCGCTAATAGCAAAATCGAGCGTATATTCCTTTTCAAAATATTTAAAAAGCTCTTTATAACCCACAGTATTTAATGCGTTTAATGCTTTGTTTGGGTGTAAGTTTTTGGCTTCTTCGCATAATCCATTCGCTACCATTATATCTACACGTTGGTTAATTCTATCATATATAACTGGTCTGTCTGCATCTAACCCAATAGTTATGGTTTTAAACGAGCGCTCTTTATTGGTATTTGTTATAAATGAAGAATAGGGTAATCCTGTGCCTAAACAAATTTCTAAAGCTCTAATAACACGATGCGGATTGTCTAAAGCTATTTTGTTATATGTTGTTAGATCTAATAACCTAAGCTGGTTTTGTAAGACTGTTAAACCTTCACTTTCAAGTTGTTTGTTAAGTATAATTCTAATGTTGGCATCTACTTCCGGAAAATAATCTAAGCCTTTATTTACAGCATTTACATACAAGCCAGAGCCACCAACCATAATTGCAACAGGTGTTTTTTCAAAAAGAATTTTTAATCTATCTATAGCATCACGCTCAAAATCACCTACGCTATAAGATTCAAATATAGATTTGTGCTGTATAAAATGATGTGGCGCACTTTTTAACTCTTCTGTACTTGGTACTGCAGTACCAATAGTCATTTCTTTAAAAAATTGACGAGAATCTGCAGAAATTATTTCTGCGTTAAAGAGTTGAGCGAGTTTAATACTTAGTGCAGTTTTACCAATAGCAGTTGGCCCTACAACAGAAATTAATATATTATTCATGGTGTAATTTACTACCACATTTGTGGCAAAATTCTGAATTATCCTGATGTTTAGATTCTAAACAATGCATACAACTTTGCGAATTTGTTTGTAAAGGTGTGGTATTTATTGAATTTTTTTCGTCTTCTTTGCGACTACTTTTTACATATTCTGCAGATACAATTCCGGTAGGTACTGCAATTATACCATAACCTAAAATCATAATTATAGTTGTAATAAATTGCCCTAAGGCTGTCTGTGGTGCTATATCACCAAAGCCAACTGTAGTAAGTGTTACAATACACCAATACACGCTTTTAGGAATATTTGTAAAGCCATTTTCTTCACCTTCTACCAAATACATAATGGTACCAAATATTACAGATGAAATAACAACTGCAAATAGAAATACTAATATTTTAATACGACTTGCAATTATAGAATCTTTAAGTTGGTTTGAAGCTCCTAAATATCTCGCTAATTTTAAAATTCTAAAAACCCTAAGTAAACGAAGCGCTCTTAATGTTACAAGTGCTTGCGAACCGGCAAAAAATAATGCTAAATACATTGGTATTGTGGATAGAAAGTCTATAACACCAAAAAAGCTAAAAATATATTTAAATGGTTTTTTTACAGTAATAATGCGTAGTATATATTCTATCGAAAAAAGAATAGTTACGACCCATTCACCAATATTTAGTAGCACATGATATTTTTCGTCTATACTATTAACACTCTCTAGCATTACTAGTACAATACTTAGTATAATAAAAACTAATAATAAAACATCAAAAACCTTACCTGCAGGCGTGTCTGCCTCATAAATAATTTCATGAAGTTTACTTTGTAAGTTATGTTTACTGTTAGTTGCCATTTTTTAAAAATACGAAAAGTTAAATTGTAGAAGCTAAATCTATAATTTTTATACGTTTATTACGACGCATGTAACTTTGTATAATATGTTGTGTGTCTCTATTGTTATCCATTGGCGTAATTAGCGTAGAGAGGATGTCTCTATTATTAATTTGAAGGTTTAAATTAAAAAAGCCTAAACCCTTAAATACGCCATCTTCAATAAGTATAGCACTTTTTTCGCCAATCGTTCTGCCACGATCTATCAGTACCATATTTTTATTTGTATACCTATTTAGCTCAATAACATTTAAAGCACGCTTATTATAATCTACAGCAGATTCTTCTTTAATACAAGCACCGTTACATGCTTTAATATCATATCTAAAACAGCTGGTCTTAGACTTAGATATACCACAAAGTTTAGGGCATAAATCATAGGTTTCTATCATGTTATTCATAAAAGAAATAGCGCCCTGCCTATTAGTAAAGGTTGTTATAGGTGTTTTGTCTTTTCTTAGCGCACTAATGTGTAAGTTTAAATAACCATCATTATCTAAAGAACTATATAGCCCTTGCGAAAATTTACTTCGTTTTAAAGCACGATTAAGCGCAGGCTTATTTACTTTAATTTCGGCACTTTCTTTTAGAAGCGCTACTAATTCACTTCCTGTTTTTTCATAAGTAACAGTAGCAACCTGTAATTGAATTTTTTTAGATTTAGAATTGCTATTGGTAAAATGTTGTGTAATGCGCTTTTTAATGTTGTTACTTTTTCCAATATATATAATACTACCATTAGCATTATGTATGTAGTAAACACCGGTTTCGCTAGGTAAATCTTCTATAATTTCTTTAAGGTTTGGTGCCAATTTAGATTGTTGCTCAATCTTTACGGCATCCTTTATAATAGTTTTGTCTAAATCTTTATTTAATAACATTTTAAATAAAGCTACTGTAGCCATAGCATCACCGTTGGCACGGTGTCTATCGCTAACAGCTATACCTAATGCTCTTGCCAATTTACCTAAACTGTAAGATTCCATATCTGGTATTAACTGCTTAGATAACTCTACTGTACAAAGGGTTTTGCGTTTAAAGGGAAAGCCTAAACGTCTAAATTCGGTTTTTAAAATGCGGTAGTCAAAATCTGCATTGTGTGCTACAAGTATACAGTCTTCTGTAATCTCTACAATACGCTTTGCAACTTCATAAAACTTTGGTGCATTTCTTAGCATTTTAGAGTTAATTCCTGTAAGGTTTACAACAAAGGGTTGAATCTCGCGCTCCGGATTAATTAGTGAAATAAATTGGTCTGTAACTTTATGACCATCAAACTGATAAATAGCAATTTCTGTAATGCCCTCCTCGTTAAATTTACCACCTGTGGTTTCTATGTCTAGTATTGTATAAATGTTGTAAGATGTTTTTTAGTTTTCGTATTAAAAATATAAATCAATATACGAACTAATTAATATAATTTCTAGATCCAAATATACTACTTCCTACTCGAACCATGTTGCTTCCACAATCTATTGCTAGTTGGTAGTCACCACTCATGCCCATACTTATAATTTTAAGCTTGGCGTGGCATGTTTGTAGTTCATTAAAAGTAGATTTTAAGTAGTTAAATTCCTTTTCTACTAGTGCCATATCTTCTGTAAATGTAGCCATACCCATTAGGCCAACGACGTTTACGTTTTCTAATTCTTTAAAGGTTTCAGATTTAAGTAGCGCAACAGCATCATCTTTAGACATGCCAAATTTACTATCTTCTTCGGCTATTTTAATTTGAAATAAGCAGTCTATAACACGATCGTGTTTTTTGGCTTGTTTATTAATCTCGTTGAGTAGTTTAAAACTATCTACGCCATGTATAAGATTAACAAATTCTGCCATGTACTTTACTTTATTTCGTTGTACATGGCCTATCATATGCCACTTAATGTCTTTTGGCATTTCTTGAAACTTCTCTGCCATTTCTTGAATCTTATTTTCACCAAAAATTCGCTGACCAGCAGTGTAAGCTTCCATTAAATCGCTAACAGGTTTTGTTTTAGAAACAGCAACTAAAGCGACATGTTGTGGTAATTTAGATTTTATGTTATTAAGATTATCTTTTATACTCATTGAATGGTATTTTTTTTTGAAGAGATTTTGAAACGGGTTCAGAATGACACATTGTGTCAATACTCATAAATTGTAATTCCGCTTCTTAATTTTGGTAAAATATAGGTGCTTTTTGGTGGCATCTTAAGACCTTCGTCTGCTATTTGTTTCATTTGGTTAACCGTTGCAGGACACATACCAAAACCAACTTTAAATTTACCACTATCAACACTGCTTTTTATAGTAATCATTTCGTGTTTACCATTAACGTACTCTATACGGTTATCTGTTCTTAAGTCGTTTATACCAAGAATAGGTTGTAGTATAGTTTTATAAAGCAGTTGAGCATCAAGTTTATCTAATGATGTTTTAAACTCATAGTTGGTTTTTCTTAGGTATAAAGAATAAAATTCTCCGTCTAAATACATGCTAAAATGATGTTTTTTAGAGGGCGAATAAGGCATCAGTCCTCTGTTTTCAATCCTAAAATGTGTATCTAGTTTAATTAAAAAGGCTTCTTTGCTTAGTCCATTTAAATCTTTAACCAAGCGATTAAATTCGTGTATCACTAAGTCTGATTCTGGTATTAAATACGACATAAAGAAGTTGTAAGATTCGTCTCCTTTATGGTTTGGATTTTTAGCTTTTTCGTCCTTGTATAATAAATAGGATGACGACGATCTATGGTGACCATCTGCAATGTAGATGGTTTGCATCTGCTTAAATTCTGCTTGTAGTGTCGCAATAGTTTTATCATTATCTATTTTCCATAAATAATGGGTGTCACGATACGTCATGGTAAACTCAAACTCGGCATAAGCTTTTTGAGCGTCTTCTATTATAGCAGAAATTACAGAATTATCTGGGTAGGTAAGTAGTACAGGCTCTGCATTAAAGCCAACAGTTTGTATGTAACTTTTAAAGGTTTCTTCGCGATTGGCAATAGTGTCTTCGTGTTTTTTAATTACATCATTTTCATAATCTTCTGCACTTGTTGCTGCAATAATACCATTAAAGGCTTGTCCGTGTCTATTTACTATTTTATAAACGTAAAACGACGGCTTATCATCTTGCACAAAAACGCCATCTTCTTTAAATTCGAGATAACGATTTTTAACAAGGTTATAGCGTTCTGCACCTGTTATCACTTGGTCGTATTTGTAACCTGGGTTTACAATATGCAAAAAACTAAACGGGTTGTAGTCCATACGCGATTCCCTTTCATCTACGGTATAACTTTGGTAAGGGCGCGCAGCAACGAGACCAACAATAGCTCGTGTTGGTTTTACTGCTTTAAACGGAATTATTTTAGCCATGTTTGTCGCTACTGTCATTGCACGCCTTTTTCTTCTAAAAAGCGTGGCAATCTGTTTAATATATAAGTCTATATTTTTTAATTACGATAATAAATATTCGCTATTAATAACTGTAATTTTAACTGTTTACTTAGAAAACTGCTTCGCAACTCTTTCAGCCTTTCTACTTTCAGAATAATCATAAAAACCTTCCTTAGATTTTACACCAAGTTTACCTGCTCTAACCATGTTTACTAAAAGCGGACATGGTGCATATTTAGGATTTTTAAACCCATCGTACATTACATTTAAAATAGACAAGCATACATCTAAACCAATAAAATCTGCTAATTGTAAAGGACCCATTGGGTGTGCCATTCCTAATTTCATTACAGTATCAATTTCTTCAACACCAGCAACACCATTATATAATGTTTCTATAGATTCATTAATCATTGGCATTAAAATACGATTGGCAACAAAACCAGGGTAATCGTTAACCTCTGTTGGTATTTTTCCTAAGGTTTTAGAAAGTTCCATTATAGTAGTCGTAACAACATCACTAGTGCTGTAACCTCTAATAATCTCTACCAATTTCATAATTGGTACTGGGTTCATAAAGTGCATACCAATAACTTTGTCTGGTCGCGATGTAACTGCACCAATCTGCGTAATAGATATAGAGGATGTGTTTGTTGCTAAAATAGTATCTGCACTACACGCTTCATCTAATTGCTTAAAGATATTTAGCTTTAAATCTACATTTTCAGTAGCAGCTTCTACTACTAAACTTGCAGATTTTACGCCTTCTTTAATATCTGTATGAAGTGAAATGTTTTTTAAAGTAGCCGTTTTGTCTGCTTCAGTTATTTTTTCTTTAGCCACCATACGGTCTAAATTCTTAGAAATAGTGTCTATACCGCGTTGTAAAGACGCTTCACTAATATCTATAAGTTGAACTTTAAATCCCGATTGTGCAAACGTATGAGCAATACCATTACCCATTGTACCTGCGCCTATAACTGCTATGTTTTTCATTAAAAAATTTATTTTTCAGTTCCTGCGAAAGCAGGAAGCCTGTGGTTTATTTTACTTAATATTATGAGATTCCCATTTATGGGTCCTAAAACTGATTAATAATCATTGTAGCAACACGCAACGCTTCTGTACCGTCGTGCAAGGTAACAATTGGTTTAGTGTTATTATTAATAGCGTCTGCAAAGGTTTCTAGTTCGTCTAAAATGGCATTGTTGTTTTCTACTTTAGGATTATCAAAATAGATTTGTTTTTTAATCCCTTCTGCGTTTTGAAGAATCATATCAAAATCACCAGGATTTTCTGGTGCATCTTTCATCTTTACGACTTCACATTTTTTCTCAAGAAAATCTACTGATATGTAAGCATCCTTCTGAAAAAAACGTGTTTTACGCATATTTTTAAGCGAAATACGACTTGCCGTTAAATTAGCAACACAGCCATTTTTAAATTCTATACGTGCATTGGCAATATCTGGCGTATCACTAACTACCGAAACTCCACTTGCAGAAATATGTTTTACAGGTGAGTTAACCACACTTAGTATAATATCAATATCATGAATCATTAAATCTAAAACCACAGGCACATCTGTACCACGAGGATTAAATTCTGCCAAACGATGACATTCAATAAACATTGGGTTTACAATTTTATCTTTAACACCAATAAAAGCAGGATTAAAACGCTCTACATGTCCAACTTGTCCTTTAACACCATGTTCGGCAACTAAAGTTCTAATGGTTTCTGCTTCTTCAACAGTATTTGTAATTGGTTTTTCAATAAAAATATGTTTTCCTTTTTTTATGGCTTGTTTTGCACAATCGTAATGAGAAAGGGTAGGAGTTACAATATCTACAACATCTACAGCATCAATTAATGCTTCAATAGTATTAAAATATGTATATCCAAATTCTTCAACAACCCGTTTTGCATTTTCAGCATCAGCATCGTAGAAACCTACAAGCTCATATTTATGGGATTGATTAAGTAACCTAAGATGAATTTTACCAAGATGACCTGCACCTAGAACACCAGCTTTTAGCATGTTTTTCTGTTTTTAACAAAAATAGTGGATTTGATTTACAAAAATGAAAAAGAAAATATAAAATACTAGCTATATGATAATACATTTAGAATGCTATAAATTTTAAGTTCTAGGTTCTCGCACAAAGTCTTGTAGACGCAAAGCGTCATATGTAATGAGGTTAAGATTAGTAGATTTACCGAACCATCTTTGCGTCTTTGTGCCTATGCGAGCTTTTTTAGTTTCAATTTTAAATAACTGTAACAGTAATAATAAAGATGAGTAGATCTACAGAGCCAAGTTTGGTATTTGCGACTTCGCGATAAAAAAAGACTAAGCCCATCTAAAATTTATTAAAATAATAATTACACAAACCATATTAAAAACTGAAGCCCTAGTCAATCAATTATTCTCAGCATCTTAGTGCTACAGAGCGAAAAAATCTAAAACATAGTCACTGAACTTTGATTTTTTTTGAAGTATTTTTACAAAAACAAAATCACGCTTTGAAAGACACATTTAAGCATCAAGGAATGCGCCAGCAACTGGTAGATACACTTATAAAAAAGGGAATTAAAGAAAAAGGCGTACTAAAAGCTATTGGTAAGATACCACGCCATTTATTTATGGATTCTGGTTTTATAGACCATGCATACCAAGATAAAGCGTTTCCTATTGGTGCAGACCAAACTATATCGCAGCCCTATACTGTTGCATTTCAATCTGAATTATTACAAGTTAAGCCAGGTGATAAAGTACTCGAAATTGGTACAGGTAGTGGCTACCAAACAGCAGTTCTTTTAGAGTTAGGTGCTAAAGTTTTTAGCATAGAGCGTCAGCAAGAGTTGTTTAAAAAAACATCTAAGTTTCTACCTAAAATAGGCTACAGAGCTAAAAAATTAATTTTTGGTGACGGCTACAAAGGTTTGCCAGATGAAGCACCGTTTAATAGTATTATTGTTACCGCTGGTGCACCATTTGTGCCAAATCCTTTATTGAGCCAATTGGCTATTGGTGGTCGGTTGGTAATCCCTGTTGGCGATAATGTTCAAATTATGACTATGTTTATAAGAAACGGATCAAAAGAATTTGAAAAACATGAATTTGGAGAATTTAGGTTTGTACCTTTATTAGAGGATAAAAATTAGAAGGTGAAAAAAGGTTCAATTGTTTTATTAATACTAACCTTATTAATCAGTAAATTTTGGATTGGTGTATTTGAACATGATGAATTTAATTATAAAGTTGTCTTTATTAAACATAGAGCAATTTGGAAAACCTATTTTTATTCGCCACGAGGAATGAGCGACTTAAAAATTAAAGATTTGACTGTAAAAGAACAGACTGAGCAGATTTTATTTGATGCGTTTGTTGTATCAAATTTTATTAGAGATTAAAACGTATAAAATGAAAAAAGTATCATTGTTAATTCTATTAATTACACAGCTCAACTTTTCACAAGGTTATACCGAATATGCGACAGGAAACGCAATGGACTTTGTTGTTAGTCCTGATGCAGGCATTTGTTTAATGGGTGGTGCAAGCGAAAGTGACGAGGCTATGGTTTGGTTTTTAAATAAAGCCAATGGTGGTGATGTTGTGGTTTTAAGAGCTTCGGGTAGCGATGGTTATAATAATTACTTTTATTCAGAATTGGGAGTTGCCATAAATTCTGTAACCACTTTTGTTATAGATAATCAAGAAGGTGCAACAAGTGCTTATGTTTTAGATAAAGTTGAAAAGGCAGAAGCCATCTGGTTTGCAGGTGGTGATCAGTTTGATTATATCACGTACTTTAAAGATAATGCTTTAGAAGATGCGCTTAATGAATTTATAAATGTTAAAGGCGGAGTTATAGGTGGTACAAGTGCCGGAATGGCGATTTTAGGTAGTGGTTACTTCTCGGCTGAAAATGGTACTGTAACAAATGCACAAGCCTTAAGTAATCCTTATCATAACCGATTAACATTAGGTTATAATGATTTTTTAGAGATTCCGTATCTCGAAAATTTAATTACTGATTCACATTATGACGATCCAGATAGAAGGGCGAGACATTCCACGTTTTTAGCACGTTATGCGGCAGATAATTCATCTAGAGCATTTGGTATTGCATGTAACGAATACACAGCGGTTTGTGTAGATTCTAACGGAAGAGCTTACGTGTTTGGGGATTACCCTAATTACGAGGAGCATGCTTTTTTTATACAATCTAATTGTGCTGCTGATTTTTTACCCGAAAATTGTACTGATGGTAATGCCTTGACGTGGAGTAGAAATAACGAAGCTTTAAAAGTGTATAAAGTACCTGGTAAAACTACAGGTGAAAACTACTTTGATTTATCAGATTGGCAAACGGGTAGTGGTGGCGAATGGCAAAATTGGTACATTAATAACGGCGTATTTTCAACCAATGTTACCGTAAATCCTAATTGTAACACTTTATTAGATATTCCAGAAAATGATATAACCTTAGTCACTGTTTTTCCAAATCCTTTTACAGACGAAATTACAATCACTTCAGATGCCATGCAGAGTTTTAAAATGTTTGATGTTACTGGCAAACACATTGCAATGACATCTTATACTAACCGTATTAATACAGCAGCATTAGCAGCTGGTATTTATTTTCTAAGGATTGAATCTACTAGTGGTAATTTAGAGACGTTCAAACTTATTAAACGTTAGTTTTTTGCTTTACCAAGCCCTTTTTTGTTATTTGCAGTTTGGTTTGTAGCCTTATTAAAAGCTTTTTTACCACCAACTATTGGCAAGGTTAAAGTTGTTTTATGTAACTGAACCGTTAATTCAGTGCCTGCCTTTGGGTGTAAGGTATATTCTTTATCACTTGAAAAAATCATAAATCCTATTTGTTGACCAGCTTTTATGATTTGGTCATCTGGTTGTAATTCAAAATTAACTGTGTAAAATTGTCCTGGTACTAAATCTTCTTCATCTGTTAAAGATTTGTGATTTTTTGGATCTGCCCAACCACGTGTAATAATATTATCTGTTATTTTAACAGCGTCACCTTCTTGCCAAGGCAATGATACCAACCAAACTGATAAGTTTGCCGCAGGTTTGTTACTTGCTAAAGTAATACTAACCTTTGCAACTCCAGATATGTGTAAATCCGCATTTAAGATAGAGGTGACATACATTAAACGGTTGTTAGATATTTTAGCTTTTGCTAAATCAGTACCGCTAAAAGCAACATCATCCGTAAACGTATCTGAGGCAATACTTTTTGGTTGTATTGGCCCTAATGACCCAGCCAAATAAGGGAAAAGTGTTACGTCTTTAGCCTCCGGATTTGGGTAGTCTTTGTAAGCCGTAGGGTTTTGTCTGTCGTCGTACTCTCTCACAATATGCGCTTTATTTACTTCTTTTTCAACTCCGTTATCAATACCATGAAGGTATTTTGTAAACCAACGATTCATCATAGCGGTTGGTGGAGGTCCACCATGACCATTTTGGTGATAATATATTTGCGTAGGTAAACCTTTTTCTTTAGCTGCTTTATATATTCTATAACTGTGCTCTGGCATTACATTCCAGTCATTAAAACCATGAGACATTAGTAGAGCAGCTTCCATCTTATCCATTTGGTTAAGGTAATCTCTGCTAGACCAAAACTCATTAAGATCACCAGTTTGTCTATCCATACCATTTATCATTTCGGTATCGCGTACTGTTTTGTTATTGTAAGCACGTTTATCTTCGTCGCCACTATGCACAAAATCGTATAGTACATCTATATCTTCACCTAAATAACCACCTGGCGAACGTACCAAACCATTTGAACGGTAATAGTGATAATAAGATGTGTTTGGCGCAATAGGAATAATAGCTTCTAAACCTTTTACACCAGTTGTAGCAGCAGCTAGCGGAAGTGTACCATTGTAAGAAGTACCTGTCATACCTACTTTGCCGGTTGACCAATATGCTTTAACCTCTTTATCACCATTGCGTTCTGTGTAGCCTTTTGCTCTGCCACATAACCAGTCTATAACTGTTTTTGGAGCTAAAGATTCATTCTTACCACCAATAGTTGGTGCACCATCAGAGAAGCCAGTTCCTGGTGAAGACGAATGGACTACAATGTAACCTCGAGGCACCCATTTTCTAATATGTGAGTTAGATATTATTGGGCGTTGACCACGACGTTTTACTTCAGGATGAAATCGTTCTTCACCAATATCTCCAAGTTCGTGTTCTACATTCCACATAGTGCCAGGTGCATCTCCTGCAACACCAGCAAAATAAGGACTAGTAACATATATTACGGGTAATTTTAAACCTTCTGTTTCCGTTTGTTCTGGTCGTGTTACAGAAACATGCATGCGGTCAGCTTCGCCGTCACCATCTGTATCAAATTCTGTTTCTACCCAAAGATCGTGTCTTAACCATTTACTATTATCTTGAAAAGCCTCAACGATTTGTGCTTCACCATCTTTAAAAACTGGTGTTGCCTTTTGCGCTGAGCTTACCATAGTTAAAGTAAAAGCGAATAGGATAAGCGTATTTGATTTTAATGAGAGTGACATATTAGAGTGGTTTTAAAAATGTTCTGTTAAAAATAACTACTAAATCTTAGAAGTCAAACGCTATTTAGGATTTGTTTTTTAGATATTCTTCAGGAATAGGGTTTTCCTTAGATTCTTGCATCCAATAAATATTAATAATCCACCAACGTTTACCATCATTTAGTAATTGAATACTGTTAACACCTCGCATAAAAGGTTTTCTATCATTTTTTCTTTTAAAAGAGTGATACGTGCTAAATACGTGCGTTATGTTACCAAAGGTTTCTGTTTTACGACTTAATTCAACTTCATGAAAACCATTTTCAAATAGCCATTTGCCTGATGTGTTTATGTAATCTTCAGGCGACATGTAACGCGTTGTAATTTTTCCATCATCGGTTTTACCTGTTGGAATTAATTTTGCGTTTTCATGAAATAAATGTTTGAATAAATCCCAGTTGCGTTCTACACCTTTATCACCAGATATTACCTCATATAAAGTTTCAATTGTACGGTCTAATGTTGCTACATTTTTATGGTAATCTTTGGTTTCTTGTGCATTTAATATAAATGATGAAAATAATAATAGGTATAAGATGTTTTTCATGTTATAAAAAATTAAAAGAATTTTAAACCAAATAAAATGGCATCACCTTGAAAACCGCCAAGGTAAGATCTTACATAATCAACTCTTAAGAAACGCCATTTGCCCCAACCAATATTATCTAAGCCAACCGTAAATTCTTGATACGGTTTGTGATTTGGTGTAGATAAGCTATGTGCACCAACGACGAGATTAAAGTTAAGTTTATTTAATAACGGTATTTTACCTAAAATGAAGCCATTAAAATCGTGCTCAGCATGCATTTCTAAATAACTATCATTGGTGCTAAGATCGTAATACCCAAGGTTATTAAAAACATCTGTGTAGTTACCGCGTTGACTTACATTTATTTGATTGCCATTAAAGTGTTGAAAATCCATAAAGGCAATATCGTCTGCGTTAAAAAACTTTCCAGCTCTTAGGTTATAACGAAAACGTCCTTTGTCTGCAATGTTAAACGATTGTGTTAGTCTTGCTTTTATTTGGTCAAAATTATAATTGCTATTGGTTGCACCTAATCCTTTTTCGTAGCCTAAGACTAAGGTTGGATATTTTTCGCTAAATAAATTTACTTTACGATCTGGATAACTTAAGTAGTCTTGGTCAAAGTTAATACGTGCAGATACATTTACTTTTACAATGTTATGATTTTCGAATGGCGCACTGGCACTTGTTGGGTCTAAGGGGTTATTGCTTGTGTATTCTTTATTTCGTTTTGGGTAAAACGTTTGGTCTGTAGTATTAAAAAGCGCACTACGATTTTCGTAACTTACACCAGAATAAAACCTAAAACCATTAAATAATTCTTCAGAATAGTTTAGTTGTACAAAACGACGTTCGTACAGTTTCATATAATTCTCCTCAAAAAATAAAGTCGCAATACTGTTTTCTAATGCGTTTATAGGATTTGCAGAATTGAATTGTTGGACTTGCACACCACCAGATAGGGTTAAAAAACGACGACTTGTATCATTAAACTTGTACGTAAGTGCACCTGTTGCTCTTAAACGGTCGTCTGAAAATCCGTATTCTAAATTGGCATTAGCACTAAAATAGCGGTTAAAATCGTCATAATCTTTTGTGAAGAATACGTTAGCCTTTGCTGTGTAGCCTTGTATGGTGTTAAATTTTACATCTGTAATAGGAATATCAAAACCTAAACGAATGTCTTTTTGAGAATCTTGATAAGTGTACCCTAAAATATCGCCTAGTTTAAATTTATTTTTTACCGCATCAATAGAATCTAAATACGGTTTTGATTCTTTTACAAGTTGAATACTATCTTTTTTTATATAATCGGTACGCTCTTCTGCGGTTAAGGGTACGGGTCTAATTTTGTTCCAGAATAAAGAATCTTTTTTGTTGGCCTCATTTTCAAAAGCTACAATTTCGCGTCCAAAATCTTTTTTAGTTAGTGGCTGATTAAATTCGTAATTGCTATAAACAGCTGTAAAACGACCATCGCCTTTAAAACCAAAAAGGCCGTACTTAAAATCGAGACTTTGAGAGATTAAAGCCCAAACATTATTTTCTTCAGAATAGGAAAATGTTTGTTTTAATGATAATATATCTGCGGCAGGTATGCGCGCTTGTGCTCCTGTAATATCTAACTCTAAGGCGTAGATTGTCCATTGGTCTTCTACAATATAAATAGTCCCAGAAAAAACTGGGTCATTTTCTCGTCTTGGTATAACATTAATTTTATTAATTAAGTTGCCGCGCTCATCATAAAAAACACCTTCTAATCTATAACGGTAATACCCAAATGCATTATTGGCAATTGGTGAAATAATTTCGTTGCCAAAGGGAATGGTGTTGTTGTAGAAATTATAATCTACGTCTATAGCGTTATTAAAACTAAAACCGTTGCTATCTCCACTTACTTTAGAAGCCGTTATTTTTTCTTTAAGCTTATCTGGTCTTAAGTATTGAATTTTAGAAATAGTTTCAGATAAATAGATAATACCTGTACGTGTAGAGTCTAAGTTGCCGCCTAAATCACCAACGTCTTGTCCTAAAATTTTTTCTGGTGCATCTAAAATTTTAATTAAGCCTCTAGAATAAAAATCGGCTTTAAAAGAATTTATTTTTTCTAGATTTTCTTTTCGTTTTGCAATGGCTTGGCGAATAATGGCATCTGCAGGATTTTCTTCAGAATTAATCACAACTTCATCTAAGGATACCGATTCTTCTTCTAAAGTAATATTGAGCTCAAAAGGAAATGTATCTATTTGTACTTGTTTTTTTACAGTTTTATACCCTAAAAAGGTGTAAACCAAATTGTACGTTTTAACTTCGGTAACATTAAGTTCGTAGTAGCCATCATTATTACTGGTGGTTCCTTTATAGGTGTTTTCTACTAGAATGTTAACAAATGGAAGCGGTTCGTTTTTTTGATCTGTAATTGTCCCAATAATTTGAGCAGATGCAAATGTGCTAAAAGCGATAAATAATAAGTTTAGTAAATTTTTAGTCATAACTACGTGATTGAAGGTCTCTATTTATAAAGACGTACTATTCTGGTAAATAGTTGCCTATAGAATTCAAACATAGTATAAAAAATTACTTACAGAAGTTATAGTAATCTTAAAGTTATTAAAAATTCTTCTTTATTCTATCTAAATCGCGCTTGTTATCACGATCTTTAATAACCTCTCGTTTATCGAAAAGCTTTTTACCTTTAGCTAATCCTATAATAAGTTTCGCGAAGCCTTTTTCATTAATGTATAACTTAAGAGGAATAATAGCATTACCCTTTACATCTATTTCCTTTTTAAGTTTTTTAAGCTCTTTTCTGTTGAGCAATAACTTACGCTCAGCTTTTGGTTTGTGATTGTAGTAGTTTCCGAAGGCATATTCTTCGACCGTCATATTAATAACAAATAATTCATCTCTGTCATTAAATTCACAGAAACTTTCGGCAATAGAAGCCTTGCCAGATCTGATGGATTTAATTTCAGTTCCAGTAAGTACAATGCCAGCCGTATATTTATCTAATATCTCGTACTGAAATTTCGCCTTTTTGTTAAGTATGTTAACCGTTTTTTGCATGGATGGTAAAGGTATGTAAATAATAGTATTATCAAATTGAAAATAAATTCAAATACTACCTACACAGGGAGGGTAGTTTGACAAAAGACATATATAAAATCAAGATTACAGGAGGTGCAACATACAAAGAAAGTTTTAAATTTGAAAAGTGTTTCTTATTAGGAAGCAATTTTCAATTTTATAGAGGATATAACGATTGTTTTTGCATTAAATCCGAAAGATTATGCAGATAGATGCTAGATGACTTATATTCAGTAAAATTTTAAATTAAAAACACTAATTTAGTTATAAAGGCAAAATAGTATATAACATATTATAGATAGAAAAATGTCATTAGTAAAGAAGCGTTATTATTTTTATGATTTTTTTAAAACACAAGATGGTATCCCTTCGTTTTATGGATCCGTTAAAAGTAAAAGTGCTCAAACAGTTTTATACGATTCATTTAGTAATAGTACAGAAAATCAGCCTGTATGTAAGATAAACCATATCCCTGATTATTTACAGATAGAGTATAATAATGAAGATAATTTGAATATTAAGTCACTTAATCGTGATCTTGGTTATGCGATTGACTTAAACAACGTTAGTGATATTAATAGCTATGTTAACCAGCAATTTAAAAAAGGAAGAACAATAAGGAGATATGTCAGTAAACTAGAGTCTTCATTTAATATTACATATAAGCGTTATTATGGAGATATTCCTAAAGATGTATATGATGAGTTGTTACAGTGTTTATTTAAAATGGTACAAAAACGTTTTGTGCAGCTTAATGATATTAACGAACAAATAAATGATGATATCAGATGGAAAACAACATTGGAGGAGACATATGCACTCATAAAGGAAAAAAGAGCTTCACTATTTGTAATATACGAAGACGATAAACCTATTGTGATTTCCATTGGTCATCACTGGGGAAGTGTCTTTTATTATGTGATGTGTTCTTTCGATATTGATTATGCAAAGTTTGCTTTAGGGCATGTAAATTTTTACAAGCAGCTAGAATGGTGTATAAATGAAGGCTACGAAATTTTTGATTGTGGACTAGGAGAATATCATTATAAGAAACGATGGTCTAATAAAACCTATATATTATTACAACAAGTTATTTGCAATAAGGGTAATATTTTAGACGAACTTATAGCTAACGTAGAAATAACATTGACTTTAATAAAGAAAAATTTAGCTTTAGAAAAACTCAAATTGTATTTAAAATCTATAAAAAAAACCTTTATAAAGACTAATTATAAGGCTCTTGAGTGTAACATTAGTTATATAAATGAGCAAGACTCTAACCTACAGGATTATACTAAAATAAACATCAAAAATGATGATTATGCTTTTTTGAGGAAAATACTATTTGACTTTTTATATTCAAAGAATGAACGCAAAGAAGATGTTTTAGTATTTAAAAATGTTACTAATAACAATACATATTTTTTTAAAGGGAAAAAGAATATGATGCAATGTGATATTTTGTGATTGCATATTCTTAATAGTGTTTATGACTAAAGTCATTACCATTTTGGATAAATTGCTTATAGGTAATAATATAATTAAAGATAGAGCGATTATTAGTAGAATATGTGTAAAAAAGCTTCGAAAATTCATTTGTGTACTTGTAATGACGTTAATAGTCTTTCAGATTTATAGTAATATGAATATTGCTATTGTAATCAAATGGAAATTAAATAGACTTATAAAAAACGAATGGATTGGAATGGATGATATACTTATGGAGCCTGTTGACGGATTCACATCAAAACTAAATGCTAGTTTTTTTTGCAATGAAATGAATTCTAATAATTAAACTTATGGCTTTTTAAAAGTTGCTTAACTACCCTAGTGTGGTAGTTTTATGAGTTGTTATTTATTAACTAATTTTACGACTTATAAGCATCAAACCCATTTTATGAAACAAATTTTAGTCGCAATCATTTTTATAATTACGTTAAGTTGTAAATCTGAAAGACAGTCAGAAAAAGTTTTAAAAGCTGATACTATTATCAATAAATCAATTGAAATATCTGGTGGTGAAAAATTTAAAAACTCTAGACTAACTTTCGATTTTAGAGACCGAATGTATTTTGCCAATAGAAATAATAGCGAGTTTACTTTAGCAAGAATTACAGTTGATAAGAACAACGATTCTATTTTTGATATGTTAAGTAATAATGGTTTTGAACGTTTTATAAATGATGAATTCATTCAGCTTGAAGATTCTATGGCAGTTAAGTATTCAGCCTCGGTCAACTCTGTACATTATTTTTCAGTGTTGCCTTTTGGGCTCAATGATAATGCAGTAAGTAAAGAATTAGTTGGTGAAGAGGTAATCAAAAACATGACATACCACTTAATTAAAATTACATTCAACCAAGATGGTGGAGGTGAGGATTATGAAGATGTTTTTGTGTATTGGGTTAATGCTAAAACATTTAAGCCAGATTATATTGCCTATTCTTATAATGAAGACGATGGTATTGGAATGCGGTTTAGAGAAGCTTATAATGAGCGTTATGTAACTGGGTTACGTTTTGTGAATTATAATAATTTTAAGGCAGAAGACACTTCAATACAACTTTACGAATTAGGTAAAGCGTTTGAAAATAATCAACTAAAACTATTGTCTAAAATAGAATTGAAAAATGTGAAAGTTGTATTAATCGACAACTAAAACTGTAGCTGTTTTTGAATTTTTAGATACAGTTACGATATACAGATTAGAGTTATTATCTTCAGCAATCATATCATATTTTTTTTTACCTAATAGCTTATTTACAAACATTGGTGTGGTGTTACTATGACCTACCACTAAAACCGTTTTGCCTTTTGTGGTATTCTGAAATTTTTCTGAATTAAGATTTCTTGGGTCATAAAAAGATACCTCTACATTGTTGGCTTTAGCAGTTGGTGCTGCGGTTTCTTTTGTTCTGTTGTAGTTTGAAGAATAGACCATATCAAACGTTACATCTTTTAATACATTTGCCCATTGATTAGCACGTTTTATGCCTGCTTCAATTAAATGTGGATCTCTATTAGTTTTATCAGATTGGTCTTTTTCGGCATGTCTTATAAGGTAATATGTGGTGGTTTCTTTTAGCGTATTTTTTTGATAAGGCCCTTCCCAAATAACTTGCTCAATCATCCATTTGCCTTCATCCTTAGATAACAACACATAATCTATGCCCCAAGCAGCAGTCACTTTTGCTGAAGCAATGTGGTTTCCTATGTCTAGTACTTCAACATTTCTAATTTTGTTTTCATCTCTAGATTTGCCCTCATTTTTCATTTTCTGAACAAAAGCCATCGCTTTCTCATAGTCCATGTGTGCATAATACTCATAATCGCCAGAAGTTTCATTTTGCCAATAGCCAAATTTATTTAACCTTGGTTTTATGGCTGCTTTTAACTTAGTGGTATCTCCTTTATAAAAAGCATCAATGTAACTGTTGAGCGTTGCTTCAATTTGCGATTTATCTGAGGTGTCTTGTGCAGATATATTTAAAGATAATGCTATGAACAATGCAAAAAGGAAAGACTTCATAATAGTATAGGTGAGTTAGTTTGTTGTTTTATTAGTTTACTAGACTTTTAAACATCTAAGTTAGCAAATTAAAATAGAATTGAGATTTTGTTATAATTTTAGCAAATAGAATAGAACTAGCAATCCACTTTATAGCGCGTTGCAGTTTGGTTTTTTGTCCAATTTTTGAATTTTAATTCAACACGTATGTCTTGAGTTCCATGAATTTTTTCTTCCAAAACAAGCTTAGAATCATAGCTAATTCTGTATTTATCTAATACTAAATCTATTTCATTTTTTCTGTGTTCCGCATTTTGAAGTTTTTTTCTAAATCTGTTTAGTTTAAAATAGGCATTAGTAAGCATTGTAATTCCTGCACTAATTATTAAAAATTTATAATACCAAAAATATGTTTTACTCAGACTTAATTCTGCAAATACAGTACTAGAAATGATAAGTGAAAACCCAATAATTATATAGATGTAAAACGTAAAATGAACCGAATTTT
>JAOEWO010000043.1 GCA_028383925.1 Winogradskyella sp.
TCTTAACTGCTATTTTTGTTTCAAAATCGAAAATCGGCACATATAAATCGCCTACTTTTCATATACTAAACGTTAAACGAAACGCGCCTCAAAAAGCGTTTCAAAATGTTTTAAAAGTTTAGTTTTCACCTCCTGCTCATTAACTTTAGCAACACCTAACTCATTATTTAAAGTTGTTACAGCTTTGCCTTTAATTCCACATGGAATTATATGATCAAAATAGCCTAAGTCTGCATTTACATTTAGTGCAAAACCGTGCATAGTAACCCAACGGCTTGCGCGTACTCCCATAGCACAAATTTTGCGTGCAAATGGTGTACCAACATCTAACCAAACACCTGTTTCACCGGGACTGCGCTCGGTCTTTAACCCATATTCGGCAAGTGTAAGAATAATTATTTCTTCTAAAAAGCGTAAATATTTGTGTATATCTGTAAAGAAATTATCTAAGTCTAAAATAGGATAACCTACAATTTGCCCAGGACCATGGTACGTAATATCACCACCTCTATTAATCTTATAGAACGTTGCTCCTTTCTCTGCCAATTGTGCTTCAGATAATAGCAAATTAGAAAGGTCACCACTTTTACCCAAAGTATAAACATGCGGATGCTCTACAAACAAAAAATGATTGTCTGTTTCTAAACCCGCAGCTTCCCTTCTATTCTTAATTTTGGTATCTAAAATGGCCTTAAATAGGGTTTCCTGATAATCCCAAGTGGCTTTAAAGTCTTTGCTACCTAAATCTTGTAACTTAATGAATTTATTCATAAAGCAAAGATAAGAATTTATCGCTCTGGGTTATTCAAAATAACAAGTGCAGCAATAACACCTGGCACCCAACCGCAAATCCATAATAAAAAAGTAATAAGAATAGAACCACAGCCTTTATCTAAGACTGCTAAAGGTGGACAAATAATAGATAAGATAACACGCCAAATACTCATAATTTTTTTTGATACTAAACCAATTAAACAGAACTGATTTTAATGCACTTATAAGTCGCAAAACCGCTTCAATTGTTACACTATTTAACCTTTTAGTGTTTCAAAGTATTTTAAATTTATGTAGTTTCGTTACATGCGTTTAAAAATTCTTACCGCTTTTTTAATGTTCTCGGTACTATGCCAAGCTCAGTATTCGTTTTCGGGCTACATTAATGCAGATGAATGGCAAAACACGGTTTACCTTTCGGTTGTAGAAGACTACAGAAAAATGTCTGGAGTATATGCAGAACAGATTATTGCAAAAACTACAGCCGACGAAACAGGTTTCTTTGAGTTTAAAGGCAATATGCTTGAAACTGAAAATAGAATTTATCGCATTCATATTGATAAATGCTCAGAAATTCAGCAAGAGCTCAACCATTTTAACGGCCATTGTAATGATAGTGAAGAATTACTTTTTATTGCTAAAAACACAGACACTTTAAAGCTACCATTTTCTTTCGGAAATCAGGTATTCTGCACCATAGAATCTAGTAATCCTAAAGCCAACGCTTTTGTAAAAATAGACTCGCTTAAAAATGACATGCGCTTTGCGTATGGCGAATTTAGAAGTGCAGCCAATAGGAAGCTTAATAACAAAAAATGGTTTAAAACTTTACAATATTTTGGCGAAGCCTTAAACGAGCCTTTAGCAGAACTTTACATTTACTCTTATTTATCTGATCGTAGTAGCGATTTGCATAATTACTACGTACAAGATTTAAAAAACAACACTTATTACGACGATTTAAAAGCACGCTTAAAAAACTACTACCCTAATGCACCGTACACACAACAATACACAAATGAACTAGAAGCTAATCGCTATATGTTATCTGCAGCATCTGGTAATACGGCTTTTAGTTGGAGCATTTACCTTTACATAATTTTAGCATTATCGCTTTTAACCAACTCCGTTCTATTTTACCGTTTTTGGCAAGCCAAACAAACTAAAACAGAAACGTTAAAAGCCAAGTTGTCTAAACAAGAGCAGGTTGTTTTAGAGCATCTACTCGAAAATAAAACGAATAAAGATATTGCCGAATCACTTTTTTTAAGTGTCAGCACAGTAAAATCGCACACCAATAACATCTACAAAAAATTAAACGTGCAGTCTAGAGACGAAGCAAAATCACTGTTTATTAAATAGTTACAAAATTCAACCTAAGTACTAGTACCAATTTCCAACTGTGTTTTTAAAAAATTAGCAACTTTAACTCTGATGTTTGTTTTCATATTAACTACTAAAAATTTTAATTATGAAACACAAAAACATTTATGCAGTATTAATCATTATAGGCTTTATTTTTAAAGCAGAATCTCAAAACTTAAATAAAGAAATATCTAACAATGGGCAAACCCCTTATTTAATTGGCCAAATAGACAAAAGCGGATTACAAGGTGAAAATTATGCATCATGGTTCACTAAAAACTATGAAGATTACAGCACAAACCAAACCGTCATTAATACGATTTCCTCAGATTTACAAAACTATACTATTACGCTTTTTATGGGCACATGGTGTGGCGATAGTAAAAAGGAAGTACCAAGATTATATAAAGTGTTAGAGGCTGCAAATTTTCCGATGCATCAGTTAACTGTTATTGCCGTTAGTAGAGAAGCTAACATGTACAAGCAGAGTCCACAACACGAAGAAGCAGGCTTAAACATTCATCGTGTACCAACAGTTATTTTTTATAAAAACGGTAAAGAAATTAATAGAATTATAGAGCATCCTATTTCCTCTTTTGAAGAAGATATTAAGCAAATAATTACTAAAAACAAGTATATATCTAATTATCAAATTGTTTCTGTAGTTGATGCTATACTAAAGAAAAAAGGCATAAAAGGCTTACATCGTAAACAAACTAAACTTTTAAAACAGTTTTCTGGCAAAGTGCCCAACATGTATCAACTAAACACTTATGGTCGTATTCTTTATGGCACAGACAAAATAGATGAAGCTATAGCAGTATTTACTTTTAACACCAAATTATTCGCTAATGAACCAGGTACATACATGAGTTTAGCAAATACTTTAGGAATTTCTAAAAAACAAACTGAAGCTATAAAAGTGCTTGAAGACGCCATAAAACTATTCCCGGAAAATGAAGATTTAAAAGAAAATTTAGAAGTGATAAAATCAAATTAAAAAGGAGTTCGTTAGGTTTTCTAAATAGTGTAATTTTGCACTTCTAAACTAACAAAAATGCAACTTTCAGAACAAGAATTGGTAAGACGCCAAAAATTAGAAAAGCTAAGAGCTTTAGGTATTAACCCGTATCCTGCAGATTTATTTCCGGTAGACCATACTTCTAAACAGATTAAATCTAATTTTGAAGAAGGTAAACAGGTTGTTATTGCAGGGCGTTTAATGGTTCATAACATACAAGGAAAAGCCTCTTTTGCGCAATTACAAGATAGTGAAGGTCGTATTCAGTTATATTTTAATAGAGATGAAATTTGCACTGGTGAAGATAAAACCATGTATAATGATGTCTTTAAAAAACTCTTAGATTTAGGAGATTTTATTGGTGTTGAAGGCACACTTTTCACAACTCAAGTAGGTGAAAAAACGGTACTAGTAAAAGAGTTTAAAATGCTAAGTAAATCTTTAAAACCCTTACCTATCCCAAAGCAAAAAGATGGTAAAACGTACGATGCATTTACAGACCCAGAGTTACGTTACAGACAACGTTATGCAGATTTAGTTGTAAATCCGCACGTAAAAGAAGTATTTATAAAGCGAACAAAATTGTATAATGCCATGCGTCAGTTTTTTAATGATGCTGGTTATTTTGAAGTTGAAACGCCAATTTTACAGTCCATTCCTGGTGGTGCAGCAGCCAGACCGTTTATAACGCATCACAACAGTTTAGATATTCCGTTGTATATGCGAATTGCGAACGAGTTATATCTAAAACGTCTAATTGTTGGAGGTTTTGATGGTGTGTATGAGTTTTCTAAAAACTTTAGAAATGAAGGTATGGATAGAACGCATAATCCGGAATTTACAGCCATGGAAATTTATGTCTCTTACAAAGATTACAATTGGATGATGGACTTTTGTGAACAGCTACTAGAGCATTGCGCTATTGCTGTAAACGGAACTTCGGAAGCTACTTTTGGCGAGCACAACATCAATTTTAAAGCACCATACAAGCGTATTACGATGCGTGATTCTATTTTAGAATTCACAGGTTTTGATATTTACAACAAATCTGAAGACGAGATTAGAGCAGCTGCAAAAGGTATGCATATCGAGGTTGATGATACCATGGGTAAAGGCAAGCTCATCGATGAGATTTTTGGCGAAAAATGTGAAGGCAAATACATACAACCAACATTTATAACGGACTACCCAAAAGAGATGAGTCCGCTTTGTAAAGAGCATAGAGAAAACCCAGAATTAACTGAGCGTTTTGAGCTTATGGTTTGTGGTAAAGAAATAGCTAATGCCTACTCAGAACTTAACGATCCAATAGACCAACGTGAGCGTTTTGAGCACCAATTAAAGCTAGCAAAAAAAGGTGACGATGAAGCTACAGAATTTATAGATGAAGACTTTTTACGTGCATTAGAATATGGTATGCCACCAACATCTGGTATGGGCATTGGTATGGACCGTTTAATTATGTTTTTAACCAACAACCAAAGTATACAAGAAGTATTGTTTTTTCCGCAGATGAGACCCGAACGCAAACAAGTTGAATTAAGCGATAACGAAAAAGCCATACACGAAATTTTAAAAACTGAAAAACGAATGGACTTAACGGTTCTTAAATCTAAATCGGGTTTAAGTAACAAAGGTTGGGATAAAGGCATTAAAGGCTTAAGTAAACACGGACTTACCAAAGTTGAAAAAACAGACGAAGGTTTATTTGTTGAGTTGGTTTAAATTATACTTTTTATAAATTTAAAAAAAGGAATTATCTTTGGGTAATTCCTTTTTTTGTTTTGAAATAAAACATATTGCTGAAGATTTAAAATATAAAAACGATGTAAGTTAGAGTGATTTTGAGTTACAAAAAATGAATCTAAAACTATTAAAAACAAAAAAAACATAACATAAACAACTCATAATCAAATACTTATTTCTACCTGTGCATATACCATAGTTTGCACTAACATTAAGTGTACTAGACCTTTATAATTGAAGTTCGACTCTAAAACATTGTTATTTTATTCATTTTCACTAAATTCGCCACTGCTATAAAAGAAATTTAATTAATTCCAAATGAAAAAATACGCGCTTCTTTTACTCGTTCTTGTACTATATTCTTGTAATAATGATGACGATTCAATGACTGCAGCACCAGTATCTGACGTTATTTCAGAATTTAGAACAAATCTTTCGGAATTAAACTTATATACAGGAACTTTAAATGAATTGAATGTGTCTTCAAACGCCTTTATATATGATTTAAATACTCCCCTTTTTACAGACTACTCTAATAAACAACGTTTTATTGCCCTGCCACAAAACACGTCTATGCAATACAATGGTGATGGACTTCCAATATTTCCAGAAAATACTGTCATTGCAAAAACGTTTTACTACAACTTAGATGATCGTAATTTATCTCTTGGAAAAAAAATTATAGAAACGCGCCTACTGATAAAATTAAACGGCACTTGGCAAAGCGGCAATTACAAATGGAATGAAGACCAAACAGATGCCATTTTTGACCAAGCACCTAGTTCGGTTCCTGTAACATGGATTGATATTGAAGGATCAACCAATACAATAAATTACAAAATACCTTCAGATAATCAATGTGGAACGTGCCATGGTTTTGATGATCAAAAAAATCCGATTGGGCCAAAACTTAGAACATTAAATTTTGATTATAACGGCGAAAACCAACTTCAGAATTTAATAAACAATCAATATTTAGAGGGTTTACAAAATGCATCTAATGTACGTGTTCTACCGAATTGGAAGGATGATTTTAATTTTTCTTTAGAAGAACGCGCAAGAGCCTACATAGACATAAACTGCGCTCATTGTCATAGTGAAGGTGGTTATTGCGAAGTACAGTCACCTCTAAGACTTAATTATGAAACTAGTCTTCTAGATTCAAACATTCAATCTCAAAAAAACAGTATCATATTTAGAGTTTCTTCAGACTTTCAGACAGGTTTAACAATGCCGTGGATAGGAACTTCTATTTTACATGATGAGGGTGTTGGCTTAATGCTCGAGTATTTAAATACACTTCAATAAAGGCGTTAAATAAATATTAAAGTCGGTTTGCTTGTTAACAGGTTCTTAATAGAATCCGTATTTTCAACAAAACTTTTAAAACCGACTATTTTGAAACATGTAACTATTAAACTACTCTTTGTAGTTTCTGCATTTCTAGCATTTTCTTGCTCTACAGCAAAGAAAGCTGGTAAATCTAAAAAAGGTGACGCAACCGCAATGGCAAAACCTCCAGGGAAAAAACCTGGCAAAAACGACATTAAACCTTATAACAAGGTAATTACTAAAGACGCAAAAACCGATGCTGGTTTATTTGCTGTACATAAAGTAGAAGACAAGTATTTTTACGAAATCCCTGATACGCTTTTCAATAGAGAAATGCTTATGGTAACGCGTATTTCTAAAACTGCAGCCGGACTTGGCTTTGGTGGCGGAAAATTAAGCGAGCAAGTTTTAAGATGGGAGAAAAAAGATAAAAAAGTACTACTTCGTATGGTATCGCACCAGGTAGTTGCTGCAGATTCTTTACCAGTGCACGAAGCTGTTGTAAATTCTAACTTTGAACCTGTAATTGCATCATTTCCTATTAAAGCATTTAGTAAAGATTCTTTAAGTACTGTTATTGACGTTACTGATTTATTTGAAAAAGATGTGAAGCCTTTTGGTTATCCTCAAAACAGAAGATCTCAATATAGAATTACACGTTTAGACGGGCAATTATCTTATATTGAAACCATAAAGTCTTACCCAACAAATATTGAATCTCGTACGGTAAAAACTTATTCTGCAGGAAATCCACCTTCTAATTCTAATACCGGTGCTATTTCTTTAGAAATAAACAATTCAATGATTTTGCTACCTAAAGTACCTATGCAACGTCGTATATTCGATCAACGTGTAGGCTGGTTTACTAGTGGGCAAACAGATTACGGGTTAACAGCTCAAGAAAGTAAAAGAGTAACCTACTTAGACCGCTGGAAACTAGAGGTTAGAGATGAGGATATTGAGAAATTTAAAAGAGGTGAACTCGTTGTTCCTAAAAAACAAATTATTTATTACATAGATAGAGCAACACCAGAGCAATGGAGAAAATATATTAAACAAGGTATTGAAGATTGGCAAGTTGCTTTTGAAGCTGCTGGTTTTAAAGAGGCAATTATTGCTAAAGACCCACCTACTGTAGAGGAAGACCCAGAATGGTCTGCAGAAGACGCACGCTACTCTGTTGTACGTTATTTAGCATCACCAATACCAAATGCAAATGGCCCTCACGTTAGTGATCCACGTTCTGGAGAAATTTTAGAAAGTGATATTAACTGGTACCATAATGTAATGACATTATTACGCAACTGGTTCTTTGTACAAACAGCTGCAATAAACCCAGACGCACGTAGTATGGCTTTTAAAGATGAAGTAATGGGGCGTTTAATTCGTTTTGTTTCTTCTCACGAAGTTGGTCATACCTTAGGTTTACCGCATAACATGGGAAGTAGTGTTGCTTACTCTGTAGAAAACTTAAGAAGTCCAGAATTTACAAAAAAATACGGTACCGCACCATCAATAATGGATTATGCACGTTTTAACTACGTTGCGCAACCTGGTGATGAAGGTGTTGCTTTAATGCCTAATATTGGTGTTTACGATAAGTATTCTATAGCATGGGGTTACAGACCTATTTTAGAGGCTAAAACACCAGAAGATGAAAAGAAAACATTAGATAGCTGGATTTTAGAACATGCTGGTGACCCAATGTACAGATTTGGAAGACAACAATTTGGTGTTATAGATCCGAGTTCTCAAACCGAAGATTTAGGTGATGATGCCGTTTTAGCCAGTGAGTATGGTATTGCTAATTTAAAACGTATTATTCCTAACTTAATTGAATGGACCGCTGAGGATGGTAAAAACTATGACGATTTAGAAACGATGTATGGCCAAGTTCTTGGACAGTTTAACAGATATATGGGACATGTATCATCTAACATTGGTGGTGTATATGAAATGTATAAAACATATGACCAAGAAGGTGCAGTCTATACACATGTTGCTAAAGATCACCAAAAGAAAGCTATGCAATTTATACAAGATCAATTATTTACAACGCCTACATGGATGTTAGATGAAAACATCTTTAATAAAATTGAAAGTGCTGGTAGTGTAGAACGTGTTAGAGGAGTGCAAACAAGAACTTTAAACAACATGTTAGACTTTGGTCGTATGGCTAGAATGCTAGAAAACGAAACTCTAAATGGCGCTGATGCTTATGGCCTTTACGACATGATGAAAGATGTTAGAAAAGGATTGTTTAGCGAGCTACGTAATGGTAAGAAAATAGATATTTATAGACGTAACTTACAACGTGCTTACATTGAGCGTATGGAATTTATTATGACGAATGAGCAACCATCAATTCCTGCTGCATTTAGACGTTTCTTCGGCGGAACATCAGTAAATGTGAGCCAATCAGATATTAGAGCTGTTGTAAGAGCAGAATTAAAATCTTTACGCAGTAGCTTAAGAGCTGCACGTGGTGGTGATGCAATGAGCAGAATACATATTTCGGATGCCTTAGAGCGTGTAAATCTTATTTTAGACCCTAAGTAAAATCTAAATTATAAAACACCTTAAAACGGCTTCAAGTTAACTTGAAGCCGTTTTTTTTGGTAAAAACTTAAAAATGAACATTAAATTTATACCAAAATACTTATCGCAATAAACTAAGCAGAAAATAGCTTAGATTAATAGCGCTGAAACTAAAACCGAAAGTTCATAAATGTTAAAGAAGATGTTAAATACACAAACTACATTAAACCAAATTATTAATTAATTGTCTTAAATAGCAAAACATATAACAATTATAAAGATGAAAAAATTATTAATTATTGCCATTGCACTTTTTACCTTAAACGGAATGGCTCAAGGAGAACGAAGAGGTAAAGACAAGCAGCAAAACATGAGCGCACTTTTAAAAGATATGTCGCCAACTGATGTTGCAAATCTAAAATCTAAGAAATTAACTTTAGCACTAGACTTAGATGCTAAACAACAAAAACAAGTGCATACTATTATTTTAGAAGAAGCTACTCAAAACCAAAACATAAGAAAGGAACGAGAAGCTAAACAAACTGAAAATAGTAGACCTACAAAAAGTGAAATTATAGAATTTCAAAATAAAAGATTAGATAAAAAGATTGAATTAAAGCGTAAAATGAAGACCATTCTTACTGCAGAACAATATGCTAAATTTGATAAAATTAACTCACGTAAAGACAAAATGAGAACAAAACGCAGAAATAAAAGAAAGTGATACAACCCCTTTTTTACATAAAAAAGTATCGATTAATCGATACTTTTTTATTTAATAGAATAAAATTATTACTTTAGGGACCAATTAACTAAATAATCTAAAAATGAAAAAGGTAATAACACTCTGTTTATTTGTTTTTGCAATGTTCTTAGGAACAGACTCTGCAACTGCTCAAAATAAAATTGAAATTAACACAGAGGCTTCAGAAACAACAGAAACTTTAAGAAAACTATTAAAGTTTAACAACACACAACGCGATAACATCTACGACGCTTATAAAGAATACGGAAAAGCACATGCTAATCTTACGAGTTCTAGAACTGTAACAGAAGAAGCTGTAACAAAACTTAAAAAAAGACTTACAGATAAAGTTGAAGCCATCTTAAACGAGGAGCAATTTGAAGGTTATAAAGCGTTTGTAAAAGAACAAGGTTAATTATAATTTATAATTACCATCAAATAAAAAAAGTCTCGCTAAATGCGAGACTTTTTTGTTATAAATCTTTAGCTATAATTTCTACAGCGGCTATAGTTTCGTTTAAATCTTGATACGTTAATGCGTCAGTTATAAACCAAGTTTCAAAAGCACTGGGTGCAATATAAATACCATGGTTTAACATCCCATGAAAGAATTTTTTAAAGGTCTCATTATTTCCTTTTGCAGCAGATTCAAAATCTACAACTGTGTCTTTTGCAAAATGAACCGAAATCATAGATCCAATTCTATTAATTGTATGTATAACTTGGTTTTTATTTAATGCGTCCGCTATACCTGCATGAAGATATTTAGTTTTCTCCTCTAGCCTATTCATTAAGCCTTTATCTTCATTAATTGCCTTTAACATAGCCAAACCAGCAGCCATAGCTAACGGGTTACCACTTAAAGTACCTGCCTGGTATACTGGACCTAAAGGTGCCAAATGATTCATTATTTCGTTTCTAGCAGCAAAAGCACCAACAGGTAAACCACCACCAACAACTTTACCAAAACAAACAATATCTGCAGCGACACCACTTAATTCTTGTACACCTCCTTTTGCTAATCTAAAACCAGTCATTACCTCATCAAAAATTAGTAAAATACCGTGAGCATCACAAAGCACTCTTAAGCCTTCTAAAAAACCCTCTATTGGCGGAATACAACCCATATTACCGGCAACAGGCTCTACTATTATTGCTGCAATTTCATTTGTATTTGCAGTAACAATCTCTTTAACATTTTCTATATCATTATAACGAGCTAAAAGCGTGTCTTTTGCAGTACCTTGAGTAACACCAGGACTATTTGGTGTACCAAATGTTGTAGCGCCACTACCTGCAGCAATCAAAAAAGAATCACTGTGCCCATGATAACAACCAGAAAACTTAATAATTTTATCTTTTTTAGTAAAACCACGCGCCAATCTAATCGCACTCATACAAGCTTCTGTTCCAGAGTTTACAAAGCGAATTTTATCAATATTAGGCACCATTGAAACTGCCATTTTAGCAATCTCGGTTTCTAATACTGTTGGCATTCCAAATGATGTACCATCCTTAGCTTTAGAAATTACAGCATCTACAACTGGCGCATAAGCATGCCCAAGTAACATTGGTCCCCAAGAATTTATATAATCAATAAAACGATTTCCGTCTTCATCAAAAACATAAGCACCTTTAGCAGATTTTGCGAATATTGGTGTACCACCAACAGCGCTAAATGCTCTAACTGGCGAATTAACACCACCTGGTATTACCTCTTGTGCTTCTTTAAATAAAGCACTACTTCTTTGATATAACATAGATTAATTTGGGATAAGTATTTCTTGACCTAAATCTAAATTATTAGTGGTCATATTATTTAAATTTTTAATAGCGTCAACTGAGGTATTATATCGTTTTGCTAAAGAAAACAGCGTATCACCCTTAACAATAACATATCTTACAACACCACTATTTACAGTAATAACCTCAACAGAACTTGTATTACCTAAAACTTCTGCATCGTACTCATATAACTTATAACGCTGAATTAAACTAATTAACTTTTGAGGGTATTTTCTATCTGTTGCATAACCTGCAGCTTTTAAGCCTTTTGCCCAGCCTTTATAGTCGTCTGGTTTTAATTTGAAAAGATTAGCATAACGCTTTCGTCCTGTTAAAAATTCAGAATGATCCTCGTAAGATGACTCTGGCTTTCTGTATTTTCTAAAACACTCTTGAGAAGCATCATCATCATGATAAATTTTAGCTCCTTGCCAACCATGGCACTTAATACCAAAATGGTTATTGGCCTCTACTGCTAATCTGCCGCGTCCAGATCCAGATTCTAAAATACCTTGAGCTAAAGTAATACTTGCGGGTATTTTAGATGTACGCATTTCTGTTTTTGCAATTTCTGCATAAAGACTAATGTAACTATCTGTAGATGATGGCGGCTTAATTTCCAGCTCTTTTTCTTCTATAGCTGGTGTAGTTACTTTAGTATTATTAGGAAGTTTAGCTTGCTCAACCTTATCTTTATTTCGATTCTTTTTAGTATGTACACCTTTTTTAGGTCCACAACTAAATGCAAACGCTAACAAAACGAGAAGTATATATTTAGGGTTTATTTTCATACTTTTATTAAAGGCTTATTTTGTTGTTTTAATCTTAAATTTATTCCCGATATACCTTGCAGACCACCTGTATGAATGGCTAAGATTTTAGTATTACTTAAGAAGTATCCTTTTTTAATTAGATCTATAATTCCAAACATCATTTTACCTGTATATATGGGATCTAACAGAATACCATAATCCGTTTTAAATGCGTTAATAAACGCAATTAATTCTGGTTTTATTTTAGCATAACCACCAAAATGATAATCTGTAAGTAAATCCCAATTACTATTGGTTGCAAATTTACGAATATCTTGGTTTAAAAAGTCACCTTTTAACGCAGTAAAACCTAGTATTTTTTGTTCTGCACTAGATGTATTAATTAGTCCAGAAATTGTACCACCTGTACCAACACAAGAACAAATAAAATCATAACGGGCGTCATCATTATTTAAAATTTCTTCACAACCTTTAACAGCTAAGGTGTTTGTACCACCTTCGGGTATCATATAAAAATCCCCAAACTGCTTTTTTAGGTTCTCAATAAATTCAGATTCTGTTTTTTTTCTATAGTCAATTCTAGTAACAAAAAGAAATTCCATACCGCAAGATTGGGCAAAACTAAGTGTAGGATTTTCATTAATTTTAGGCCGTAACTCTTCACCTCTAATAACACCAATACTCTTTAAACCACTAATTTTACAAGCATATGCTGTAGCTGCAATATGATTAGAGTACGCACCACCAAAAGTTAATACCGTTTGGTACTTTACAGCTTGTGCTTCAACAATATTATACTTTAATTTTCTAAACTTATTACCAGAAATAAACGGGTGTATTAAATCTTCACGTTTTATGTAAAGCTCAATATTACCTTTATTTTTAAAAGGAATTTGTTGAATTAAAGACGGTTTAGGAGTTTGCATTAAGTTGTCAAAAATAATACATAAAATTCCAAATTCGTCGTATTTTCAAAAAGTCTAAATCCATTTCATTTTTAAAAGCTTCTCTTTCAAAAGAAATATTACGATAAGCTAAACACCAATTCTTATATTTTATAAGACGTATTAAAAATTCGAGTATATAAATTATATAGAAAGGAACAATTAATAATTCAAGTTGTTGGTTTAGATGAATTTTTTCATGATTAACCAAAATTAAGTTCTCTTTTAGAGCTGTAGCCTTTAAAAAAATAACAGGATAGACAGTAATACCAATATAACCTCTTGGTACAATATGTTTAGAAATAAAAATCACACTTTGGTACACACAAAAATCAAACCAAATTACATTATCTTTGTTAGACCAATTTTTTTTAAAATTATTGAAGCTAAATTTAGATTATACATCCTTTAGATTAATAGAAGAATTTAACCTATCATTTTAAAGTTTACTTGGAATTAACTATGAAGAAATACATCCCATTAGAAGAAGGCGATTATTATTTAACACCTGAAGGTTATCGCTGTTTTACAGAACAATACCACCTTAAACGCGGATATTGTTGCGAAAGTGGATGCAGACATTGTCCTTATGGTTTTAACACATCGACTGCACATAAGGCAGGCGATAATTCATTAAAAAAAAAGTAATGCAAACAACAACATTATCATTTAAAGATCAAATACGAGAAGGTATCCCAAATATATTACCACAACCCAAATCTTATGATGCCACAATAAACCATGCACCAAAACGTAAGGCCATCCTATCTGCTGAAGAAGAAAAATTAGCACTAAGAAATGCATTGCGCTATTTTGATAAAAAAGATCATGCGGTTTTATTAACTGAATTTAAAAAAGAACTAGAGACTTACGGTCGTATTTACATGTACCGCTTAAGACCAGATTACAAGATTTATGCACGACCAATTTCAGAATATCCTGCAAAATCTAAGCAAGCTGCAGCTATTATGCTAATGATTCAAAATAACTTAGATCACGCAGTAGCTCAACATCCGCACGAACTAATCACCTATGGTGGCAACGGAGGTGTATTTTCTAATTGGGCGCAATACAGACTCACCATGAAATATTTGGCTGAGATGAACGACGAACAAACTTTAGTTATGTATTCTGGCCACCCAATGGGTTTATTTCCTTCGCATAAAAATGCCCCTAGAGTGGTCGTTACTAATGGTATGATGATACCTAACTACTCCAAACCAGATGATTGGGAAAAATTTAATGCACTTGGTGTGACTCAATACGGACAAATGACTGCAGGTAGTTATATGTACATAGGACCACAAGGTATTGTACACGGTACAACCATAACGGTTTTAAATGCTTTTAGAAAAATAGGAAAACCACCCGAAGGAAATCTTTTTGTAACCTCAGGACTTGGAGGCATGTCTGGTGCACAACCAAAAGCGGGTAATATTGCAGGTTGTATTACCGTTTGCGCAGAAGTGAATCCAAAAATTACACAAGTAAGATTAGATCAAGGATGGATAGATGAAAAAATAACAGATTTAGACGTACTTGTGTCTCGTGTTAAAAAAGCTAAAACAAATAAAGAGACCGTATCTATTGCCTATTTAGGAAACATTGTAGACGTTTGGGAAAAATTTGATGCTGCTGATATTCATATAGATCTTGGGAGCGACCAAACCTCTTTACACAATCCGTGGGCAGGTGGTTATTACCCTGTAGGTCTTGTCTTTGAAGATGCTAATGAGATGATGGCAAATGCACCAGAAGCATTTAAAATAAAGGTAAAAGAAAGCTTAAGAAGACATGCCGAAGCTGTAAACAAACATACAGCAAAAGGCACATATTTCTTTGACTACGGAAACGCCTTTTTATTAGAAGCATCTCGTGCAGGTGCAGATATTATGGCAGATAACGGTATTGACTTTAAATACTCAAGTTACGTCCAAGACATAATGGGACCCATGTGTTTTGATTATGGCTTTGGTCCTTTTCGCTGGGTTTGTGCCTCTGGAAAACCAGAAGATTTAGCTAAAACAGATAAAATAGCTTGCGACGTTCTCGAAGATATAATGACCCACTCGCCACAAGAAATTCAGCAACAAATGGCTGATAATATACAATGGATAAAAGGTGCGCAAGAAAATAAACTCGTTGTTGGCTCACAAGCGAGAATACTTTATGCAGATGCAGAAGGCCGTATGAAAATTGCTGAAGCCTTCAATAAAGCCATTGAAAAAGGAGAAATAGACACCATAATATTAGGTAGAGACCATCACGATGTTTCTGGAACAGATTCACCTTACAGAGAAACTAGCAATATTTATGATGGTTCTCGTTTTACAGCAGATATGGCTATTCAAAATGTAATTGGCGATAGCTTTAGAGGCGCAACATGGGTAAGCATTCACAATGGTGGTGGCGTTGGCTGGGGAGAAGTAATTAACGGCGGTTTTGGTATGGTTCTTGATGGTAGTAAAGAAGCGTCAAAGCGATTAAAACAGATGTTATTTTGGGATGTCAATAACGGTATTTCTAGACGAAGTTGGGCAAGAAATGAAGGAGCTATTTTTGCAATAAAGCGCGCCATGGAAACTGAGCCTAATTTAAAAGTGACGCTACCAAATCAAGTTGATGATGACTTATTTGAAACCATTTAAAAAAAAGCGATATGAAACAGTTAAAAAATGTTTACCAACACTTTCTAATTAGAAAACGCGTCAGTAAAGCTCTAATTAAATACACTACAGTTTTAGTATTTGCGCTATTGCTTACCTCATGCAGCTCTATAAGAGTTGCCGCAGATTACGATAGAGAAGTAAATTTTAATAACTACAAAACCTTTGCTTTCTTTAAACCAGGCATAGACAAAGCAGAAATTAGCGACCTCGACAAGCGACGCATATTAAGAGCAATAGAAGCCGAGCTTATGGCTAAAGGCTTAACAAAATCTGAAAATCCAGATATGTTAGTCAGCATATTCACCAAGTCTAACCAGCGTGTTGACGTTTTTAATAACGCCTGGGGAATGGGTGGCTGGGGCTGGGGAGGTTTTGGCGGCTGGGGCTGGGGAGGCACCCAAGTTTCTACCAGAACAGAAGGTATGTTGTTTATAGATTTTATAGATACACGTAAAAAAGATCTTATCTGGCAAGGCTCAGGTACAGGATACCTTATTACTAAAAATGTAGAAAAAAAAGAAGCTAGAATTAAAGCATTTGTAGCAAAAACTATGGAACAATTTCCACCTGAAACAGAGTAATAAAAATATCTTTAAAAAATTATAAGCACTAGGAAACTAGTGCTTTTTTTGTTTAACAAGATAGATTAGGCTATAAATCAAAATACTATATCTTTGCCGACTTTTAAGAATACATACTATGAAAATTAGCCAAATAACGAGAAAAAACTTTACTCAAAATCCTAAGAATGATATTCTTTCGGGTGTCACAGTATCATTAGCAATGATACCAGAAGTAGTTGCTTTTGCATTTGTTGCTCAAATAGATCCTCTTGTAGCATTATCTGGCGCATTTATAATAGGGCTAATCACTGCTGTTTTTGGAGGCAGACCTGGCTTAATTTCAGGTGCAGCTGGTGCCGTTGCTGTTATTTTCGTAAATCTAATTTCAGAAGGGCATTCTAAAGGTCTTTTATTTGATACACCTGTAGACAATATGGGATACTTCTACTTATTAGCTGCCGTAATATTGATGGGCTTAATACAAGTTGGTGCTGGTGTTTTAAAACTAGGGCGCTTTGTTCGCCTTATACCCCATTCTGTTATGATGGGCTTTGTAAACGGACTAGCCATTGTGATTTTTTTAGCTCAGGTAAGAATGTTCTCTCATAAAAAATTAGAAACAGGTGCTAATGGTTTAAAAGAATATATTAATATCCCAATGGTTGGTAACGAATTATATGTTATGCTTGGCCTTGTAGGACTCACTATGGCTATTATATGGTTGCTTCCTAAAATAACCACTAAAATACCTGCTGCATTAACAGCAATTTTAGTTACAACTGGTATTGTTGTCCTTGGAGGTTTAGACGTAAGCACCGTTGGATCTTATATTATAGAAGGTGGTGGTGAAGGTTTAAAAGGTGAATTTCCAACACCTAATGTAGAGCTATGGCAGAATTTACCAATCAATTTTGATACATTTAGTTTTATACTGCCTTATGCATTTCTTGCAGCATCTGTAGGACTTATTGAATCTTTAATGACAATGAATCTAGTAGATGAGCTAACAGAAACGCGAGGTAATGGCAATAGAGAATGTGTTGCCCAAGGAGCCGGTAACATTGTAAGTGGTCTGTTTGGTGGCACTGGAGGCTGCGGTATGATTGGCCAAACTGTTATTAATATTAATGCTGGTGGTAGAGGGCGTTTATCTGGTATAGCAATGGCATTAACCTTATTAACTTTTATTTTGTTTACTGCCCAATACATAGAACAAGTGCCAATTGCAGCATTAGTAGGTGTTATGTTTATGATGGTTATTGAAACATTTGCATGGTCTAGTTTTAGAATTCTTAGAAAAATACCAGTTTCAGATGCTGTAGTACTTATTATTGTTTCTGCTGTAACAGTAATATTTGATCTTGCAATTGCAGTGTTTATTGGTGTTATTGTGTCTGCCTTAGTGTTTGCATGGAAAAATGCTATAATGATTAGAGCTCGCAAACGCATTCAACCAGACGGAACAAAAACTTATGAAATTTGGGGCCCATTATTCTTTGGATCTATACAAAACTTTAATTCTAAATTTGATGCTAAAAACGATCCTCAAAACGTAGAAATAGATTTTGTAGAATCTCGTGTTAGTGACCATTCTGCTCTAGAAGCTATATTTAATTTAGTTAGTAAATATGAAGCCGAAGGCAAATCAATTAAACTAAAACATCTTAGTGAAGACTGTAAAATATTACTATATAAAGCGAGTCCAAAATTTAAGGAAGTAATTATTGAAGCTATTGACGATCCACGTTATCATTTAGCTGCTGACCCCGAAAAATTCACCAAGCCACTTTCTGAATACTCAATATAAACAACAGTAAGTACCTAAAGACCAAGTTTTTAAAAAATAAAATGTTTTTTTAAAATAAAAACAACAAATTAGTTGAATATCAACTAATTATACTACCTTTGTGGCTTAATTTAATATATTATAATATGAGTACTGGTACAGTAAAATTTTTTAATGACTCTAAAGGTTTTGGATTCATAACAGAAGAAGGAAACAACAAAGAGCATTTTGTACACATTTCTGGTTTAGTTGATGAAATTAGAGAAGGAGATAATGTTGAATTCGATTTAGCAGAAGGTAAAAAAGGATTAAATGCAATTAATGTAAAAGTTATATAATTATATACCTTACAATCTTTTTAAGAATAAGGCCTGTCTTCTAGATAGGCTTTTTTTTGCCAATAATTAGAGGAGATAAGGCTTAGCATAACCATTTTCTACTAGCCATTGGTTAACATCTAGACCATCCTCTAAAACAATAGTAGCCAAATACCTACCGTATTTTCCTTGTTTATCTTTAAAAGAATTAATAGTTACTTCTTTATCGAGTATCATTCCTCTAACTATATCTCTAACTTTCTTTCCTTCAACCTTTTCAACCCCTCTTAACTCGGGCGTATCTATACCATATAGACGAAGCTTCATTTCACGGAAACTTAAAAACCCTAAATCCACAAGAGCCGTTACCGTATCACCATCATAAACATCTATAATTT
>JAOEWO010000044.1 GCA_028383925.1 Winogradskyella sp.
AGGCGATATATCAAGAGAATTAGGTATAGACAAAAGTACGTTTTATTACTGGCGTAAGAAATACGGTGGTATGGAACAACAAGAGCTTAAACGTCTCAAAGCGCTTGAAGCAGAGAATAACAAGCTCAAGCAAATGTATGCTGATGTTAGTTTAGACAATAAAATGCTAAAAGATATATTGTCAAAAAAGTTCTAAAGCCTTCCGACAAGCGAGTTCGTGTCAAATATCTTGTTAAAGAATTTACCGTGCCTATTTTACGTGCCTGTAAGGTTGTAGGTTTAAGTAGGTCAATGTGGTACTATCAGAGCAAGAAAGATGATATTGAAGTGATTGAGAAACTCACAGAACTTGCGGAATCGTATCCCACTAGAGGTTTTGATGAGTATTACCACAAAATCCGTCGTGAAGGCTTAAAATGGAACAGAAAACGAGTGCTACGCGTATATCGTGAGATGAAGCTTAGTTTAAGACGTAAGCACAAAAAGCGTTTGGTTAAACGTGTAAAACAACCTTTAGAAACACCTGAAGAACTCAATGTTTGTTGGAGTATGGATTTTATGAGTGATGCCCTTACCGATGGCAGAAAGCTTAGAGTATTTAATATTATAGACGACTGTAATCGGGAAGCACTAGCTATTGAAGCAGGACTATCATATCCAGCAAGAGCCGTTGTGGAGACATTAGAGCGTTTAAAAGAGGAGGTTGGAACACCTAAGTTTGTGAGGTGTGATAATGGACCAGAATTTATATCAAAAACCTTTATGAATTGGTGTAAAAAGAACTTTATAGAAATCAAGTATACTCAACCTGGAAAACCAATGCAAAACGGATACATAGAACGTTTTAACCGTTTCTTTAGAGAAGATATACTAGATGCCTATTACTTCAATGATATACATCAGTTGCAAAAAATAAGTGATAACTGGCGAGAAGACTATAATTTTAACCATCCGCATAAATCACTAGGAAACAAATCTCCTAAAGAATATATGCCCAGATTTGATGAAGAATTTAAATTCTTCATCAAATCTGACCTAAATAATAATTATTTATCGAAATTTAAGGTGTCCTAAAAAGGGGAAGCCTACAAAACCATGTTAATATTACAGAAATAGACCTTCTTAAAAATACTGTAAAAACATATAAAAAAGCAGACTTGAGATCTATACGCTCTATCATATACCATGCTAAGACAGACGTATTAAAGAGATTAAATTCAATTTTAAAATTAAAACTAAAGCATAGAAAAATACATCGAAAAAAGCTAAAATACCAACACCTTAAAAAGCACAAAACCCATTGAAATTAATTTCAATGGGTTTTGTTTTAAAAATATATTTAAAATCTACAACGTATAAATTAATCTAAACGTCACAAAACGAGGCTGAACAAACGTTTCTTGACTAGATACTGAAATGTTTCCTGCGCTGTTATTAATATTAGCATCTACATTTAATAAGTTAGAGGCTCTTAATGAGTATTCCCATTTCGCATCTCTACCTTTTCTGTAACGCAACGTAGCATCCCAAGTTTTAAAAGATTCTTTTGTAACACCATTATCTTGCTCTGAAAATGTAAAATCGGTTACAAACGTTAGAGCATCCCATATATATGCATCAAAACGAACAGAAGGTGCATGCGTGATAAACCTATTAGAATTTGTGCCTTGATCTGTATCACGAACAGTGTAAGAATATCTAAACCTCAAGTTTGGTGCTTCTCTAAAATTTGTTCTTATTTCTGGACTATAGGTTTGTAAAAACGTCTCGTTTACTGCTTGCCTGCCTTGTACAAATTGGTTGTTTAAACTATAGTTAAAATTGGCTCTTACACCAGCTCTAATCTTACCAAAGGTGCGTTGCCAAGAACCAAATGCAGATACATTTTCATCGGCAAATTGCGAGTTAAAAAATGAGCTTGTTGTAATGACACTCTCAAAATCTGTTAGAGGTCTAATTTGATCAATATTCTTACTATAGGCTATTCTAGCAAAAACATTGGTATAATTAAATAGATTAAAACTTCTATAAAATAAACTCACATTGTGCGATAAGGCATTTTGTAATTCTGCATTACCAAACTGAATACTATTAAAACTATTTAACACCAAACCTTCTGCTAAATTAGAGACGTCTGTAAAACTATTTCTCATATTATAATTAAAGGTTAAACTCTCACTCTTTTTAAATTGAACAAGTGTTTCAAACTCGGGTAAGACTCTAAAGAAATTATCTTCAAAGGTTTCACCAAACTGAGTGTTTTTATTACCGTACGCATGTAAAGACACACCTGGCGTAAATGTAAATTTACCAGACTTTAATCTGTAACGTGCACCCAAATAAATATCACTAAAGTTATATTCTATATCGTTAGAATCTAAACCATTGTTAATTGTTGGTGTTGGGTTAAATAAAGCACCATCATCTAAAAATTGAAAAATATTAGAATTAAAACGCTGGTTACTTAAAATTGTACCCAATGTTATATTAATATTACTCTTCGCATTTAAAATGTTGTAATAATCTACTTTTGCGTCTAACTGATTGGTTTTAATACGACGCTCTTGGTTAAGATTATAACCAAACTGATCTCTATCTAAACCGAGACCTTCTGCCGTAGCATCAAATGCATCTTCATTATCTATACCATCATCAGGGTCAAATCCATTATCATTATTCGTTGGGTCGTTTTGTAACAAAGCATTATAAAACGGATCTTCGTCACTTAATAAATGTTGCGCTTCTAATGCAAAAATATTATTCTCATTTAAAGTATAGTAGTAATTTAAATTCTGATTAATACTAAAAGGTTTTACCTCATCTACTTGTTGTGTGCTCCCTACTACTGATGAAAATAAATCTTGACGCTCTTCTTCACTAGAGATACGACCTAATAAATCGTAATCTAACTGATTATTAACGTTTGGCTTATACGCTGCACTTAACTTAGCCAAAGCTTGGTTAGTAGCCTCTCTACCACGATTGGTTGTAAATTCATCTGGTGGTAAACTTGTAGATTCATCAAATGGTGTGTTAGGATCGTCTGCTAATTCTACATAGTCAATAAAGCGATCTTCTCTTGTTCTTAAGCGACTGCTGTTATAAACCACAAAACCGCTTAAATCTAGTGCTTTATTTGGCGCGTAACTAAAATTAGCGGCACCTAGTTTTGTAACCACTTCTTGGGCGTTTGCTATATTAGTTAAGCCACCAAGACCCGGAGTTGACAAATTAATATTTGTACCACTGTTAGCACTTGGTCTTCTAAAGCCTCCACCAAAATTTCTAACATCTCTATTGGTTAGTACTACCTCACCAATATTATTTAGGTCACCAATAAGGTTAATACTGTATTTAGGACTGTAATAAAATAGCTTGGGCTGTACCAAGTATAATTCATCATTAGGAGAAGGCGCCTGACCACCACCAACAGTAACATCACCAAACCAAAAGTTTTCTTTACCTTCTTTTAGCTTAATATTTATAGCCACGTTGTTTTGGTTATTTTGCACACCACTTAATTGCCCAACCTCAGAGTAGTTACGAAGTACCTGTATTTTATCTACCGCATTAGACGGGATGTTTTTAGTTGCTAATTTGGTATCACCATCAAAGAAATCTTTTCCGTTAACCATTAGTTTGTTAACCACATTACCTTCTACTTCAATTTGGCCGTCTGCATTTATTTCTACACCGGGTAACTTATCTAAAATATCTTCTAGTTTACGCTCACTACCATTTTTAAAAGAATCGGCATTATAAACAATGGTATCTCCTTTTATAGTTACAGGCATTTCGTAAGTTAACTCTACAGCGTCTAACGCATTATCTGGTAAAAGTGTAAAGTCTTTATTAATATCAGCTTCTAACGTTGTAACAACCTCGTCTAAAGACTTTAAACCAATATAACTTACTTGTATTTTATATTTACCGTTTTTACCTAGTTTTAAGATGTATTTACCTTTTGAATCTGTAATGGCATAAGATTCTAAACCTTTTGTTTCTTCATTTATGGCAATAACGTTGGCCAACTCTAAAGGTGTACCAAGACTGTCTTTTACAACACCTTGCATTTTAATTTGAGCAAAGGATTGACTTGCTACTGCTAAAAATAGCAGTACTACTAATTTTTTCATGTTATGAAATGTTTTTGATTGGTTGGTTAACAAAGGTGTTTTCTACAACACCTTTATTACTATATATTAGTCGTCTTAATTTCTTCCGCCACCTCTGCCGCCTCTGTTACGACCTCCATACATCTCTCTCATCTCTGCCATTTTTTTGGTAATGATGTCTGTGTATTCTGCCTGAGTGACCACATCTCCTTTTTCTGGCTTATCAATAGCCTCTTTTTCTTCAGGATTCATTACTATTTTTGTACAAAGCATTATGGTATTATCTGCTTTAACTTCTAAAATTAAACCAGGTAATCCCCAATAATCGTCAGGCCCTTGATTAATAGGAATTTGTGGTGTGTACCAAGCTACAATTTCAATTGTTTTTGGCACTTCTATTTCACTCATAGGGTCATCACTAGCACTTGCAGTATCACCTGCCTTTGTAGAATCTTTTGCTTTTTTACTGTCTTTTTTATCGTCACCACCACGTCGTCTCATACTTCTCCAATCAAACTGGTCAACAGGTTTTGTAGCTGTAGCTTTAAAGCAAGTATAGTTTCCAATTTGTTTGGTTTCTGTTCCCATAACCCACTCAATTGGCTTAAGCTCATCTTTAATTAAAAACTGTTTCCCAAAAAATTCTTGATCTTGTAATAACTCTTTAGATTTTACATTTTTATATTTTGGACCACCAGAAAAACTACTTCCCATTCCACCAAAACCACTTCTACCACCTGGCGCAGCTAACTTTTCGTCTTCTTTATATACTGATTCTTCTTTGTTGAACGTTAGTATGTATTGTTTCTCTAAGAAACTTTTCATACGATCTTGCATTCTTTTTTTCTGGTCTGGGCTCATCTCACGGCCACCCCATTGATCTAAATCCATAGTGGTTTTAGTTTGGTAATACGCCTTACCTTGAAAATCTTGCGCAAAAGAAGTTGCACTAAAACAAATAGCGATTAATAATAGTGTAATTTTTAAAAATGGTTTTTTCATCATAAATGGTTAATGTTGACCACAAATGTAATTTTATAAAATAAAAAATCTTAAAAAATTACTTGTATTGTTTCTCAACAGGGTTTAATTACAAGTAAGACTCTGCATAAGTTTAAAAGTTAATTGGAAGAGAGTTAAACTTATGTTAATAGATTTTACCCACGAGATCTGCCCATTCTATTATTACGGAATTCTTTCATCTTTTCTACTACTGTTTTTTGGTAGTCTGCTTTTGTAATTTCTTTACCTTTATCTGGCGCAATTATTTCAGTTTTTTCTTCTGGATTCATCACTATTTTAGAACATAGCATTGTTGTGTCACCAGCACTTACTTCTAAAATTAAACCTGGTAATCCCCAAAACTCAGATGGGCCATGACTTACAGGGATTTGTGGCGAATACCAAGCTATAACCTGCGTCATTGGTATTTCTGGTATAACTGTAGCACCTGTAGAGTCAACTTTTGTCTCTTCTCTTCGTATTCTATCCCAAGAGAAATTGTACCATGTTAAATCGTCTGATGGTAATAAAGCCATAGCCTTAAAACAGGTGTAATTACCTATTTGTTTGGTTTCTGTACCCATTTGCCAATCAATTTGCTGGAGCTTATCTTTCACTAAAAACTTTTTTCCGTAAAATTCTTGGCTTTGCACCAGCGCATTATCTTTTACGTTTTTATAAGAATCTCCTTGAGCGAAATTTTTACCCCATGAATCTGTAGCACCAGACATAGCATCGAGTTTTTCATCTTCTTTAAAAAAAGATTCAGATTTATTAAAAGTTAAAACATAAGTTTTTTCTAAACGATTTTTCATTCTCGCCTTAACTTGTTTCTTTTGTTCTTCACTGATACGCGCGCCCCATCTCCCTAAATCCATTGATGATTTTGAAAAATAGTAAGCCTTGCCTTGAAAATCTTGAACACCTGTACTCACCTGCTCATCATTTATTGAGAGCATAGAAGTAAGAAATGCTAATGTAAATACACTAATTTTTAAGAGGATTGATTTCATGATGCGTTGCGTTTTAATTATTTTGTTTAACGAATGTAGTATTTACGTAAACAAATGTGTTTTGTTTATCAAATAATTAACACAATCTAAAATTAAAAGTGAAAAAATCAACAGCATTATCCACCAATAGTAATACTAAACCCTTCACCATTGCGATCACCTTTTTTTGGTGCATAGCGTTCCATCATTTCTTTAGATTTCTTTTCCATAATGTCTTCGTACGCTTTTTGGTTGACTTCTTTTCCTTTTGATGGTTCTTCAATATCTACCTTCTCTTCAGGGTTTAAAACTATTTTACTACACACAATGGTTAATTTTCCGTCATGTATTTCTAAAATTAAACCTGGCAAACCTTGGTATTTACCTGGCCCATTATTTACAGGAACTTGTGGTGTGTACCATGCGGTAACTATACGATCTTCCATTTCTGGCTCTTCAGCCTCCTTATCTTCTTCTTTATCTGATTCTACAGTACTAAAACTAAAAGCCTTCATAACTGGAACTTGTTTTACATAAGTCGCTTTGTAACATTGGTACTCGCCAATATATTTAGATTCTGATTCTAGTTTCCAAGCAATATTTTCAATAGAATCTTTTATTAAAAATATCTTACCCATCGCATCTTTTTGGTTAACATAACGCTTCTCTTTTGTGTTTTTATAAAGCGCATCATCACCACCACTACCAGCAAACATAACCTGAAAACCATCTCCACCAACCTGTGGTTTTGCTAAACTTTCTTCTTGCTTGTAAACAGAAGCTTCTTTATTAAAATTGAGGATGTATGTTTTCTGAAATTGCTTTTTCATCATTTCCATCATCTTGGTTTGCATGTCAGAGTTCATCTTTGTGCTATCCATTTTAATGTCAATCTTACGTTGCGTCTTATAGGTTGCAACCCCCTGGAAATCTTGAGCATTAACCGATGTAAACACCACTGTTAATGCTAAAACCATTACTCTAATAATTGTAGCCATTTTAATTGATTTTTAATTTTTATTACTATAATAACTAATAGCTGCTTTTCTAATTTTTTCTACAGCGTATAAAAAAGCATCTTGGTCATTAGAATTGCCATCTATTTTATAAGACACATGCGATTTTTTTCCGTTTGCCATTTTATCACCATTGCATACTATTTTGAAAGATACAATTTCATTAGCATTTGATGAAAATAAAATCTCTTTAATATCTTCTATTTTAAAGGTGGATTCAATTTCTTCTGCTGAATCTACAGTAACCACAATAGAAACATTTTCTAAACGTGTGGTCTCATGCACCTCCAAACCGTTTGTTAATTTTGATTGACTAAAACCAAATATAGAAATTAGTAAAGCTAAACTTGTAATTAAATTTTTCATGATTAAATAGGTTTAAATAATTAATAGATTACAAATATCAGCAGACCATTTAGTGTTTTAAGTTAACTAGTGTTAACGTGTGTTAACCGATTAGTGTTAGTAAAGTTTAACATTTACTTTTGAGGTATGAATGATAAACGCTACAGGTGGATTTTATATACTATAATCACAGTAATAGTCGCAACTATTATAATACAAGTGTATTTTAACTACAAAAACTATCAAACCAATAAACAGCAATTTATTAATGATGTACAAATTAGTTTAGACAAGACTGTTGATGATTATTATACAGCACTTGCAGAACGTACTACCATTGGCATCTTTTTAGAAGGAGACCAGCAAAAAGACGCATTTTCCGAAGGTGGTAAAATTGAAAAATTTTTGTCGCGTATAGATACTGTAAAACATCAATTTAAAGACTTAGACACCATAGATATAAATAACATAGAAGGTATTACTGTGCTAAAAGGGTTTAAAGTAGATTCTATGACAAAGCTTACCAATAAAAAAGCGAAACCGAGTTTATCTATTGAAGCCTTTAAGAAAAAGATGGACAGTCTAAAACATAAAGATTCAAATGTTAAACTCAATAATATCGAATTTTTAACCTCTAAAATTATTGTATCTATAAAAAATGATGACCTTGACTTAAATGAAATAGACAGCTTACTTAAAGATGATTTAAATCGAAAAAAAATAAACCTTACAAGTCGTATTAAATATTTTGAAGACCAAAAAGATTCAACCGTATTCAAAACAAAAGATTCTATTTTTAAAAACATCTCAAAACCTAATCCTAAATTACCGCTAAGCACCACCTCTAACTCTAAATTACTACCAAAAGACAGCATTTTAAAACTCGATTTTTCTAATGAAACAGCTACAGTTTTAAAAAGAGGCTTAGCCGGAATCTTAATCTCTACACTTTTAATATTAGCCGTAATTAGTTGTCTTTTCTACTTGCTAAAAATTATAAAAAATCAAAAACAACTTGCCGAAATTAAAAACGATCTTATTAGTAATATTACACACGAGTTTAAAACACCTATTGCAACCATTGGTGTTGCGCTAGAAAGTATAAGTAGTTTTAATGGTATTGATGATAAAGAAAAAACCAAGAAGTACGTAAATATGTCTTCTGAACAGTTAGGAAAACTTAACATTATGGTAGAAAAACTTCTAGAAACAGCCAGTTTAGATAGTGATAATTTAAATTTAAACTTGGCATCTATTGATCTTATAGATACCATAAATACATTAACACGTCGCTTTAAAATTCAGTTTCCAGAGCGTCAATTTGTTACTAACTTTAATACAGAAAGTTACCTGGCTTCTGTAGATCCTTTTCACTTTGAAAACGCACTTAATAATATTTTAGACAATGCCATTAAATACGGAGGTAAAAAGATAACTGTAGATTTAAGGCCTAAAAACAAGCATTTTGAAATTTTAATTTCTGATACTGGCACTACTTTAACCAAAGCTTATAAAGAGCGTATTTTCGATAAATTTTATCGCGTACCAAAAGGAAACACTCATGATGTTAAAGGGTTTGGTATTGGTCTGTATTATACTAAAAGTATTATAGAAAAGCACCATGCCACTATAGATTTAGAGCTTAAAGAAAAGTTAACCACCTTTAAAATAACACTTCCAAATGGCTCATAAAATTAAATTACTATTGGCTGAGGACGAAGCGTCTTTAGGACAAATTATTAAAGAAAGTTTAGAGACCAGAGACTTTGAAGTTATACTCTGTGATAACGGTGAGAAAGCCCTAGAAAAGTACCAATCTGAAAAACCAGAAGTCTTAGTGCTAGATGTAATGATGCCAAAGAAGGATGGTTTTACTTTAGCTAAAGACATAAGAGCTATTGATGACCATATTCCTATAATTTTTTTAACTGCTAAATCGCAAACCGCAGATGTTGTTGAGGGGTTTTCAATAGGAGGAAACGATTATCTTAAAAAGCCTTTTAGCATGGAAGAACTCATCGTAAGAATTCATAATTTGGTGCAGCGCAGTAAAACACAAAAGCGAACTAAGGTTTTAGAAATAGGTGGCTATGTTTTCGATTTCCCAAAGCAACAATTACAATTCAAAAACGAAAAACCTGTTCAATTAACACATAGAGAAGCACATTTACTTTTTCATCTCGTTATTAATAAAAATAAGGTTTTAGAGCGCTCAGTAATACTTAATAAACTTTGGGGAACAGATGACTTTTTTACAGCAAGAAGCATGGATGTTTTTATAACAAAACTTCGCAAAAAACTAAAAAAGGATATACATATTCAGATTATAAATGTGAGAGGTTTTGGTTATAAACTTACCTTTTAACAAATAGATGTTTTAGAATCTCATAGAATGGTTCAATTTTTGTAATTTGCTTTACACTATGCGTAAACTATTTTATTTTATTTTTTTAGTTGGTTTTATCAGTGTTGCTCAACAAAAGGTAACAGCAAATCTAAAAGATGCTACAGCACTAAAGGCCAACCGCATTTTTGGCGTAGATACATTTGGCACACTCTACTTCTCTACAGATGATAATACATTTAACAAAAAAACAAAAGACACGACTATTACTTATACTAATTTTCAGCTAAGCGAAATTACCTCAGCAAACGCTTTTAATTCTTTAAAAATTAATCTGTTTTACGAAGATTTTAATACCGTTGTAATTTTAGATAACCGTTTGGCAGAAATATTTAAAATAGACTTTAACACCACACAACCTTACAAAAATGTTAGTTTCATCTCTACAGGTTTTGATAATACACTTTGGTTATTTAATCAAGACTTACAACAACTAGAGTTGTACGATTATAAAACCAACAAAACACGTTTAAAAACGGTACCTATTCAATCTCAAATATTAGATCTAAAAAGCGATTACAATTACTGCTATATGCTTACCCAAAACTACCTTTATGTCTATAGTTATTTTGGCAGCCTTATTAGCAAACACAAAAATAATGGCTATGAGCGTTTAGCTTTTAGCAAGGCGCACTTGGTCTTAAAAAAAGACAATCAACTCTTTATGTTGCCAAAAAACAAAACGGATATTTTACCAATAACGCATCCAAATTTGTTAATAAAACAGTTTTTGGTAACCAATGAAACCTTGTATATTTACGACGACGAAATTCTACGTCAATACCAACTAAAAATAGAATAAATTATGCATGTTGCTGTAGCAGGAAATATAGGAGCTGGTAAAACTACGCTCACAAAATTATTGGCTAAACATTACAAATGGGAGGCACAATTAGAAGATGTAGTTGACAATCCTTATTTAGATGATTTTTACAATCAAATGGAACGCTGGAGCTTTAACTTACAGGTTTACTTCTTAAATAGTAGGTTTAGGCAGGTTAACCAAATTCATAATAGCGGAAAAGATATTATTCAAGACCGAACTATTTATGAAGATGCTCATATTTTTGCACCCAACTTGCATGCAATGGGTTTAATGACCAATCGCGATTTTGAAAATTACAAATCGCTTTTTGATCTTATGGAAGGTTTTGTAAATGGGCCAGATTTACTTATTTACCTACGCAGTTCTATCCCTAATTTGGTAGCACAGATACACAAACGTGGTCGCGATTACGAAAACACTATAAGTATAGATTACCTAAGCCGATTAAACGAACGTTACGAGGCTTGGATTACAAAATACGATAAAGGCAACTTACTAATTATAGATGTAGACGATTTAGATTTTGTAGCCAACCCTGAAGATTTAGGCGGTATTATTAATAAAATTGATGCCCAAATTAACGGTTTGTTTTAAGCAATAAAACCATGTGTTTTAGCATGTGCAATAGCATCTTTACTATTGTCAACTATTAACACAGGGACTTCTTTATAATCTTTAAACACTTTAGATATACGTTTCATACGTTTAGAATGCTCTACGCTTCTTAAATATATGCATGCAATTCTGTTAGGGAATTGTTTAACAACATCTAAATAAATGTAGGCATCCTTTTCTCCACAATCACCAATAAGAATAAATTTTAAATCTGGGTAAGTATCTAAAATATTATAAATCTCATGATACTTGTGCGCTAATTCTGTTTTTGGTGTCCTATCAAAAGGAGTTCTAAAATCTCTTAATAAAATAGGCCCTTTTGGGAAGTGATTCATCTTAAGAAAGACATCTAAATACCGATACAAATTCCATGGGCTATTACTAACATAAAAAATAGGATTAGCTTCGGCTTTAGAAGTACCCAAATGTAATAAGTGATAAAATGCTGCAGACCCTTCTAACGCTTTTCGTTTGTGTGGTGTTTTAAAAAATGTATTAATAACAACACGCCACTTTAATGGTGACGCAACACCTGTATGTAAAATAGTGTCATCAATATCGCTAATAACACCAAAACTAGAATCGGTTTTAGGAATTATCATCTTACCTAAAAAAAGATTGTTAAGCTGAATTTTTCTATTTCCTAAATTTAAGGTGTAAGACACTTTATAAGACAACCAACCCTCTGTATCTGTGAGTGTACTTAAATTAGGTTGCGGTTCATCAAAAAGATAATATCCCTCTGCATCTGTTGTGCCTAACACTACTGCATTATTTGGCAAAAAAACCTTTAAAGGAGTGTTTCTTATTTCGTCAGTTTCAAACCGCTTCCAAGAATTTACCACTAAACTAAACCAACCTTTTTTTTCTAAATCTATATCCTCATCCTCGAGCGCACGCCCTTTTAAGTAAAGGTGCTTAGCCGTACCGTAAGTATTAAAAGCTACTATTTGTAAAGGATCTTTTTTTAACCAGCCCAAGAGTGTTATGTTTTTAAAATTTGAAGTTAATAAAAACTAGAACTAATTACTCAACTTAAGGCAATAATCAGTTGTAAAATGTTAAATATTTACAACTACAATTAGTTTCAACAATATTCACAGTATTTTAGTAGCAGCATCAATTTATAAACCAATAAAACCAACCCACTTAATGAAAAAGCTACTCTTTCTTTTTACAGTGTTTCTATTTATAGGACAGACCTATTCGCAAAACAATGACAACACTACAATACCAGTGCCTAATTACAGAGCTGCAGCAAAGTTTTCTCCTACAAACTTAGGCAAACTTGTACACTCAACCTCTGTAAGACCACGTTGGTTAAAAAATGGCAACCAGTTTTGGTACCAATACAAAACAACCGAAGGCTCAAACTATTACATTGTAGATGCAGATAAGCGCTCTAAAAAAGCATTATTTGATAACGAAAAAATGGCACAGTGGTTAACAGAAATCACCAAAGACCCATACGATGCACAACATTTACCGCGTTTCAATTTTAAATTTGTTAAGAATGAGACTGCTATTAGATTCTATGTAACTTCTACCGAAAAAGTTGAAGAAGAAAAGGAAGAGGATGACGAAAAATCTGAAGCTATAGTTGAGAATGACTCTATAAAATCAGACTCTACTAAAACCAAGAAAAAGAAAAAATCTAAACCAAAAATGGTAAACAAAATCTATCATTTTGAATATGTACTTGGCGGTAATTCTCTAACAGTTATAGATAACAAAAAGAAAGAAAAGGAAGACTGGAAAAAGTGGGCTAATATTGCACCAGACAGTTCTGTTGTTTTATTCTCTAAACATTACAATTTATATTGGATGGATAAAGAAAACTTTTTAAAAGCTGTTAAAAATGAAAAAGATACTACTATAGTAGAAAACCAATGGACTAAAGATGGTGAAGAAAATTATGGCTACGGAGGTCGTAGCTGGGGAGAAAATAACGAAACTAAAGAAAAGGAAAAAGACAAAAGAAAGTATGTGGGTGGTATTTGGTCTCACGACGCTAAGAAATTTGTGTTTCAAAGAACAGATTCAAGACATATAAACGATTTGTGGGTGATTAACACAACCTCAGGAAAACGACCAACACTAGAAACGTACAAATACCACATGCCTGGTGAAGATGAATTTTACAAAACTGAAATTCATGTTTTTGATATACCATCAAAAAGCAACCTTTTGGTTAAACTCGATACCGTAAATCAACAAAGCGTACAGATATACAGAGCACCTCTTAAAAAATCTAGTTACGATGATGATTTTAGCCCGTCTTTACTACTGTCTAAACAAGGAAAAATATACTACAATACTATAAGTAGAGATCGTAAAAAATTAGACATTTGTGTTGCAGACATAAATACGGGTGAAACCAAAGTTTTAGTTGAAGAACGCTTTAACACTTATATAGAATCAAGACCATTAGTTTTATTAAACAACGAATCTGAAATGTTGCATTGGGCAGAACGATCTGGCTGGGCACATTATTACTTATATGATACTAATGGGACTTTAAAAAATCAGATTACAAAAGGGGCATTTCATGTAGAACAAGCCATAGGTGTTAACGAAAAAACGAGAACACTCTATTTTTCTGCACATGGCATTGCTGATAATCAAGACCCGTATTACGAGCATATGTATAAAGTTAACCTTAATGGAGCTGGCCTTAAAGCACTAAATCCAGGAGATTTTAATACAAGTACAGATATGGCAGACTCTAATGGCTTTTTTGTGAGCAACTACTCTAGAGTAAATACAACACCACAATCTGAATTAAGAACTAGTGATGGTAAAGTAGTAATGCAACTAGAGACTGCAGACTTATCGCAACTTATGGCTGCTGGTTATAAATTTCCGGAAACTTTTAAAATGAAAGCAGATGATGGTATTACAGATATTTATGGTGTAATGTACAAGCCCTTTGATATGGACTCTACAAAAAAATACCCCTTATTAGAATACGTATATCCAGGTCCGCAAACCGAAGCGGTAAATAAATCATTTTCTTATAGAATGGATAGATTAGACCGCATGGCTCAAGTGGGCTTTGTGGTGGTTACTATGGGGAATCGTGGTGGTCATCCAGACCGCTCTAAATGGTACCATAATTATGGTTATGGTAACTTAAGAGATTATGGTTTAGCAGATAAAAGACACGTTGCAGAACAGTTAGCTGATAAGCATGACTTTATTGATATTGAAAAAGTTGGAATATACGGCCACTCTGGTGGTGGGTTTATGTCTACTGCTGCTATGTTAGTGTATCCAGATTTCTTTAAAGCCGCAGTATCTTCTGCAGGTAATCATGATAATGCTATATACAACAGTTGGTGGAGTGAAACACACCATGGTGTTATGGCAGAAGCAGATGATGATGGTAATGTAAAATACAAATACATGATTGACAACAATCAATCGCTTGCCAAAAATTTAAAAGGAAAACTGATGTTAATAACAGGAGATATTGATAATAATGTACATCCTGGTGGCACTATTAGAATGGCTAACGAATTAATAAAAGCCCATAAACGTTTTGATTTTATGTTAATGCCAGGCCAACGTCATGGTTTTGGTAGTATGACAGAATATTCGTTTTGGTTACGTGCAGACCACTTTAGCAAACACTTTTTAGGTGTTGAAGCTTCTAGTGTAGATATTACTGAAATGAATAGAGACAAGCCTAAAACAAAGTCGTAATTACACATTGTTTAACGGTGACAAAATTGAGTATTGAAAGCTTTAATCTTATGAAAATACAACAATTTAAACCTTGCGCAATGTGACTGTAAAAAACTTGAATAAACAAAAAAAACCACGCTCTTCAGCGTGGTTTTTATTTATAAAATCCTAAAAGTTTATTCTTTAGTAATATCTATTTTTTCAATAACTCTTACCACCTCACCCGATGCGTTAGTTAACGAAGTTTCAAAGGTTTTTAGTTCACTTTCAACTTCTGCCTTAGTACCTTCAAAAATAGCAACTTCAGACGTTTTTTCATTACCATTAATTGCAGTATAATTTACTGTAGCTTTTGCTATATCTTTAGAATCAACTGTCATGTTAACGTTAACGTCTAGCGTATTTGCTAAACCAGTTTCATCTGCATGGCCGCCTAAAATTGGTGCAATTACTAAACCAATTAAACACGTTAATTTAATTAAGATATTCATTGAAGGACCAGATGTATCTTTAAAAGGATCACCAACAGTATCACCAGTTACAGCGGCTTTGTGCGCATCAGAACCTTTGTATGTCATTTCACCATTAATTTCTACACCAGCTTCAAAAGATTTCTTAGCGTTATCCCAAGCACCACCAGCATTGTTTTGGAAGATTGCCCAAAGCACACCAGATACTGTAACACCAGCCATATAACCACCTAACATTTCTGCAACTAGTTTTTTAGCTTCCATTTCAGTTCCGTAAATACCTAAACCAAGTAATACAATAGCAATTGGAAAACCAATAGTCAATAATCCAGGTAACATCATTTCTTTAAGAGATGCTTTGGTCGAAATTGCCACACATTTATCATATTCAGGTTTACCAGTACCTTCCATAATTCCTGGAATGTCTCTAAACTGTCTTACCACTTCGTTTACCATTTCCATTGCTGCTTTACCTACAGCATTCATAGCTAATGCAGAAAACACAACTGGCACCATACCACCAACAAATAACATGGCTAAAACAGGTGCTTTAAAGATATTAATTCCATCAATATCAGTAAATGTTACATAAGCAGCAAATAAAGCTAAAGACGTTAAAGCAGCAGATGCAATAGCAAAACCTTTACCTGTTGCAGCTGTTGTATTACCAACAGCATCTAAAATATCTGTACGCTCTCTTACAATTGGTTCTTGCTCACTCATTTCTGCAATACCACCTGCATTATCTGCAATTGGTCCAAAAGCATCAATAGCTAATTGCATAGCTGTTGTAGCCATCATTGCAGAAGCAGCTAAAGCAACGCCGTAAAAACCTGCTAAAGCATAAGATGCCCAAATTGCAACAGCAAATAATAACACAGAAGAGAAGGTAGAGATCATACCAGTTGCTAAACCAGCAATAATGTTAGTACCTGCACCTGTACTTGATTGTTGTACAATTTTCATAACTGGTTTAGAACCTAAACCTGTGTAGTACTCTGTAAATGCAGAGATCCCAGCACCAACAACTAAACCTACTAAACATGCATAAAACACGCGCATTGAAGAAATATCTTGAAGACCTTCACCGTAAAAATCCATTTGCATTGTTTCTGGTAACATCCAAGTTACTAACCCAAAACATGCTGCAGCAACCATTAAGATTGATGCCCAGTTCCCTATGTTTAATGCTTTTTGTACATCAGCTTCTTTTGCATCGTTAGATGAAATTTTTACTAATAATGTTCCGATAAGAGAAATAATAATTCCTACACCAGCAATAGACATAGGTAATAGAATTGGTCCAATACCACCAAAAGCATCTTGAATTGCGCCACCCATATCATCAATAACATAGTTACCTAGAACCATAGCCGCCAAAACGGTAGCAACATAAGACCCAAATAAATCGGCTCCCATACCTGCAACATCACCTACATTATCACCTACGTTATCTGCAATTGTTGCAGGATTACGAGGATCATCCTCTGGTATGTCTGCTTGTACTTTACCAGCTAAATCAGCTCCTACATCAGCCGCTTTAGTATAAATACCACCACCAACTCTTGCAAACAAAGCAATAGACTCAGCACCTAAAGAGAAACCAGCTAATGCTTCAAGAACGATAGTCATGTCAGTAGTATTAGTCCATTCGCTACCCATAAATAACCAAAAGAAAAGGATAAAGAATCCTGTTAAACCTAATACAGCTAAGCCAGCTACACCAAGTCCCATAACTGTACCACCACCAAAAGATACTTTTAATGCATTTGGCAGACTCGTTTTTGCAGCTTGTGTTGTTCTAACATTAGTTTTTGTTGCTATTTTCATTCCCATATTTCCTGCAAAAGCAGAAAAAACAGCTCCAATTATAAAAGCAACTACAATTAAATAGGTACTATCCATATAAAAAGCAATACCTGCCAATACAATACTTGCCCCCACAACAAAGAATGTTAATAAACGATATTCGGCATTTAAAAAAGCTAAAGCACCTTCGTAGATGTGGTCTGAAATTTCTTTCATTTTACCATCTCCGGCGTCTTGTTTCATAACCCATGATTTTTTCACGAGCATATAAGTTAATCCTAAAAGCGCCAAAGCAATTGGCATGTAAATCATTAGTGATTCCATATTCTATATTTTAATTTGGTTTTAGTTTATATTATTTCAATTTCAGAATTATTGCAATACAACGTTTTCTTCTGCTTTCTACTTCAAAATAAAAAGAAACTGTAGTTATAGTGGTGCTAGATTTTTGTTTTCTTACAAAAAATCATGATTCCTTTTTTACTACAATTCCAAAATAAAAATAATATTTGTTTACCAAAAATAACAAAATAGACGAGAATAGAAAAACCCTTTTACAATGATTGCAAAAGGGCTTACTATATTTAATGTTAAGTGTTTATCTATATGGTAAAATCGCCATTGGTTTTATGGTCACTAGACGCATAACGCTCAACACATTTATCAAGAATTGCGTAGGCTTCTTCTGCGTTACCCCAACCACCAACATCTACTTTCTTCTTTTCTAAATCTTTATATACTTGAAAGAAGTGTGTAATTTCTTTAATTCTGTGCGGATTTAAATCTTCAATATCGTTGTAGCTATTCCAAATAGGATCTGTAACAGGTACACAAATTAATTTTTCATCTGGTCCTTTTTCGTCTGCCATATGAAACACACCAATAGGCTTCACCTCCATTACACACATAGGAAATGTAGGCTCTGTCCCCATAACTAATACGTCTAAAGGATCACCATCTAAAGCTAAAGTTTCTGGTATAAAACCATAATCACCTGGGTACATCATTGAAGAGAATAGCATACGGTCGAAACGTATTTTATTTAATTCAAAATCGTATTCGTATTTATTTCGGCTACCTTTTGGTATTTCTATTAATACATCAAAGGTTAATTTTCCTGTTTTTGTCATGTTTTCAATTTATAAAAAGGGGTGCAAATATAAGATATAGATTGGGTTTAGTGCCATTTAAACTTATTTTTTTGGAAGTAATTACAGTAAGAAAGAGATCCTTGTTATATTATTAAAAAGTCATCTTTTAAATCTGTAAAAAAAACCACCTCATAACTGCCAAAAACAACTCACGCCGCACGGAGACACTATTGAGTTATACCGCTTTAATTTTCAAATATTTACAGCAGATAAACAGCGCACTTTATGCTAGTATAAAAAAGGTATATTTACGAGATATTACTTAATAAAAGTTACTGTATCGCTAGTTGTGCTGCATTATGAAAAAAACTTTAGTCATACCA
>JAOEWO010000045.1 GCA_028383925.1 Winogradskyella sp.
TTCTTTTTCGCCAAGTTTGGTAACTTATCAAACGCATTATTAATTAAAGCTTCCTTTTTAGCTCTAGACCATTTTTTAATTTGCTTTTCACTCTCAATAGCAATATTAATTAGATAGTAAAGAGTATTCTAGTATCGTCAGTTCGAGTATTTAGTTTTTGTAGTGCAACGAAAAAAAGTAAATGTATCGAGAACAAGTTTAAAACTAAAAATAGTTCTCGATACGATGCCATGGGATGCTTCATTTTACATGCTGCATTAAGTACGGCAGTATTATTTTGACTTTAATTACTTTTTACCATTGCCGTAAAAAGTAACAAAAAGGTCTAGGCTACAGTTTAAATTCTTGAAAACCTATCAACCCGTCTTTATCGTGCCTTTGGCAATCACTGCTTTAGGCCATGCTCTGCTGCCCAGTGCGAAGTCGTGTTTTGGTATTGCTACGATTTTAAATTGATGCCGGTTGCTATCGACGTAGCCAAATCTCAGATAGTCAGCACTTCGTAGTCGTCGTAGCCAATGACAAAGGACTTTGCTTTGTTAGATTGAAAAAACTCAGCCTACAAGCGTTTCATATGTCTTGTGGTATCGTGTTAGGTTACCGAGCTTTTGTCATTGGCCTTATTGTTGGCATACTGCTTAGGAGTCATCCCTGTAACCTCTTTAAATATTCTGTAAAAGGAATTGGTGGCACCAAAGCCACTTTTTTCGGCTAAAGCGTCAATACTATAATTTTCTAAAAAGCCAATATCTATAAGTGCCCTTGCTTTTTTTAATTTAAACGTATTGGCATAGGTTGAGAAGTTAGCAAAACCCTGCTCAGAGATGGCAAGCGTTAACTTTTTTGGGTTAATCCCCGTTTTTGCAGATAAATAAATGAGATTAAAGTCTTTATCTAAGTATAGTTCTTGGTCTGTTATTGTGTTATGTATCTTTTTGTAAATATCGCCTAAATCGATTTTTGGTGAAGCACCTTTATGGTTCGTTGGCGTAGGTTTTATATAATCTGGAATATTATACATGATGTTCTTGTTGCGGTACAGGTAAATCGCTAATGATAAAAATAATAGGGCAACAATAATTTTACTACTATCAACAATAATTTTAATGTTGTAGTCATAGCCTTTGTATATTATGGTAAATATCACAGTTATAATTAATAAAAAAACTTTAGCATATAAAAACGCATAGAGCCATTTTTTAACGCTTTTAATTTGTACAGATTGCATTGTTTTTTTAAAGAACTTTCTTAGCATAATAAAGGTGGCTATAATATAACTAAGGTTTAGTGTAATACGTGTTATATGAAAGAAAAGCGGTGTGGTGTCATTAAAATACATTTTCCAAAAAACAATATCAGGATTTTGTGACACATATGTATCGTAAATAGATGGATAGGGTAGGTAAAATAGTGTAAGGATAATTAAAAATAACAACAGATGGTACAGATCTGTTTTACGTAATCTTCGTTCATCACTGATTACTGAGCGTGTGTATAAAAATGATAGTATTGGTGCTGAAAAAAACAGACCTGAATTGGCATAGCTTTCAAAAGAGAAATTATGGTTGTAGTGCGTACCGATGGTACTAATTAGAAGGATTCTAATAAACGCATATTGCTGTAAGAGAAAAAGTATGTTTAATAAATAATTGGAAATACTTTTGAGTTTTATAGAGACAAAAAAGAGCGCTGTATTAACAGATAAGAACGCTATGATTAGGATAAGAAAAAGAATGTCTAAAAGCCCAAGATTGTACATTTAATTTAAGATAATTTCTATTTTGGGTAAAAATAAGATAAAAATAGTGTGAGAGTGCCGTTTTTGGCTAAAAGTACGACATTGTTATAAACCGTTTATTAACAATACTTTGGTTTTGTCTCAAAAACGGTATAAGCTCTTTTTTATCTTAAAAGGAATGTTTTGAGATAGGCGCGTTCTAAAAATTAGCTTATTTTATTAATTAGATGGTAAATTTAGTCCGATTATTTAACGAATTCAGTAGATAAATAATGCAAACCTTTCATTACTTTACATTAACTTTAGCATGAATTTAATTTTTATTATTTCAATTATTATTTTATTCCTAAGTACATTAACAGCCTCTTTCTTGGGTGTTATTGTTCTTAATCACTTAGATGATTTAAAACTAAAAGGCTATTCTGGATATGGATATAAGTACAACAAGTACAAGCAAATAGGTGGTGCTGTTCATTTTGTTACCGCTATTGTTACCTTATTTTTTTTGCATTTTGTGGGTTTTTTAAATGCCTTACATCATTTGACTTTTGTGGGTTTTGCTTTATTGTATGTTGTGTTAGGGTTTTACGATTTTCGTTTAAATCATTATAAATATGTGCAAATTTCACTATTAGTATTGCTGTCTTTTTTTGTGGTATATTTTCATAAGAATCACTTTTTTGATTACCATTGGGGTATAGCAGTTTTAGATTCATCTCCTTTTCTTGTTATAGCTTTATTTACTGGCATTATTGTTGGGATAATTAGTTTGTTGATAGTCATTGATAATTTGTATAAACAGGTTGTGCCTATACTTGCATTAATTATAGTTGTACTTTTTTGTTTTTTAGATGCTAAAAATACGATTGAATTTTTTTATTTTAATTTATCTGTAGTTGCGACGTTATGCGTTGTTATTTATTTTGAATTATTTGGGGACCGTACACTTTTTTTTGGTAAAGGTGGTATTTACCTATTAGGGTTTTATTTTGCTATTTATTTTTTTCATCTTTTAAGTTAACCCGCTTAATTATACCATAAGTTGCTCTATTTAATTAAAGTACTTTAATGTTGTAACACGGAATGATTACTAGTTATACTCTGTTCAAGTTAAAAAAAATGCGTGTATATTGCAAAGGCTTACATATGGAGATGCTTTTAAAATATTAGATGTTTAGTTAGTTCTAAATAACCAAAAAACTAAGCTGAAGACATTGTACTAAACGAATTTATATTAATTAACTCAAAAACGATTATTTATGCCTTGGTATGTTCTTGTAACAAAACCCAGAAGCGAGCTTAAAGTCAAAGAATATTTACTTAATAATGGTATAGACGTGTGCTGCCCTACAAGAGTAGAGCGCAGGCAATGGAGCGACCGTGTAAAAAAGGTGACGGTACCTCTGCTGCCATCTATGGTTTTAGTGTCTATAGAGCCCAAAGAACGAAATAAAGTCTTTGATGTGCCAGGTGTTGTAAGGTATCTTTTTTATTTAGGTCAGCCTGCAAAAGTTAGAGATAACGAAATAGAGGTACTAAAACGTATTAGCGAAGAGAGGTCTAAAATTTTAAAAGTCGAAAGCATAAAGCCAGGAGATCGTATAGAAGTGCCCGGTTTTGGTTCACTTCCGCAAAGCGGTATTGTTAAGCAAGTTTCAAGTAATCGTTGTTGGGTCGTTTTAGAGCAGTTGGGTTTTGTGGTGACTATGCAGTTGTAATCTGGTTTTACGGCATGTTTTTACTGCTGCTTTTATAATTTTTCTAGTATTTAAGCACTTTTATTTTTACTTGCTGTAATCTCATTTAAGTTTATTTCAATAGGTTTAATGTAACAGAATTAGAAGCGACTTACTTAGGTCTTACTAAATTCAGAAGTACAGACGTACATGCTCTCTTGCAATAACAACTTTTCCAATTCCTCCAATCATAAATCACAAGCAACAAATCAAAAGTCACTTCTCAATTCTTTGTTGTTAAAGACCAACGACCAACGACCAACGACCAACGACCAACGTCTAATGTCTAACGTCTCACCACTCACTACTCACTACTAACCTCTAGCTTCCCGCCATACCTCTCCTATAGCAGTCCTATGGATGCCCTATGGATGTCCTATGAAAAACAAATCAAAAATCTCTTCTTGAGCTTGTACTGAGCGCAGTCCAAGTAGAAGGAGGAAGGTGAAAAACCTGTGAGTCATAAAATGCATTATATCAACAAGTTATATTAAAATCTAAGAAGAAAACAGAACCAATAAGTACCAAAATAGAATTAAACACCATTAAAGTTCAATGTTAACCGAAATCAAGTCTATAAAAGAACAAAAAAAAATACGCCTAAATCTATGTTTTAATATTGTCTCAGGTTCAGCGATGTATTAGTGATAAGATTTTCAGGTGCACATGAAAAGAAACATTTTACAAAGCCAACCAAATTTAAGTTGTAACCAGTGAGTGTATAAAAAAGAAGCATTCACATAAATCACATGAATATGGCTAAATATAAAAGTCTATTTGACGTACAAGGAACACTCGGTGAAGTGACCTTCTACAAAAGTGAAGACGGACAATACGTCCGCAGAAAAGGTGGGGTAAGTAAAAACCGCATCTTAAATGACCCAAATTACGTAAGAACTCGTGAAAATCTCAGTGAGTTTGGTGCGGCTGCAAGTAGCGGTAAAATCATCAGAAGAGCATTAAATAGCTTAATGATAGATGCTAAAGACAGCCGGGTAACATCCAGATTAACAAAGGTTCTAAATCAAGTTAAAAATGAAGATTTAATTTCGGCACGAGGACAGCGTAATGTAACTGAAGGCTTGGCAACTCCGCAAGGAAGAGCCTTGTTAAAAGGATTTAATTTTAACCGTAGGTCCAGTTTAGAAGCAGTATTATTAAAGCCTTATGCTTTAGACACGGCCACGGGTGAAGTGACAATCACGGATCTTATTCCTAATCAAGAAATGAGTATTCCAGTAGGGGCGACGCATGTAACTTTAAGTGCAGCCTTCTTAAATCTAGATTTAGGAACAGATGTTCAGGATTTGCAGTTAAGTAATGTCGTTAACTTACCTATTAATGGTACAGCAACTTCAGTAACGCTCACACCTGCAGGCCCAGCTTCTGGATCTGGGCAAAGCTATTACCTTGTAAAAGTAGCCTTCTTTCAAGACGTAAATGGTATTCAGTACCCTCTTAAAAATGGGGGACATAATGCCATGCAATTGATAGAACTGCTTTAAGCAGTGATGAGCTAAGCTCAAAAGGACGGTCGTAATGGCCGTCTTTTTTTATTTCAAAATGAGTAAAAAGTCGTCGCAGATATAAATAATGCACTAACGCACGTTAGCGTATCTTATGGAACTCACGTGGTTTTTTACGTTCCTTTAATGCGCTATTACTTGTCATGCAGAACAAACGCAGTGCAGTGAAGCATCTTTTTATTGAAATATGACACCTCGATGCTTTGCTTTAAGTCCATTCTACTGGCGAGTTCTCGATACAATTTTTTGAACGAAAAAAATTGTATCGTTTCGTCACATCGAGTGATTTTTTTACTGCGGAAGCAAGGAAAAAAATTGTATCGAGATGTCCATACGATTTGCTCATGCTTCACAAATCACTCGAACTGACGTTTACAACATTGACTTAATTTATCGGTAAACGGTTGGCTTTTTTTATAAAAACTGATAACTTGTATTTTTTTGAAAGAAAAAATATACAAATAACGTGTAAATACGAGATAATTACCCTTTTTTCATCCTTTTTAGGCTTATTTTTAGTTGTTTGTAAGTTTAATATTACTCATACACTCTTAACATCTAATAGATTTATTATTTCGTCGTCATTTCCTTTTTCTGTTATAGTTTTATGTTATAAAGGTTTTAGCCGGGGCTATGACCAGATCATAATAATAATAATAGATAAAGATTATGCGCTTGTACTTATGGCGACAAGACATACAAGAATTAAATGGGGTAAGCGCTAAAACAGCGCTCGACATTATGTCTGATATTCGCAACACATACCATTTGCCAAAAAAGCATTATGTGAGTGTTAAGGCGTATTGTAAATACTTTAGTGTAGATAAGGACGATGTTTATGCAGTTTTTGATAGACGCCGCTTGTCTAGTTAAGCTGTTTTTTTTCAGTTTTACTTCTTTTTCGCTCCATACTTGCCGTTTTAACGTTTTCATTATTTACATGTAATTAACTTTATTATATACCTTCTTATTTGTTTGTTTTAACTTGTAATTATACTTTACTTTATTTAGTTTTGCCGCATGGCAATTCATCTCGTTTTCTCTATAGAACTTAGCGTGCCGTTAAAGCTTTTTTATTTTAATTGAGATGCATTTGCGGCTATTTTACGATAGTTTTATTTAATTTTAAAGGTATTGATAATCAGTTCTTTAATTCAGCTAATGGGACTGATAGTGGCGTAGCCGTATAACAACATAAGGGTTTTAAGTGATTTTTAAGAAGCGATAGCGTTTTAAAATTGTATCGTTCCGTCACATCGAGTGATTCGCGATAGCGAATTTTATCGAGATGTCGATACAACGTTGCTAAGGCAACGCCACTCGAACTGACGGGGGTTTTAGGTGCAATTTAGTCGTTCCATACAAATCACTCGGTTCTCGATACAATTTGTTCGTGCCTCACGAATCACTCGAGCTGACGTTTTAAATAGAGGTAATATGGCACTCTGTTCTCGATATACGCTTCGTTATACTCAGCGCACTCGAACTGACGGGGTTTTGGATATACTAGCAATTGGCTCTCGATACTATTTGTTCTTGCCTCACAAATCACTTGGCTCTCGATACAATTTGTTCGTGCCTCACGAATCACTCGAGCTGACGATTGAAAAAATAATGTATAATTTACACCTTGATAACGCTTGAGTTGCACAGTTTATGCATTAACCATTAGAAACTAAAGGTGTAAAGCGATGAGTAAAAAGCAACCACAAAAAACAACCCTTATTAATTTGAAAGTATTTATTAATTCACCCGCAAAACAATCTCGCAACGTTATTGATGTGCGTCAAATGTTTGCAGATCTTAAAGCGGCTCGGTTTTTAGGTAGGCAAATATTTATACGCGATACTAAAGCTATGTTTAGGCAATCTTTATTGGGGTTTGCTTGGGCTATTTTACCGCCGTTTTTATCTGGTGGTCTTTGGATTTTCTTAAACTATTCAGGGGCTGTTAATATAACCGATACTGGTATTCCGTATCCTATATTTGTAATCTTGGGCACCCTTTTGTTTGACACCTTTACCCAAGCGCTTAATGCGCCTTCAGATGCTGTTAATGCCGGTAAAAGTATGATGGCGAAGTTAAACTTCCCTAGAGAGGCCTTGTTATTGACCGCCTTTTATAAATTGCTTTTTGACTTTGGCTTAAAGCTACTACCTATTTTAGTTATTGCTTTGGGTTTGGGTTTTGCTTTAGGCTGGACGGCTTTATTATTTCCTTTAGGCGCTTTGGTTTTAATGTTGTTGGGCTATGGTATTGGCGTGCTGCTTATTCCGTTTAAAATGCTCTACGGCGATATTGGGCGTATTATAACGTTAGGTACACAATTACTTATGTATGCCACACCTATTGTATATCCCATGCCTGCTTCTGGGTTTATTAGGGACTTTAATATGTTTAATCCGTTGTATTATTTAATTAGTATACCAAGAGATTGGTTTACAGGTATACCGGTGGTTAGTCTGGTGCCGCTGTGGTTGGGCTTAATATTGGCTTTAATTATTTTATTTTTTGGCTGGGTGTTGTATCGTATTACCATGCCCATTATTATAGAACGCGTAGGGGCTTAAACATAGTAAAAATAGCATATGAGTAACACTAACAATGACGTACTGATTGCTTGCGAAGGCGTATCTAAAAAATTCTGTAGAGATTTTAAACGTTCTTTATGGTATGGTATTAAGGATGTGAGCCTAGCTTTTTCAAATAAAGGCGATCATAACCGCGTTTTGCGTAAAGATGAATTTTGGGCTGTTAAAGACATCAGTTTTGAGCTGCGCCGCGGCGAGTGTATAGGGCTTATTGGGCACAATGGAGCCGGAAAGTCTACACTTTTAAAAATACTAAATGGTTTACTCACTCCCGATGTTGGGCAGGTCACTATGCGTGGCCGTGTTGGGGCTTTAATAGAGTTGGGTGCTGGTTTTAATCCTATTTTAACAGGAAGAGAAAATGTGTATAACAATGCTGCTGTTTTGGGCTTTACCAAAGCCGAGATTGATGCCAAATATGATGCTATTGTAGCTTTTAGCGAAATTGGTGAGTTTATAGAATCTCCCGTGCAAAACTATAGTAGTGGTATGAAGGTGCGTTTAGGTTTTGCTATTGCTGCAGAAATGGAGCCGGATATTTTATTGATAGATGAGGTCTTGGCAGTTGGTGATCTAGGCTTTATAATTAAGTGTCTTAACCGCATCAGTGAACTCATGACTAAAACAGCCACTATTTTTGTGTCTCATAGCATGCCTATGGTTGGGCGCGTTTCATCACAGGTGTTGTTAATGCATAAAGGTGAAAAACAGTTTTTTGGTAGTGATACCGCACAAGGCATAAAAGAATATGTAGATTTATTTGCTTCACCAGAGCGAATAAACCAAGGTAGCGGTGATATAGAATTGGTAAAGGTAGCTTTATATAATAAAGCAACTCATAGCTTTGTCTCAGATCACTCATCTCTTTTAGAAACAGGAGACGATTTAAAACTACGTTTTACATTAGATATAAAAGACAAGGTCTCAGATTTTAATTTAGGCATCACCATGTTTGATGCGCAGTTAAGAGAAACGTTATCTTCAAGCTCTAGATTTGTAGGTAAAACATTTAAAAGTACAGGTGCAGGACAACAACATTTTGAAATAACACTACCCCATATTATTTTAGCTTCTGGTAAATATGCTGTAACTCTAGTGGCGAGTAATCCTACAACAGATAGGTTTTACATGCGTGTTACCAACTGTATCTATTTTTCTATGAAAGCCATTGGTATTTCTTGGGGTACAGCCGTGGTTGCTGGTGAGTGGGCGCAGGTGCAATAAACATTAGAAATATAAAATGATCAACGTCACCAAAACTTTTTTTCCACCAATTGAAGTCTACCAAGCACAAGTGCAACGCATTTGGGATAACCAGTGGTTGACCAATAATGGGGAATTGTATAAAGAGCTGACTCAAAAACTTAAAGACCATTTAGACGTTAACCAAATTATCCCCATGACCAATGGTACGCTGCCCATACAAATTGCGCTGAATGCCTATGCCAATTGTGGTGAAGTGATTACCACGCCATTTAGTTATGTGGCGACAACGGCTAGTATTGTATGGGAAAAATGCAAACCCGTTTTTGTAGATATCCATCCGCAGTATTTAACCATTGACGAAGCTAAAATAGAAGCCGCCATTACCGAAAAGACTACCACTATTTTAGCAACCCATGTCTATGGTAATCCCTGTGATGTAGAAGCTATTGAAACTATTGCACAAAAGCACAACTTAAAAGTGATTTATGATGCAGCACACTGCTTCGGCGTAACCTACAAAGGGAAATCTATTTTTAATTATGGCGATGTGAGCACCTGTAGCTTTCATGCCACCAAATTATTTCATACCGGAGAAGGAGGAGCGTTATTTTGTAAGGATAAAGAGACGAGACAAGAGATGTGGTATCGTCATAATTTTGGCCATGATGGTCCAGGGCACTACCATGGTTTAGGAATTAATGCTAAGATGAGTGAATTACAAGCGGCTATGGGTTTAGCTGTATTGCCCTATATGGAGCATATTATTACAGAGCGCAAGCGTGTATGCGACTATTATGACCAGTGCTTAGACTTTTTAAATTTGTCTAAATTGAAAATTAGAAAAAATACAGAATGGAATTACGTGTATTATCCAATTATTTTTGAATCGGAAGCACAGCTTTTAGAAACCATAAAAAATTTGGCTGCCAATAACATACACCCACGGCGTTATTTTCACCCTAGTTTGGAGGCTTTACCATATATCAATTCAAAAGACTGCCCTATTGCTGATACTATAACAAAGCGAATCTTATGTTTGCCGTTGTACACTACTTTAAAAGAACGAGATTTGGAAAGCATTGTCAATCTTATTAATAATGCCTAAAAAAGATAAATCTATCGCGGTAATGCAGCCTTATATTTTTCCGTATTTAGGGTATTTACAATTGATTAATGCGGTTGACGAATTTGTGTTTTATGATGATGTTAATTATATTAAACAAGGGTGGATTAATAGAAATCGAATTTTGAGTAAATGGCTCAGATCAATTTATATCCTTACCAATAAAAAAGACTCTGATTATCTAAACGTTAATGAACGCTTTTTGACTGAATCATGGGATAATGATAGAAGAAAAGTGCTTAATTGTATTAAGGAGTCATATAAAAAAAGCACCATATTTTATCGAAACTTTTGAATTTATTGAAAGATGCCTTATGTGTGAGGATAAGAATCTATTTTATTTTACAATCGATTAAAAATTTAATGAAGTATTTTAATATCAAAACAGAACTAATAGTCTCTTCTTGCATACCGATAGACCATAAATTGAAAGGGACAGAAAAAGTAATGCCAATATACAAGCAAAAAGCAGTAGATCTCTACATAAATCCAATAGAGGGCATATATTTATATAATCATACCAAATTTGAAGAGAATGGATTAAAGTTGCAATTTCAAAAATGTTCTTTGACTTTAAATAATTAAAGTAAGAGTTCTTTTTGTTAGTTTATCTAAACTTAGTAAAGTGAAATTTGGTTTATTTATAATTCAATTACAAGAAATTAACAATTAAAAACATGCTAGATAGTTATTTTTTTATTCCAGGTGGTAATCCCAAGTATCTTAATAAAATTAGTCAGATAAATGCAGACTACATTCTAATAGATTTAGAAGATGCTGTTTCTGTAAATAATAAACAAGCTGCAATTCTGTTGGTTATGGAATTAGATGTAGCTGAAAATATGTTTGTAAGAATTCCTTTTTGTGATAATAGCTTTTCTGAAAAACAAATTACAGATTTAATATTAAAATTTAAAGGTAAAATTGTTTTACCTAAAATTGATACTCTTCACGACGTAAAACAAATAGTTTCAAAGGTATTAGGTGTTAATCTTAAAATGATTGTGTTAATAGAAAACCCTAGTAGTTTTTTAGCAGTCCCAGAAATATTAAAAACTTTTAGAAATCAAATACATGCTATTGGCTTTGGTAGTCACGATTTTTGCTCCCAAACAGGTATTAAGCATAATTTAGATTATTTATCACACTATAAACGCCAATTAATTTTATACGCAAAAGCATTTAACATTAGGTATTTAGATGGTGTAGATTTGAATTTAAAAAACTTTTCCACGTTTAAAAAAGAATGTCGTTTTGCTTTTGATGCAGGTGCAGATGGTAAGTTTATTATTCATCCAGCACAGTTAAAAGTCTTAGAAGAGTTTGATTATATGACAGAAACCGAGATTAAGCAATTAAAATGGGTTTACAATAAGGTTAAAAATATCTCAATAAATGATATTGATGTGTTTACGATTGAAGGTAAAGTATATGAAAAACCTCATGTAACACGAATTAAATATCTTATGGAAAAAATAGAACGTAAATACGGCAATAAATAAAATTGGAAATTTATGGAAGCAAATAAAATGGGTCATTACTTTGAAGACTTTGTTGCAGGCGAAGTCATTTATCATTGTCAATCAAAAACAATCTTTGAATCGGATAATAATCTATTTTCGATGTTAACGATGAATCATCATCCAGTTCATACAAATATTGATTACTGCAAAGACAACGAGCATGGACAAGTTCTTGTGCCTGGAACCTTAGTATTTTGTTTAACAGTCCATCTAACTGTACTCGATGTTAGTGGAAAAGCTATTGCTAATTTGGCTTATGAAAATATAGACCATTTGTATCCAACATTTATAAATGATACTATTTACAGTAAAACGGAAGTGTTAAGCAAAAGAGAATCTAAGTCTAAAAATGACAGAGGTGTAGTTTATGTGGAAACAACAGGTTATAATCAAGATAAGGTTGATGTTATTCGTTTTAGAAGAAATATATTAATAAAAAAGAGAATCTATGAAAAGTAATTTACTCTTGTTGAGAAGTATGATGTTCGTTCCTGGGCACAATAAAAAGATAATAGCATCAGCATCGAAGAGTACAGCAGATGCCTTAATTTTTGATTTAGAAGACAGTGTTCAACCCTCATCAAATAAAGCTCTAGCGAGAGATATTATAATAGAAAGTGTGGCGGACCCTATATTTGACCGTTTTCAAAAGTTTGTTAGATTGAATGAAATTGAGACAGATTTTTTTCTTCAAGACGTACTCCAAGTTACACAGGCAAATATAGATGGCTTTTTACTGTCAAAAACAAATAACAAAGAAGATGTACAATATCTTGACAGTTTATTGACATCAATTGAGCGTGAACGTCATTTAGAACACGGTACCTTTTCTATTATTCCCATTTTAGAAAGTGCTCAATCTATTGTTAAGATTAATGAAATTGCTACTGCGTCTTCTAGAATTGTTGCTCTAGGATTTGGTTCTGAGGATTATGTTTCAGATATTCAAGGTATTAGAGATTTCGATTCCAATGTTAGTATTGCCTACCCAAGAAGTTTAGTGCCCATTGTGGCTAGAGCTCATAAATTGGAAGCTATTGATGCGGCTTACATTAAAGTACATGATTTAGAAGGCCTACAAAAACATACAGAAACAGGTAAAATATTAGGTTATGGTGGTATGTGGGTGCTACATCCAAAACAAAATGATATCGTTAATCAGGTGTTTTCACCAACAGCTCAAGAATATGAAGATGCTAAAAACTTTTTGCGTTTATATGAAGAAGCAAAAAATAATAATAAAGGGGTTGCAATCATTGAAGGTAAATTTGTAGGGCCACCTTTAATTACAAAGTCAAATGATATTATTGCCAGAGTTCATTTGATTGCAAGAAGAAGAAAACTATTTGATATTTGAAAATGGAAAAAGTAATATTAATTGGGGGTAAAAGTTCAGCGACCTTAATAGCAGATTACATTTATGATGCACAGCATAAACATGGAATGCCTATAGAATGTATCGGCTTTGCCTACAATGATCTACCAATAGGGACAGATATAAATGGTTTCCCAGTGCTTTCCAGAATGGAGTGTGTTTATGAAAAATATAAAGATGATAAAAGCGTTACGTTTATTTTTCAATCTTACGACATCCGCTCAATGCAAGAAACAATTGATTTTAAAGATAGTTTAGGCATACCCTTAGAGCGTTATTGCACCTTTATTCATCCAAGTTGCATGATTGCTAGAAGCGCAACTATAGGAGTTGGCACTGTGATATTGGCACATGCTGTGGTTAACCCAAAAGCAAAAGTCGGTCAATTTAATTCCTTAATGAGCGGTGTAACAATAGGACACGACGCATTAGTTGGTAATTATAATTTAATTGCAACACAAGCAATTGTTGCTAATATAGTAATGGGTGATAGAAACTTTATAGGGCTTAACGCCACAACGAATAATAAAATAACCATTGGAGATGATTGTATGATAGGCATGGCCTCTAACGTTGTAAAAAATGTCCCTTCTGGCACTAAATGTTTTGGAAATCCGGCTAAATCCGTTGATACACCAAAAACATTAAGGTAGCATACTTAGTTTTAAACATGTTTCATTTTTGCGAACTGTAGATTAAAAAAAAATAAAATGAGTAATATACTAGTGTCTGTATGTTGTTTGAGTTATAATCACGAGCCCTATATTAGGCAGTGTTTAGAAGGTTTTATGATCCAAAAAACAAATTTCGCATTCGAGGTTCTCATTCACGATGACGCTTCAATTGATAAAACAGCAGATATTATTCAAGAATATGAAGAAAAATATCCTAATATCATTAAGCCTATTTATCAAACTGAAAACCAATATTCTCAAGGTGTTAAAGTAACATTTAAACATAATTTCAGCAGAGCCCAAGGCAAATACATCGCCCTCTGCGAAGGCGACGACTACTGGACAGACCCTTTAAAGCTCCAGAAGCAGGTGGATTTTTTGGAGGCAAATGAGGATTTTTTTATTTGTCATCATGCTTTTGATATGAAAATTATGGAAACAGGAAAGATTATCCCTTTACCTGAAAAAGATAATCCTTCTCACCAGGAATATGATATTACAGCTTTAGCTTTACATAATACTATAGGTACCCTAACGGTGATGTATAGAAACCATAAAGATCTTGTTAACGATGTTGTATTTAAGGTGACTTCAGGTGACTATGCTATGCATCTCAACAATGCAAGATTTGGAAAAATAAAATATATACCCGAAAAAATGGCCATTTATAGGCGCCATAAGGAAAGCGTAACAGGCAATTTTAATGGAGCCGAAGGCTTAATTTTTAAAATGGGTACTTTGATTCCGCTTATAGAAGCGGATATTTTTAGTGATAAAGTACTTTATAATTTAAAGCAACATCTGTTAAAACTCTATATTGGTTTGTACCATCACTATGACTATATAAAAGATGAAAAAAATAAAATAAACACCTTTGAAAAACTTATTAAAATTGTAACATCCATTATAGATGAAAATGATTTTAGCGAAGCTATTATCAATGTACTTTTACACCACATTAGGCACAATGAAAATAATGATTTTATTCAAAACATAAAAATAAAAAAATACAGATCTATACTATTGAAATATGATGAATTAAGTATTTTTAATTCAACTATTTTAAATAGTACAAGTTATAAATTTGGAAACAGGTTTGTTAAGCTCTTTTCTTTCTTAAAACAATAATACCTTAAAGAAATGAAGAGCAAAGTAATATTTATAGCCAAGCTGTTTTCAGTCCTTTTTAGATTTGTCTTATATAGAACATTATTTTTTTTGAGGATAAAAAATGTAAATAATATACTTCTAATACCTCAAAACACCCATATAGGCGGAACAAAAACATTTTTTTATAATCTATGTGAATACTTACTATCAAGACATTATAATATAGCCGTTTTAGTTAATAAAATAGAGTGTAGTGAGGAATTATTTGAATATTTGAAAGAAAAAAATATTACCATTTTTCAATATAATAATGAGTTAGATTATTTAGAATATTGGTATCCTTGGAAACATTCTTTAAAAAAATATTTTTTATTAGATTTTTTAAAACAAAGTAGTTTTATTTTAAATATTGCCAGTCAACATAAAGTAAGGAAAATTATAGTTTCTTCAGCTTACCCTTCATCTCTATTTCCTGCTTTTCTTATACCAGTACCTGTATTTTATTTTATACATTCCATGCCCTGGGGTAAAATTGACCCTGGAAAAAAAAGGATTTTAGATCATATTTTAAAACATTATACAAATAAGCATCTTATAACGGTTTCAAAATATTCGCAGGACAGAATAAGTACATACTGGGCTATTGATAAAAGCAAAATTAAAGTGATTTATAATTCTTCGCCAGTCGTAAAAGGTTTAATACCTAAAGAGAATAATGACGTTATCACTATCCTCACCTTAGGAAACGTGTTGAGTGTTAAAAACCCTGAGTTATGGGTTAATATTGCCAAAGAATTATGTAGTCAAAGTGGAGAAAAAAGATTAAATTTTATATGGGCTGGTAGTGGTGAGTTATTAGAAGAAATGCAAATTAAAACAAAACAGTTTAAAAACATTAATTTTATTGGATACACTGAAAACACAAGAGCTTTGTTTGAAAATGCTGATATTTATTTTCAACCAAGCAAATGGGAAAGCCATGGGTTAGCCGTAGTTGAAGCAATGAGTTATGGCTTACCTTGTGTAGTTACAAATAATGGAGGCACAACTGAATCTATTATAAATAATGAATCCGGATATACAGTAGATGTTGATAATTATAACGAGATGTTACAAAAGCTCTTGCTGCTTGTAAATAATAAAGAATTAAGAAAAAAATTAGGCGATTGTGCGATGGAAAGACATTATCATAACTTCTCTCAGGATGTATGGTACACTAATTTAGATAATATAATTCATTATGAATAAAAAGAAAATTTGTATAATAACTGAATCAAAAAGCTCTCAAACCCCAGAATCTTTTGTAAAAGCGCATAAAGACTTGTTAGAAGGTGAGATTCATTTTTTATATGGAAGTACACTACCTTTATACTCAGAAAAGTATGGTGATATTGCGTTATATCCATCTTTTTTTGATAAACTGCTTCAAAAATTAAAAATAAAAAAATATTCTAATCCCATTGTAAGGGGGATAAAACACTATTTAATTTCTGAGAATATAGAATTAGTTCTCGCAGAGTACGGGACTACGGGGGCCCAAGTTTTTTCGATTTGTGAACATTTAGAAATACCTTTAATAGTTCATTTCCATGGCTATGATGCGAGTCGATATGATCTTATTGAATGGCACAAAGATCTTTATCCAAAAATGTTTGAGTATGCCAGTGGTCTTATAGCAGTTTCTGAAGACATGAAAAAAGACCTTATAAATCTTGGTGCAAATGAAGATAAAATAGTTGTAAATCCATATGGTCCAAACAATTCCTTTTTAAAATTAAATCCAGATTATTTTTCTAACAACTTTTTGGCTGTAGGACGATTCATAGATAAGAAAGCTCCTTACAATACCATTATGGCTTTTAATGAGGTGCAAAAAACCTTTCCTCAATTAAAGTTGGTAATGTTGGGGGGGGGGTATCTATTGAATTCCTCTAAAAATTTAGTAAAACTCCTTAAACTTGAAGATAAGATTAAGATTTTAGGGAAAATTGAACATAGTGAATTATTGAAATACTTTGAAAATGCGTTCTGTTTTGTTCAACATTCTGTTATTGCTGATGATGGAGATAGTGAAGGTACGCCTGTGGCTATATTGGAAGCACAGGCTTCGGGGTTGCCTATTATTTCAACTTATCATAAGGGTATTAAAGAAGCGGTCATCCATAAGGAGACAGGTTATTTAGTAAATGAGTATGATGTTTCTAATATGATTAATTACATGAAAAAATTAGCTGCTGATAGGGAATTGTGTCAGAATATGGGCAAGCGAGCCAAGGAACACATCGAACAAAATTATCTTATGGTAAAACATATTGATACTATTAATGAATTCATTAAAAAAATCTTATCGAATGAGTAAAATTACATTCTCCATATTGATGGCCAATTATAACAACGAAAAATTTATAGAAGAAGCAGTGCAGAGTGTGAAGAATCAGAGTTATAAATTCTTTGAGCTTATTATAGTTGATGATTGCTCAACAGATGGATCAAAAAAACTCATTACAAGTCTTCAAGAAAAACATTCATTTATAAAATCTTTTTTTTTAACAAAAAATAAAGGCTATGGTAACGCCTTAAAGGTTGCTGCAGAAAAATCAAATGGTGTACTTCTAGGTATTTTAGATCCAGATGATACAATTGATACTAATGCGTTATCAATAATGTATGCGGAATATTTAAAAAATCCTGATACAGCTTTATTTTATTCAACTATGTTTAATTGTGATAAGGATTTGAAAGTGATAAATATCAATCAATCAATAGGACCAATACCTGCAGCCGAAACTTATCAATCATTAATAAATAATGTAACCTCGCATATCTCACATTTTAGAGTTATGCCAAAAAAAATGTATGATAAAACAGAAGGTTTTAATCCAAAGTTTAAAAAAGCAATAGATAAGGATATTATTTATAAGCTAGAAGAAGTGGGTGCTGTAATTTATATTGACAAGCCTTTATATTATTATCGACAACATGATGGCAGTATTTCATTATTCAAGAATAAATGGGAAGCAGCCCTTTGGGAGGTTAAAGCAAAGCACAAGGCTTATTTAAGAAGAAAAAAAAACAATACGCCATCCTTAACCAGTGTACAATTAAAAAACTTATATAGAAATGTATATAAAGAGTTAGCAATTGAAAACTTGCAACAAAAAAAACACCTTGCTTTTATAAAAGTTTTAATGTCAAACTTACACATTTCAAAGAGCATTAAACAAACTCTTAAGTTGGGTTACTATTGTATGATGAAGTATAAATATCCTGAGAGGTTCAGCGTCAAAAATCATTAATATTTTGTAATTATGAAGATTAAAATTTAATATTGCCAATTAGTTATTTTTAATGAATTTTAAAACTATATACTGGTTTTTAACTAGAACAGAATTTAACATAATAGTTAAATATCTCAAAAATATTTTAATTAATAGATTCTACGTTTTAAACAATAAATCAAACACAAAAGCACACACATTTTATATAGATATACCAGATAATGTAATGGCTAGATATTTGTATAATCTAGTCTTTGCTTTAACAAATAGTGGTTATAATGTTAAAATAAAAGCTAATATTAAACTTATAGGTAATCTTTTTGATTATTCAGATTTAATTCTAA
>JAOEWO010000046.1 GCA_028383925.1 Winogradskyella sp.
GGCTCTGATGATTATGTCTATGCTTTTGGTGATTAATTATGATAAAGGCAAATTTTTAAAAAAGAAATGAAACAACACTATGGTACATTGGACCTTAAAGAAGGTGCTTCTCAAGAGGAGATTCAAGCTGCATATGAGCGTTTATCCAAACAACTTAACCCCACTGAAAATGACAATCAAGAATTTTTTATAGAAGAATATGAAAAAGTTCAAGAAGCTTACAAAGCTCTAACAGGCCATGAACAAAAGCGTCACAATGAAGTAGACGCAAAACCAACTGAGGTTTCAAATCTTTTTGAAGATTCTAACTCTTTAGTTAGTATATTAAAAAAATTTAAGGCATCAGAAAATGCCAAAAAAATAGAAATCATAAATTATTTAGAAGCTTATAAAAATGAGAATAAAACTTATCAACAAGCCCTAGCAATACTCTATAGAAAAGAAGATATAGAAAGGATTAGAGATGCTAAAGAAAAAGATAATGTTTCAAACACAAAATCAGAAAATATAGATAATATCAAAATAAAAGAGGGTAAACCAATTAAGTCCCCAATTAAAAAATCTTCAAAAAAATCAAAAAAACTAATCTTAGGAACTCTAGTAATTTTATCATTAATTTTTGGGATTACTTACATATACTTTATCATAAAGGTGAATGATTTTAAAAATGAGATTCCGTATATTATTAAACAATCAGAACACTATCAGAATAATTCAAGACAAATATGGGAAACAAAATTTTTAGAAAACCATCCGGAAATTGTGAATGAACATCTAAATGATGAAACAAATAAAGGGTTTTCATTTAGTGAAAGTGATAGATCCATTACTAAAGACTCTCTAATTAGCTTTTTTGTATACTCAAAGATATTTTCATTAGAGCTTTATAAACCAGATTTTTTTGAATGTGTGTATTACAACTCTGTAAATACTTATAACTATTGGAATCATTATACAGTAGGACTTGATGAAAATAGTACAAAAAAATCGTCATTACTTCTTTACCTTGAGATGTTTAAAAAAATTAGTAACAAATATAATGCATCAGAGAAAGAGTTTGAAGACTTGATTCAAATCGTTGGTGGTTTAGGTGTTTTTCATTCAGTAAAACGCTCAAAAATTGATGTGAAATGTAAAGAATGTATTAACAACTATCAAATGGCATATGAAATAAATAATATAGCGATTAATGATTTTTATGTATTTACAGAAGAATACATCACTCATAAAAATGAAATTGATCAACACAACAAGTCTTTTTTACTAGAGTTTGATAATGTTTACAATAAACTAACAGCAGGCATGAATGAACCTTTAAAGGAAAAGCTAAAATCAAAGTTAGAAGAGGAATCTTATCCTAAAAAAAATCAAGAATCTTCATCATTTGCTGGTTCAAGAGGGGGACTTGGAAATATTACATATTCCTTTGATAAATATGACGACAATTTGTTGCTTTTAAATGAATATGCAGATAACACTTATACAAAATATTATTCAACAAATTATCTTAATACCGGTGATACACCTTACAGCTATTGCTATGGAAGAAATCCGTATTGCACCCCACTTTATGGATATGCAGAATGTTCTTTTATAGATATTAGGGCGTCAAATAGTTCTGATGTAGTTGTAATTGTAAAGAAAAATAATCGTGTATACGCCCACGCATACATTAGAGCTGGAGGGTATTACAAGTTTAAGTTAGGAAATGGTGATTTTCAAACATTCTTTTATTATGGGAATGGTTGGAATCCTAATAAGTTTATCAAGATTACTAATTGCGGCCAAATATTAGGCGGTTTCGTTAATAATGAATCATTAGATAAATCAGAGGTTATTCGTCTTTATAATAGTAGTATGAGTTATACTTTATATACTGTTGAAGATGGTAATTTTACACCAAAAAAGAGTAATAAAAATGAGGCTTTTTAAGTATTTATTTTATTTGGTTTTTGTAACTAAAGTAGTTGCGCAAGATTGTACAGTGGGTGATTGCTTAAACGGTTATGGTGAAAAAAAATCGAGTACGTGGTTGTACAGTGGTAATTTCAAAGACGGTAGGATGCATGGCAATGGAGAATATAAATGGACTGATGGCGCAAGCTATGTAGGCGAGTTTAGAGAAGGCTTTTTTGAGGGTAATGGAATTATGACTTACAGTAATGGTGTGGTTTATGAGGGTGGTTTTAAATTCGATAAAAGACAAGGCAAGGGAAAAATAACTTATTCTGTGGGTGGGTCTTTTTCGGGTGACTGGCAATTTGGTTATAGACATGGTTTTGGGATTTATGAAGATGGAAAAGGATATTCATACGAGGGAAACTATAAATTTGATGAACCCAATGGTTTAGGAAAACAAAATTGGTCAAATGGTAGTGTCTATGAAGGGGATTTTAAAAATGGTTACAGGGATGGTTATGGTGTTTACAAATGGAAATCTGGTGAAACTTTTAAAGGAAATTGGAAAAATGGGCAGAAAGATGGTTATGGAATAAGTATGAAAAATGATTTAATCCTAAAAGAAGGTATTTGGTATAAAGGGGAGCATAAATCTAATTTGAGTGGCTGTTTAAAAAATAATCAAGAATGTATATCAAGTAGGATTTGCTGTAGAATTAAATATGAAAATTCAGAAATATACTACGTTGATAATAAAAAAATAAAAGTTTCAACCACTCAGTTAATATCTTTTTTAGAGGTATATCCAAAGGCAAAAAAAAGAATTTTTTATGATGCTAATTGGGAATTAACAAATCCAGAGAATTCCAAATATTATCGTGTTTACTCAGATTATGATTCCATAAGTATGGCTTATACTATAAATTCTTACTACACGTCTAACAATCAATTACAATGGATTGGAAATGTTCGAAATAATAATCCCGAAGCAACAAATTGTGAAGATGCTATTTGTGAAGGCGAATCTAATTGGTATTATAATGATGGGCAGCTAAGTTCTAAAACTAATTATTTAGAGGGAAGAAAACATGGAAAAACTATTTTATATCTTCGTAATGGGGAAAGTTTAGAACTTAATCATGATAAAGGTAAATATTTAAAAAAGGAATGAAACAACATTATTCAACATTAGGCCTGCAAAAAGGCGCCTCACAAGAGGCTATACAAGCCGCTTTTAAGCGTTTGAGCAAGGAGTTAGATCCTGCCAATAACGATAACCAAGAATTTTTTAAAGAAGAATATAAAAAGATTCAAGAGGCGTATGAGGTTTTAAGTAATTCGTCAATTTTATCCATAGGAAAAGGGACGAAAAAAAATGTACTAACCTCACCAAAAGCAATAATAGAAAAAACAACAAATTTGAAACCAAATAAAAATAAGATAACTAAGAAAATAAAATTAGTTCTATTGGTAATTATAGGCTTTTTTGCCATTAGTCTTGTTACTTATATTTTTTCGAGAAGTGAAACTGAATTTCGCCAACTAGATGGCCTTGTCTATGAATCTCACAGTACAAGATGGATGAAATCTGAAATTTCAAACGATATTATTTTTTTAAAAGATAACATGAAATCTTTTTCAGGTAAACTCTCAAAAATTAGAAATAATTATGATGGTAGTTTTGTAGATGGTAAAAAAAATGGCTTACACAAAGAGTACAAGGAAGAGTACAATGGTTTTAATGACGTTTTAGTTCGTGTTCGTGAGGGTAGGTTTGAAAATGGTACTCCTGTTGGTGTGCATAAAAATTGGTATAGCAATGGTCAGCTACAAATGGAAGTTACTTTTTCAAAAGGAAAAAGAAAAGGTTTAAGTAAAAAATGGAGCCGAGATGGAGATTTACTTGCATTAGATTTTGATCAAAATAATATCTTAGATTATATGGTTAACTATCTAAATTCATCAAAAGCATTAAATATTGTTGAAGGTAGTTATGATGATTATGATGAAAATGAAAAAGGATATAATTTTTCTGTAATTAAAATACTTGACAGGTATTACGCCATTATGACTAACAATTTTAAAAATATAGGTGAACAATCTAAAACTTTTTATATTGGTGATGTTAAGGCTATTTTTTCTAGCACTCAAGAAACAAATAGGTATGATGGGCGTTTCTTTATGGCTGGCAAAACTCAGGAACCTGTTAAGGTGATTTATAATATTATTGGTAATTATATAGATTTTAATGTTTATACAAATGAAAGGTCATTTAAATATTATAAAAAATAAATTGTGAAAAATATTTCTAATTTAGACCTTAAACGTCACCGCCTTGGTCTTGCCAAAGAGCTTTCTACACTTGCTATTGTTGGGGTGTATAAAAAGGCATCAATGAGCACCAAATTAGAGTTAATTTCCCTTATTGAGGTTTTAAAACATACAGAGAAAAATTATAATGAGGCGCTAGTGCTTATTTTCAAAATAGAGAAAGTATCAGATGCAACTGGTATTATCTCAAAGCTGTCCAAACAAAAATTAGACATAAAGGTAATCTCTGATGTAGAAAGGCTGGCTATGGCACTCATAAAGCAAAAAAAAGAGCCAGTTTCTAAGCCAACAACTACAGACAAACTGCAAAATTATTATCAAAGAAACAAGATTAAAGTTATAGTTTTGTCTGTATTTATTGGTCTTTTTTTGATGATAGTTGTTTTGAACCTTTTTAGCCCACCACGGCTTGAGTCTATTGTTAAAGATGTAAAAAAAGAAATATTTATTGAGTTAACACCTCTAAGAAGCCAAAAGTATATCTACACAACAATTGACGGAATTTCTACCACATTTTTGTTGGATACCGGCGCCTCTACTACAACTATTTCAAAATCATATTTAAACCAGCATATTCGTTCTGGGTTTATTAATAGAAGAACTCATTTTAAAAGGTCCGGCTATTATGTAATAGCTAACGGTGATACAGTTTTAGCTGAGGTTTGGCAAATACCTTCAATGACCATTGGACCAAAAACTATATATAACATTGAGATAGCTGTAATGCCTGGTATAGATGAAAGCGGTTTTCTTTTAGGTATGTCTACCATTAATAAACTAGGTAACACTAAAATCGATTTGTCTAATAATAAAATTATGATTGAAAATTAAATGTATCAATCCAGAAAGCAAGAAAACAACTATAATTTAATTAGGCCCAAAAGCTACAGGAAAATCTCATGTTTTTACGAAATGTCTCCACACGGAATCTTAATTTCTGGTGCTGAAGTGTCTAAAGCAAACTTATTTGTGAACAATAGTTCTGGTGTGTATTTTACTGATATAGGTTGTCTCTTTTCGTGTTACTATTTGCACGTTTAAAAGATTTTTTTTTCAGCCGTTTAGAAGGCAAAAAAATAGTTTGAACTAGGTTTGTTTTTAAATCGTGAGTTCGGGTAAATTTAAATTATTTTTCCGATAGTATTTGTATTTGAAATTAGATGTACTTCGGCTGGTTTTCTTAAGTTCAGGCTAAAATGTAACAGAACTAACTATTTTAAGTTCAAGTGTAAGTTTTATTTCAAAAAGATAATATGGAAAAAAAACTAGGATTACTCAATTTAATATTTACATTTGTATTGTATTTCGAATCCATTTACATGGATACCAACCGAGTGAAGACACCACGGTGGTAAAACAATACGGACAGTAAAGTCAAAAATAAACGTCTTTTCAACCTATTAGTATCGAAATACAATTAATTAAATGTTATTTGTATGAAAACAAAACTTACTCAGTTAAAACTTACAAAAAAGGGATACGGTCTATTTCCCTACATTATTTTAAAAATTGACACTAATTATTACATGCAAGTCCCAATTCATTTTGTAAAAGGTGGTGGCGATATTGATATTAATAAACACCTTGGTATTTATGTAGATAATGTTCCGTTAAAAATTCTTTTAACCACAGATCGAGAAACACAATTAAATCTATTTCACGATGACATTATCGAGGCTACAAAGACATTTATTGGTAAATTCAAGCATTACAACAAAAAAGAGCCAGAGTTGTGCATAGTTTTTGGAAAAGATAGAGCTCTGTTTTATAATGAAGGTATCTTTAAAGAAAGTAATGCAATACCAACAGGGGGTATTCTTGTCAGTCAAACTAATGTTGTGTTAGCTAAAAATGCAGAACACTACATTGAGGGTTATAAACACAAAGAAACTAAGTCATTTAATGAAGAATTTAGCCATACATATAGAAATACATTTCATATTCCTATGGATTTATCAGAGGTTAATGCGATTCATATAAAGTGTGATTTTAATACAGTAAGAGTTGCTGATTACGAAACTGAGGACAAGAACATTATTATAACTATTGAAAATAAAATAGGTAATTCTTTAATTGATTTTACTAAAGCATCAGATTATAGAATGTATTGCTTTAATGAGAATCAAGTGCTTACATCAAGACATTATGCGCTAAATAATAGCTCAAACTTTATTATTCAAACACCTCAAAAATTTATTCTCTTAATAAAACATTAATATTTTGAACAAAAAAGTCATATTACATATTCCGCATTCCTCTACTAAAATCCCATATTTAGATGGATTTATTAAGGATAAACAAAAAATATCACAAGAAATTTCACGACTAACAGACTGGTACACTGATGATTTGTTTTCTAATAAAATAGATGATGCTATTATTACACCATTTTCAAGATTATTCTGTGATGTAGAACGATTTGCAGATGACGATTTAGAAGCGATGTCTAAGTTTGGTATGGGTGTTATTTATGATAAGTTTGATGATGGAAGCATACTTCGAGTAGTGACCCCTGAGCTAAGAAAAAGGATACTTCAAGGCTTTTACTGGAAGCATCATAATAAGCTCTCAGAACTGGTTAAAATACATCTTAAGACCAATAGCAGCTGTTTGATTGTAGATTGTCATTCATTCCCTGAAAATACGCTTAACAGAGCTCTAAATAAAACAGCATTCAGACCAGACTTTAACATAGGAACAGATGCGTTTCACACACCTAAGAAACTTGTTGAAGTAGCAACCAAATATTTTGAAAACTTAGGATACAGTTTGGGTATTGATGAACCTTATAGTGGAACAATTGTACCTGTAGATTACTATAAAAAAGATATTCGTGTTCAGTCTATCATGCTAGAAGTTAACAGGAAGCTTTATTTGTCTGGTAAAGAAAAAACAGACAGCTACAATAAAACAAAAGAAGTCGTTCAAGGATTTTTAACAGCAATTAAAGAGGTTTAATGATAAAAAAATGACTGAAATTAAAATAAACAACACGTATTATATTTCAATAGGCTCTTTTATGGATAATAATGATGGGATAAACACCATAATCCTCACTTATTTGTTTTGCCTTCATTCCCGATTGCAATAGTTCTACTATTGTAACCTTTAATTCGTTATTGTATCTTTTTGTCATAATTCAAATATATAATTTATGACCGTAAAAATTCGTCCCAACTAAGTTAGATAATCCACTTTTATCACTTATTATTCCTAAAAATAAAAAGTTATATTTTGGAATAATGCTTGGGGCCAAAGGGAGTAAAATCGAACTATTTTGGGGTAGATTTAATCGAAATGAATCGTTTAGAATAAATTTTCAACGTATTGTATCAAATATGCATAGGTTAATTATAAAATTTTTAATATTTTCGAATTTAATACTTTTGATTTTTTAATAACTTAAATTAAATAAAATGAGTGAATTTTTTGACGTTGAAGCTGCTGTAAATTATGAACAGAAAAGTTTGTGTGTTTTATTATTAGACACTTCATATTCAATGGAAGGAAAAAAGTTAAAAAGTCTTCAAAAAGGAATAGAAGCATTTCATAAAGAAATTACTGAAGACCCTACTTCAAAAAATCGATTAGAAATTGCTATTATTGCTTATGGTAGCAATATAAAAATACTTCAACAACCTGCTTTAGTGGATAATTTTGAAATGCCAAAATTACAAACAATGGGATCTACATCAATGGGAAAAGCAATTGATGAGGCTATAGAGCTAGTGGGAGCCAGAAAAAGTTGGTATAAATTAACTGGACAGCCTTATTATAGACCTTGGGTAATTAATATGACTGATGGAGAACCAACAGACATTCCAAATATACAAAGTAAAGGAGACGAAATCAGAAAACATGTAGATGGAAAAAACTTCTTTTTTTTTAATGTAGGTGTTAAAGGGGCAAGCATGAATACATTAGAAAAACTATCTTCAATTCAAATGCCGCCTGCAAAACTAGAAGGCCTTCGGTTTGCTGAATTTTTCCAGTGGCTTTCAGCGAGTATTCAAATAGTCGCAGCATCTAGTGATGTGCAAACTGATTCAGTAAACTTACCATCTCCTTCAAATTGGATGGAAGGCTTTAAAATAAGTTAACCTTTTTTAAGAATTTAAGACTTAAATGAATAGAATTATTTTAAAATCTCTATTGTTCATATTTTTCTTTAGCGTAAATATTAATGCTCAAAATATTTCTATTAATAAAGTTGATTCTGCTAAATTAGAAAACAGGGAATTTACTTCAAAAGATCCTGACTCTAATTTGATTAATAATAAATTGGACTCTAAAGTAGAATTTAATCCGATTAACGCTTTTGTTTTAAAAAATTTAGATAGTATAAATAACATATTTATTTATGGTAAGGATACTGTCAATTTAGTTAAGAATGATAGTTTATTTAAGTATAATGATTTATTAAAACCAGTAGACTCTATTTCAAAATTATGGAATAATGACGTTTTTGACAGTATAAAAGTAATTTTAAACAACTCTTTTGAAAAGATTTTTAGATCTAAGTCAGAAATCATTAAAAGCATCGATACATTTTCAGCTGATGATATTTCAAATAAAAAAGAACCTCATAAAGTAATAGAGAAAACCAATGGTGGAAAAGAAGTTATTAACAACAAAGAAGGCTGGGATAAAAGTTGTTTTTTTATTATTTTAGGATTCGGTGCTATTTTAATATTAGTCTTAAAAAAGTATAAACAGTTTAAGAATAAAATAGTTTTACTAAAAAAAGAAATAGTAGCTTTAAATGAAGAAAAGACAGTTCTTCATTCAAAAATTAAATCTTTAAAAAGTAGAGAAAAAGATTATAAAGATTTAGGAGAAGTAAAGAATATGTCTGTGCACAACATTAATAACATTGATGAGACAAGAATTAAGGTAATTAGTAAACTACAAACAGAAAACACTTTAGATAGCAGTCAATTAAAAAGATTAACTGATGGGCAAGAAAACCGCTGGGTAACAGTCGCGCATTCTGCTATTGGAAAAAGTCACTTACAAGCAACACCTCCTATTCCATGTCAAGATAATAATTACTTTGAACCCTTAAACGATAATTGGCAATTGGCAATAGTTTGCGATGGAGCCGGTTCTGCTAAAATGTCTCATTTTGGCTCTAAGCTAATTTCTAATAACGCAATCCCATCCAATTTAAAAAATGCATTAAGCAACTTGAAATGGTTTAAAAATGGTGAGCTTCCTTCAAAGAAAGAATGGGGAAATTTAGGTGTTACTATTTTTAAAGAAACACTTGATAATTTAATCTTTTGGGTTGCAGAACAGAATAAACAAAACAACACTAATTTGTCAGTTAATAACTATGCCTCTACAGCAATGCTTACATTATATAATTCAAAAGGTGCAGTTGTAGCAAATATTGGTGATGGACGTGGTGGATATTTGAGTACGTCAGGTGAATTAAAATCGTTATTTAGCCCATTTGGTGGTGTTGAATCTAACGGAACTATATTTATAACTTCTCCTATTTGGGAAAATCCTAAAAAGTTTATTCAAACCGATGTAATTGATGAAAAATTATTGGCTATTTTTTTACTTTCTGATGGTATGGAGAAAGTAACTTTTGAATGTTCTAATTTAACCGACAATGTATTTACGGATGCAAACATTCCTTTTAAGAAGTTTTTCTTTCCTGTATTATCAAAAATTAAATCTTTAAATAGTAAGGAAGAAGAAAAATTAAAAGATGAATGGAAATCACTTCTAGAGTCTGGTAATGAAGCCATAAAAAATGAACCTGATGATAAGACTTTATTGGTCTCATTTTTAAAATAAAATTAAAGAATGTACAAAACACTATCAGGAAAAGAAATATCAATTAGTAAAAAAATTGCTAAAGGTGGTGAGGGTGAGGTTTATGAGATTTTAGGCGACAGCGATAACTGTATTAAAATATATTACGAACGCGTAAGAAGTCAAGAAAAAGAGGAAAAGCTCAAGTATATGGTTTTGAATCCTCCTGAAGATCTTCAAGGAATTACTCATAAAATTTGCTGGCCTAAAGAGGTTATTTATGAGGAGGGTAAATTTGTAGGTTTTATGATGTATAAAGCTTTCGATGATAGTTTGTTACCTTATCATTTATGTCAACCACTAATTCCTAAAAAGCTAAGTAACCAATGGCATACTACATTTAACAGAAAAACCTTTAAAGGAAGAACTTCACGTCTTAAGTTAAGTGTCAATATTGTTGCGGTAGTAAATAGAATTCACAATAATAAAAGATATATTATTGTAGACTTAAAACCACAAAATTTACTAGTTACTGCCTTTGGGAAAGTATCAATTATTGATATGGATTCTGTGCAAATTGTTCAAAATGAAAAAGTTTTATTTAAAGCTCCAGTATCTACACCAGAATATACTCCCCCAGAAGCTAGTGATATTATTAGGAGCAAAATACCAATAACAAAAGATTGGGATACTTTTTCGTTGGGTATATTGGTTTATGAAATATTGTGTGGTATTCATCCTTATGTTGGATCAGTAAAGCCACCTTTTGATAATTTAAATACAATACAAGAGAAAATTAAAAAAAATTTAACTCATGTAACAAAAGGAGAAAGTGCATTTTCAGTGCTGCCACCTCTTCAAAAAATATTCTATGATTACAGTGACGATTTAAAAAATATTTTCAAAAGAATTTTTTGTCCCTATAAAATTGGAATTACGGTTCGTCCAAGTCTAGAGGAATTTGGAGAAACATTATTTAATGCCGTAGCACTACTTGAAGAAGAATTGAAAAATAAAGAACAAAAGAGACTTGGACAAGAAAAAATTAAGAAAAAGCTTGAGGAAAAAGAAGCTATTGAGAATTATAAAAAACTTAAAAACGACTATGACCTTACTTTAAGTAAGTTAGTAGTTCATAAATCTGATAATACAAGTTTAAGAAAACAATTAGAAGAGACCAAAAATAAGTCAAATGTATTAGTTCCAATATTAGTGATATGTCTTTTAATTTTTATGGGTTTATTCATTAGCACCAATTCAAGTAATAATAAAAAATCCCAAGAAAATAATTTACCACTGGAACAATATGAAGCCGATATTATAAATTCTAAAAGTGAAATAAAAAAAGCATCAGTGAAAGCACCAGCCAAAGGAGTAGAAAAAAAAATAGTGAAAAAAGCTTCAGTAGAAATTTCTAGTATATACTTCAGATCATCCAAATATGGATCGAATTTTAATGAATTTGCTGTGTCTAAGCCTTCATACTATTTGACTCGCGGCAAATGCTATTATTTATACCCCACTATAACTTATATTGGCAATAAATCTGGCTATTATGATATTTCCATAAAATATATCCATAACGGTGGCTTATTGAAATCCTCAAACTCTACAACAAGTTACTCATTAGTGGATAAACAAGTGTATTTTAAAGAAGGATTAAATACAGTTGAATTAAAAGGATTTGGAGCCGACTCAAAATATTGGTGGGATTTTGGTGATCATACTATAGAAGTTTGGATTAAAGGAAAAAAATCATTTAGCCATGTTTTTAAAATCACACCATATTAAATATGTTTTATATAAAACGAAATACAAAAGAATTTGGCCCGTTCAATGCAGATAAGGTGAAAGCTGCTTGTGTTTCAGGTAATATTCTTTTACGTGACTTGATACGTCATGAAAACACTCAAAAACACATAACAGTAGCTGAATTTATAGAGCTAAACAATATTCAAATTCAACAAACAGAAGAGCGAATTGATGAAGTTTTTTTTAATATTTTTAAGTTGCAATCAGTATTTATCAATCCTTTTAAATATTTAAATTCTAGTATTAAAGAAAATGCAATTATATACATTTTATTAGCTATTGTTTTAATTCCTGTTCTGACATTGTTTACTTCTGGCATTCCTATGCTGTCTTACAGTATTTATGGTGTTTACTTTGCATCCATATGGGTGTTAATTTTGTATAAAATTATAGCAACAAAGCAAACAGATTTAAAAATAATTTTGACAATTAGCATTACAACTATTTTGGCATCTATCTTTTCACTAGAACTTTTTCATCAAACATCAATTTGGTCAGTATTTGAAAAGTTAATTTATTCTAATAATATAATTTCAAAATTCTTTGCCATGCTTTTTGGTGTAGCTATTTTAGAAGAGACGCTAAAGCAATTGTTTGTTTATGTTACAATAATTAGAGTCAAAAAAGTAATACTTCCTAGAACAGCTATTTTGTATGGAATGATTGCAGGCTTGTCTTTTGGAATTTTTGAAGGTATAGAGTATCAAATGAATTTAAATAAATCCTTTAGTGTTGACGTAAACTATTTTACAAATATTATACGAATCACTTCCTTGCCATTTTTTCATGCTATATGGGCTGGTATAGGGGCCTATTTTATTTCTTTAAGTTTTATAGAATTAAAATATAAATATTCATTCAGAATAATGGGGTTATTTATTCCTGCATTGCTTCACGCTTTATATAACACTTTTGGATTAAATGTTTTTGGGATAGCAATAATTATTCTAAGTTCAATATTACTAACCGTTTATTTGACCAAAAGTGATATGGTTGGTAAACAATTAAATAACATATAATGGAAAAATTTTACATCATGGTAAACGGTGAACAACAAGGACCATTTGCTGCACAAGAAATTATTAATAAAGGGTTCTCAAATGATTCCTACATCTTTAATAAAGGTTTAGGTGATTGGAAAAAAATATCTGAAGTTGCAATTTTTTCTTCTTTTGAGAAAAAGAATGAAATCAAACCTCAAACAATATCAAGCCCTCCGACAATTTCAGATACAAATTACAAAAGCCAAACTCCGCAAAAATCTCAAGAGAAAACACCTATCCAAACAAGTCAAAAAAAGAATCAAAAATTTGACAGAAAAGAGGAAGAATACAGGTCTATTAGAATTACAATTATCGTACTAACTGTTATAAATTGTTTTTTGGAATCTGCATATGCTGGCTTTATTGGGAAAGCTTTTAATCCAATTTCAATTATAATTACATACTTGATTACCGTTTTTTTTGTTAGGAATATTTACAATAAGAATAAGTATTTTAAAAATAAAATTTTAATTACGGTATCTATTTACATAGGGGTTTATATTTTAAAATCTATATTGGGTTTATTAATAATTAATATGATTCTTAATTAAATCAAAATTATCATGTAAATTTAGGAACCTGAAGCATGAAAATAACAATCCAGTAAAAATATTTTTTAAATCTATTGATTATGAGCCGAGTTCAACTCATAAGTGTAACAATCATATTTCTCTTTTTGATACTGCCATTTTCTAAGCTGGAATAATAGTTTGATTGGTATATAACCTTGAGCTTAATGACCATCCAATTACTTGCCTGTCATATAAAATAATAATGGTAGTAAGGTATAGCCAACCTGTAACTGTTTTTATATAGGTTATATCTCACACCCAAACTTCATTTAGTCTATTTGCTGTAAAGTTTCTATTTAAATGATTTCTACAAATAGGATATGGATGATTAGAATCTGTAGTAACTTTAAACTGCTTTTTAAGTTTACTCCTTCAACCATTGATACGCATTGTAGGCTTCCCCTTTTTAGGGAAGCCTACAATGCGTATCGAACTCTAATTACTATGATTTATAGTCGTTATTTATAAATTGAAATTGTTTTAATTCTTTAACGAGTTGGTTCGATAAATTTTCTGAGCGCGCTACAAGTAGAACCTTCATCCTTTTGGATGGAGGTTTTTTTATTTAATAGCTGAAGAGGTTTTGTGAAATAGAATTAAATATTTACTTTGATAATACCCACCCCAATTAGATATAAAACCCGTGCCACCACTTTGATAGTATAAATCTTGACCTGCAGGATAATTGAACCCGTCATAAAAAACAGTTTCAAACCCCAAAGGTGTGACTTGTCCATATGCTTCTACAGTAAAAAAAATCAGTGCTAAACAAATGATTTTTTAAAATAAAATATTAAAAAAGTGTTTTCCATGTTTGTAGTTAATTATTCTAATACTTAAAATGCTCTTACTGCACGCACCCTATAAGTTAAGTTTTTATTCCAACCATAAGTAGGTGGCCCACCAGTTGGGTTAATACGAAGTACTATTGCTGTAGTATTACTGTACTCAGTAGATGACCAATAGAAGTTATTAGGATAATCTGTCCTAACCACTGTACCACCATTTGCTACCGATGCGTTACTTATTTGATTTTTATAAGTTACTATTTTTAACATCTCGTCCCAACTCGGCAAAAACCAATCGGTGTAACCTCCTCCGTTATAGGCTTGAGCAATACCGGCGGCATAATTAGTAGCTGTTACACCTTGACTCGATATAATAGCTGCTGTATTTACACTTCCCGAACCAATTATTCTATTTGTTACTCCTGTTGTGGTATAGCTACCATTATACCATTGGATACCGCTATTTTGGTCAACAATCGAGCAAACTAAAACTGTATCTAAATCTCCATCCCCATCTAAATCCGTTGGGGTTGGCGCTACATAAAACACAACACCACCGCCTCTAAAATCACCTATTGAAGGTGGTGGTAGTGGTGTTACTGCATTAGATGCCGCACTAGCATTACTTACACCCACTGCATTAGTTGCAACAACGGTAAACGTATAGGCTGTACCATTGGTAAGCCCAGTTACGGTTATGGTTCCGCTTCCTGCCTGAGTTAAAGTACCGGTAAAATTACCTGGTGATGACGTAGCTGTATAGGAAGTAATTGGTAGGCCACCAGTATTTGCTGGTGCAGTAAATGATATGGAAGCTTGTGTATTGTCTGCTGTAACAGAACTAATTATTGGTGCGTCAGGGCTTTCAAAAATCTCATAAGTCTTTCCATATTTATCAAGACCTAAGCTACCACCCACGCTCCCTGTCGCACTTATATAATTAACATCCGTACTAGAAATACCTCCATATTTTGATACCAAATCTTTACCTATAACCGTCAGTAAGGCCGAAACTGAATTGCCTTCATAATTAGCATCTGCGGCTTGTGTGGCTGTTATGTTTGCGGTGCCAACACCTGTAAACATAATTACAGATCCGCTTATGGTCGCTACAGCTGTATTATCACTAGTGTATATAATAGGATTTGTATTGTTTGTAGTTGGTGGTGCAATAGTATGTGTGCCTGTAAAATAGTTTTTGGTAATGGGTGCAAAAATTCCAAAGGTTGAATTTGCAATATCTAAAATGGATATGGTAAGGGTTTGTGTGTTAGTATTGCTGGCCGTATCTGTCGCGATAACCTCTACAACATAGGTATTCGAATTTAGAGTACTTAAAGGCGTTTCATAATCAGGGGCTACTATAAAAATTAAATTACCATTATTGTCTATACTAAATAATGCGTCGTCATTGGTATTGCCTAAGGCCCAACTAACCGTTTCATTTGCAGAAAAGGTAAAAACAGAAGCTATATTTTCATGTAATGATATCGCACTATTTACACCCGTTTCACTACTTGGACCAGTTATTACTGGTACAGTTACATCATTTAATTGGGCCGTATTATTGCTTTGTGTTGTAGTTGCAGCATTTCCAGAACTATCAAAAATCGCATTTAATACTGGTGTAACGGTTAACACTTCTGTACCATCTGGTGTTCCATTAATATCAAGCCCTAGTTCAAAAGTTAAATTATTAGTTGTTGTAATACTATTTGGTATCGATGAATTTAATGTTGCCGTACCTCCTGATAATGAAAATAAAAAATCAGTAGTTTCTAAAACACCACTACCTACATCGGTTCGATAGACGTTTTCATTGAAAGTAATATTTATGGTTGTATTATCAGATGCCAAAGCATTACTAGCTATTTCCGGCAAAATAACATCTGCATCCATACCACCATCTGTAATTGTCCAATTTTTATTTGCTATTAACGTAGTGTTTCTAGCTGCTAAAACAGCGGCTGTGTCTGAATATTTACTGCTACCAAAATGCGCATTTAAATTTATAGGGACTTGAGATTCTCCAGCATCTAAAGTAGACCAACCTAGTAACAATGCATCATAATTAGCTCTTGATAATTTACCTCCTGCTAAAAAAAAGTATAACTTAGTTACTCTTGATATATTCCATGTACCAATGTCTTGATTAAAGGACGTTGCATTATAAAACATGTAATCCATATCAATTGTTTTGTTGGATTCATTATTAAATTGCCAATTGGTTAGACTTTGGTTAAAATTAGTTGCATCATGAAACATCTGCCTAAAGTTTGTTACTTTAGAAACATTCCAGCTATTAATGTTTTGATTGAAAAGGGGTGTGGCATAAAACATATAACGCATATTGGTTACGTTTCCTGTCTTAGTTCCCCAATTTAAT
>JAOEWO010000047.1 GCA_028383925.1 Winogradskyella sp.
AATTGTAAAAGTATTAACGAGCCCAACCGTAATACGAAGTGTCTTGGGTATATTAACAAAATTACTTAGATAAAAACAACCAAATTCTATTATGAAAAAAACCATTTACACGGTATTTATTTGCGCACTACTTATTGTAAGTTGTGCTAAAGACAAAACAACCAATCCGTTTTTAATCCAAAAACATAATATAGGTTTACTTACAGACTCAACTACAGTAAAGCAACTAGATTCTGTATTTAAAAACGACTCACTTGTAAGATACATCTCTGGAGATGAGTTTGCCGGAGCCGTAAATAGTATTGAAGTTTTTGAAAAAGGAGGTAAAAAATTACTAGATATTTCGCCAAGAGAAGAACTAGATTCTACTTCTATAATTTCGTCGGTTCGTATAATAGACGATCGCTATTTTACAGATAAAAATATTTCTACATTAAGTACATTTAAAGACATTAGCGAAGCTTACAATATATCTAAAATTGACAATCTTATTAATTCGGTTTTAATATCTGTTAACGAAATTAATGCCACTTTTGCCATAGATAAAAAAGAGCTACCATCTGGTTTAAGATTTAATATGGATATGCAAATAGACCCACTTCAGATACCAGGAAAAGCTAAAATTAAATTTTTTACAGTGCATTGGTAAGCCTTAAGCAAAATGAAAAAATATAAAATTCAAGATTCACCATTTGTAGTACCTACAGATGATGGCAAAATAATAAGAGAGCATTTTGGTAAAGCTACAGATGGCAATTCTAATATTAGCATAGCACATATGGTTGCACCTGCTGGTTGGAGCGAGCCGTTTCAAACACCTGAGTTTGATGAATACACTTTTATTATAAAAGGAAAAAAACAATTTATAATTGACGGTGAAACTATCGTTTTAGAAGCTGGCCAATCAATTAAAGTAGAAAAGCATACGAGGCTGCAATATTCTAATCCGTTTACAGAACCTTGCGAATATTTAGCCATTTGCCTGCCAGCATTTTCTATAGACAGCGTTAACAGAGAAGACATATAAATATGAGTAGTTTTGTAATAAAATCTATTGGTAACACCTTAAACGCAACAAGCTTGCTCGCCTCTAAGTATGCGTCTAAAAAAGCTTTAAACCTGTTTGCATCACCACGTAAAGGGCGTTATACTGAAAGTCAAAAAAATGTTATTGCATCTTCAAAACTTTGTGTTTTAAATTACAAAAACTTTAAAATAGCAACCTACCAATGGAGCGGCACCAATAAAACTATTTTATTAGCGCATGGCTGGGAAAGTAATGCATCGCGATGGGACTATATTTTAGAAGATTTAAAAGCTCAAAACTATAATATTATTGCCCTAGATGCACCAGCACATGGTGCATCTGGTGCAAAGCAGTTTAATGCCGTACTGTATTCAGAATTTATTAATGTTGTTGCTAAAAAATTTAAACCCGATGTTTTAATTGGGCATTCAGTTGGTGGTATGGCCAGTGTGTTTTGCTTGTATAACCATAAAAGCGAATCTATTAAAAAGATGATATTGCTTGGTGCACCTGCACATTTTACAGGAGTATTTGCAAGATATAAAACAATGATGGGGTATAATAAACGTATTTCTAGAGGCTTAGACGCTATTGTTTTAGAACGGTTTGGCAAACCTGTAGATTATTTTTCGGCAGCTAACTTTACCGGTATCATAGAAGCTAAAGGTTTAATTATACACGATAAAAAGGACAGAATCATACCTTTTGAGGATGCTAAACTGTTTGCTAATCGCTATAAAAATTCTGAACTAATTAGCACAACAGGATTTGGGCATGGTTTAAAAGACAAATCTTTAAAACCAAAGATTATTGAGTTTATAAATAGTTAATCTTTATTGTATTTTTGCATCATGTCAGAAGATTTAAAACGCCTTAACAAATACCTCAGCGAAGCTGGTTACTGTTCTCGTAGAGCAGCAGATAGATTAATAGACGCTGGTCGTGTAACTATTAATGGAAGTGTACCAGAAATGGGAACCAAAGTGGCACCAGATGACATCGTTAAAGTTGACGGTGAAGTAATTGGAGGCAGAAAACAAGACTTTGTTTATTTAGCTTTTAACAAACCTGTTGGTATAGTATGCACCACAGATACGCGTGTTGAAAAAGATAATATTATAGATTACATTAAATATCCTAAACGTATATTTCCTATTGGCCGTTTAGACAAACCAAGTGAAGGTTTAATTCTACTTACTGATGATGGGGATATTGTTAACAAAATCCTTAGAGCAAGTAATAACCACGAAAAAGAATATATTGTTACTGTAAATCAGCAAATTTCGCAAACATTTATAGAGCGTATGGCTGATGGTATTTACTTAGAAGATTTAGATAAACGCACTAAAAACTGTACCGTAAAAAAGATAGATAGATTTACATTTAGTATTATCCTAACGCAAGGTTTAAACAGGCAAATTAGACGCATGTGCGAGTACTTAAACTATGAAGTACAAACCTTAAAACGTGTTAGAATCATGAATATTAAGCTAGATGTATCTTCGGGTCAGTATAGAGAGTTAACAAAACATGAATTTGAAGAATTAAACACACTAATCAGTGACTCTATAAAAACCTATCAACCTAAAACCATAGATAGATCTAATAACTTTTAATTATGGAACTCACCCCTTTCCATCTTGCCATCCCTGTTAATAATATTGAAGAATGCAGGCATTTTTACACCGATATTTTAAATCTTGAAGAAGGTAGAAGTAGCAATCATTGGGTAGATTATAACTTTTTTGGTCACCAGTTAGTTATTCACTATAAAGAACAACCAAAGGAAGACGCACCAATAAATACCATTGATGGTAAAGCTGTGCCTGTTCCTCATTTTGGTGTGGTTTTACCTTGGACTGTTTTTAATGATTTTGCAGATTTACTAAAGTCTAAAGGTATTGTATTTATTATTGAACCCTACATAAGGTTTGAGGGCAAAGTAGGCGAGCAAGCAACTATGTTCTTTAAAGACCCTTCTGGTAATGCATTAGAGTTTAAAGCTTTTAAAGATATGAGTCAGCTATTTGCTAAATAAATACTAGCTATTACGACTTCTATGCTGCTCTCTTGCTAATAATGTATTTTTAAGAAGCATTGCTATTGTCATTGGCCCTACTCCACCTGGAACTGGTGTAATAAAACTAGCTTTTTTGCTTACGTTTTCAAAATCTACATCACCTGTTATGTAATACCCTTTTTCAGAATCATCTGGTACGCGTGTAATACCAACATCAATAATAACAGCACCATCCTTAACCATTTCTGCTTTTAAAAAGTGCGGAATGCCTAAAGCCGAAATAACAATATCTGCTTGTGATGTAATCTGTGTTATGTTTTTTGTATGGCTATGAGTTAAGGTTACCGTTGAGTTTCCTGGAAACCCTTTACGCCCCATTAAAATACTCATAGGACGACCAACAATATGAGAACGCCCAATTACTACAGTGTGCTTTCCTTTTGTTTCAACTCCGTATCTGTCCATTAATTCTAATATACCAAATGGTGTTGCTGGTATAAAGGTTGACATATCTAGTGCCATTTTCCCAAAATTCATGGGATGAAAACCATCTACATCTTTATCTGGGTTAACGGCCATTAGTACTTTACGGGTGTTAATTTGTGGTGGTAACGGTAATTGAATAATAAAACCGTCTATATCGTCATTATTATTTAAATCTTCTATTTTGTCTAAAAGCTCAATCTCACTTGTGGTGTTAGACATACGGACCATTGTAGACTCAAAACCAATACGCTCGCAAGCTCTAACTTTACTACCAACATAAGTTAAACTCGCACCATCATTACCAACAATTACAGCAGCTAAATGTGGTACTTTTTCACCATTGGCTTTCATTTGCCTAACCTCTTCTGCAATTTCATTTTTAATGTCGTTACTTACTTTTTTTCCGTCTAGTATTGTCATATCTACTGTTATTTTATAGCTAAGACACAGAGGCGTAAAGCTGCCTTAAGTCTTATGTCTCTCTTAAAGGTAGAGAGGTGTAAAGTTTTATATTTATATTTTCAACATTATTTAGCTAGACTAATGACTGCCAACTAAAAATCTAGTTTTTATTGCTTTGGCATATTGTTCATCATCTGCATCATACGTTTACCGCCACCACCTTGCATCATCTTCATCATTTTACTCATTTGTGTAAACTGCTTCAATAATTGATTGACTTCTTGTACAGATGTACCTGAGCCTTTACCAATTCTTTTCTTTCTGCTTGCGTTTATAACCGAAGGGTTAGAACGTTCTTCTGGTGTCATAGAATGTATTATAGCTTCAATACCTTTAAAAGCATCGTCATCTATATCTACATCTTTCATCATTTTGCCAGCTCCAGGTATCATGCCTAATAAATCTTTCATGTTACCCATTTTCTTGATTTGCTGAATCTGTTTTAAGAAATCATCAAACCCAAACTGGTTTTTGGCTATTTTTTTCTGAAGTTTACGTGCTTCTTCTTCATCAAACTGCTCTTGTGCACGCTCTACAAGGGACACAACATCACCCATTCCTAGAATACGATCTGCCATACGAGAAGGATAGAATACATCTATCGCTTCCATTTTTTCACCTGTACCAATAAATTTAATTGGTTTATTTACAACAGATTTAATTGATATTGCAGCACCACCTCGAGTATCACCATCTAATTTGGTAAGAATAACACCGTCAAAATTTAAGATATCATTAAAAGCTTTTGCTGTATTCACAGCATCTTGACCTGTCATAGAATCTACAACAAATAGCGTTTCTTGAGGTTGTATTGCCTTATGAATATTAGAAATCTCTGTCATCATAGCTTCATCTACCGCTAAACGACCAGCAGTATCTATAATAACTACGTTATGGCCGTTTGCTTTAGCGTATGCTATACCTGCTTTAGAAATAGCCACAGCATCTGTATTGCCACGATCACTAAAGACCTCAACACCTATTTGTTCACCAACTACATGCAACTGATCTATTGCCGCAGGACGGTAAATATCACAAGCTACTAATAAGGGCTTCTTTGTTTTTTTGTTTTTTAGATAATTAGCAAGTTTACCAGAAAATGTAGTTTTACCTGACCCCTGTAAACCAGACATTAAAATAATACTTGGTGTACCAGAAAGATTAATACCTTCTACATCGCCACCCATAAGTTGAGTTAATTCGTCTTTAACGATTTTAACCATTAACTGACCTGGCTGTAAGGTTGTTAATACATCTTGACCTAAGGCCTTTTCTTTAACACGATTGGTAAACTCTTTAGCAATTTTAAAGTTAACATCGGCATCTAAAAGCGCTCGTCTTACCTCTTTAAGTGTCTCTGCTACATTAACTTCTGTTATGCTACCGTGACCCTTTAATACGTGTAACGCTTTATCTAACTTATCGCTTAAATTATTAAACATAATCTTTATCTCTTTTTAAAGATGCAAATTTAAGAAATTACAAGACATAAACGAATGCGATATCTATAATTATACTGAAACAAAAGTGAGATTAACACAATAGAAAAGAGTTGCCTATATCTGGCAACTCTTTTCATCAACTTAAACTTACTAAACTTACTAACTTTTAGCGGTTCTCATTTATTAACTACAAGTTCTTTCTAGAACTAAAATATCGTCTACTCTGTGTAATTCAAATCTACCATCACTACATTCTACAACCAACCAATCTCCTGTAATTGCTTGTATATTTGGACCTGCAATATTTGCGAAAGAAATGACAGTGCCTTCAGTAGATTGCGATAGCATCCACGTAGCATCTATAGTTATTTGATCTGTGTAAATTATAACAATGTTACTACTGCTTTCAAAATCAAAATTATAAATCATTAAATTATCACTTCCATTATAACTTACGGCATTCCATATACACTCGGTTATAGACGCAATTACATCTTGTTCGGTACATAAATCTTCAGAGCAATCTTGTACAATTAATTGTATTGTAAATATTTGAAACAAAGCACCAATTTCTACTCTTACAAAGACGGTCTGAGGATTGGTTATGTTATTAAATTGTTCTGGATTAGGAATTGCATTTACATTATTAAGTGCATCTATTTCTGTAAGATGATATGTTACAAGGTTTGCCTGTGGTGTACAATTTGCAAATGCCGTAGTAAGATCGAAGGCTTCTGTAGTATCATTATCTACATCGCATAGCTCAATTACAGCGTCAAAACTTTCAAAACAGTCAAATAAATTACATTCTACAGCATTTAAGTTGACTGTAAATACTTGAAATGCTCCATTTTCAGCTTCTATTCTAAGATAAATTTGTGTTGAAATATTACCAAAAAATTCTGTATTAGAAATGACACCAGTATTAGCTTCTGCATCTGCAAGGCTATAATGAAATGAGGCTACAAAACTCTCCGCACAATCTATAAGTCCGATGGTATCAGCTGTTAAATTAAAAACAGCCTCACCAGAATCATTTGCGCATGCTTCAATTTCAAAATTATCAAAACAATTAAAAACGTCGTTTTCATCAAAACAATCTTGCTCTAATTCTAAAGTAGTATCACCTCTTACAATGACTAAATTATCCTCGTCGCACTCTACAATTCGCCAGTCACCACCAAGATTATCTTGAAATGCGGTTAATTGAGACAGTGTTATAACAATGCCATTATCTGTAGCTTGCAAGCTCCAAGCACCACCTATTGCAGATGTTGCAAACCCTTCTGTTATTTGAAGATCACCACCTGCATTAAAAACTAATTGATAATTATTAAAGGTATCTGTACCATCACTAAAATCCCAAGGGCACGTTTGCAAAATAGTACTAATATCTGTTATTGAACAGTCTAAATCATCTTCGCAAACCTGCTCAATAACCATAGTTTCATTATTTTTTGCAAACTCAAACCTATCATCATCACACGCTGCAACTTGCCAATCTCCGCCTAAATCTTCAAACTCAGTTGCTAAAACTAAAAAGGAACCTGTATCATTTGAAACTACAGACCATGTATTACCTTCGGTAAGTGTTTGGTTGTCTTCTAAAATAATAGCGAATGTGTAATCGGTATTAAATTCTAAAATAAACCCTTCAAACTCTGTAAAACTAGTGTAAGATACTATTTCCCATTGACACTCTTTTAAGGCCAATTCAATAGCGTCCGCATCACAATTAGCATCATCGTCATCGTCACAATCAGCTTCAGCAGAAGCAATGGCATCTGCTAACTCTTGGTTGGTATTTACCGCTATACTTTCGCCATTAGCGTACACTAATGAAACCGGATAATTTAAACTCGCAATTAAGGCGTTATCATCGTCTTCTAAATCTTCTAAAAAGTTATAAAATGCTTCATCATTATCTATTGTAATAACATCAGTAATTGTAAATTCTGAATTAAACACTGAAAATGAAATCGGATAAACAAAATCTATACACTCAATACTATCATCCTCATCTAGCTCACATTCTGAAATTAAATTTTGAAGTTGCTCTTCATTATCTATAACAAACTCACTATAATCACTAAAAACTAGTGTAATTGGAAATATAAAATCTATTGCAGCTTCATTGGTATCTAAACTAGAAACAAGATCTGCGAGTAACTCTAAATCTGCTTCAGTTTCAATAACTATAGTAATATCACTTACAATAACGCTTACAGGTAATTCTACAGAAAAACAATTGGAGTCTTCTAAAATATTATTAGCAGAAACAAAAAAGGATGTTGTATTACTAATTAAGTTGGCTAAAGTTGAGTTGGCAACTATGGCTTCTTGTGCTTTGGGATTATTAATTTCTATAACCTCGTCTTGACAAGCCGTGAAACCTATTAGAGCAAAAAGTATAATTAAAAATATATGTTTAATTTGAGTTTTCATTTTGGGCGTTGTTGTCTATTTATTTATAGAACATTTAAAAACTAAAAACCCCTACCCAAATTGTTAATTATTTTATTTATAATTTGTACCACTAATAATTAGTGATGAGCCAAACGTTACAAGATAATATTTGCGAAAATGAGCTATTTGAGCGTTTTTATAAAAAACACGCAAAAAATTTGCATGACTTCTTGTATTATAAATTTGGTGAACACCTAAACCCTGAAGATAAGACACAAGAAGCCTTTATTAAACTGTGGCAAAATTGTGCTAAAGTGGCACCTAACAAAGCAAAAAGCTTTTTATTTACTACTGCAAACAACCTAATGTTAAACGCAGTAGCTCACCAAAAAGTAGTATTAAAACATAAACGGATTCCTATTAAACACTCTACAAACGAAACACCAGAGTTTTTAATGCAAGAAAAAGAATATAACCAAAAGCTACAAAAGGCGATTTCTAATTTAACTGAAGCGCAGCGCACTGCTTTTTTATTAAATAGAATTGAAGGCAAACGTTTTAAAGAAATAGCTGAACTTTTAGATATTTCTACAAAAGCCGTAGAAAAAAGAATTTATGGTGCTTTAAAAAAATTAAGACAAGATATTGAGGGGTTGTAAATAATATTTTTAAGCCGTGGTAGGAGATTAGCAAACAAAACTGTTTTATACTTGAATGTAAGATAATGGAAAGAGAAACACTCATAAAAAAATGGTTAAACCATAATCTAAATACACAAGAGCAAAAAGCTTTTGAGCAGTTAGAAGATTATGCAGAGTTAACAAAGATAAATAGCGCTTTAAAAGGTTTTAAAGCACCTAATTTTTCTGTAGACGACAACTATAGTACGTTAATACCAAAACTTAAAGCTAAAACTACTAGTACAGTAGCTTGGTTTAAACTCTTATTGAGAATTGCTGCTATTTTAGCGATTAGTTTAAGTGCATATTATTACACAACAACATTAGATACAAAAATTAATACCACCATTGCAGAGCAGACTAATATTGTTTTACCTGATGCCTCGCAGGTTACTTTAAATGCTAATTCTACTTTAGTGTTTAATAAAAACCAATGGAACAACAACAGAAATGTAAAACTTAACGGCGAAGCTTTTTTTAAAGTTGCAAAAGGCCAAAAGTTTGATGTTGTAACTGATGCTGGCACAGTAAGCGTATTAGGTACAGAATTTAATGTAAAGCAACGCGATGGTTACTTTAACGTAACCTGTTATGAAGGTTTAGTCGCTGTAAAACACAACAATAAAACTATACAATTACAACCTGGACATACCTTTCAAATTATAGATGGAAAACTACTTGCAGACGAAAAAGAAAACACTACACAACCTAACTGGTTGCGTGGTGAAAGTAGCTTTAATAGTGTACCATTAAAACATGTGATTTCAGAATTTAAAATTCAATACAATACAACTATTACCTTAGAAAATATTGATACCTCTCGATTATTTACGGGAAGCTTTACGCATAAAAATTTAGATTTAGCATTAAAATCTATCACAATACCTTTAAATTTAAGCTACAGTAAATTAGAAACGTCAATTTTACTAAAGAGTGAATAAAAAATTACTACGCCTAATTTTATGTCTTTTATTAACTGCCTTTTATAATTTAGCATATTGCCAAAATAAAGAGGAAGCAAAGCCACTCTCCAAAATTTTATTAAACTTAGAAGAACGTTACAATGTAAAATTTTCTTTTGAACCTGCAACCATAGAGGGTAAAAGTACAAATCTTTTGTACCCAGAGTTATCCCTAAAACAAGCATTAGACCAACTAAGACTTACTACCAATCTTACCTTTACTGTTTTAGACAAACGTTTTATAGCAATTACAAAGTCTAAAACACCACTAGACAAAATACAACGCTTAGACGAGATTGTAATTAGCAACTATTTAACCAAAGGTTTGTCTAAAACAGTTAACGGAACAGTTGCTATAAACACCACCACTTTTACCATATTACCAGGACTTATAGAACCCGATGTTTTACAAATAATTCAAAAAATACCTGGTGTTACTAGTGTAGATGAGCGCATATCTAATATTAATGTACGAGGTGGTACATATGATCAGAATCTTATTTTATTTGAAGGTATAAAAATGTACCAGTCTGGTCATTTCTTTGGACTAATATCTGCCTTTAACCCATACTTAACAGAAGAAGTTACGGTTTCTAAAAACGGTACAAGCTCAAAATATGGCGACGGAGTTTCGAGTATGATTTCTATAAAAAATAGCGATGTCATAGACAAAAAAGCCAAAAGTGGTGTTGGTTTTAACCTGCTAAGTGTAGATGGTTTCACAAAAATTCCGCTATCTAAAAAGACCGAATTACAACTATCTGCAAGACGTTCTTTTACAGATGTATTGGTCTCACAAACCTACGATTCTTATTTTGATCGCATTTTTAGAGATTCAGAATTAAACACCACTAATAATTTAAACACACTATTATCATTAGATGAACGGTTTTTGTTTTATGATTTTAACGCTAAATTTTTATACGATATTAATGCCAGTTCTAAATTGCGAGTAAATGTTTTAAACGTTTATAATAGTCTAGACTATAATCAGATTTTTACAACTTCCGAAAACAACTTTCAAGAAAACCAAAGTACATTAGACCAAGTCAGTTATGGCGCTAGTATTAACTATTCTAAACTATGGAATAATAAATTAGTCACCTCTGTAGAAGCTTATTACTCTAACTATAATCTTGATGCTAATAGTTTTAATGTTACCAATAACACGCGTCTTAAACAAACTAACGACGTTGCAGACTACGGTCTAAGAATAGACATAAAAAAAACGATTGATAAGGCTACAAAAATAAATAGCGGTTATCAATTTAATGAAGTTAGTGTTTCAAATTTAGAAGATGTTACCAACCCTATATTTACAAGCTTTAAAAAAGAAATTATTAGAACTCACGCTTTTTTTAGTGAGGTAGAATGGAAGTCGGAATCGAAAAACACCTATCTACGATTTGGTGCACGGATTAATTATTTTGAAAAACTGTCTGAAATATTAATGGAACCTCGACTTACCTTTAATCAAAAAATATTTGACCGCTTTAGACTTGAAATCTTGGGAGAATTAAAGAGCCAATCTATAACACAAATCATCGATTTACAACAAGACTTTTTTGGTATAGAAAAACGCAGGTGGCAACTAGCTAACACAGATAATGTACCACTAATAAAAAGCCAGCAAGCCTCTATTGGTTTAAGTTATAATTTTAATGGCTTACTTATTTCAGCCGAAGGCTACTACAAAAACGTTTCAGAAATAACAGCAAGAAGTCAAGGGTTTCAAAATCAGTTTCAATTTACAAACGATATCGGTTCTTATAATATTAGAGGCATAGATTTTTTGGTTAATAAAAGCTTTAAGCAGTTTAATACATGGTTAAGTTACACCTATAGTAAAAATCAATACCAGTTTAAAAATCTTAATGATGGTGAGGCTTTTGCAAACACATTAGATCTTACACAAGTCGTTAATGCGTCTTTTATGTACACTAAAAAACAATTTAAAATTGGTATTGGTATGAATTGGCATTCGGGCAGACCGTTTACCAAACCATCCACTAATCAAAACACAAATAACGCTGTAATAGAATACGAAGCCCCAAATAGCTCAAGGTTATCAGATTATTTTAGAACAGATATATCTGCAACTTACAATTTTAAACTATCTAAAGGTATTGCTGTTGAAGCTGCTGCATCTGTTTGGAATATTTTTAACCAAACCAATATTATTAATCGTTTTTATACACTTGATGCTGATGACTCTATAATTGAAATTAACAATAGATCTTTAAATTTTACACCAAATTTTAGTTTGAGATTGAATTTTTAAAAAAAGAGTTTAAGAAAAACCTTTTAAGAATTTAGTACTCATACCGAAATAAAAAAATATGAAGGAAGAAGACTTATACAAACTTAGATTTCCTATTGGCGTATTTATTAAACCAAAAATAATTACAGAAAAGCACATAAGCTCTTGGATAATTGCTATTGAAAATTTACCGAAATCTATAGAATCATTAACAAATAATCTTAATACAAACGCGTTAAACTATAAATACAGGCCAGATGGTTGGACGATTAAACAAGTGGTGCATCATTGTGCAGATAGCCACATAAATAGTCTTATGCGTTTTAAACTTACTTTGACAGAAAAACAGCCAATCATTAGACCTTATTTTGAAAATCGTTTTGCAAAACTAATAGACTATTCGGAGCCTATAGATGCTTCATTATTTATTCTTAAAGGTGTACACCATAAGTTAAGCGTATTACTTAGAAACCTCAACAGAGAAGAATTAGATCTAAAATTTATACACCCAAAACATGGCAAAATTTTTTCTTTAAAAGAAACCATTGGCACATATGCGTGGCACAGTAATCACCATTTAGAGCACATTAAACAAGCCTTAAAACTCAAAGATAAATTTGGTTAAAAAAAATTACTTAAGGCATCTTTACTTTACGTTGCTTATTGTCTTGTTGCTTTTCTTTTTTAATATTAGCTAGTATTTTGTCTATGGCAGATTCTATAGATTTGTTGGGCTCAATTAAGTTATACTCGCCCCAAAAATCGGGATCAGAAAAACCAAAGATAGCATCTGTTATTATAACTGTTGGTCGCAGTCTGTCTTTATTTTTAATTTTTTTATCTGTTGCCGTAATTTCCCAATCGGTTACAGCCATTTCGCTAGATAATGTATATACTTTATTAAAAAATTCTCTCTTTTTATTGACCTTAAATTTTAAATTTAAGTTAGAATAACTGAAATACCACTTACCCGCTTTTGCTTTATAATCTACACGATAATTAGCCTCTAAAGGGTACACAATAATATCTCTAGGTTTTCTTTTTACAAGTAAGTTTTTAGACTTTTGTTTATTACTTACATCTAGCGCATACTTAGCACTGACTAAGGCTAAAGATTTTACATCTATATAAAGTTTACCACTATAGTTTAAATTTAATTTATTGCTAATAGGTGTAAAGCTTACAACATAAACATTTCTATTATTTATAGTAGATGGTGCGTCAAAAGAAAAACGATAAGCATCAATAGTTTTATCTGTAAAAATATATTCAGGATACTTCATTACATCTAAATATATGGTAGAAAAAGGACCACCTTGTAATTTTACAGACACCGTATCTAAACGTTTATAATCGGTACTTTTTCGTGCTTTATTAAGTTGTATAGCATCACGTAAAGACGTAGAATGTGGTTGTTTTAATATATTAACTACAGCTTCTGTTAACGACACGTTTCTGTTACGACGCTTAATGGTTTCTCTGTAAAAAGCCGTCATAAAAACAGACGTATTTTGCACATTTTTATTTTTATCTTCAAAAACTTTCTTTACCAAGTTACTCGCATTTTTATAAGCACTTATACTTAAAGCTGAAAGCTCAGTAACGGCTACACTCAAATTAATATTAGTACGCGAAGAGAACTCTGATAATGGTAAAACTTTAGTATGGTAACCCAACAATGAGATCTCTACTTTAAACTCTAAATATGCATTAGGAACTTTAAGTAAAAACTCACCTTCAGAATTAGTAATTATAGTAATATTTGTTTCTAAAACAGTAAGGCTTACAGCCTCTAAAGCTACATTAGATTTGGCATCGGTCACCTTACCTTTATACTCGGTAAAGTTAGATTGTGTACTTAAAGAGAAGCAAAATGCGAAAGTTAAGAACAGTAATTGCAAACATCGTTGTTGCTTAAAAACAGAAGGTCTCATAACAGTAAGTTTTATTTATACATCATAGCATTACTAAGATACAACAAAAACGTTACCACCTTAGTAAACAAAATGTTAAATAAGAAAACCTTAAAAAATACTATAAAATCTTAAAAAACTTACATACGTTCTGGTACTTCAATTCCTAACATTTTAAATGCATTTTTTATAGTTTGCCCAACCGTTTGCGACAACGCAACTCTAAACGCTTTTTCTAAGGCTGAATCTGCACCTAAAATAGATACATTTTGATAGAATGAATTAAAGTCTTTTACCAAATCGTAGGTATAGTTTGCAATTAATGCCGGACTGTGTTGTGCTGCAGCATTTTGAATAATCTCTGGAAAATTTTCTAATTGCTTAAGTAATTGCTTTTCTTTTTCGTGTAGTATTAAATCTGCAGTATTTAGTGATAAATTACGACTAACATCTGCTTTTCTTAGTATAGACTGAATTCTTGCATAGGTGTATTGTATAAACGGCCCAGTGTTTCCTTGAAAATCAATAGATTCTTTAGGATCAAATAATATGCGCTTTTTAGGATCTACTTTTAAGATGTAATATTTTAAAGCACCTAAGCCAATAGTTTTGTAAAGTGCTTTCTTTTCGTCTTCAGAATAATCTTCTAGCTTACCGAGTTCTTTAGAAATTTCTTCTGCTGTATCTGCCATTTCTTGTATTAAGTCATCTGCATCTACAACAATACCTTCTCGACTCTTCATCTTTCCGCTAGGCAAATCTACCATACCATAGCTTAAATGAAATAAATGTTTAGCCCAATCAAAACCAAGTTTCTTTAAGATTAAGAATAAAACCTTAAAATGATAATCTTGTTCGTTACCAACGGTATAAACCATACCACCAACATCTGGATAATCCTTAATACGCTGTATAGCGGTACCAATATCTTGCGTCATATAAACCGCTGTACCATCGCTACGTAGTACAATCTTTTCGTCGAGACCATCATCGGTTAAATCGCACCAAACAGAACCATCTTCTTTTTGAATAAATACGCCAGTTTTTAAACCTTCTGACACAAATTCTTTTCCTAATAAATAAGTATCACTTTCATAATAATATTTATCAAAATCTACACCAATATTTTTATATGTTTCTTCAAAACCTTTGTAGACCCAACCATTCATTTCTTTCCAAAGTGAAACAACAGCCTCATCACCAGCTTCCCATTTAATAAGCATTTCTTGAGCAGCAAGTAAAATGGGCGCTTTCTTTTTTGCCTCGTCTTCTGAAAGACCTTGTGCAATCAATTGAGCAATTTCTATTTTGTAGGCTTTATCAAACTTTACATAATAATTACCAACAAGTTTATCACCTTTTAATCCTGTAGACTCTGGTGTTTCCTCGTTTCCGAAGCGTTGCCAAGCTAACATACTTTTACAAATATGAATACCTCTATCGTTAATAATTTGAGTTTTGTAAACTTTCTTTCCAGAAGCTTTTATAATTTCAGCGACACTGTAACCTAACAGTACGTTTCTTACATGGCCTAAATGCAGTGGCTTATTAGTATTTGGCGAAGAATACTCTACCATAACCGCTTTATCATCATTAGCTTCTAAAAAACCATAATTAAGAGTATTATTTATAGACTGAAAAAAAGAGTGGTAATAACGGTCACTAATTTCAATATTTAAAAAACCTTTAACCACATTAAACCCTAAAACATCATCTACATTATCTAATAAATATTGACCAACTTGCTCACCAATAACCACAGGATTACCTTTTACTACGCGTAACATAGGAAAAACAACAATAGTAATATCACCAGTAAATTCTTTTCGGGTTGCCTGAAACTCTACCGATTGTAACTCTGCTTGAAACAATGCTTTTATAGCTGCTTTTACCTGTAATTCTAAAGTCTGTTGAAGATTCATTTTTATTTGTGCTTAAGTATTTTAAAACGCTTGCAAAGATAGATGTTTTATTAAGAAATTTACACACAGCTAATACCTAAGTTAACCAACAGTAAATTTATGTATTGAAAAAAATGTTTAGCACA
>JAOEWO010000048.1 GCA_028383925.1 Winogradskyella sp.
GACGAATAAAAATATGACTAATCTAAAATAGCTTCATAAATTAAGCGTTGTATTTCTGTTCTAATATTTTCTCTTAATAATAAATTTTTACCAGCCTCAGGATACGTTCTATTGGCTAAAAACACATAGATAATATCTTCTTCTGGGTCAGCCCAAGCATACGTACCTGTAAAGCCTGAATGGCCAAAACTAGTCATAGATATACACCCACAAGTTGGACCCTCTTCGCTTAATTGAGGTTTATCAAAACCAATACCTCTTCTATTATCTACATCACAATAGTAACAGGTATTAAACTTATCTATAGTTTCATTTTTAAAGTAACGTTTGCCACCATAAAACCCTTTCTGTAAATACATTTGCATTATTTTGGCAACATCATTGGCATTACTAAAAACACCTGCATGGCCACCAACACCACCTTGCATGGCTGCACCCATATCGTGCACATAACCATGCACTTCCTTATAACGGTAATAATTATCTATTTCTGTTGGTACAATATCTTTTAGACTAAAATTTTCTCTCGGATTATATGTGGTATAATTAGCACCTAAAGACTTATAAAAACGGTCTTGTGTTATATCACTCAAAGGTTTATCATAAAAGCCTTCTAAATAATTTTTAAGAATATAATATGGCAAATCACTATAATGGTAACGCAATGTAGATAGCAGCTCTGTTTCAATAATTATTTTCTGAATAGAATCTTGGTAATCATTACGCATAAAGAGCGTATTTGTAACTTCTACATTAAAACCTTTTTCTCGTTTGGCTCTGTAATATTTAGGATCTGGTTTTTTGGTTACACTATCTAATGTTGCATAATAAAAAGGAACCCAAGGTTTAAGTTGTGCATAATGAGACAACATTTTTTTGAGGGTAATATTTTCTTTATTAGAACCAATATATGCAGGTGATAATTGCCCTAATTTAGAATCTAAAGATATAGACCCTTGCTCTTCTAACTCCATAACAATTGGCAAAGTTGCCAATATTTTTGTTAACGAAGCCACATCGTACATATCATCAAAATCTACCGCATTCTTTTTAGAGTACGTATGGTACCCAAAGTTTTTATTGTAAATAACCTTACCTTTTCTGGCAACTAATAACTGAATACCTGGTGTCATCTTTTTATCTACAGCATGGTTAGCAACAGAATCAATTTTACGCAATAGTTTTGAATCCATACCAACCGTTTCTGGTAAGCCATAACTTAAGTTAGATAAACTATTGTACATTATACCAGTACCAACAGAAAAATTTGGACCTGTACTTACAGGTAGTTTCCCTTTTGCCGCTACTGCACCAAAAATAAGTTGTGCAGATTTTTGCTGTGCAATGGCACTGTTTTGGTAACTCATTACTATGCCATCAATATTTTGGACAGTAGATAATTGATTTAAAGCATAAGGCCTTGCAAAAACATCTAATATTACGGTGTTGGTTCTTGCCATTTCATAAAGCCAAACGAGTTCTTTGTTAGAAAACTCAAAATCTTTCCAAGGATTGGCGTTAGATCTATGAAAACCCACAATTACTGTATTGTAATTTTGTAATTTAGTGATAAGCTCATCTAGCTTGTCTGCTTTAATATGATGTACTTTGGTATATTTTTTTAGTTCATCTAAAAAATCAGAACCCGTATCGTCCCCTAGTGCAACGTAGGCTACTTTTTTAGTTTCTAGGTCTCTTAATGGTAATATATCTTTTTGATTTTGCACTACAGTGATTGCATTTTCCATTAATGCTTCATACAATACATCGTCTTTTAAGCGGTTTAAATCCCCATGAAGATTATATAAACCAACCGGACTGTAGTTATGAAGTCCGACTTTATATTTTGCCATAAGTACTTTTTTTACAGAATGCGCTAAACGGTCTTCAGTGATAAGTCCGTTTGTAAAAGCCTCTACAAATTTAGCAATACCTTTTACTGGGTTTTCAGACATAAGCATAACATCATTACCTGCAAGAAAAGCCATTAAATCTATCTCACCTCCTTTAGATAACGTTTTAGATGTGATACCATCAACACCTTTATTTACATAATCTGCAGCACCTTTCATGGTAAGTGCATCTGTAAAAATAAGCCCTTTAAAACCCAATTCATCTTTTAAAATATCTGTTACAATATGCTTAGATAATGATGAAGGAAACCCACTTCTTTTCTCTAAACTAGGTACGTTTAAATGCGCTACCATAACACTAGACAAGCCCTCTTTTATTAAAGCGCGGTAAGGGTATAATTCTACAGAATCTATACGTTTTTCGCTAAAAGAAACTGTTGGTAAGGTTTTGTGCGAATCTGCTTCTGTATCACCATGGCCCGGAAAATGTTTCGCATTGGCTAAAACACCAGCACTTTGCATGCCTTTCATAAAAGCTAATCCTTTTTGTGTCACGTTATCCCTGTCTTCACCAAAAGAACGATTTCCTATAATTGGATTTTTAGGATTTGTATTAATATCTACAACTGGTGCAAAATTAAAATGAACACCTAAGCGCTTACAATGCTCTCCTATTTGTCTTCCTGTTTGTTCTACTAATTTAGTATCTGAAATTGCCCCAAGTGTCATATTCCAAGGAAAAGCATAGGTAGAATCTAAACGCATACTTAAACCCCATTCTGCATCCATCCCTACTAAAAGAGGAATATTTGATGCCGCCTGAAGTTCGTTATTTAATTGCGCTTGCCTAACAGGCCCACCTTTAGAATAGATAAGTCCACCTATTTTTTCGTCTTTTATAAGTTTTATAATGTCATTTTTTTGCAAGCCATCACCATTAGAAAAAATCTGAACCATAAATAGCTGGCCTATTTTTTCTTTTGTAGACATAGTACTATACACGCTATCTACCCATTTTTGTTGTGCAATAGGATTGTCGGAAAGTAGCGGATTATTCTCGAGATTTTGTGAGAAATTTATTTGAAAACAAGTACATAATATAATGAGTGCAAGGTTACGCATGGGCAATTATTTTTCGTTTATAGATTAACTAACGAATACTATGCCAAAATACCATAATTAATAGGAAGTTGAAAAACTTTAAGATACAATTATAAACTGTTTAATTAACAGATATATTAATCTAATAAATCTATGTGACGGTCATGGTAGCCTAACAAATATAATACACCATCTAAACCAATACTAGATATAGAACTTTGGGCATTATCTTTCACCTTTGGTTTGGCATGAAACGCAATACCTAAACCAGCAAGGCCAAGCATTTGCAAATCGTTTGCACCATCACCAACGGCAATCGTTTGAGCGATATCTATACCCATTTCATTTGCAATTAACTGTAAATATTCGGCCTTCTTATTACCATCAACAATTTCACCAATATAACCACCAGTAAGTTTACCGTTTACAATTTCTAACTCATTAGCATAGACGTAGTCTATATCTAACTTTTCTTGCAAGTAACGTCCAAAATAAGTAAAACCACCTGAAAGAATTGCGGTTTTAAAACCATAACTATGTAAGGTATCTATTAATCGTTTAGCACCTTTTGTAATTGGTAAATTAATAGCAACATTATGCAATACGTCTTCACTTAAGCCCTCTAAAAGCTTCATGCGTCTTTTAAAACTTTCGTTAAAATCTATTTCGCCTTGCATGGCAGACTCTGTAATTGCTTTTACCTCTTTACCTACACCTGCTAATTCTGCTAACTCATCTATAACTTCGGTTTGTATTAAAGTAGAGTCCATATCAAAACAAACCAAACGTCTGTTTCTTCTAAAAATATTATCTTCTTGAAATGCAATATCCACATCTAAATCTCTAGAAAGTTGCATGAATTTTTCTGTCAATTCAGTTTTACTTTCAATCTTTCCTCTAATGGATAATTGAATAGATGCACGTGGATATGCTTCTTTTCTTACAAGCGATATTCTACCCGTTAGCCTTTTAATAGAATCAATATTTAAGTTTTTTTCTGAAATTACTTTTGTGACTTCAGATATTTGCTCTGCAGCAAGTTTCTCACCTAAAATTGTAATGATATAACGGTCTTTACCTTGAAGATTCACCCATTTTTCATAATTATCTAAGCTAATTGGTGAAAATTTAGCGGTAATACCGAGCTCATAGGCTTTAAATAATAAATCTTTTTGTACTGCTGAAGATTGTGTGCCAGACTCAATTTCGAACATTATACCTAAGGATAAAGTATCGTGAATATTTGCCTGACCAATATCTAATACTTTTGCACCATACTGTGCCAAAACATCTGTTAAGCTAGAGGTTAATCCTGGTTTGTCTTGTCCTGAAATATTAATTAAAAAAATATCTGTTGCCAAAATAATGGTATTGAAAATGTTACTTTAAAAATCTACTATGCCAGCTCTCGCTTGCTGGGACTTCCCAATTCTCTTTAAACTCAGCAATATTATGTACTAAATTATTAAACACTATCGTATTTTTAGAAACCGAATTATTTTTAGCCATCGCTTTAAAATCTAATAAAGTCTTGTATGCAATAAACTCTCCTTGCTTGTAAGAGACATTCATTTTGTCCATTAAATCTACACTATACTGCTGCTCTAATTCTTGTATAAAATGAACAGAAGCATCTATAGAACAGCCTGTAGCACTATTTAAGTTTTGGTTTAAAGCTATAACTATAAAGCGCTTATAAACAATTTTGTAGCCCGCTTGTAAATCTTTACCATGAGCCGTCCAAGCTTCAATAAAAGTATTGAGTTGTGTCTCTAATTGCACACATTCATCTTCTGTAAAAGTACGATTGGCTTGGTATATCCAAACACGAGATTCTTCTGGTAAAGTATCAAAATTTACTAGCATAATTATTAAATTTTCAATGGTAAAAATAAAGCTTTACATCCAATCTTTATTCTCAGATTCTACTTTAAAAAGTAAATAGTTTTTAATAGTTAAAGCCGTTGTTAATTCTACATGCGGAATTGTTAGTGGTTTTGAAGCCGTATAAATCACAACTGAAGCTAATCCTCTAGTTTTCTGAAAAATAGATTGGTTTAAACTTACTGCTTGTACTTTTTTAATTTCTAAAAAATTGGTATGTGTGTCTATAAGTTTACCACTACCAACAATTATATAATTACTATCTAAATAATAGTATGCTTTCTTATAAGCAAAAATTGCGCTTGCCACAACTAACATTACTATTGGGATATTTAAAAATAGTAAAGATCTTGGACCAAAATACAAGGGCATATTTAGCAAAAGAAGCGTTAATATACTTACAGATAATAAACGATACATTAAGTATTTATTGGGCTTGTGCTTAATTAGGCGTTCTTCTGCTTTGGGATAAAACTGCTCTAACAACTCATTAATTTGTGTTTTACCTAAACCAACTATATTAAAATTAAGTTGTTGTTTTTTATTAGCCATAGCCTGTGTAAAAGACAGTTTATATAGGCCTAGTGCTTGCTTTAATCTATTTGTAGTGCGTGTTGTGTTTTGAATACGACTCGCGGACAGGCTTAAATTAATTTTATTTAATAAGCCTTTTGATATTTCTAAACCTTCGGACTTTCGTTTAACAGTGAGATTAAAATTTTGAATAAGCATTCTTATTAAAGATAAAAAGAACGACATTATAATTAAGACGACAACGATTGTAACATTAAAAAGAATAAATGTCATTAAAGATTCTTCATCGAGCTGAAACCACGATCCAAACGCTGATGTTAATTCTAGCTGGTTTACAAACGCTTTAATATCATTATAAATACTAATAATAAACGCAAAAATTAGTGCGAAACTTTTAAAATGATTTTCACTTACGCCTTCCAAAAATAATTTTTTAATGGATGCTTTAAAATAAACAGCATCTTCAACAATCTCGCCATCAATAAACGTCTCAGGTTTAGCGACCTTTAATAGCAATGTTTTTAAAGCCTCTGCCTTAGATTTAGATAAGGCCGAAATCTCAATTTCAGTTTTGTCATCACCAGCAGTTTCAATAGATAAGGATACGACATTTATAATTTGCTGTAAGACGTTTTGTTTAATATATACATTCTGAATTTTTGATGTAGATACCGAAATTTCTTCTTTATTAAATATGCCTTTTTGCAAGAAAAAATAATCACTACTTACATAAAACTTAAAATTAAGATATCTTAAAATAGCGATGACTAAAAAAAGTAAGAGTACACCTAAAGTAATTAAAATAAATTTGGTACTTGTAAGATAGGCCGTCTTACCACTACTTATAAATTTGTAGACTAAAGCGGCAAAAATAATAATAGTTGCTTTAAGGATACGGTAAAGACTAACACCAAAAATTACAACTATACCTTTGGCAGATTGGCGCGTTGGTGTTTCAAAATTATGAGCGCTCATTTATAATTTTAGTTAAAAAAGCATATTGCGTTTCTGCAACATCTACTGGCAAACCTTTAATGGCTAAATCGCCACCAGACTGGCCTGCCGAATATATTTTTAAAGTAGATAGTCCTAATTTACGTGCTAAAAATGAGCGTGCAATTTCTATATGTTGTATGCGATTATAAGGCAATGTAACGGTTTTATTAAGTAAATAGCCATGACTATAAGTAATATCCTTTTCGCGCATGGCATACTTACGTTTTTTAAAGCCAATGGCATAAAACAAGACTGAAATAGCACATAGCACACAAGCCACAACTAAAAAATACCAAAAGGCAGTTTTAACCTCTGGCTCATCTACCAAAAGACTAAAGGTTAAAAACGAAGCTATAACTACTGTATGTAGCAAGGTGGTATTAAAGAGTATAATTCTAAAATATTTTGGAGAAATAAGATGCAAATTCAAATCCTCTGACTTCGGAAGCTCTGTAATTTCTATTTGAGTATTTGAAAACAAGGTCATAAACTACCGTTATGAGTTCGCAATAAGTTCTGCTACGTCTAAAACGGTAACAGTTCCTTCTTTTTCTTTAGCTTTTATACCATCTGTCATCATAGTATTGCAATACGGACAACCTGTTGCAATAATATCTGGATTGGTTGCTAGAGCATCTTCTGTTCTTAAAACATTAATTTCTTTATTTCCAGGTTCAGCATCTTTAAACATTTGTGCTCCTCCTGCACCACAACACAAAGCAGTACCTTTATGACGTTTCATTTCTGTTAATGTTGCATTGGTGTTTTTAAGTACATTTCTAGGTGCGTCATAAACACTATTAGCACGGCCTAAATAACAAGGGTCATGAAAAGTTATACGCTTGCCTTTATATGTTTCACCTTCAACAGTTAAACGACCGGCTTCTATTAATTCTTGTATGTATTGTGTATGATGAATAACATCATAATTACCACCAAGACTTGGGTATTCGTTTTTTATACAATTAAATGAATGCGGATCGCAAGTAACGATACGCTTTACCTCATAAGCATTAAGTACCTCAATATTCATGACGGCTTGCATCTGAAACAAGAATTCATTTCCTGCTCGTTTTGCAACATCACCTGTATTACTTTCTTCTGTGCCTAAAACAGCAAAATCTACATTAGCTTTATGTAAAACTTTTACAAAAGCTTTTGTTATTTTCTTTGCTCTATCATCATAACTACCAGCAGAACCTACCCAAAATAAAATTTCTGGTTGCTTTCCTTCTGCCATAAACTCTGCCATTGTTGGCACTTTTAGTTGCTCGCTCATAACACTTATTTATTCTTCGTTAGCCCAATTAAGTCGGTCCATTTGGTTGTAAGGCCAAGGTGCACCATTGTTTTCAATATTGGTCATCATGTTATTTAACTCCATTGGTGCAGCACTTTGCTCCATTACTAAATAACGACGCATATCTAATATAATTGATAACGGGTTTATACTTACAGGACATTCTTCTACACAAGCATTACAGGTTGTACATGCCCATAATTCTTCATTTAATATATAATCTCCTAGTAGTTGTTTGCCATCGTCTTTAAAAACACCATTATTGGCATCTATATTTTTACCTACTTCTACTAAACGATCTCGCGTGTCCATCATAATCTTACGAGGAGATAACTTTTTACCAGTAAGGTTTGCAGGGCAAGCCGATGTACAGCGACCACATTCTGTACAAGTATATGCGTTAAGTAATTGTACTTGGCTTAAATCCATAACATCGCTAGCACCAAACTTAGCTGGCACCTCATCTGCGGCACTTTCTGCAGGCGCTGCATAAGGGTCAGCATCAGGATCCATCATTAATTTTACTTCATTGGTAACCGCCTCAAGATTATTAACTTTTCCTTTAGGCTCGACACTACCATAATAGACATTAGGAAATGCTAATAATATGTGTAAATGTTTAGAATAGTATAAGTAATTTAAGAATACTAAAATACCTACTATATGCATCCACCAAGCTGTGCGTTCAATAGTATGAAGTGCTTCAACAGAAAAACCATTAAACCAAGGTGCTATAAATTGTGAAATAACATTACCAGAATCCATAGCTTGAAAAGGTGTGTCTGTGGCATTCATAACTAAAAACAAACACATTAAAACAACTTCAAAATAAAGAATAATATTACCATCGCTCTTTGGCCAACCTTTCATCTCTGCACTTAAAAAACGTTTTACTTTAATTACATTTCGACGTAACCAAAAGATAACAACTGTGACTAAGACAAGTACCGCTAAGACTTCAAAAGAACCTATTAAAAAGCCATAAACAGATAAAGGTAAAATCTCTATACCTATACGATGTGTTCCAAAAATACCGTCTATAATTATTTCTAACACTTCGATATTAATAATTACAAAACCAACATAAACGATGACGTGTAAAAAGCCTGAAACAGGACGTTTCACCATTTTACTTTGTCCTAAAGCTATGCGCACAACGTTTGTCCAGCGTTCTGATTTCTTATCGCTAGCATCAACCTCTTGGCCTAGTTTAATATTGCGAATTAACTTGTTAATGTTTCTAGCAAAATAGCCAACACCTGCAATAAGGACAATGGCGAATAATATGTTTGGTATATATTCCATAGTTGAAACAATCTAGTTTTTTTGATCTTCGGTTGGTGCCTCGTATGGTATTTCTTTTTTTGATAAAATACGTCTGTATCTGGCAGGATGTAATTTAATATCTAATAGCAGTAACTCCATTTCTTTAGACGCACCTTCTAAGTTATTATAAAGTGCATCATCCTTTAGGAGCTTACCAATGGTGCCTTCACCATTATCTAAACTTGCTAATAAACTTTGCATGCTTACTAATGTTTTATTTAAGTCTGAAATTGTTGTAGATAAACCTGCGTTTTTTAAATCTTCAGCTAATACACCAAGATCTTTACTTGTTTTTTCGAAACTGCTTAATAGTGACGCTATTTTTTCGTCGTTATTACTAATAACACCTTGTACATCGTTAGATGTTTTTTTGAAAGATTTTAATGTTGAATTTAACTCTGCTATGGTATTTTTTAAGCCATTATCTGACTCATCTACAACTAGCGTATTTAAACTACTCATTAACGTATCTGCAGAACGAATGGTTTTATCAAGGTCTGAACTTACTTTAGAAAAGTCATTTTCTAATAAAGAAACCAGTCCTGGCTTAACCTCTGAAGCAATAAAATCTCCTGGCTTTGCCGTTATACCATCATAAACATCTACTATAGCTAAACCATTACCACCCATTAAACCGGTTTGATATAAACGAATAATACTGTTTTTAGAAAATTCTAATTGCGGATTAACAGAAAACAAAACACGTGTTTTACCAGTTTCAAAATCGTAAATAATATCTTCTATTTTACCAATTTTATTACCTTTTACAGTCACTGGCGATGCAAGGGTTAATGCATTATAATCGAATTCTGTATAATAAGAATCGGTGCTTGAGAATATGTTGTCTCCTTTTAAATATGAAAATAAATATATAAATAGCGCAATACCAGAAAGGACTAATATTGCTGTTTTAATTTCTCTTGAGATTTTCAATGGACTTTACTTTGATGAATAACAAAATTAGCAATAAATTTAAAATAAGACCGAAGGTTACACCTATTTAATTTGAAGCCTATTTTAAAGCCTCTTTAATGGTGATTTTTTCGCCGTTTTTAAAGGCGACTACATAGCAAGAGTTAAAACCTTTAGACTTCGCTTCGACTTGCATGTTTCTTGCTTTATTATAGTCAGACGTATTACCATAATAGTACTTGTAGAGCTTACCTATCTTATCTTTAGAGATATCTGAAAGTCCGTTAAAATTATAGGGTTTGGGTGCTAAATCTTTAGAACTCGCTGCAATTTGCACCTTAAAAACAATGTCTTTGTAAATTTCTGGTTTATCTTCTACTACTCTGTTTGTACTAGCGTTAATTCCTAAAATACTGCTACCAACATTTTGGTCAATCTCTTTTTTGTAAGCTACAACGGCATCTTTTAAAGCCGTAGCAATTTTTAGCTGCCCGTTTTTAGAATTTAAATAAGCACCTTCTTTTTTGTTAGTTATAAAGCCCGTTTCAACTAATACACTTGGCATGTATGTATTATGAAGCACCCAAAGACTTAATTGTTTTATACCTCTACTTTTTCTTTTAAGTTTACCACCAAAATTATCTTCAATTTTTCTAGCCAATTGTATACTTTGCTCAACGTAAACTTCTTGTTCTATACCTATGGCAATACTAGACTCTGGGGAACTAGGATCAAAACCCTCGTAGTTTTCTTTATAATTGTCTTCTAAAAAAATCACTTCATTTTCCGCCTTAGCAACAGCCATATTACGCTCAGAGTTTTTAGCACCTAAAACATAAGTCTCTGTACCATAAGCTTGAGTGTGATGCGCATTACAATGCACAGAAATAAATAAATCTGCATCTGCTTTATTAGCAATAGCTGAGCGTTCACGAAGTTCTAAAAAGACATCTGTCTTACGTGTGTATATAACTTTAAAATTAGGATTCTTTTCTAACTGCTTTCCTAGCTCTAAAACAACCTTTAATGCGATGTGTTTTTCTTTGTAACCGTTTTTAGTAGGCCTGCCCGGATCTTTACCTCCATGACCTGCATCTAAAACCACAACAAACTTATCATTCTGAGCTTCTAAGCCACCCTGTGATGTTAAAGAAGTAATAAATGTTACTACTAGAAATACTATTATATATTTACGGTACGTTTGCATATTTAATTTAACGGTTTATAAACTCTAAATATTACACTAATGTTAATTTATAAAGTTTATGATGTTAATGGATTAATGACAAAAAAATAGTTTTACTTTTGAGCTTTCAAAAATCGAGCCATACTTTTACAAAAATACATCTAAAAGGATTGCGTACAAATAGTCTACACATACTTTTTGCCTTGAGTTTTACAGTGTTTATTAACACGTTTAGCTTCGCACAAGAATTACCTACAAAGAACAAAGAAATACCGCCTACACGAGTAAAGGATACTGCCGTGGTTAAGGTCGATTCTCTCTTTAATACCAAAGAAATAGATTCTATACAACAAGATTCTGTAAAGAAAACCGAATTTTTAAAAGACATTGTAAAATACAAAGCTAAAGACTCTGTAATTACAGATATTTTAAGTCAGAAAATATACCTCTACAACGATACACAAATTAATTACCAAGATTTAGAAATAACCGCTGGTGTTATGGTTATAGATTATGGTAAAAACCTGGTTTATGCAGGTAGACTAAAAGACTCTACAGGCTACACCCAAAAACCAGTCTTTACCCAAGGAGCAAATATTATAAAACCAGACTCTATAATTTTTAATACTAAAAACAAAAAGGCCATTATATTTAATTCTGTGACAGAACAAAGTGGTGGCACCATAATTTCTGAACGTACCAAGAAAGAAAATGATTCGGTCTTCTTTATAGGTAGAGGTAAATTTACCACATCAGAAAATATTGAAGATCCGGAGTATTACTTTTTAATGGATAAAGCCAAAATTGTGCCCAACAAAAAAGTAGTTACTGGCTTTACTCAAATGTATATTTACGATGTGCCTACGCCTATTGCGTTACCATTTGCCTTTTTTCCGATGTCTAAAAAACAATCATCTGGTATTATTTTCCCGTCTTTTGGTGAAGACACTGGTAATGACAGAGGGTACTTTTTACAAAACGGTGGTTACTATTTTGCTATAAATGATCATGTGGATTTAGCTGTTTTAGGTGATTACTATACTAATGGTAGTTACGGACTTAGATTAGAAAGTACGTATGCCACGCGTTACAAATACAGAGGTAATGTAGCCTTTAGATATGAAAACTTATTAAACAGCGAACGTGGCTTTCCAGATTTTTCTCAAAACACCATTTACAATATAAGGTGGTCTCATAGCCAAGATGCTAAAGCAAATCCTAATTCTAGATTCTCTGCTTCTGTAAACTTAGGTAGTAGTCAGTTTTTTCAGCAATCCATAAATCAAATTAACCAAGCCAATAGATTAAATAACACACTTGCGTCTTCTGTGTCTTACTCAAAGACGTTTCAAGGCGAACCACAGGTTAACCTAAACTTAACTGCCACACATTCACAAAACACAAATACGCAGTCTGTAAACTTAACATTACCAACAGTACAAGCCTCAATGGGACGTGTTTTTCCTTTTGCACCAAAAAGCGGTGCTAAAAAGGGTGCCATTCACAATATTAACTTTCAAATAAATTCTAGAGCAGAATACAGAATTAATACAACAGATTCTTTATTTGGTAAAAGCGAAATGTTTGATGATGCTTTGGCTGGCATGCGACACAGTATTCCTGTAAACACAAACTTTAAGGTGTTTAATTATTTTAACGTTGGTGTTAATGCCAACTTTGAAGAATCGTGGGCTCTAAACACGATAAATCGTTTTTACGATTCGGCATTAGATGAAGTCGTTACTGTAGAACAAAATGGTTTTGATCGTTTTTTAACTTATAATGTTGGTGCTAGTGTAGGTACTACTTTGTATGGTATGTATAATTTTCAAAAAGAAGGCAAAAACCCAAAAATACAAGCTATTAGGCATGTAATTAGACCTTCTCTAAGTTATACTGTTACACCTGCCTTTGACCAGTATTATGAAACTTACGAAGTTATGGATGCTAATGGTACTACAACGGAAGATTTTACACGGTTTGAAAACTCACTCTTTGGCAGTCCTGGAAATAGATTTTCTAGTAATGTAGGCTTGTCAATTGGTAATAATATTGAAGCAAAAGTACGCTCTAAAGATTCTACCAAAACCGAAGGCGAAAAAGTATTTCTTTTAAATAATTTAAACTTTGCAACCTCTTATGACATTGCAGCAGATTCTTTAAACTTGCGCCCTGTTAGAGTTACTGGTGGTACTCAGATTTTAAATAATAAAATGAATATTAATTTTGGACTCACACTAGACCCTTATGCTTTAGACAGTAATAACAATAAGATTAATACATTAAATTTTAATAATGGAGGAAGTGTTTTTAGAATGACCTCTGCAAATTTAAATATTAGCTATTCGCTGTCTAACGATAGTTTTTCGGGTAAGGGAGATGATGACAAAGATGAAGAAGCAGATAAACGTGCGGCAACTGCAAACGGCAGAACAGATGATCTTTTTGGTAAAACTCAAGATTTTGCGGACAAGCGCTTAGGCGATAAAGACAGAGACAAGGAAAAAGGCGAAGACAAAAATGATTTTTATAATTATAAAATGCCCTGGAATCTTAGATTGGTTTACGCAACAAACTATACTAATGTAAGACGCGAAAACACCATTTCTTCAAATTCGTTAATGTTTACTGGTGATGTAGAAGTATCACCTCGCTGGAGTGTTGGTGCCTCGTCTGGTTACGATTTTCAAAACCAAGGGTTCACATTTACACAACTACGTTTTGAACGTGATTTATTAAGCTGGAGAATGAATTTTACATGGATTCCATTTAGTAATCAAACCTCATGGAATTTCTTTATTGGTATTAAATCTAATTTATTAAAAGATTTAAAATACGATCAGCGACGTCAGCCAGATCAAAGTCTGGGTAACTAGAAATGAAAATATCTTAAATTTACCCAATATATAACCCTAAATAAGATTTCTGCTTTCGCAAGAAGATAACATGAAAAAAATTATAAACACATCAAAAGCTCCTGCACCTATTGGACCATACAACCAAGCTGTTTTAGTAGGAAACACTCTGTATACATCTGGCCAAATTGCGTTACACCCAGAAACTATGGAATTGGTTTTAGACGATATTAAAACCGAAACCAAACAAGTAATGGAAAACATGAAAGCTGTTTTAGAAGCTGCAGATATGACGTTTGAAAACGTTATAAAATCTTGTATTTTTATTAGCGACATGCATAACTTTTCGCAAATAAACGAAGTCTATGGCAGTTACTTTAATGAAGCTACTGCACCAGCAAGAGAAACGGTTGAAGTTGCTAATTTACCTAAGTTTGTAAATGTTGAGATTAGCATGATTGCTGTAAAGTAATCTATAAAAAAAACACCTTACAACTCAGTAAGGTGTACTTTTCCTAACAACATAATAACCCTAAAACGTATTAGTTTTTTATACACCTAATGCCTACTCCAATCTGTATGGCGTTATTTGAATATAAAATCGTATCCTCATCAAATAATTGTATTGCAGTTCTTGTAGAATTTGTAGTATTAACATCTAACGTTCCCCAAGTACAAATTCCTTCTGAAAATGTTGGTGTACCTGGCACACTCACATAGCCATTAGGCAAACCTTTAAAACCAATAGCATCTGTACCGCTACCAATAGATGGTAACCAGCCAGAATCTGATTTTAAAGCTGTTGCTTCCATACCTGCATAACCATTTGCCGATAAATAATTTTCTAATGCTATAAAATCTTGTGTTGTTGGTATTCTCCAACCTTCTGGTGCTAACTTTCCGCTTTCAATAGCAAAATGATTATACATTGCACCATAGTAATCAAAAGGCATATCAAAATCTACAGCGTCATTTAAATCGTCTGTATTTGCCCATTGGTAAAATTCCTCTTGGTTATTTAAGCTTCCCCAATTGTTCCCATTAGTTGCAAACGTATATTGTGTAATTGGTGTACCGTCGTTATAAGTGGTCGTTTTTAAGTTTTCAAGCATCCAAGTTTGGTTACCTATAACTATGGTGTTATATACATTTCCGTCTGCATCTGTAACCGTTGTTGGCTCTGGTGCAGCATTGTTATCATCGTCACCCGAGCAATTCATAAATACAAAGGCAGAAAGTGTTAAGATGGAAAGTTTAAGTAATCTTGTCATAATAGGTATATCTTGTTTTATATATAACAACTCAAAGTATAATTACCCTAAAAATTCTTTCGAAAAGTTTAAAATAAGTTGTGTTACAAATTTGGTGAGTGGTTATTTGAGCCGCTTAACGTTGTTCTTATATGAAAAGTAGCAGATAAAAATGCTATTATTTTTAGATTTAAAATAAATATAGCAGAAAA
>JAOEWO010000049.1 GCA_028383925.1 Winogradskyella sp.
CTAGCGTTCATCCTGAGCCAGGATCAAACTCTTCATCGTTAAATTTTAAGTCTTACGACTATTTCTTAAACAATTAATAGGAATTATTCTAGTACTCTAAATGATTTATTCTCTTGTTTGAAAGTTACCGTTTCCAGTAATTTTCTTACGCTGTCAATTCAATATGTTAATGAACTTTTTTCTTTACTTATCTTGTTTCCTCGTTAAGCGGGTGCAAATATAAAACCCTTTTTTGTTTCCTACAAACTTAAAATGAAATTGTTTCTGAAATAATTCCTTCTTATTTAAAACGTTTGAATGAACTCACAAAACTAAACATCTCAATTTTGTTTCGGAGTGCAAATATAAAACCCTTTTTTAATCCCACAACCCCTAAACCATCTTTATTTTAATCTTTTTTTTATAACGCTTAAAACTAATCCTTTACACCTAAATCTTTTTTTGAGTTAAAATCTAACATTGTTAAATAGCCTCAAATACAGTAAAAAACTTCTCTTTTTTGCTAAAAAAAAAGACCTCTCTAATATATGAAGACCTTTTTGTGTAGTTAGTAAACGAAAATACTTTTGTTAAGACGATTTTAGAATAAAATAAGCTCTTATTAACTTTTATGGAAAGTTCATCTTGTCTTTTATATATGTTCTGTCTTAAAGAAAGAAATCCCATACGACACCAAACCGTATACTAAAATCTCTATAAGGGCTATCTGGAGCTGAAAAATAATTATAGCCGGTGAAAGAAGAATTAAAATGTTCTGCCATTAAATAGATTCGAGTTTGTCTTATTTTGGCATTAATAAAGAAGTCTAATCTAGGAAATCCACCAATAGTTGTTTGATTTTGAGTATAGAACTCAGCTAATAGTGGGTCATAGCCATTCATATTGTACTCTGTAAAGTAATTTAGCGTAACACCGGTTTGAAGTGTCATCGCCTTCTTAAAGAGTTGGTTTGTATAATATAATGTATTTCTAATTATTAAGTCTGGAACGTTGAGAACATTAACTTCACTTAAAACGTTTTGATACATTATAGTGTTGTCTAGGCCAAAATTACCTAGTCTAAATTCTTTTTGGGCTTTTAATCTTATATATTGTAATTGATCCTCGTATTGCTTGGGTTTAATAATCTTGTTTTGATCAATTACAGATTCTAAATTAAAATAAGTGTAGTTGTCTATATTAGAAAGATCAAAGGAAAGGTTTAGATATTTATCTGATCTGATATTAAATTGTAACTGTTGCGTTCTTATATTTTCAAAATTTTGGAAGTTATACCAATTATAATTTATATAATCACTTTGATATAGTAAGAAATTATAATTTGGTAAAGTTGAGCTTATGTTAATGCCACCAGAAAAACTTAAATCTTTATTCAAATTATAATCAATTTGACCACTTAGTGTGCTTCCTTTAAATACTTCAGACAAATTAAATGCCCCACTACCAGAAACTGTTACTGATTTTATTTTTTTATGATAGTTTGCTTCAACTGAAAAGAAATCATTCTTGATTCTATTAGGTATAATCTGTGTAGGCAAGAAAAGTGTTGTGTTATAACCGTAGTTTATATTATTGTAATTTACAGCAAAACTTAAATCGCCTATGTACTTATTGTTATATGATAAACCTAAACTAGTATTAAAATTCTCTAAAGTGACTTTGTCGTTAATGTCATTGTTTAATATATCACCAAAAAAAGCTATTGACGTAGCATTTTCATAGAATTGAAAATATTTATCATCATAATTAATGGTGTTAAATACAGAAAGTGTTGAAGTATTTGTAGAATCTTGCTCTTTGGTTAGACGATAAGACTGCTCAAAAACAAATCTTTTACCCTCTAAAACATTTTCAGCATTTTGTAAATTAGGGTCAAAAACAGATCTATCTAAAAAGTCTTCATTCCCAGATTCAAAATTCGTTATATCTTCTACTGACAGACCACCATTTTCTTGATTTAGCAAATCTTGCATAACAATATGACCTCTTGCTTGGTATTTATTATTTTTAGACTTATAATTTGAGGTAAACCTAAAATTGCCAGAACTTGTTAAAGTATTTTGATAATTACCCAAAGATCTTAATCCTTTATAAGCTAATGAGAAATTAAATTGTTTTGATAGGTTCACAGTAAAAAACGCATCTAACATCTGTCCTTGTTCAAAAGCTGTTTTATAGGTTAGTCGTGTCCATGGGGTTGGGACTTCATAATATTTTATGTCATCAGATTCAAGATAATTGTAATGCCTAGCTCTTGCACCAAATAATGGTAAAGTTTTATTTTGAAATGAATTAAAAGTTAAAGAATTATACGTTTGACCAATATTAGCAAAAGGCATTAATCCAAAATTATCTTTCTGTAGATAGTTAAACTTATATGCCTTAGAAATAGTTAAGGTTGTATCTACAATAGCAGAATCTTTTTCTTTGGTAAATTGAAGGTACATATCAATAGATGCTAACTTATCGAATCCAGTAGATTTTTTAGATTTTGTTGAATCTTCACCAAATGGATTTCCTGTGCGTTTTGCATTTCCTCTATTTAATTTCACTTGAGCATTTATTATGCTAAAATTTAATAATGGAACTAGTAATATTATATAAATATATTTTTGCATTTAAAAAAACTATAAAAGTTAAACAAAGAAAAGTATAAAATATTGCATAATGAATAAATAGAGATTCTTTGTAACAAAAAAGATCACCGTAAAGGTGATCTCTTTAATTATAATATTAACTATAATATTAATCTATAATAAGCTTCTGTGATGTAAATCTATTACCTTCAGAAATTTTAGCAATATAAACACCGGTTTGTACATTATTTAAAACAATACGCTCATTAAATTTTGAACTATTATTAGAGTAGATTTTATTATAAACTTGTCTTCCACTTAAGTCATAAACCTCAATTTTTATATCTTCATTAGATTGTGAATCAAAGTTAATTGTAAATTCACCTTTACTAGGGTTTGGAAATAAAAGTAAGCTATTGTCAAGATTATTTTCTAAAACACTAAGAGTTAAATTATTTCCAGTTAGTATTAATGAAAAGTCTTGCGTCTGTGGTGAAAATGGACCACCTGCATTTCCTTGTAAAGTTCCCTTATGTGATACAGTTAAGGTATATATGCCTGTTTCTGGTGCTTCAATATCTACACGCTCTATATTATCTACCAGATTATCACCTTTAGAATTACTAAAACCACTTGTAGAAGAGTAGTCTAACTTCCAAGGTAAATAATCTACACCATCTTTAGTTATTCTTAAATCTAGATCATTAACTAATCTTGATGTAGGGTCGTTTAATATACCTGTAGAAGGGTTTGCAGGTAAATCTACCCAACTAATTGTAGCACTTAAATTATCACCAGCTGAAGCAGAAAATGTAAATGAGTACGTCTCACCTTGTGCCAAATTTAATTCATCTATTACAGATTCACCGTTTGTATCATCGTTAATTGTGTTAACTGATGCCAAAGCATCTAAGAAACCCCATCCGAATTTTGGATCTGGTCCTGGCGCAAAAATATCATCTACTGAGGTATGACAAATTAAACCTTTTAAGGTTGCAGAATTCATATAAGCTCCGTTCACTTGTTCGTAGTACTCTTGTATAAGCACTAATGAACCCGTAGTATTTGGTGCAGCCATTGATGTCCCTGTAAAAGTTGCATAACCACTATTAGAAATAGTTGAAAATAAATTTGTTCCGTCAGCAGCAATATCTGGCTTAATTCTAAGATCATCTGTTGGTCCTTGGCTAGAACCTGCATTAATAGGTAGCTGTGCTAATTCATCAGAAAACGGCATTAATTGTGGGTTAGCATTAGCAACAATTAAGGCGTTTTTAGCATTTTTATTACCCGTTAACTTATCATAACCAGGAAACATACCATCTGGGTAATTTGTATTACCGTCATTACCAGCAGAAATAACCATTAAATATTGAGGATTATTATAGATTATATCATCTACTGCTCTTGCACCACCAGTATATGCACCCATAAAGAAAGAATCTAGCGGTCCGTCATTTTGTGTAATTGGTATACCATATGAGTGATTTGATAATATGATCGGTGCATTAAGATCGTTTATTGCCGCAACAACTTCGGCATCATCATTTGACCAGTTGTAAGATTTAACAATAACATCAGTTGCCATACCTCTTGCTGCTGCTGAACTACCGCTGGCTGCAATTGTACCTGAAACATGAGTCCCATGATTGCTAAAGCCTGTATCACCATCAACAAGTGTAATATCCCTATTATCGATTCTAGAATCTAAAGGGCCAGAAGTCATAAATTCTGGATGGTCGTTTTGTACTGGACCACCGTCCCAAACACCGACTGTCATCCCAGCGCCAGTAAGGTTATAACCTGTTATACCACCTGGCTGCAGCGCTGCTGTTTTTGTAGCTCTTGCTGCCTCTAAGTTATCTATAGATAAATAAACGGGTTTACCATTAATTATATCATATAGCTCCGAAGTAACTTCGGTATCATTATAGAGAAACTTATTAACCGTTGGGTTTTGCACTAAATAAGCACTAACTTTTTGGTTTCGTTGATACTCTTTAAGGAGTAACCTCTCCATTAAAGCATTATTTTCTTTAGAAAGATTTTCATTATAATCATAACTAAATCTGTCTTGCGAAAATGACAATTGTACGAAACATACTAATAGTAGTAAAATTCTTAATTTCATAACAAACTTTTTTTTATAAAGATACGTAATATGAATATATAAAAAAAGGGGCTGTTATAAATAACAGCCCCTTTTTAATAATAATTATAATTAGTCAATAGTAAACGTAGCAGAACTACCAGTACCCGTTACAGGACTGTTAATTACTTCAGTTGTACCAACTGATACAGTGAAACCACCATCAGCAATACCGTCACCATAAGCATCATTTACTAATACACCATAACTACCTGCTTCTAAACAGTAGTCAAATGTTAATACTGCGAAATCATCATCAGGATTAACATAAGGTCCACCAGAAAATAACTCTACTGCTGGAGTAACGCTAATATCAAAGATTGCCCATGTTGTTTCATCTGGCCATGTGTCTAATGTAAGTACAAATTGTACTTGGTTAAATAAACACTCTTGTGCAATATTAATTGTTAATGGCACACCAAAATCAACACCAACTTCATCCTCAAAACTTAACACTAAAGTTTGAGTTACAAAGCCTAACGTTGCATCATCAGTTACACTAACAGACAACGATCCTTCATTAGAACCTGCAGGGATTGTTACAGTACTAGGCACTGTGTAAGCCGCTGTAAGTGTAGAAGCATCATCAACTAAAATTGTAAAGGTTCTGTCTGAGCTTTTAGTCTCAGATGCGATCACCTTAACATCTACAGTAGAAGAAGCATTCTCTGAAACATCAAAAGCTAATGTTGCCATATCACGACCACCTGTAAGTGTACCAAATGAAACATAATTAGAAAGGTCATTTGTTACTTCTTGTTCATCACAACTACTTAGTATGACTAGCATACCAAGTAGAATGAATGATTTATTAAATATATTTTTCATTATGAGATAAGTTTTTAATTAGTGTATATTAATTCTGAGAATTAATGTCTCCGTTATTCTGAATTTCCAATTGAGGAATTTCAAACGTCATACGCTCATCATTATGAGGTATTGGCTCACCTACAAAAGATAAGTGATTAGTACCTCTTTGAGTTGTTGCCATATTACGTTTCATTGCAAAATAACTTTTTCCTTCACCCCAAAGCTCTAAACGTGTTTGCTTATAAATTTCGTTTTTAAGAGCATCACCGTTTAATGCATTTAAATAAGATGCATCACCAATACGCTCAGAAACTAATTCGTTTAACGCAGTTCTAGCAGGACCATCTTGACCCATATTTGCTAGAGCTTCAGCTTTTAATAAAACAAACTCAGCATAACGCATGTAATGGTAATCTGAGAACGTTAAGGTATTAGTACCAAACTCAACTCTAGACTCATCAAACTGCTTGTTTAAAGGTTGTAAATAGTTTAAACCCGGTACATCGAGAAACTGGTTTCTTCTTACATCATCAGCTCTCATACTTTCGTATAAACCAGCATCCATCGCTTTAGTATCACCTACTGCAGCATAACTGTAAGAAAAGAAATCTACCTGACCCCACCAAGATAATAAACCTACACCAGTATTTTCATTTAGATCAACACCCCATAACCAACTTGGGTTAGCAACATTATTAAATCCACCTAATGCACCAAAAGTACTATTATTTGATGGCATAAGTACAGCACCAGATTCAGTAAGAACGTCATCACTTAAAGCAGCAACTTCATCCCATCTTGTTCTTGTAGAAGCAATAACGTAAGCTAAAATACCTTTAGCTACACTTTGGTTTATTTGTGCTTTACTCGGTCTGTTGAAACCATCAAGTAATTCAATAGCTCTATTAAGATCATTTTCCATAACCTCATAAATTTCTGAAGTTAACGCTTTGCCTTGTCCTAAAGGATTAGCAAAACGGTACAATGGCAAAATCTCTGCATTTGGATCATAATCATTAGCAAACAACTGTGTTAACATGAAGTAAGAATGTGCTCTTGAAGCCAATACTTGACCTAAAGAATATCTATTTTCAGGAACTTCTGGATCACCATTTTCACCACCAAAATTGGCTAAAGCTAAATTAGCATTAAATATAAGCGTATAATAATACGACCATGCCTGAAGATTATCACCAAAAGTAAAATCTAAAGGTGCTTGATATTCTGTAATACTAGACCTATACCAACCAAAAGAACTGTTTGATAAAGCCATATCACTACATAACATATCCATAAATATATCATAAGCTTTCTGTCCAAAATCATCATGTCCACCTGTGTTACCACTACCACTAGAAAACATTGTTACATAAAGACCATCCACAGTACCTGCGGCGATGTCAGGGTTAACAGCAACGGCGTCAGCCAATTGTGTCTCAGTAATAAACGCAGATGGCGCTTCTTCTAAGAATTCATCATTACAGCTTTGTAGTGAAAACACCAACGCTGTAAAACCGATTAATTTAATTACATTTTTTTTCATATTGCTTTTTTTTAATTTAAAATTTAAGTCTTAAACCTAATGTAAGCGTAGATAATGGTGCGTAACGTGCACGACCAGAGTTACCTGTTTGACTTGTATTAGGGTTAAATCCTTCTCTTCTAGAAGCTATAAATAAATTATCACCAGATACATAGATATTTAATAAATCTATACCTGAGTCACCTAACATTTTTGAAGGTAAAGTATACCCTACTAAAATATTATTTAAAGCTAAGAAATCTGTTTTGGTAATAAACCTAGTTGACTGAGATGTAATGTTAGGAACAACACGATCTGCTAATCTTGGCACAGATGTAATGTCACCTGGCTGTTGCCATCTTTGTCTAACATCGGTATGTCTGTTAGTACCTAATATACCACCATTATTATCATGCATTAATTCTGCATATTGGAAATCATAACCATAACCACCAATTTGGTAAGTAAATTGTGTAGAAATGTTGAAATTATGAATTGTAGCATTTAATCTAAACGCACCTTGCAAATCTGGAATACCTGAACGATCTACATATTTTTCAGTTGCATCTGCAAAAGTTTTAGTAGTTGTTCTCTTAACATTAGCATCAGGGTTAACATCATTTAAATAAGGTGTTAAAGATTGAATACTCTCACCATCATCTAAAATATCGTTATTATTAGCATCGTCAAAATACTCGTACCATACTGGGAAACCATCACCTGGATCAACACCAGCATACTCTCTCATGTAAAAATCAAAAATAGATCTTCCTTCTTCATAAGCGTATGATGCAAGATTAATAAAATCATTTGGTCTGTTTTCATCAGAAGGATCTAGAGGCATTTCTCTAATCTCATTACTATATATAATACCATTTACAGTAGCATCTAACGTAAAATTCTCTTTTTTAACTAAATGTGCAGTTAAATCAAATTCGAAACCAGAGTTTCTTAAAACACCATCGTTAACTAATACGCTAGCTACACCAGTAGATATAGGGTTAGGTCTGTCAAAGAATAAGTTTTCTGTGTCTTTGATAAAGTAATCAAAAGAACCGTCTAAGAAATCACCTAATGTAAATTCTAAACCTGCTTGGTATTGTGTTGCTCTCTCCCAAGTTAACTCTGGGTTAGCAATTAACCTAGGCGTTACAGCAAAACCACCGTTTAAGTTAGATACATCAAATAAGTTGATACCAGAGTAAAAAGAAACACCTTGCTCATCACCAGTTGTTCCGTAAGACCCTTTTAACTTTAAATATCTTACAAGATCATTATTTTCTAAGAATCCTTCGTTAGAGATTACCCAAGCAGCACCAACAGAGAAAAATGTATCCCATTTGTTGTTAGCAAATCTTGAAGAACCATCTCTACGTACAGAAGCAGTTAAGTAATACTTATTATCAAAGTTATAGTTTAATTGACTAAAATAAGAATCTAAAGTTCTACCTATCATATTACCACTTACTGGTGAAGGTGCAACAATATAATTATCTAATTCTAAACCTAATGGTAAGATTGCTTGCGTTTTAAAAGCACTAAGTGAACGCTGCTCTAACTGGTTACTTTCGTGCGCAGCTAAAACTTCAAAACTATGATCTCCGAAATCTTTACTGTAACGTAATAACTGTAAAAAGTTTAATGTACGTGTTGTAAGATCTAATTGTGATAATGAACCACCGTTAGATGTACCAGTACCATAAAATTGATTGTTCATCGTTTTACCGATGCTGCTAGAGTATTGTAAACCAACAGATGTTTCAAAAGTTAAACCCTCTGTAATTTTGGCATTTAAGTTAGCATTCGCTACAACTTCGTAACGTTCTGTACCATTGTAATCTAAAGTAGCTGCACCATAAGGGTTTAACTGGTCACTAGTTGGACGTGTTCTTCCTAAAGAAGAGTTAGAACCGTAATCTGGCTCAAAACCACCTAATACAGGATCAATAACTCTATTACCATCATCATCCCTTAAAAACACAGGATAAAGTGGTGGAGTCTTATCAGCAAATTCAAATGTGTTTTCAGCACCACCTAAAGATGAGTTATTACGAGACTCAGAATATAAATAACTAATATTAGCACCTACATTTAACCAATCTTTAATTTGTGAAGACACGTTAATACGTGTATTATATCTTTTAAAGTAAGAATTAACGGGCACACCATTATCATCTAGGAAACCAGCAGAGATAAAGTATTTACTTTTCTCATTACCACCACCCATTCTTACGTTTGCTTCGTAACGGTAACCGTCACCAAATAATTCGTCTTGAAAAGTTTCTGGAGTAAATTTTCTAGTAACACCTTCGTTAAATCTACCCGTTGCAGGGTTAATTAATTGGTTTCCTGGAGCATTCCACATGTTATACCCTTGGTTGATGTAAGTATCACTTGTAACACCTGGATCAGCAAACAACCTATCTAAAACATAACCAGTTGGGTTAGCAGCAGACGCAGCATTTGTAGGTTGTAAAGTCTCACGCCCTAATTTAGCTTCGTAAACAAATTCCATATATTCTTCTGGAGATGTTAAAACATCATACCTTGGAATAATTTGAGTGTTAATACCTGTTCTTACATCTACTTCAATAAAGCTTTCAGTAGAAGAACCAGACTTAGTTGTAATTAAAATTACACCGTTAGCACCTCTAGAACCGTAAATAGCAGTTGCAGTAGCATCTTTTAAAATTGTAGTGGTTTTAATATCACCTGGGTTGATAGAGTTTAATGACGCAGTCGAAGAAAGCGGCACGCCATCTACCACATAAAGTGGTGCTCTGTTACCATTAACAGAACCAAAACCTCTAATTCTAATTGTTGATACAGAACCTGGCTGACCTGAAGTATTAATTACAGTTACACCAGCTGCTTCACCAGCTAAGGATTGAGATACGTTTGAAAAGTTTTTATTTTCAATCTTTTCAGCATCTACAACCGTTGCAGAACCAGCAAAAGATTGCTTAGTAGCAGTACCATAACCTACAACTACAACCTCATCTAGAAGATTACCTTCTTTAAGAGCTACATTATAAGTATTAGCACTTGTTATTGTTACTTCGGTATTATCCATACCTACATAGGAGATTACTAATACGTCCCCTTCAGTGACCTTAATGGTATACTTACCATCAAAATCTGTTTGTTGACCTCTAGCGGTCCCTTTTACAATTACGCTAGCACCAGGAAGCGGTAAGCCGTCTGAAGCTGTGGTAACTGTACCTGTGACAGTTTTTTCTTGTGCAAAAGAAAATTGCATCACGAACGCCATAAAAAGCGTTAATAACCATGTTAATTTTAATTTCATAAAACAATTATTTGAGTTAGTCTAGTTGCAAACATCTTAATTAAATATTAAATAACCAAGTGTTTTTGCCAAAAAAATGTTAACGAATTTGCGAATTTGACAATATAAGGTGGCATTTCGCTTTTTTTCTTGTTTTAAACTTTGCACTCATAATATAGATGTAAAAACTGTAAAAGGGTTGCGTTTAAATTTTAACTTTGTTCAAAATTTAACATTTTGAGCTTAATAAACAGATTTTCATCCTTTGATTTAGAATGTGGTACAGATGAAGCTGGCCGTGGCTGTTTGGCCGGACCCGTTACAGCAGCGGCTGTTATTTTACCTTTATCATTCAAAAACAAAATATTAAATGATTCTAAACAACTTTCAGAAAAAAAACGCAACTTTTTAAAACCTATTCTAGAAAATGAAGCCTTTTCGTTTGCTGTAAAACATATCTCTGAAACCGAAATAGACAAGATTAATATCTTAAATGCTTCGATAAAAGCGATGCATGAGTCTATTAATCTCCTAAAAACAACACCACAATTTATAATTGTAGACGGAAACAGGTTTAAACCTTACAAAACAATTCCGCATCAAACCATCATTAAAGGCGATAGTAAATATTTAAGCATTGCTGCAGCTTCTATTTTAGCAAAAACTTATCGCGATGCCTACATGGAGATTATACACGAGGAATTTCCTATGTATAATTGGAAACAAAACAAAGGCTACCCTACTAAAGAACACAGAGCAGCCATAAAAAAATACGGCCCTACAAAATACCACAGAAAATCATTTAGATTATTACCAGAGCAACACCTTTTAGATTTATAACTTTTTATATTTGTACTTACAAAAAACTACTGATGCAAAAACTCGGCTTTTTATTAATTACAATAACACTACTCACAGCGTGCCAAAAAGACTACAGCAAAACTAATAAGCCGTATAATTATTTACCAATTAATACAGAATCACTTATTAAAGTAAACGCACTCAATGATTTTGTAACGAGTATTGAAAATCATGATATACTTTCTTCAATAAATTATAAAAATTTAAAACAATGTAAACCTGTATTAAAACATCTTAAAACAGATGATGCGGTTTATCTTGGCTTTCTAGACTCTAACAATTACATTGTCCTTACTCACAACAAACCTCAACTATTTGTAGTCGATTCTATTCCGAATCATATTTCAGAAAAACTATTAGAATCTAACATCAATAAAACACAGTTAGACACAACTATAGTATTTCATAAAGTGATTGGTAATACTTTTGTGCTTTCTAATAATCTTAACCTTGTTAAAAATCTTAAAACTGATAATACTAATGCTTCAGAATTAATAAAACTTATAGAAACCTCAGATCAAAAAGCGGTAGCTTCAATAATTTTTAAAACTAACAAGTCTGATTACTCAAAACTTCTTTTTAAAACCATAGAAGACAGCAGTAAATCTACTAGCTATACTGTTTTAGATATTAAATCTTCGACTAATAGTCTTAGCTATAATGGTATTATAAAATCTAAAGACTCATTACCCAATTATATTGATGCATTTGAGCGCACGATACCTCAAAAAACAAATACTGTAAATTTAGCACCAGAAAACACAAAAGCACTATTTAGCATTACTTATGATAATTACGCATTACTCAATAAAAATTTAAACAAACTAAATTCTCTACTTCAAGATAGTACCCAAACATTCTTAAATTTTACAAATGAAATTGCGCATATAGATGATGCTTTAATTTTACACACTTTAGACCCAGATTTAGTTCTAGAAACACTCTCTAACAAAACGAACTATGAAACTTTTAGGTCCATAGAAATTTATCAGTTTGAAACACCCGATTTTTTTAAAACACGCCTACACCCCATTATAAAATTTGATAATGCTGACTTTTTTGCAGTCTACACTAATTTTATTGTTTTTTCGAACTCCATAGATAAGATTAAGTCCATACTTACATCGGCATTAAACAATAACACATTAGGCAAGTCTGAAGCTTTTATTAATATGAGTAAAAACTTAAGTGATGAAGCTTCCATTTTTAGTTTTAGAAACTCGGAAGGCTTATCTGAAATTTTAGATACAAAGGTTTCTAATTATAATGCCAATGCTGTACAGTTTATATATGAAGACAATTACGCACATGTTAATGGCATAATGCAACAATTTAAAAAAAGAGCAGCTTTAAACACTGTAACCGAAGCTTTTACAACCACACTTAATGCAGACTTAATTGGCGCACCTCAAACGTTAAAAAACCATCTTACAAAAGCCCATGATATTGCCGTGCAAGATGTAAATAACATGTTGTATCTAATCTCTAGCTCTGGTCATATACTTTGGCAAAAACAACTACAAAATAAAATTATAGGTAAAATAGAACAAATAGACACCTACAAAAACGGCAGGTTACAACTGGCCTTTACAACAACAAATAGACTTTATGTATTAGATAGAAATGGTAACGATGTTTCTAATTTTCCGCTAAAATTTAATGATAATATTACGCAACCACTTTCTGTTTTTGACTACGATAACCAAAAAAACTACAGACTCTTAGTTACCCAAGGTAAAGACCTTTTATTATATGATGTTAAGGGGGAATCCATTGGTGGATTTACCTATAAAAACAACACGTCTTTAATTACATCTCAACCTAAACATTTTAGAGTAAACCGAAAAGATTATATTGTTTTTAAAGCTGGGCAAACTCTAAAAATTTTAAACAGGCAAGGGCAAGACAGAATTGTTGTAAAAGACCAAATAAATTTTTCTGAAAACGATATTTATTTATACCAAAATAAGTTTACAACGTCTAATGTTTTAGGGCAATTAATACAAGTAGACACTAAAGGTAAATTAGCATACAAAACCCTTAATCTGCCAGATAAGCATAAAATAGAGACAACGAGTAAAACACTAGTATCGCTAACAGAAAACAAACTGCAAATTAAATCTAGATTTGTAGACTTAGATTATGGTGAATATACACCACCAAAAATCTTTTATATTAATGACAAAATATATGTTACAACAACAGATTTACAGTCTAAAAAAGTTTACCTTTTTGATAGCCAGGCAAAATTAATATCTAACTTCCCCGTGTTTGGAATTTCTACTGCAGAATTACAACAATTAGACAAAGAAAAAGGTCTAGAACTTATCTGTTTAAGCGATGCTAAAACAGTAGTCGTTTACAAAATAAATTAATAGATAAAGCCGTAAATTAATCTTATATTTTAATTAGTACTTTACCAAAATCTAGTAGTACAAGACATAACTTAATACAAGTAGAAAACTCATGATAAAAAGACAAAAAGCATCTATAAAAAATTGCATCATTCATAAAGTTGGCAACAAATTTAACGGTACTAAAAATGCCTTTTCTGATGCTATTGTGCATTTTGATGAAGCCACCTATAGCTTAATGTTACCTTATCTTTTAAAGCCATTTGTTAGCGTTGCAGAAAGCTACCGTTTTCATCACCACAGTAATGTTGGTCTTAATGAAATAAACACGTACAGCGATCAGCTTTTTAGTGAAGATGCAGATTTTGTAGACATCTCAAAACATATTGTTACGCAACTATTTGAACAAAGTAATTCTGCCCAAATAAAAACAGGCGATGTGCTTATTTGTCATTTTGAAAACGTACAATACGAAGACTATTTTACCGATGCTATTGGTATCTATAAAATTGAAAATAAAACTGAATTTTTTCAAACCTATTTAGAACAAAATAGCTACGATATTTTAGTACAAAAAGGCATACAAGCAAAAAAAGTAGATAAAGGCTGTTTAATCTTAAACACCTCAGATATGGAAGGTAAAATTGTCTTTAGCGTAGATAATAATACTTACGATACACAATACTGGATTAAGAGTTTTTTAAACATTAAATATCCAGACGATAGCAACCAACATACTAAAAATTGTATTGAGCTTTGCCGTGAGTTTTCTAAAGAAGTTTTACAACCTAATTTTGGTGGGCAAGAACAGAGTAATTTCTTAGCAAAAACAGTAGATTTCTTTAAAGAAAATGAAATTGTAAATATAGAAACATTTAAAGAAGAAGTTTTTGACGAAGAAAATCATATTCAGCTTTTTGAAGACTATAAAAAAAACTACGAAACAGATAACAAAGTACTCATTAGAAACCAATTTGATGTCTCTGAAATTGCACTAAAAAAGCAAAAACAAAAGATTAAAACCGAAATTAAACTCGATACTAATATTCAGATAAAATTAGATATAGATGCACCAGACGCATCGGCAGAATATTTAGAACGTGGTTACGACGAAGTGAAGAAAATGCACTTTTATAAGGTGTTTTTTAATGACGAAAGTTAACATTACAATAGATAAAAACCTTCTTGAAAATATTTATTATTGTATTACTAATAAACATTGCTCTAGGCTTTTTAATGTTTTACATAGTTAGCAAGGGAGATCCTAATTTTCTATTTAAAATAATAGATGAGATCATCTCTTTCCCAACCAGTATATAAAACAGATTAGTTCCAGAAAAGGGTATTTATGCTGCAACAACATCTATATTTTGGTCGGTGATTATTTTTAATACTATAGTGCAAACACTTGTTGTTTATGGTGTAATTAGACTATTAAAAACAATAAAATCTAAAAATCTCAAATAATATTACTTCGTTGTAATTAAGCCACTTGATGTTCTTATTTTTTTAACTAACTTCTTTTAATATCAGCTGTAAAAGATTAAAACGATTTTATATCATGTCGTTATGTTACATTTGGCAAACACAAAAATTAATGTTAATTTTTTGAAAATCAATTAATTATGAAAAAAACAAATCTTTAATTATTTAACCTTATTATCAATTCTTTTGATTTTTAGTTGCTCAACTGACTCTAAAGACCAAAATGAAAATTTACAACAAATAGATAAATATCAATCTGAATTAATTGAAAACTCAAAAACAAAAGAGATTTCAACTAAATATAAGAATGCTACTTTCCTTAAAGGAAACT
>JAOEWO010000005.1 GCA_028383925.1 Winogradskyella sp.
AGCACCAATTACTATAAATGGTTTGGTATGGATGGGAAGTGAGGCCTTTATGCGAGCACAAATAAAAGATAAAATAGCTACTGGTTTTAGTTGTATTAAATTAAAAATTGGTGCTATAGATTTTCAATCAGAATTAGATATTCTTAAATCTATACGAAAAGAATTTTCAGCATCAGATATAGAATTGCGAGTAGATGCTAACGGAGCATTTTTACCAGAACATGCTTTAGAAAAATTAAAACAACTCTCAGAGTATCAATTACATTCTATAGAACAGCCTATAAAACCTAAGCAATTTGAAGCTATGGCAGAGCTTTGTGAGAAGACACCATTACCAATTGCATTAGATGAAGAGCTTATTGGTGTTTTTCAAATTAAAGAGAAAGCACATATTTTACAAACTATAAAACCACAGTATATTATCCTTAAACCAAGTTTGGTTGGTGGCTTTAAAGGAAGTAAAGAATGGATTGATTTGGCAGAAGCAGCACAGATTAACTGGTGGGTTACAAGTGCGCTAGAAAGTAATATAGGCTTAAACGCAATTTCTCAATGGACGTATACACTTGGTAATAATAGGCCGCAAGGCTTAGGTACAGGTAGTTTATTTACAAATAATTTTGATTCGCCATTAACTGTAAAAAATGGTACTTTGCATTACGATTTAAACAAAAATTGGACCTTTAATTTATAACTATGAATTACATACAACAAGCTTACAAAGGCTTGCACGACGGTTGGCGCTATTTGTTGGGCACCGTAATAATTATCTTTTTTGTTTTTGCTGGCCAAATACCATTTACCATTGCTGCGTTGCTAGAAGCTAAAAACCAAGGCCTAAATATGTTTGGTTTAGATGAAAGCACTTTAATGGGGCTTTTAGAGCCTAACCTTAATCTATTTTTAATGCTTTTGTCTTTTGCTGTAGGTCTTTTTGGTCTCTTTTTGGTAAATAAGTTTATACACAAATTATCTATTACCAACTTAACTACTGCGAGAGATAAAATAGATTGGAAACGCTTTTGGCTCATCTTTTTTGGTTGGGGTATACTCTCATCTGGCCTGGTGTTATTAGATTATTATATGTCGCCACAGGATTATGTTTGGAATTTTGATCTTAATAATTTTTTAATATTAGCTGTAATTGCTATCGCGTTAGTGCCATTGCAAACCAGTTGCGAAGAGTACCTGTTTAGAGGGTATTTAATGCAAGGTATTGGTGTTGTTGTAAAAAATAAGTGGGTACCATTAATTATTACCTCTGTAGTTTTTGGGATGCTTCATATTGCAAACCCTGAGGTAGAACAATTAGGGTATGTAATTATGATTTATTACATAGGCACGGGCTTCTTTTTGGGTATCATTACTTTAATGGACGATGGTATGGAATTGGCCTTGGGCTTTCATGCTGCTAATAATTTGTTTACCGCCTTATTGGTAACAGCAGACTGGACGGCTTTTCAGACGTATTCTATTTTAAAAGACACCTCAGACCCTACAGCTGCTTCTTTAGCAGAGATTGTAGTACCTGTATTTGTTATATTTCCTATTATTATTTTAGTGCTCTCAAAACTATATGGTTGGAATAACTGGAAAGAACGTTTACTCGGAAAAGTAACAGCTCCACCAAAGGAAGATTATAAAGTTATAGATTAAGTGAAGCCTTCATTTAGTAAAATACACGATAGTTTTAAGTTAAATGGAAATCATTTTAACCCTAAATATTTAAAAGAGCTTGCTATAGATTTTATTAAAGATGGTGAGCCTTACGAAGTACAAATTGGTAGTTTTTTAATAAATTGGTTAGACCAAAACGAGTGTGTAAATGTAAGTACATCGGGCTCTACTGGAATACCAAAAACAATCAAATTAGCAAAAGAAGCTATGGTTAACTCTGCTATAGCAACGGGCTTGTTTTTTAATTTAAAACCAACAAATAAAGCACTTCATTGTTTGCCTAGTAGCTATATTGCTGGTAAAATGATGTTGGTACGCGCTATGGTTTTGGGTTTAGAAATAGATTGTGTAAACCCAACTTCTAAGCTTCAAATTAATAAAAATAAAACCTATCATTTTTCTGCAATGGTACCATTGCAAGTCCGCAATAATAGTAATGCTATTCATAATATTAAAACGCTAATTATTGGTGGCTCTAAAGTTTCAAAATCATTAGAAGCACAATTAATAGAGAGTCCTTGTAACAGCTATGAAACCTACGGAATGACAGAAACGGTTACACATGTTGCAGTACGTCAACTTCAATCAAAATTTTTAAAAGTCCAGCCGTATTTTAAGGCACTGCCATCCATTCATTTTTCTCAAGACCATAGGCAATGTTTAGTTATTAAGGCGCCCAAAATCACTAATACGGTAGTGGTAACTAATGATATAGTGCGTTTAATTACAGATACAAGTTTTGAATTGTTAGGCCGTTACGACAACGTAATTAACTCTGGTGGAGTAAAATTGTTTCCGGAGCAAATAGAAGCGAAGTTGCACGTTATACTAAAACAACGCTTTATGGTTGCAGGTATAAAAGACGAAACACTTGGCGAAAAATTAGTGCTTATAATAGAAAATCCTTCCGAAGCGATAACTACTATTTTAAATAAAATAAAGACGTTAAAAACGCTAGATAAGTTTGAAATACCAAAAGCAATTTATGCTTTAGACGCCTTTGTAGAAACCAACTCTGGTAAACTACAACGTGGTAAAACACTTAAAAAGGTTTTAGTGTAGTTAACTCACTCAAAGTCCCACTTTACTCATTCTCAGTTTTATATTCTAGGTATTGCCGTTAGTTTTAGGGTAACTAAAAACGGCTAACAATGAAAAAATTAATCACCACAGCACTTGTATTGATGCTATCATTTATAGGTAGCACCCAAGAAAAAAATATTGAAACAGACGCAGTTACAATAGATAATTTAATCACTTTTGTTGTAGAAAACTACAGTGTAAAAAAAGATTCTACTAACACAAAAAACATCACATTTCTTATAGAAACCTATGCAGATGGTTTTAATACAGAAGACCGTGTAATTCTTAAACAAGCTTTTAAATTATTAACAAAGCGCGTTACAGATAACGATCTTATTAGCATAGTTATGTATTCTAATTATAATGGTGTTGCATTAAACCAAGTAAAAGCTACAGATATTAAAAAGCTACTATATGTTATTGAGCATCCAAAATCTAGTGTAAAAACATTACAAGACGATGGTGTAGAGGTAGCTTATACCTTAACTAAAGAAAATTTTATAGAAGCAGCTACTAACGCCGTGGTGATGCTTCGTTTGCCCAATCGTCAATCTCACATAAATAATGCTATTGCCAATGTGCCTACAACACAACACAAAAAGAAAAGCAATACGCTTGTTTTAACAGCGATAGCATTGTTGCCCGAAATTATAGCAGTTAAAAAGATTAAGTAATCATTAAAATTAAATATTATGAAAAAAGTACTACTAATTATACTTCTACTAGTCACGTACACTAACTATTCGCAAAATTTTCCTGTAATAACGCTAAATGATAAGTCTAGTTTAAAGCTAGATCAACTATATGTAAATGCAGAAATTTCTGGAAACTATGCCACAGTTACTTACGATATGACTTTTTATAACAGACTTAATAGAGTTTTAGAAGGTGAATTAGCTTTTCCTTTAGCACAAGGGCAAAGTGTGTCTCATTTTGCAATGGATTTAAATGGTAAATTAAGATCTGCCGTGGTTGTAGAAAAAGAATTAGGTAGAGTGGCTTACGAGAATACGATTAAACAGCGTATAGATCCTGCATTATTAGAGCAAACTCAAGGTAATAATTATAAAGCGAGGGTTTACCCAATACCAGCCAAGGGTTACAAACGAATTGTTATTACCTACGAACAGAATTTATTAATAAATGATAAAAATTACCAATTTGAAATTCCTTTTGGATTTAAAGACTCTGTTAATAGTTTTAAAATTGAAATAAAAAGCAATAATATAAATAGCATGCCTAAGGTTAATGAAAGCTTTTGCGATGATCTTTAATTTATAAAGACAGGCACATCATTAGTTGCAAAACATCAAATTAATGCTATTAATCTAGACAGAAACTTAAAGATTAGCTTCCCAACGGAAGACGTTTATTCATTACAAACGTTTAACGAATACTTTCATATTAGTAAAGCTTTTGTGCCAAAAAACAGATTAAAGACTAAACCTAAAAGTGTCACTGTTTTATGGGATGCATCTTATTCTATGTACTATAAACAAGCAGAAAAAGAGCTAATCCTAATTTCAGATTATCTAAAGTATTTAAATGATGTAAACGTAAAATTAATTGTGTTTAGTAATACCATAATAAACACAAAAAATTTTAAAATAAATGCAGGTAATAGTAACCAATTATTAACCTTTTTAAAGACGGTTAACTACGATGGTGGCACGTCTTATAAAAGTTTACCTAAAATAAAACCTGATGAAATTATTTTGTTTTCAGACGGTCTGCATAATCTTGGTGAAATTGAGCTAAATAAAAATTCAAAATTGTATTGTGTTAATTCGGTTACTTCTGCAAATCACGAATTATTAGAGCTTTTAGCAACTAAAAATGACGGAAAATATATAAATCTAAATAATGAGTCAAACGCATCCGCATTAAGCTTAATTAAGAGCGAAGCATTTCAATTTATTGGCGTTAATCATGAAAATACTCTTTATGAAACGTACCCAAAACCCAAAACAGTGATTAATGAAGATTTTAATTTTAGTGGTAAGTATGTTCAAAAGAAACCAATTGAGTTATTGTTTGGTTATGGCAACGAAATTACGCAGCGTATTAAGGTAGATATGACTTCGTCGGCAACTTCTAAAACAGTGAGGCGCTTATGGGCAAAAAATAAATTAAAGTATCTAAAAATAAATAAAGAAGAAAATAAAAATAAAATTATTGATTTAGCTAAAGCTTATCATCTAATTACTCCATACACATCTATGATAGTATTAGATAGACTAGAAGATTATGTGCGTTATAAAATTGAACCTCCAGCCGAATTATTAGAAGCATACAATCGCAGACTATCGCAGTCTAAAGTACAGCAACAAAATTTAATAGAAAATATAGCAGATAGAAAAGATGAGTTAAAAGACGACTACGACGATTTAAGAGATTGGTATGCTAAAGATTTTATTGTAAAGCGTGAGAAGAAAAAGAGAAGCCCTAGAAGTCAAAAACCAAGAATAAATACCACTTCTTCATCTAAAATTGAAATAACTAATGCACGAGATAATATTGTAAATAATTGGCTCATTAATAACACAGAATTAGATACAACTAAAAACGTAATATACGGCACCATAACTACATTAAGTGATGGGCTTCCACTTTCCTTTTCTAAGGTAGTAATTAAAGGTACAAATACAGGCACTCAAACAGATTTTGATGGTAAATATTCTATAAACGCAAATGAAGGTGATATACTGCTATTTTCTTATGTAGGAATGATTACAGCAGAGGTTATAGTAACTAATTTAAACACATATAATGCAGCACTTAGAGAAAGTGACCTTTTAGAAGAGGTTGTAGTAATAGGCTATGCTACAACAACTAAACAATCGTTTACTAGTTCTGCATCAGTTGTGACTTCTGAGCAAATTGAATCTAAAGATTTTTCGAATATATCACAAAGTTTAGCTGGCGAAGTAGCAGGTGTAAAGGTTGTTTCTACAAGTGGTCTACCTGGTAGTTCTAGTACATTTAGAATTAGAGGTTTTGGTACGTTGAGCGGAAATAGAGCGCCATTAATTATCGTTGATGGTATTCCGTTTACAGGCAATTCAAATGATATTAATCCAACAGATATAAAAACTACATCTATTCTTAATGCTACAACAGCAAATGCAATTTATGGTTCTAGAGGTGCTAAAGGGGTTATAATTATTACCACTAAAGCTGGTTCATTAGAAGATGAAGCAAATATTAAAATTTTAAATGAAAAAATAATTGAGGTTTCAACGATAAAGCCATGGGATAAAAATGCATCTTATATAGAATATATAAGCGAACAAAGTTCGACCAAAGCTTCTTATGAAGCGTATTTAAAAATTAGAGAAACCTACAGAAGTACACCTTCGTTTTTTTTAGATGTAGCTGATTTTTTTGAGACAAAAGACAGAATAGATCTTTCGCTAAGAATTGTAACAAACCTTATCGAGATAGATTTAGATAACTACGAGCTTATAAGAGCCTTAGCTTATAAACTAGAGCAATACAAAAATTATGATTTAGCGGTATATGTTTATAAAGCTATTTTAGAATTACGCCCAGAGCATCCGCAATCTTACAGAGATCTAGCTTTAGCTTATGAGGCAAATGTTGATTTTGAGGCGTCTATCGATTTATTCTTAAATATAGTAAACGGTGACTTGCTTAATAAAGATGCACAAGAAATTTATTACGGTATAGAGAAAATAGCGTATGTTGAGTTATCTCGTTTAGTTAATATGCATAAAGGAAAAAGGCTAAAGGAATTAAGACAAACATATAAACCCATTAAAACAGATATTAGAGTTGTTGTAGATTGGAATCATGGTGAGACTGATTTAGATTTGTACATAACTAACCCAAAAGGGGACGTCATTAATTATGCAAATAAAACCTCTAAATATGGTGGTAAATTATCTGAAGATATGACAGATGGTTACGGTCCAGAAAGCTTTTGGATTAAGAAAGCGATAAAAGGTAATTATGAAATTTCTGTAGATTACTACTCAGATAGTGTGCAGAAAATAACAGGGCCAGCAAGTTTAAAAGTTACGATTTATAAAAATTATGGTAAGTCTAACGAAGAAAAAGAAATTAAAGTTCTTAGACTTAATGACAACGATTCTAAAAGAAAAGTAAAGACAATCACCTTTTGAATTGCCCTAAAGCAGTTTGACAGTTAATATTCTGTTTTTAGTTAATTAAATAGGGCATCTCTTCCTATTTTTATTATATAGCTAAAGGTTTAAACGCTGCAATTTTATTGTAGTTATTTTAGTTTCTATAAATGTTTTAGTTTTGCTTTATGTCAAACTATCGTAAGAATTCGCATTCAATAAGTAATTTGAGTTGTCCTAAAAAGGGGAAGCCTACAGTATGGGAGACGAAATATCGCTATTCTATTTTAGAAGATGATATTCAGCATCCTTGCCGTGATTTGTTAATACAGCTATGTAATTCAGAAAATGTTCAAATTCTAAAAGGTTTTGTAAGCAAAGACCATGTTCATATGTATGTTGAGCATCTTCCTTCTTTGAGTTTAAGCGTTTTGGTAAAAAAATTAAAGGTACGTTCTTCTCGACTTCTACAGAAGGAATTTCCAAGCTTGAACCAGCAATATTTGGGACGTTATTTTTGGGCTTTAAGTTATGGTGCATGGAGTGTTGGAAAGTTAACAGATGAAATGGTTTAACAGTATCTTGAGCATCATAAAGATAAGCCCAATTCAGAAAAGGGTAACTGGATTTTAAAGTAATGTTAAAAAAGAATTTCATTCTTTATTCTAAAACTATGGACTTCCAGTTCATAGTGGTTTATTTTAGGATTGAACAAAACAAAAAAAAGCCCTGAAGACTAATCAGGGCTTTTGAAATTGTTTATGGAAAATGGTTATTCCTCTTAAAAACTTTAACGTCTTAAAATACGTAACGTAATTTTTTTTAAATTATTGTGATTACAGTCTATTTAATTTACAATAAGTTGATAATACGTCTTTTTCTGTGTTAATTTAATGCAGATTTGTAAGTAGTTAAGCAGCGTTCTCTAGCCATTTTATGATCTACCATAGGTTGTGGGTACGTTAGTTCTTGAAAATCTGGTGCCCACTGTTTTATATAATCTAAATTTTTATCGAATTTTTGAATTTGTGATGTTGGGTTAAATATTCTAAAATAAGGAGCAGCGTCAACACCACAACCGGCAACCCACTGCCAATTACCTACATTACTAGACATATCATAATCATGAAGTTTTTCGGCAAAGTAAGCTTCGCCCCAACGCCAATCTATTAAAAGGTGCTTACATAAAAAACTACCAACTAGCATGCGTACGCGGTTATGCATAAAACCAGTTTCGTTAAGTTGACGCATACCAGCATCTACTAAAGGATATCCGGTTTCTCCCTTACACCACAGTTTAAATTCAGCTTCATTATTTCGCCATTCAATCCGTTCGTATTTAGGTTTAAAAGCAGCGTCTTTCGTATGCGGAAAATGCCATAAGATTTGCATAAAAAACTCACGCCAAATCAGCTCTTGCCAAAATATCTCATTGGTTTCTGCAATTGCTTTTTCAACCATTTTGCGCACACTTACAGATCCAAAACGTAAGTGAGGGCCTAAGCGCGATGTAGAATCTTGTGCAGGGAAATTTCGAGTCTCTTCGTAGTTTTGTATCACTTTAGGGTTTACATCGTATGCTGTAATAGGTTGACTAGATGTCTTAAATCCTATATCAGTTAAGCTTAAGTTTACGGTATTAGTATCTTTAATAAGGTTACCAAAAAGCGACTTTGTATCATAAATTTTAAAGTCTATAGTTTTAAACTTTTCCTTCCAAATACGCATGTAAGGTGTGTAAACCATGTATGGTTTACCATCCTTTTTTACGACTTCATTTTTTTCAAAAATAACGTGGTCTTTGTAGGTTTTAAATTCTATATTTTTATCTTTTAAAAATTCTTTTATGGTATTGTCGCGCTCATTAGCATAAGGTTCATAATCATGGTTTGTGAAAACAGAACCTATAGTATGTTCTTTAATTAGTTGTGCAAAGATTTCTTTCGGTTTACCATAAAACATAGCTATAGAACTACCGTAGATATCGTTAAGCTCTTTACGCATGTGTTGTAGCGTATTATGTATAAAGGTAACGCGAGCGTCGTTTTCTGGTAATCGGTCTAGTATGTCTGAGTCGAAAATAAAAATTGGTAACACAGAAGCATCACTTTGCAAAGCTTTATAAAACCCAACGTTATCGTCTAGTCTTAAGTCGCGCCTAAACCAGAATATGTTTATTTTTTTATCCATTATTAATATTGATACTCGTTAGAGAAATACTTATTGTAATTTTTCTATTAAAATTTACCAAAGAGCGCTTCTAGTTGTGTAGTCCTATAATTAAAGATACTCTTTAATTTAGGTGCCACTAATATAGGGTGTACTAGTTGACCCAATACACCAAAAGGTACTTTGTAGTCAATAATGTCTTCCATTTCTACACCACCTTTAATCTCGTGTATAAAATGCTTATGATGCCATAAAGCATAAGGGCCGTATAATTGCACATCTACAAAGTACTTTTTGTCTTCGTATTGTGTTATTTCACTAACCCATTTAGTTTTTATTCCGGCTAAAGGAGTAACGTTATATTGTAGTATCTGGCCTGCATACATTGGTCTATCTGCACCAGAGATAATTGTCATATTCATCTCCGAAGGTGTTAATTTAGATAGATTAGCTGGATTACAAAGAAACTCCCAAGCCTGATCTAAACCAATAGGTAGTTTTTGCTTTTGATGCAATGTATAAATTTTCATGTTTAATTATGTATTAAAATATAGGCATTAAGTGAGGTTGCAATAAGTAACCAAACGATGTAAGGCAATAAGAGATATTTACCTTTTTTTAGTCTGTCGTTTCTAAAGGTTATAAATAGGTAACCAATAACCATTGTAAGTAATATGAGAATTATAAGACCAAATAATGTGAGTTGTTGATTAAAGAATACCCAATTCCAACTTATATTTAATATTACTTGAAAACTATATAATAACCAAAGTGTTGTTTTTGCACGCAAGGTAAAAATTTCTGCTAAATACCACGAAAAGCTTAACATTATTAATGTCCAGGCGGCACCAAAAACCCAACCTGGAGGTGTCCAAGGTGCTTTATCTAAGTTAGTGTACCAAGTCTCTGATACGGCATCACCCATAAAATAATTACCAAGTGCTAAACCACCAAAATTAATAATTAAGAATAGTGAGAAAAGATAAATCTTTTTCAAGGTTTTACTTTTTTAAAATCTCAATTTGCTCTATAATTTTTTGAGCTTCAGCATATTTTTTATCGCTTTCAGATCTGTTTGTAGTAGATAACTTATGCCAATCAGCCATAAGTGTTTCATATTGCTTTTGTAATTTATCTAACTGAGATGTTTTCTTAAATAATCCGAACATAAAAATTTATTTTAAATATGAAGTAATACGAGAATTCATTGGTTTTGTAATAGAGTAGAAGTGGTCTAAAAGTTGGCCATTTTCATCTACCAAATATTTCTGAAAATTCCACTTTACAGCAGAATTTTGTTTTCCGTTAATCGCTTTTTTTGTTAACCATTGGTATAGGCTGTGCTGATGTGTACCTTTAACATCTACTTTTTCTGTAATTAGGAAAGATACACCATAGTTAACTTCACAAAATTCTTGAATTTCATCTGAGTTACCAGGTTCTTGTTTGCCAAACTGGTTGCAAGGCACACCAATTACTAACAATTTATCTTTATAGGTGTCTTGTAATTCTTGTAACTCTTTATATTGTGGTGTAAAACCACATTTTGAAGCAACGTTTACAAACAAGAGCTTTTTACCTTTAAAGTCGGCTAAATCAATCGGTTTACCTTGTAAGCTGTTAATGGCTAAAGTGTATATAGACTTAGATGCTTTTTTTACAACATTTTTATCTGTTGTTGTTAATGTACCTATAAATGCTTTTAACGGATTCATCTATTAGAGTTTAAAGCTTACAATACCACAGTCCATTTCAAAAATCTGTCCAGACATTGAAGCTGCTTTATTAGAAATTAAAAAACCTGCCATGTCTGCTACTTCTTCAGGTTGAAGATATTTTTTAAGCGGATGACGCTCGTTCATATTTTCAATCATTCTGTCGTTACGTAACAATTTAGATGCTAAATCTGTATTTGTAACAGTTGGTGCTATAGCATTAACTCTAATAGTTGGTGCTAATTCTGCACCTAAAGATTTTGTTAAACCTTCTACTGCAGCTTTTGAAGCTGCAACACTTGCATGAAACGGCATCCCTAATTTTGCTGCTACTGTACTAAAAAGTAAAATAGCTGGTGTTGTTCCGTTTTTTAAAGCTGGAAGATATTTCTGTATTGTTTTAACTGCACCAAGTACATTGATTTCAAAATCATTTTTAAAATCATCTATACTTAGTCTATTTATAGGTTTAAGATTGATGCTTCCAGGACAATATATTAACCCATCTGCAGTATCAAAATCGGGTAATTCATCGTTAATGACATCACAATTGTAATGTTTTAAATTGGGGTGTTGCTGTGCTGGCGCTGTTCTACTGATGTTTACAATTTCATCATAAGAAGAAAGCAAAGATGTGACTATTGCATTGCCAATACCTTTGCTTCCTCCGATTACTATTAATCTTTTCATATTTTATAACTATGATTCTGTTAAAGGTCTCCCTTTTAAACGTTTTTCTATTTTTTGTTTTATTGCTGTAAGACGCTTCATCAAATCCATGAGTTTAGCATCCTTTTTTTCCTTGTATAGCTCGTTTACTTCTAATATTAAGTCTTTAGCTTCTCTTGCTGCTAAGATTCTGTCGCTTGTTGTTTTGAAAGCAAACTTTCTATTTTCAAATTCAACAGCCTTTTCTATTGTTTTCATAGCCTAATTGTTTAAATAGTTCTGTAATTCTGCAATTTTTGCAGAGGTGTTAAACTCACCACCATAATATGTTGTTACAGTTGCAGACGTATCATCTTTAACGCCTCTAGAAGACACACATAAATGTTTAGCATCAATAATAACTGCAACATCTTCTGTTTCTAATACTGTTTTTAATTCGTTTGCAATTTGATTTGTTAAACGCTCTTGTACTTGAGGACGTTTAGCATAATACTGAACTATTCTATTTAATTTTGAAAGTCCAATAACTTTACCAGATGATTTGTAAGCAATATGTGCTTTACCAATAATAGGTACAAAGTGATGCTCACAATTAGAGTAGAAGGTAATATTTTTTTCTACCAACATTTGGTTATATTGATATTTATTATCAAACAAAGCCACTTTTGGTTTGTTTTTAGGGTCTAAACCAGAGAATATTTCTTCAATATACATTTTAGCAACACGGTCTGGTGTGCCTTTTAGTGAGTCGTCTGTTAAGTCTAAACCTAGCACATCCATTACCTCAGAGAATAGTATTGATATTCGCTTTTTCTTTTCGTCGTTAGACATTTCAAAAGCATTAGGTTTCATTGGTGTTTCTAAATTTGTAAAAAGGTGGTCGTCACCAATGTCTTCTGTAGAAAAACCATTGAATGCTGCTTGTTTGTTGTTAGAAATTGTTTCTGTTTTCATAAAATCTTTTTAATGTGCTGGCTTTAAGTACCCTAGATTTAAATCAAAGCACGTATTAACGTTTTGAAATAGAGTTATTTGATATTGATCTTTGTCTAGAGCATTTAAATCTGCCCTCTTCAAAAGTTCTTTTTTTACTGTGTTTTGTTGCTCTTCCTTGTACTCTGGCGCGCCACAACCTAAAACTTTTAGGCTTTAGCTCACGTCGCATTAAGGTAATAACTTCTTGTTCTTTTAACCCAAATTGAAATGTTATTGCATCAAAAGGTGTTCTGTCTTCCCATGCCATTTCTATGATGCGGTCTATATGTTTAAGTTCTAAAGTCATAATCTTGAGGCATTGTAAATTGTGTATCGTATTTTACTTTTTCGTCAAGTAATTTGTCAAAGAATTTTTTATTTTCTTTAAATGTTTTACTATTTCTAAAGTGAACAAAACGACCTTGGGCGTGTATACTAGATCCGTTTGTTTTGTAAATTACGAGTTGATAATAAGGAATAACCCATGTAAAGTTTTTTAACCCTTTGTTTATCATTACCAAAACGCCTTTTGGTCGTAATTCTATATTTGCATAATTGACATCTGATACCACGTTCATCATTGACTTCATATTCGGACTTACATCATCAACAATCATGCGTTTAGATCCTACGCCACCAAGTTTCAATTTCTGTACCAAACTAAAAGAGCTGCCAATTAAGTCGGCAATAATTTTTTTGTGTTCTGAGTTGTGATGTGTAGTGTTAAGTATCATAATTATTCAAAGTTACAAAATGTTTAACCTTTAGTATATATAGTTAAACAAAAATTAACACATTATTAGGATTGTAAGAAAATGACTCCCAAAAATTACATATTATTCATTTCTCAACAGACGGTTTCTTTCGCTAATAGTATGTCGCTTTAATATTCTAAAACTTTCACGTACTACTTCAGTATCGTTTCTCATATTCCATAAAATATCACTAGCGCGTCTTCTGTTTATCTTAATATCTACGATAGGTAGCGGATAATCTTCACCTAGTTTAAAGTTGTAAAATGTTTGTTCCATTTCGGTCATTAGATAGGGCTCATGTATAAACGGTGTATCTAATTCTGCTAATTCGGGCACCCATTTTTTTATAAATACAGCATCTGGGTCGTGTTTTAAACTATTTGATGTAGGATTATATATTCTTAGTGTATTAATACCTGTCTCACCCGCGGCCATTTGTAATTGTGGAAAATGTATACCAGGTTCAAAATCTAAAAATTGTTGCGATAAATGCCGTGTGGCCTCCTGCCATGGTTGCCAAAGTATGTGTGTAAAAAAAGATGCCAACATGGCACGCATCCTAAAATTAACGTAACCTGTCTCAAGAAGGCATCGCATACTTGCATCTACTAACGGAAAGCCTGTTTTACCTTTAAACCAAGCATTTTGGTAGTCTTCAGAAATACTCTTTTTTAGTTTATGGTAGCCTTTATTTACACTTGCTTCTTCCATGGTATGCTCCATTTCAAACTTTTGAATAAAATGTGCTTGCCAACGCAACCGCGATAAAAAGCCCGAAATATGACGTTTATCTTTACTAACCGCTTTAATCGCTTGCCCTTTTTGAAATACTTGTCTTATAGATATATTACCCCAAGCTACATATGGTGAAATTCTGCTGCAACTACTTCGTGATGCTTCTGGTTTAGAGATGTTATACATGTACGCTTCATGTCTGCTATTAAAAAACGAATCTGCATATTTCCAACCTACAGTACTTCCCCCTTTTTGAAACGGTGCTTCTTTTGGTGTTTCTAAACAGGTAATGCTAAATACTTTTTCTAACCTCTCAATAACTTCATTAGAGACGAGTTGGTTGTCTGCTGGGTTAAATATTTCAAGAGGTTTATTCATATAAACTTCCCAATTTTCAAACCAATCTTTTCTGCTTGTTAAACCACGCTCTACACCATTATTAGTAGTTTCTACCCACTTTATAAAATTATTTTTACAATAGCGTTTAAATTCTTTATCTCTTTTATACGTTAGAAGCAGACCTGTTTCTACATGTGAGTAAATGGTATTTATTTTATAAAATTCTTGTAACTGATTAAAGGCACTCGTAATATCGCTTGTTACTGTTAATACTTTAGAGTTGTAAGGTTTTAGTTGTGTGTTAAGGTCTCTTAAGGCTTCTTTTATAAAGTTAAAGTGGCGCTGGCTATAATGATTATCGTTAAGTAATGCGTGTTCAAAAACATAAAATAAGATAACACGTCTGCCAGTTTTTAAGGCAGTGGTAATCGCTTCATTATCTTGTAATCTTAGATCTCTTTTTAACCAAACTACATTTATATGTTCTCTATCTGCCATACTAAAGTTGCTTTAAAAAGTGTTCTGCATTTTTAAAATGCGTTTCTTTTATTTCTGGCTTCATTTTATCAAATGTTCTAATAAGCATTCCTAAACGAGGGTTGCTCAAAAAGAAATCACGGTGTTTGTCCATAAACGTCCAAAACAGACCATCCCAAGTGGGCTGCCAATCTCCTTTTTTGTAATCGCTCATTTTTTTTATATAATTACTACCACTTATGTAAGGTTTTGTAGACATTAAACCACCATCGGCATATAAACTCATACCGTAAACATTGGGTACCATCACCCAATCGTAGGCATCAATAAACAATTCCATAAACCATTGGTAAACTTCATCAGGATCAAACTCGCACAATACCATAAAATTTCCCAGTATCATTAGTCGTTCTATATGGTGGGCATAGCCTGTTTTTAAAACTTTTTTAATGACATCGTCTATAGGTTCAATTCCCGTTGAGCCATCATAAAATGAAGCAGGGATTTTTCGTTTAAAGTTCCAAAAGTTTTTAGTGCGTTCTTCGGTGCCTTTTACTTCATAAACACCTCTTATAAATTCGCGCCACCCTAATATTTGGCGCAAAAAGCCTTCGGTAGAATTTAATGGAATATCATTTTTTTTAGCATATGCTATAGCCTCATTAATAACATGTAGTGGCTCTAGTAATCCTATATTAATTAATGGTGATAAAATGCTGTGGTTTAAATAACTTTCTTGGCGTACAATAGCATCTTCATACACACCAAACTCATGAAAACGAACTTCTAAAAATTGCTGAAACCAATCATTTGCCGTTTCAAAACTAATAGGGTAGAGGGCAAAATCAGTTAATTCTCCATAGTGGTTTTTAAAATATGTATTTACATATGTTTCTGCTTCTTTGTGAAACGTAGTTTTATCAGGAAACTGAATTGGTGGCGGTGTTTTATCTTTTGGGTATTTTTTTCTGTTTTCAGAATCGTATGTTAATTTACCACCTTCGGGTTGGTCACCAGTCATTAAAATATTTCTATCTTGACGTTGGTTTTTGTAAAATGACGTTTGAAAAAATTTCTTTTTTGAGGGCTTAAAGAAGGCGCTTAATTCATCTTTTGTGTTTATAAATAAGGGATTATTATACCACTTAATTTCTATAGTATCAGAAACAGAATTGATATGTTTTTGAAGCCAATTATCTGTTGGGTCTATAATATGAAAGGTATTAAAACCGTCTTCTATTAATTTTGGAATGAGTTGTCTAACATCGCATAAATCGTTTATGGCTTCTATATAATGAACTGTTTTTCCTTTTGATTGTAAATAGGCTTGGTAACACTTCATCGTGGCACGATGAAATGCTATTTTTTGTTTGTGAAATTTATAGTGTTTAAAAAATAAGAATTCTTCAATTAAATAAATAGAACCTTCGATATCTAAAAGTTCTGAATTTTTAAATAATTGGTGTGGAAAAATAAGTAGGGCCTCTTTGTTGTTCAATGTTCTTTTTTTTTGGTGTTATGTTTTTATTTGGTGGCTTAAAACAAACTAGGTTGTAACCAAAGTTTTCTGAATTTACCGTTTTCATCGTAGCGTTCTGCTTGTAATTGTACATTAAACTTACGATCTCTCGGATCATTACCAACACCAGCAACATACATCCAATTACCATAATTGCTATGTACGTCATAATCTATAAGAAGCGATTCAAAGTAAGCTGCACCAATGCGCCAATCTAGCTTTAGCTCTTTAGCGAAATACGAAGCTACATTTTGTCGACCTCTATTACTCATCCACCCAGTTTGTTTTAATTCTAACATATTAGCGTTTACAAAGTCGGAATTTGTTTCACCATTAATCCACTTTTTAATCTGATTTTTATTGGTAGACCATTCGTAATCTTTATGTAAAATTCCATCTAGTTTAAAAATTTGGCTACCGTATTTTAACGATACATATTTAAAATAATCGCGCCAAATTAATTCAAAAATGAGCCAATAAGTAGATTCGTTTTTATAGTGCTCTTTTTCAAATTGTTTAACTTTCCAATAAATGGTTTTTGCAGAGATTGACCCATTAGCTAACCATGATGAAAATTTTGAACTGTAGTCCGTACCAACTAAACCATTTCTTGTTTTTTTATAGAATCCGAGTTTTTTGGTATTAAAAAAATAATCATCTAAACGTTTTAGTGCTTCTGTTTCTCCACCTTTAAAAGGGAATGCAGAATGCACGTGTGTTTTAAAATCAGCTATACCTAAGTCGTGTAAAGTCGGAATTCTAGTGTCATTTTCAATACGGTTAGATTCTGGTAACTTTTTAATAACAGCTGCTTCACGAATAGCCACGTACTTTTCTAATTTCTTTCTAAACACTGTAAATACTTGTGGTATTTTTTCTATTTCGAAATTTATATCTTCAGGATGATACAGAAGTTGGTTATACGATTTATGAAAACTAACGTGCTCTAATTTAGCTTTAATGGCATTTTCTGTAGCCATTTCATCTTTTGTCCAATCGTTTTGAAGGTAAACATCTGTAACCTTATATTTTGCGCAGATTTCTGGAATAATAGCTTCTGGCTTAGTGTTAAATACTAATAGATCTACATTTAAAAGTAGAAGTTGTCTTTTTAAATCTTCAATAGTTTCTAATAAAAATTTAGCACGATATTTTTCTGTTATTTTAAAACCGTATTTATTAGTTTCAAAATATTTAGGATCAAAACAATAGATGCCAATTACCTTATTTTTAGTTGCGCAGGCTTCTGCTAAAGCATTGTTATCAATGGTTCTTAAATCGTATCTAAACCAAACTAAACTTGTGTTGTTTTGTTTTTCTTGCATTTTTCGCTACAATATTTTATGTTATCCCAATCGCGTTCCCATTTTTTTCTCCAAGTGAATGGTTTGCTACAAACCAAACAGGTTTTTTTGGGTAGATTTTGTTTTTTTATTCCTTTTGGCATTATTTCATTTTTTTGTCATATTGAACTTATGAAAGCTATCTTAAAAACTGTATAACATAGTTTTTTACGTGATTTCTTGTCGCTAAGGCTTCAATTTTCAAAATGACAACACATTTTATTTTTTTTCTACTAAGGCGTTAATCATCCCGTTAAAAACAAAGGCATGAAACGGTAATACCGAATACCAATACAATCTGCCCCAAACACCTTTTGGTCTAAAAACAGCGCGTTGGTATAATTTATCTTTTACTATTTTAAATTCTAGCCAAGCCTCCCCAGGTAATTTCATTTCAGCAAAAAGCAGTAATCTTTTTTCGTCTTTATCTGCCAATAGTACACGCCAAAAATCTAAAGGGTCGCCAGCTTCTAAATACGTGTCGTGTGTACGACCACGTCTTAAACCTACACCACCAAAGAGTTTATCCATGTAACCTCTGAGTTTCCATAGTCTATTAAAACTATACCATCCATTACGACCACCAATACTCCAAATTCGGTCTATGGTGTAGTTTTCATCTTTTATTGTTCTGTATCTTACATCTTTAAAACAGCCAAATTGTGGTAATTCTATATGTTTAGATAATTGGTCTCTAAAGACACCACTACTAACGGCATCTTTCCAACTAGAAATTACAGAGTTTTGTTCAATTTTTTGAAAAGCTAAGTTTACCGCAGTTTTATAAGTCATTGGTGTAATAGCAATATGGTTATTAATATCGCTAGGTCTTCCTATTACTTCCACCTTCATACTATCTACTAATGCAGAGGCGAGCTGAAATGATGTAGAGGTTACAAAATAGAGCCAATAGGATGATAATTTAGGACTTAAAACTGGTAACGTGAGTATGTGTCTTTTTAGGCCTCTTACTTCTGCAAATTGCAAAAGCATTTGCTTGTAAGTTAAAACTTCTGGTCCAAAAATATCAAACGCTTTATTGTACAATTCCTCTTTGTAAAGTGCGCCACATAAGTAGGTGAGTACGTCTCTAATACCTAAAGGTTGCGTTTTTGTATTTAGCCACCTAGGTGTTACCATAATAGGAAGCTTTTCTACGATATCTCTAATAATCTCAAATGAGGCACTACCACTACCAACAATAATACCAGCTCTAAATGTGGTTAATGCATAAGCTTCAGATTTTAAAGTATGTTCTACTTGTAGTCGAGACTTTAGGTGTTTAGATAACGATTTGTCATTAACAATACCGCTTAAATAAATAACATGTTGACATTGAGTTTTAGAAACTAGTGCTTTAAAGTTAGCAGCACAATCTTCTTCTAAAGTTTCAAAATTACTAGAAGATGTTGCCATAGAATGTATTAAATAATACGCGGCATCTATATCTTTAGGTATGTTAGCTAGCTTGGGCTTTAAAAAGTCTATTTTAATGAATGTACACCTAGGATGTTCTTCTATTTCATCTGGTATTCTGCTCATATCGCGTACACAACACACTAACTCATGGTTGTCTTCGAGAAGTTGAAGTGCTAGTCGTTTAGCTATATAGCCTGTGGTACCTGTTATGAGAATTTTCATTCATTATCTTATTTTGAAAATTCTGGTTTTGGACGTTGGTAGTCTAATCTTGTTTTTAAAGTTGGTATTGTATAACCATCTAACCCATTAATACTAGCTATTTTTCCTTTTGCAAGATTAATAAAACCATCCTTTTCTATTAAATGATCATCTACAAAAAGATTTACTATTTTACCAATAACTAATATGGTATTGTTAGCCGCTATTGGGTATTCTTCAACAAATTCCATTTCCATTTGTATAGGCGAATCTTTAACAAAAGGTACGTCTATATTTGGTTTGTATTCTTCATTTAACGATGTAACATTAAACTCAGAAACCGTCTCATCGTATTTGGCAGACGTATGGTGTGCATCTTCAAGAATATCTTCGTAAATATGATTTAAAGTATAAGACCCACTTTTTTTAAGGTTATGATAGGTGTTGCGCATTACTGTAGTGGGCCTTAAAAAAAAGCCCAATAAAGCAGGATTAGAGCCTATATGGGTTACCGAACTAAATACAGCAACATTACTAATACCATCTTCACTTTTTGTACCAATAAGATTTGCAGACTTATAACCAGAGCAACTATTTATTAAGTTGATACGGTACAGATGGTGCATTTTATCGATGTCTTCAAAACTAAATTTAGCCATTTACAGGTTTTTAAAGTTATTGATTTTTACATCTTGTGCTTTTAAATCGAACATAAGGTTGTAAAGGCCAAAGAAAGTTCTATTAATATATATAAAGTGTGTAGACCCTCGGTTACCATTCATGTTTCTTAACTTAGTGCTTTTAGAATAACGTTGTCCCATTTCTGAGATTTTATTAAAAAAGTCTGGATTAGAAAAATCAAATTCTTCCACATGAAACGGTTTTGTAAACAGACTTAACAACTCATGAAACATGTTGCTGAAGAATTTAATTTCTTCTGGCGAATCATCTGTTCTTAATATTTCTAATTCGTATAGTTTGTCTGTAAAAAGTTGCTTGTTACTAATGCATTTAGGATCTGCTAATTCAAAATATGGTGTGTAGAAATCTAAAGGGATCGTTTTCATACACCCAAAGTCTAAAGCAATTAAGTCGCCATCTGGTGATATTAAAAAATTACCAGGATGCGGATCTGCATGTACCTTTTTTAGTTTATGAATTTGAAACATATAAAAGTCCCAAAGTGCTTGACCTAGCTTATTAGAAACCGTTCTGTCTGTGTTATGTGCTACAAATTCTGAAAGGTGTTCACCAGTCATATAATCCATAGTTATAATACGCTCAGATGAAAATTTCTCGTAATAATTAGGGAATTTTAAATTAGGAATATGATTACAAGCTTCAACAACAGCCTTGCTTTGTGAAATCTCTAATATGTAGTTGGTCTCTTCTGTAAGTTTATTTTCTACTTCTTTAAAATACTTATCCGAGTCGTTGCCTCTTATATTAAACATCTTAATAGCTATGGGTTTAACCAAGGCTAAATCTGATGAGATACTCTCCGCAACTCCAGGATATTGGATTTTCACAGCAAATTTCTTCCCATTCTTTTCTGCAATATGGACTTGGCCAATACTGGCAGCGTTAACTGAAGTTGCGTTGAAGGTATCAAAAATATCTTCGGGATGTTTTCCAAAATATTTCTTAAATGTTTTTATAACTAATGGTGGTGATAAAGGCGGAACAGAGAATTGAGATAAAGAAAATTTCTCCACATAGGCTTGTGGTAAAATACTTTTTTCCATACTTAGCATTTGCGCAACCTTTAGGGCACTACCTTTTAGCGTTTTTAGACTATTGTATATGTCTTCTGCATTGTTTTGGTTTAGACGTTCTTTGGCATCTTCCTTAGATTTTACCATCTTGTCACCATAATATTTTAAATAATTTACACCAACTTTAGCACCAGTGGTTACTAATTTTGATGCTCTAGATATTTTAGAAATTGGAATACTGTCTATTGTTTTCATAGTAGGCTGAATATGTATTCAGTATGTATTAATTAGACATCATTTTTTCTTTGTATAAAAACTTACCAAAGTCAATAATGCTTTTTAGGGGTGTGGTGTCTATTAAATCGAAACTCGCTCTTACCGATTTTTCAATAAAAATATCTGTTTTTTCAAATGAAGGTGACGTGTCATCTAACCAAAATTTCATAGTTACTAATAACTGAAACCAAGCCGATTCTTTTAAGCCTCTATTTTGGAGTTTAACTAATTGTTCTTGTTTTAAATCTATTGTTTTAATATCTAAATGCTCAATGTAGTTGGTAAACCTCTTTTTTAAATGCGCTAAGGATTTTAGAGATTTAAGCTGATTTTTATTTTCACCTAATAAATGAACAACATAACTTCTGTTGGCTGTAAGAATTTCGAAAAAGGTGAAATAAAAACTTAATAATTTATCTTTAGGATGAAAAGTTAAATACTCTTCGCTTTTTTCTAAAACAGTATGTGCATTATCAAAAAATATTTTAAATATTGATTGCTCTAAAGCTTCAAATGTACCAAAGAATTCATAAAATGTTTGTTCTTCAAATTTGTTGTCTTTTGCAAAAGCGTAAACTGATTTTGGTTTGTGATTATGTGTTAGTACATAATCCATATAAAAACCTATAATGTCTGATTGTGTAATTGATTTCTTGTTAGCCATTGTAATTTATTTTTTACTACATTGTAAAGATACGAATGTTTAACTATTTTAATATATGCTTAAACAAAATTTAACAAGAATATAGGATACCAATTACGATAGTATAATTCAGTATGGTATTTTTAATTTATTATTGAATGGTTTTATGGCAAAAAACAGCAAGTATAGCACCAATTATAGGTGCGGTTAGGTAAAGCCAAAGGTGTTCTAAATTACCAGAAACAAATGCAGGTGCCAAAGATCTTGCCGGATTCATTGATGCTTTTGTCATTGGACCAGCAAACATAGCTTCTAGTAAAATAACACCACCAACTGCTATTGCCGCCATAGAGCCTATTTCTTTGCTGCCAATAGAGACATTTAAGATAACAAGCATTAAGAAAAAAGTTAAAAATAATTCAAATATAAAAGCTTTATATGGTGCAAATCCTTCTGCAGGATATGTATGTCCAAAACTACTGCTTTCAGGAAATAGTAGCCATAAAACCAAAATAGCCAAAAACGCACCCATGGTTTGCGCTGTAAGATATAATGGTACATCTTTCCATTTAAATTTTTTAGCCACAGCAAAACCAATGGTTACAGCTGGGTTTAGGTGTGCACCAGATATGTGGCCAAAAGCGTAAATCATTGCCATTACTACAAGTCCCCAGGTTATAGCAACACCAACATGTGTTATGGCTCCACCTGTTATTTCGTTAACCGTCATGGCACCACAGCCACAAAACACCATTATAAATGTGCCTAATAATTCTGCAAACGCCTTTTTACTCATTCTGTTTTTATTAGTTTGTTTAGTGATGTTTTAGCGTTTAATTAAGCTTTAATCTGAGAAAATACATAGTTTAATTCTGTTGCAATTTGCAAACTACGTTCGGTGTATTTTTCTAGTTGTTGTGGTGTATTATCAAATGCTTTTGGGTCTTTGTAAGTAATTGGTATACGCTTTTCGGCACCAATTATAAAAGGGCATCCCTTGTCTGCACTAGAGCAAGTAAGTATAGCTGCAAAATTTGAAGTTGGGTTAAAATCGGCATCAAAAGTTTTAGAAAAACCAATAATGGGATGGTTGTTTTCAGAATACTTTATAGCATAAACCGGATTACTTTCATTAGAAAGCTTTTCAATTTTAAATCCAGAATTTTCTAAAGTTTCTACAGCAACAGGAAATAATGCAGTAGCCTCAGTACCGCCAGAGTAGCAGGTTACATTTTTAAGGTTATAATATTGTGCAATTGTTTGAGCCCAAACTTGCGATAAATGACTTCTACGCGAATTGTGCGTACAAATAAAATTAAGGTTTACAGCTCTATTATGAGTCACTTTTTCTTGTACATAATTTATTAAGTGTTGTAATAGGTCTAAACGTTCTGGTGCTAAAGCTACTTTTGGTAATGCTTCTATTTGTGCAACTATTTTTGGGTATAACATGTTTTTATTTTAGGGTATTAATAGCTTAACAGCAGCCAGAATTTGGTGTGCAGCCAGAGGTGGTTTTTTGAATCTCAGATATTTTAACTTTTGGTTTTTCAGTTGGTAAGCCACAAGACGACAATGCTAAACATGCGGTTTGTTTAGGTATTAAAAGAAAGTCTTTGCCGTTAAACTCTAAGTCGTATTTACCAATGGTTTGGCTTTGGTATTCTACTTCAATATCTAGATTACCAATTTTTAATATTTTTTCTGAGAGTTCTATGATATCTAATAATTTTTCGGGATGCAGTCTGTGGTCATAATCATTAGCTTCCCATAATTGAAAATTAGCAACTTCTTCGTGTCTTACTGTACCACCGCAGTCAATAAAATCTTTAGATATTTTACCAACTTCTGTTACATGAAAATGGTTAGGTACTAAAGAGCCATCTGGTAACTGAAAAGCGATAGTCTTTATTTCTGTGAGTATGGTTTTAATTTCTTTTAATTTCATAATATATAATTAACAACAGTTATTTTCTTCATTAATGTCTTGGTTAATAAATTCTGCAATTACAGACTTCATTTGTGTCCAACTATTTTGGTTTATACAATAACAAATACTCGTACCTTCTATGTTACCTTTTATTAACCCTAAGTTTTTTAATTCTTTTAAGTGTTGCGAAATAGTGGGTTGCGCCAATCCTATTTCATCAACCAGATCACCACAAATACAAGATTTTATTTTAAATAAATGTTGAAGAATTGCCACTCTTGCTGGGTGGCCAAAAGCTTTTGCGATATTAGATATCTGATTTTGTTGGTCTGTAAATATTTCGCTTTTTGTTAACCCCATGCTTATTGTATTATTATATTGCAATATTACGATTAATATATTTAATACAGTCAAACGTTTTAGATTATGTCAGAAAACACAAGAAATAAATAGTAAAACCTTTTAAGTATTTGTTAACATATAAGGCTTAAGGTAAGTTGTAAATTTACGACACATTAATAAACAACCATTTAACACAATACAAAATGAAGAGATTAGTACTTTTTACATTTGCTTTAACTTTAATGTTTTCGGTAAATGCACAGATTGAAACACCACAACCTAGCCCATTTACTAAAGTAGAGCAGAAGGTTGGTTTAACAGATGTAACTTTAGAGTATTCTCGCCCAAGTATGCGAGGAAGAGAAGTTTTTGGCAACTTAGTACCTTTCGGTAAACTATGGAGAACAGGAGCAAACAAAAATACCATGATTACGTTTAGTAACCCTGTAACCGTTGATGGTCAGGACTTAAAAGCGGGTTCTTACGCCATTTTTATTACACCTAGTCAAGATTCTTGGGATGTTGTTTTTTATTCAGATACCAATAATTGGGGAACACCAGGAAAATGGGATGCTACAAAAGTTGCTGCTAAAACAACAGTTAATACAATGAAAATGCCAATGCAAGTTGAGACCTTTACAATAACATTTGATAATCTTACAAATTCTTCGGCTGAATTAGGTTTTATTTGGGGTAATACAATGGCCAATGTAAAGTTTGAAGTACCAACTGATGCTGCAGTAACTGCTGCAATAGAAAAGACAATGGCTGGTCCTTCTGCAAACGATTATTATGCGTCTGCGGTTTATTTTATGCAACAAGATAAAGATTTAGGTAAAGCTAAAATGTGGATGGATAAAGCTATGGCTATGTCTAAAGAGCCTGCGTTTTGGCAATTAAGACAACAGTCTTTATTATATGCTAAAATGGGTGATACTAAAAATGCAATTGCAACGGCTAAGAAGTCATTAGAGAAATCTAAAGTAGCTGGTAACGCAGATTACGTAAAAATGAACACAGATTCTCTAAAAGAATGGGGTGCTATGTAATATTCAATTTTAGCTAATTGGTGTTAGCCTTTAGCAAATTGTTATATAAAAAAGCACAACTCATTGAGTTGTGTTTTTTTTTTGTTTGTAATTTGAACTTTACCATCGCTTCGAGTGAAATTCATTTTTCTTGAATTTTGTATCGAGAAGTTTTTACACGAAATTAGTATTTGGTATTCACCTGGGTTCTCAATACATTTTGCCCACAAAAGGTCGAAACACTCGAACTGACATTATGCTTTCAGTTTTAGTTTTTACCGTCACTTCGAGTGAAATTCATTATTCTTGAATTTTGTATCGAGAAGTTTTTACACGAAATTAGTATTTAGAGTTTATATTAGTTCTCGATACATTTCGACTAAAAAAAGGTAGAGATACTCTAACTGACGTTATGCTTTCAATTTTAGTTTTTACCGTCACTTCGAGTGAATTGCGAAGAATAAACAAATAGTATCGAGAAGTGCTAATACATAATATTTGTATTTACAAATTCTAAATACTAAGCTTCAGTCTTTTTTGGTAGAATAACTTGCAAGATGTTAGCAATACCAATTACGACAACACAACCAAAAAGATTTAACCATAAATAAGGCATCCAATCTAACAGCCAGCCAATTACAACTATAGCTTGTGTAATAAGTGCCCCTATAAATACAGCATTACCTTTAATGTGTTTAAAGAAAAACGCTAATAGAAAAATACCTAAGACGTTACCATAAAAGATGGAACCTATAATATTAACTAGTTGAATTAAATTTTCTGCAAGATTTGCAAAACAGGCTATTATAATGGCAATAATTCCCCAACCTAAAGTAAACCATTTGGTCATTTTAACGGTATGTGTTTCGCCTTTATCTTCTTTTAAGTTTCTACTGTACAGGTCAATAGAAGTAATTGTTGCTAATGCATTTATTTCTGATGCGGTAGAAGACATTGCTGCAGATAAAATTACAGCTAATAACAAACCAATAAGTCCTGTTGGTAAGTGATTAAGAATAAACCTAATAAACATATAATCTTTGTCATTAGTTTGGGTGTCTTTTGCTGCGTCTTTATAAAGTGCTGTAAGTTCAGCAGACTTTAAGATGTAGGCTTCGCTTTCAGGATTCGATTTTAGAGCGTTAATTTCAGATTGAAGGGTGTTGTATTCTAAAGTATAGTCTGGGTCGACCGCTTTTTTAATCAGAAATTTAGATTCTGAACGGTAGGTTTTTTCTACACTATCGAGTTGAAATAATTCGCGTTTTAAGCTCGAATCTTCACTTTTAGATAAAGCTAAACTAACGGTTTGTTTCTTTTGAAATAAGGTGGCTTGTTTATCTTGAAGTGCTCTATAGTCATCACCATAATCTGATGCTAAAACGGTTTGCGTAGACGCATCAATAAAGTTTAAAGGTGACGGATTAAATTGATAAAACACAAATACCATAACACCAACGAGTAAAATAAAGAACTGCATTGGTACTTTTAAAAGACCATTAAAAATTAAACCCATCTGCATTTCTTTCATAGATTTTCCTGAAAGGTAACGTTGCACTTGGCTTTGGTCGGTTCCAAAATAAGACAGCATTAAAAACGTACCACCAATAATACCTGTCCAAACAGTATATCTATTTTCTAAATCGAATGAAAAATCTAAAACTTCCATTCTACCTGTAGCACCTGCAATATCTATGGCATCAATAAAAGAAACCTCTTCTGGTATTAAGCTAATAACCACAAAAAGTGCTGCAAACATACCTGCGAAAATTACAAACATTTGTTGTTTTTGCGTTACAGTAACGGCTTTTGTTCCGCCAGAAACCGTGTAAATAATCACTAAAACACCAATAACAATATTAAGCGTTACAATATCCCAACCCAGCACTACAGACAGTATAATTGCTGGAGCAAAAATGGTAATACCAGCGGCTAAACCACGTTGTATTAAGAATAAAATGGCCGTAAGACTTCTTGTTTTTAGGTCGAATCGGTTTTCTAAAAACTCGTAAGCAGTATAAACTTTTAGACGATGATAGAGCGGAATAAAGACCAGACAAATAATAACCATGGCAATTGGTAGTCCAAAATAAAATTGAACAAAGCCCATACCATCAGAAAACGCCTGACCAGTAGTAGATAGAAATGTAATTGCACTGGCTTGAGTCGCCATTACAGACAGACCAATAGTCCACCATTTTGAATTACTACCACCTTTAATGTAATCTTCTGCGTTTTTTTGACCTCTTGTTTTCCATGTGCCGTAGCCTACAATCGTTGCAAGGGTTGCAATGAGAACAGTCCAATCTATCCATTCTAAAGTTTGATGCATAAGTTTAAGCGAATGAAGCAGTTATAAAATAAAACAACACAATGTATAAGGCGTTTGCAACTAATACGATAGTGTACATTTTATCCCATTTTTGTTTTTGCTGTGGTTGGTTGTGGTTGTGCATATTAGTTAGTTGTTAGTTTTTTAGTTGCATTTTTGGTTCTTTTCCTGCGGATAGTAAATTAGCAAATAATCTGTAAGCACCAGAGACTCCAGCAGGAAATTCTCTAAAAAAGCTTAAACCGGTATAAATATAATTGCCTTTGCCATATTTGGCCACCAAAAGGCTACCTTCTTTTGAGCTTTCTCCTTTATCGTTAAAAGCGAGTAGTGGTGTAAATTCTTCTGACCATTCATTAGGAAAATATAAACCACGTTCTTGTACCCAACCTTCAAAGTCTTGAATGGTAATTTTGTTGGGGTAATTAAGTATTGGGTGATTAGGATCTAACATTCTAACCAACGCATTTTCATCGGTAACACGGTCTCTAGATAATTTTAGATTAAACGGTGAAAGGTTGTCTACTTTTATACCGCGACTTGTGTTGTATTGAATGATGAGATTACCGCCTTCATTTACATAATCTAATAAGAATTTTTGTTTAAATTTTAAGGCATCTACAATATTATAAGCTCTAATACCAACTACGATAGCATCAAAATTCACAAGATTTTCTGGTGAAATTTGCTCAGGACGTATAACAGTAACATCATAACCGATTTGGCGTAAACTCTCTGGTACAACATCTCCTGCACCCTCTATATAACCAATATTAGTTCCGTTGGTTTTAATATCTAAACGTACGACTTTGCTTTCGCTAGGCATTAAAACCGTTTGAAACGGAATATGTGCATAATCGATTTCTATTAATTCATCTGTATAAAAATAGCCATTTAGGTTAACCATCGGTGTAATAAGTCCTTCGCTTTTATTTTTTGGTGGTACAATTGTAAATACCACTTTTTGAATGTCTCCTTTGTTTGCAATTGCTATCATTTGCTTTTGCGGATACACGCTCCAATCATCTGGGTAAGCCATTTTTATAAAACCTTCAATAGCATCACGACCTGCTTTTACCGTAACTTCAATTTCTTTTTGTTGGTCATTATCAAAAATAAAGACCTTATCGCTTATACGTACTGATACTTCAGGAATAATCTCAAAAGGTCTGTATAATTCGCCTTTATCTGGTTTTGAGTAGCGGTAAATTACTGGTTTTGTAATTATAATTGGTGTGCCTTCAATATTTAAATTAAAATCTACAAATACAGCTCGTGGTGTTTCTGGTAAACCCACTAAGTCTTGATATTCTACAGCGTACATGCCAAGTGAACTTTGGTTGTTTAGCCAATAAGGTGCTGTGTAAGCCATGTCATTTGGTATGCTAATACCTTCGTTAAAATTAACACGTTGGTTGGTAGATAATACCATGTTTTTAGCTATACCTTTTTGAAGTGTTGAAAGGTTGTAAGAGATTAAATTAATGTTTGAATCGCTTCGGTTTAGAAGCTCCATTTTTAAGTCTATCTTAGCATTTGGTGTTGCATGTGGAGTGTTTGATGATACTTCTAAGTACAAACCTGCACAGGCTTCAATAATAGTTTTAAGTTCTTTGGTTTTAATGACTTTCCAATGTTTGTTTTTTACGTTTTGAAGTAATTTATAGGCCTCTAAAAGTTGTGGTAGGTGAGAAGCCGGATTAACAAAATTGAAATCACTTTCAATAGCTGTCATTATATTAGCAATTGCTTGCCCATCTTCAATTCTATTCCATGAGGTATCAATACCTTCAAAAATATTTTTATCGTTAGTGAGCGGGTCGCCTTTTAAAAACTCTATATATTCTTGCTGACTGCCTCGTGTTGTTACACGACCAAATCCTTGGCACAAATGTTGGCTACTAGCTATAGATGCTAATTCATTATTAGACATGCCTTTTGTTGGGTAATACACACCAACATCAAAGCTAACCATATTGGTTTTGTCTATTTTATCAAAAGCGTCTTGGCTACCATAACGCCACCACGAGGTGTTGTAAAATAGACGCTTAGGTTGCCATAACTCTGTTAACTCAAGTTGTGAGCTGTATTTGGTAGCGTCGTTTGCTAAATCAAAAGCTTCCATGCTTAACATGGCAGAACTCGTATGATGGCCATGTGTTTGGCCAGCTCTTCTATGGTCAAAACGGTTAATGATTATATCTGGTTTAAACTCACGTATAGCCCAAACCACATCTGCTAAAACGTCGTCTTTATTCCATATTTCTAAAGTTTCGTCAGGATGTTTAGAATACCCAAAATCATTAGCTCTTGTAAAACGTTGTTCACCACCATCTACGCGTCTTGCAGCTAATAGTTCTTGTGTTCTAATGACTCCTAAAAGTTCTCTAATTTCTGGTCCAATAAGATTTTGTCCGCCATCACCACGAGTTAGAGATAAGTAAGCTGTACGCGCTTTAACATGGTTAGACATGTATGAGATTAAACGTGTGTTTTCATCATCTGGGTGCGCAGCTATATAAAGTACAGAACCTAAAACATTTAGTTTTTGAACGGCTTCATAAATTTCTGATGCATTTAATTTTTTTGGTTGTTGTGCTTGTAAAGTAAAAATACTGCTTAAAAGCAGAAGAATACAGATTTTAATCTGGTGCATGGAAGTTATTGGTTAGTTACCTTTCAAATATATAAAAGTTAGTTGCTTAAGTCTGTTTTTTAGGTTTTGTTTAACGGTTGTTTTTATGTTGAAATTATCATCATCACAACTCTGTAAGTTTATACTATAAGTTTTACTATTGAATAGTATTAAAGCCACCTTCTGCGTTTAAAATAAAATAATAAGGCAATAAACATCGCAAACATGACGCCTAAAAGTATAAAGTAGCCATTCTCATATTTTAATTCTGGAATGTACTCAAAATTCATTCCGTAGAGTCCTGCAAGAAAGGTTAATGGAATAAAAATAGTAGAAATTATGGTGAGTACTTTCATAACTTCATTCATCTTATTGCTAATGGTTGTCATATACATATCCATTAAACTCCAAATCATTTCGCGGTAAATATCTATGTTTTCTGATACTTGAATTAAGTGGTCGTAAACATCTCTATAGTAAGTAATTGTGCGTTTGTAGATAAATGGATGTTCGCCTTTTTCCATGCGATTTATAATTTCGCGAAGTGGAAATATAGCACGACGTACTTTTAAAATTTCACGCTTTAATTGTTGAATTTCGATATTTATATTCTCTCTTGCATTACCTGCAAAAAGTTCGGCTTCTAAATCTTCAATTTTATTGCCTAAGGTTTCTATAATGCTAAAGTAGTTGTCTACAACAGCATCAATTAAGGCGTACATAAGATAATCAGATTTTAAGCCTCTTATTCTACCGTTGTTTAATCTTAAGCGTTCTCTAATTGTATTAAAAACATCACCTTCGGATTCTTGAAACGTGATGACATAATTTTTACCAAGTGCAAAACTAACTTGCTCAATTACAATTTTTTCATCCTTATCATAATACAGCATTTTTAAAACTATAAATAAGTAATTATCGTACTCATCTATTTTAGGCCGTTGCGATGTGTTTACAATATCTTCTAATACTAATGGATGTAGGTTGTATTGTTTGCCAATATTAGCTATTTCGTCTATATGCTTTAGTCCATCTACATTTATCCAAGTAACAGAGTCTGTATCTTTGTAGTTAATGGCGTCTTCAATATTTAATAAGACCGATTCTTCAATAGTTTCTTTAGTATAATCAAAACATTCTACATGTAAGTTTTTATCAGATTTTTTACCTGTATATACAAGTGTGCCAGGTACTTTGCCAATGTAATGTTTGTAGTTGTCGGTTCTTACTTTTTTTGGTTGCTTCATAATTTATAGAATACTACTATCATCTAAAGCATCTTTTTCTATTAAGGTCACTGCTTTTTGAAGAATTAGATTGTTGGGATACTTTGTAATATCACCATTGTCTTCTCTTAATATAAGTTGAAATGCTCTAATGTCTTCAATAATTGCTTCGATAGGATAGTCTTTATCGTGAATTTTTATTTTGTCGCCAACTTTATAAGGAAACGAGAAAAACATAATTACACCAGATGTAATATTGCTTAAAATAGACCAGATAGCAAACAATGCAATACCAATTACGGCAAATACAGAAGAGAATACTAATGAGATATCGTGAGCTTTTGCGCCAAGGATAAAAGCTTCTATTAAAACAGCAATTAATACTAGGGTTACTGTTGCATAGCGCCCAATTAAGATGGCTCTAGCTTCTGTAGTACCACTTCTTTTTCCTATTTTTTTTACGGTAATTACAATTATTGCGCGTATAATAGAAAGTACAAAAAGAAGTATAGCCGTAGATATAATTTCAGATTGGTATGTTTGAAAAAACTGAGACATGTTAAGTTTATTAGTACTTAACAAATATAGTTAGATTGCTTAAAAAGTTTACTGCAATTTTAGTTTTTCGCGCAACACTTCATCTTCATTACTATTTTTGCCCCAATATGCAGATTTAAGTGCAACAAGTTTAGTAGCTTTAGTAGTAAGTGTTTTACGATTAGTGCCATAACCAGAAATTACGGTGTCTTCCCAGCCTAAAATATCATAAGGAAATTGTACATTATAGTTAATCTTTAATATACGATCTAGCTTAGGGTAACTAAGTTTGTAAACACCATTTTCTAAAGTAGCTATAGCGTCATAACTTTTAATATCTACATGCTTAAGTCTGGTATGCTCTAAAGACGGGATAATAGATATAGTACCTGTTGGAAGACTTTTAGGGTCTATTCTTAATTTGATCCAAAGTTCGTTTTCTGTCCACGTTTTTTCAATATTAAAATTTTGGTCTGCTTCGTTCTGAAAGTAAGAATGCGATGTAATTTGGAAACGATCTCTATTATTAAGTTGTGCATAAACATGCCCACACCATTCTTGTATGGATGCCGAAACCTTTAAAGCGTGCTGGTTATTAGCAACAGGGTAAAATGTGCTTTGCATTATGCTATAAGGATAAATACCCGTATTAAAATTTTTAGTGGCATTTAACTTTAAAACAGGCGTATTGGTTTTATTATAGTTGTCTGCTTTAACTTGTACGTGTGGCAAAAAATCTTCTGTAACAAAGACTAAAACAGCGTTGCCATCTCTCATTTCGCCGTAGCGCGCTTGCTCTAGTTTGTAAGAGGTGATTTCTGCCTCACCAGCATACCAATAGGTATTAAATTCTTTACTTAATACTGTTTTTGGTTTTAAAGAGGTATCGGTTTTTGGTGTTATAATAGGTACAGATTCTGCTGTTTCTGTTTTAGTATCTCTACAAGAAGATAACATTGTTAATAGCAAAACACATAATCCGATTCTATTTATAGTCTTAGTCATACCAATTAATTTTATACAAAGTTACTCGTCTAATTACCTTGTGCAATGGCATTTAACGTTTCGTAAAGCAAATGTGTAGGTAAGCCAACTACGTTATTATATGAGCCTTCTATGCGTGTTATGCCAATGGCACCTATCCATTCTTGTATGCCATAAGCACCAGCTTTATCTAATGGTTTATAAGTGTTTACATAGTACCAAATTTCATCATCTGTAAGTGCTTTAAACGTCACTTTTGTGGTGGTATTTAGCACGTGTTGTTTGTGTGGTTGGGTAAAACAGATTGAAGTCATTACCTCGTGTGTTGTGTTGCTTAGCGATTTTATCATTCTAAACGCATCTGCCTCATCCTTAGGTTTTTCTATAGCTTTATCATTTAACCACACAATGGTGTCACTAGTAACTAGTATATCTTTTGATTTTAAATTTGCTTTAAAAGCTTCAGCCTTTAATTTAGCGAGGTAGTCTGTTATTTCTTTGCCTTTAAGATGTTTTGGATAAACTTCATCTATTGGTTTTAGTTGAATTTCGAAATCGAGATTCATAGTTTTAAAAAATGCATGACGTCTAGGTGACGCTGAGGCTAAAATAATATTGAAATCTTTAAGCTTTTCGTTTAACATATTATTTAAGTAAAATAAAATTATAGAGCAATATAGATAACATGCCAGTTAACATAACTAACTTTAAAATAAGGCTAATGTGTTTGTAGTCTGATTTTTGTGTTGCGCTAAATAGTTTAATTGAGATATAAATTAGTGGTGCAATAACTACTATTAAAAAATAACCAACAACTGCTAGCTGTTTAAATAAATAGGTAATAACGTAATAAGTTACCGTAAATAAGGGTATTAGTGATAGTACGAATGTAATTTTAGTGGCACGCGCTCTGCCAGCGATTACTGGTAGTGATTTTGTACCCGCTTTGTAGTCACCATCTATATCTTCAATATCTTTTACCATTTCTCGTATAAGATTAATAATAAAAGCAAAAATAGCATAATCTCTAATGATGCTAAAAAACAGAATTTGTATAGATCTATTGTCTACAGTCATTACAGGCAGTAATTCAAAAATACCAACTAATAAAATACTTAAGGAAACGACGAGTGCTACAATGATGTTGCCCACTAAAACAATATGTTTTAAAAACGTTGAGTACATATAGAGTAGTGCAGAAGCAACAAAAAAGATAGGAAACAAGTTAGATTTACCTATGCGACTTGCTATATAATAGCCTAGACCAACACCTATAATATTTAAAATTACAAATAAGGCTGTTGCTATATTTTCATTAATATGTTTGTTAATGATAACCTTATGTGGTTTGTTAATACTATCCGATTCAATATCTTGAATATCGTTAATAATATAACCACCAGCAGCAATACAAATTGTAGCTAAAACTAATAGAAAAAAATTAAAATGGCTTAATGTGGTTACAACACCATGGGTTTGGGTAAAGGGAAGTAATAGTGCATATTTAATTAAATATTGCACTAGGGCAATCATTATTAGGTTTTTAAAACGGATAAGCTTAAAAAAGTATAACATAGTTTTTAGTAAACTGAATTTAATTTAAAACAAGATAGAGACAGAAACCTAATCGTATTTAGCATTAAAATTACCATTCCATTTGCCATGCACCTTAAGCACTTGCTCAATAACATCTCTAACAGCACCTTTACCACCATTTTTATGAGAAATATATTTAGAAATGGCTTTAATTTCTGGCACGGCATCTTGTGGGCAACACGGTAAACCTGCTAATATCATAACAGGATAATCTGGTATGTCATCTCCCATATACAATACTTGCGATTTCTTAATATTGTTTTTGTTTAAGTAAGCGTCTAGTTGCTCTATTTTATTGTGCGCACCTAAATAAATGTCTTTAATACCTAAACCGGCCAAACGTTTTCTGACACCTTCGTTTGAGCCACCAGAAATAATACACATATTATAACCAGCATCAATAGCTGTTTTTAAAGCAAAACCATCTTTTATATTCATGGTTCTTAACATTTCACCATCTGTAGTTACAGTAATTGTACCATCGGTAAGCACACCATCTACATCAAAAATAAAAGTAGTAATATCTGTTAAAAGTTCTTTATAGCTTTTATCGTTGTCCATGTGTTTTTTTTATTGAATTGGTTAGTAATTCATAAATCTTTTTATGCTCGTCACTTTCAATCTGTTTAAGATGACGTTTTATTGTTTTTTTATCGTTTCGTTTTGCAGGGCCAGTTTGTGCCATGTAAGGTGATATGTGTTGTACTTTTTTAGCCGTCTCTAAAATGAGAGGTTTTAAAATATTAAAATCTACATTTTCAGCATCACCAATTTCATGCGCTATTCTATACATTTGATTGGTGAAATTATTAACAAAAACAGCTGCTAAATGAAGTGTTTGTCTTTGTTCTGTATAAATTTTGTAAGACACACAGCCAATGGCTTTTGCTAAATCTTTTAAAATTTTTAGATTTTGTTTTTCTTTAATTTCAATACAAATAGGCACTGTATTAAAGTCTAAATCTGTGGCTTTAGAAAACGTTTGAAGCGGATAAAACACACCAAGCCTATTTTTTCTGTCCATATCATGAATAGACACACTACCAGAGGTGTGCACAATTAAACGGTCTTTAAAGGGTAAATCTTTAGAAAGTTGAGCTATACTATCATCGCTAATAGCAATAATATAAATATCTGCTTCTTTTAAGTCATTAAGGTTGTCTATAACTTCTACCTCATTTGCATATTGGGCTATTGTTGTGCGCGTTCTATTGTACCATTGTACTACAGAGACATCTTCCGATTTTTTAAAAGCTTTATATAAATGTGTGGCTACATTACCTGCGCCAAGTACTACTACTGATATCATAGCGTAAAAATACTAAGATTTCCTATTCTGTAACAACAACTATCGTATTAAAAGAATAACTTTGATAGATATGGCAAAAAGTGATATAAAAAATAGAGACGATGTTTTTAATTTGGTAACTTCATTTTACGAAAAAGTGAGGAAAGATATTGTTTTAGGTCCTTTTTTTATTGACACTATAAAAGATTGGGATGCACATTTACAGCATTTAACGACTTTTTGGGAATCTAGTTTGTTTTTAAAAACCAAGTATTATGGCGACCCGCTAAAAGCCCATGTTAAAGTAGATGCAATACATAATAATAGTATTACAGAGCTTCATTTTGGACTTTGGTTAAACTTGTGGTTTCAGACTATAGACGAGTTGTTTGAAGGTGATTATGCCGAAAACGCAAAACGCCGTGCGCGTAAAATGGGCTCTTTCTTATATCTTAAAATTTTTGAAGCTAGAAATAGCTAATCATTTACAAGCTTCTTCCTAAATTTGTGTTTTTCAATTTTATAAAAATAAACACAATGAAACTTCTTAAAGAATTTAAAGAATTTGCAGTAAAAGGTAATATGATGGATATGGCCATTGGTATCATTATCGGTGCGTCTTTTAATAAGGTGATAGACGTATTAGCGAAGCAAGTTATTTTACCACCATTATCCTTACTGTCTGATGGTGTAAACTTTGAAAGTAGAAAGTTAATTCTTAGAGATGAAGTTGCAGATGCAACAGGTACAGTCACAATTAGCGAAGTTGCTGTAGCTTACGGTAAATTAATTGAGGTGTTTTTAGATTTCTTAATTATAGGTTTTACCATATTTATTGTTGTAAAGTTTATGAATAGATTACGAAATAAAGCGCAAGACACAGACGATGTAACGGTAGTAACACCAAAGGATATTCAGTTATTATCAGATTTAAAAGATTTAATGCAAGAGCAGAATAGGTTATTAAAGTCTAATGTTTCAAATTAATTGAAAGGTTTTTCTTAAATTTTAACGCTTTTTTGGGAATCTAAATACCATACTAAAATGGTCAAAATGTCATATCTTTGCAAGAGCTAAAAATAAGCCTAGAGCTATGCAAAAAAAAATCGCGAATTTCCTATTCTCAACAAGACTTACTGCCTTTTTATTTATCTTATTTGCTGTTGCCATGGCAACGGGTACCTTATTAGATAGAAATATGGAAACCTCACCCACACCATATACAAGAACTCTTATTTATAATGCGTGGTGGTTTGAGGCTATTATGGTATTCTTTATCATCAATTTTGTTGGTAATATTTTTAGATTCCGACTTCATAAAAAAGAAAAGTGGGCAACTTTAACACTGCATTTGTCCTTTATATTAATCCTTTTAGGTGCATTTATAACACGCTATGTTGGTTATGAAGGTATGATGTCTATAGAAGAAGGTGCTACCGAAAGTGAATTTAGATCTCAAAAAACATACCTCACAGCTTATGTTGTAGGAAGCCACAAAATTGATGGAGTTTTGCAGCGTTATAATTTTCAGCGCGTTACAGACTTTTCACCACGATTAGATAATCATTTTGATGAAACTATAGATTATGGTGGTACCGCTGTAAATTTCAACTTAAACAAGTTTATTAAAGGTGCAGAGAAAGATATCATACCAGATGAAAGTGGAGAAAGTTACCTTAAAATTGTTGAAGCGTCAGATGGTAGACCACACAATCATTTTTTAAAAGACGGACAAGTTTCAAACTTACACAATCTGCTTATTTCTTTAAATAAAGAGCAAGAAGGTGCTATAAATATAACAAATACAGAAGATGGTATATTTATAAAATCACCTTACGAGGGTGAATTTTTAACCATGGCCACTGGTACAACAGGCAAGTTGGTGAAAGATAGTTTACAGCCTTTAGCTTTACGTTCTAGATATATTATTGGCGATATGCAATTGGTGTTTCCTAAGCCAGTAGTAAAAGGGGTTTTTGATATTGTAAAAAAACCAGTTATTCTTAAAAATGATGAAGACGGTATTGTGCTAGATATCACAGCTAATGGTGAAACAAAAAGCATTAAACTTATTGGTGGAGTAGGTACTCATAATAAATTTGAAGAAGTTGAAGTTGGTGGTTTAGAAATTGCATTACAATATGGTGCGCGTTTAGAAAAGTTACCATTTTCAGTTAAATTGAATGATTTTATTGCAGAAAAATATCCTGGTACAGAAAAAGCTTATTCGTCTTACGAGAGTAAAGTCACTGTTATCGATGAGGAATCTGGTGATTTTGATTATCACATATATATGAATAATATCTTAGATCATAAAGGCTATCGGTTCTTTCAGGCAAGTTTTCACCCAGATGAAAAAGGAACAATCTTATCGGTTAACCATGATATGTGGGGAACTTACATAACATATGCAGGTTATATGTTACTTTATTTTGGACTAATGGCTATCTTGTTTGCTAAAAACACACGTTTTGATGATATAAGAAATCGTCTAAGAAAACTAAAAGAAAAGAAGGCTAAAATGATGACAATGATTTTGTTATTATTTAGTTTCTCTGGTTTTGCACAAGTACAACATTCTGCTGGCAATGGTCATGATAATGCAGATACCAGACCTATAAAAACACAATTAGATTCAGTTTTAAAAGCAAACATTACACCAAAAGCGCACACCGATAAGTTTGCAGAAATGGTGATACAAGATTACAGTGGCCGTATGATGCCAATACATACTTATGCTTCTGAAATGTTAAGAAAAATAAGTAAAAGTGATACGTATGAAGGTTTAGACGCAACACAAGTATTTTTGTCTATACAAGAAAGTCCAATGCTTTGGTATAACATACCAGTTATTTATTTAACACCAAGAAAAGCAGATTCTATAAGAACTATTATTGGGGTGGAGAAGAGCCAGAAATATGTGAGTTTATTAGACTTTTTTACCGAAAAAGGAAGAAACAAGCTAGGGCCATATATAGAAGAAGCTTTTAAGGCGCAAGTCCCTAATGGGTTTCAAAAAGAAGTAAAAGACACCTACGGAAGATTAAATTTATTGTCTGACGCTATTGAAGGTAGATCTATAAAAATATTTCCTGTTCCAGATGATGAAAACAATAAATGGATTTCGTCTTTTGAATACAAACGTGAAGGTTTTAAAGACACAATTAAAGATTCTTTATATGGTGGTTTTGTGAGTAAAGGCTTTAGTTATTATTTAATGACTTTAAATAATTCTAAGCAAACAGGCGACTTTACAAATGCAGATAGATTACTAGAAGATATTAAAAAAACACAACAAAAATTAGGTGGCGAGATTATGCTATCTGAAGAAAAAATAAAAACAGAAATACTTTACAATAAGTACGATATCTTTAAGAAACTTTTTAGTTGGTACTTGTATGCTGGCTCTTTAATGTTTGTGTTGTTAATTGTTCAAATATTTAAGTACAAGAGTAAGCTTATAAATACGGCTGTAAACGTATTTAAATATATTATTTTAGGTCTATTATTAGTGCATACAGGTGGTTTAATAACACGTTGGTACTTGTCTGGTCATGCACCTTGGAGTGATGCTTACGAATCTATGATTTATGTAGCTTGGTCTACCATGTTGTTTGGTTTTATTGCAGGTATTACAAAACGAAAGAAAAAAGCAACTAAAGAAAAATCTGTAAGTTTCATAAAATCTATATTTAGTAGTACAAGCTCATCAGACTTAACCATTGCTGCATCTGCATTTGTAACATCTATGATTCTTATGATTGCACATTGGAACTGGATGGATCCTTCTATTGCCAACCTAGAGCCTGTATTACAAGGCTATTGGTTAATGATTCATGTTTCTGTAATTGTTGGTAGTTATGGACCATTTACCTTAGGTATGATATTAGGTGTTGTAGCACTTTTACTAATGATATTTACCACAAAAGAGAATAAAGCCCGAATGGATATTAACATAAAGGAGTTAACCATTATTAACGAAATGGCATTAACTGTTGGTTTGGTAATGTTAACTATTGGTAACTTTTTGGGTGGTATGTGGGCCAACGAAAGTTGGGGACGTTATTGGGGCTGGGATCCTAAAGAGACTTGGGCTTTAATTAGTATTATGATCTATGCTTTTGTTATTCATATGCGTTTGGTACCAGGTTTAAGAAGTACATGGTTATATAATTTTATGTCTATTATAGCTTTTGGTAGTATAATGATGACCTATTTTGGCGTTAATTTCTACCTATCAGGCTTACATTCTTATGCTAGTGGAGATCAAATATTAAGCTTCCAATTTATAGCTATAACCTTAGGTGTCATAGCTGTTTTAGGATTCTTTGCATACCGAAAATATAAGATACATTATAAAAAATAATCTTTTTTCCTACATTATATAGGTGACTTAATTAGTATTTTTCTTAACTTGAAAGCTTTAAACCAATCTTTAAAATGAATTACATCAAAAAATTAGGAACTGCAAATCTACTTATGTTAGGATTGTGCGCAGTTATAATTATTGTCGCAGAATATTTATTTCTAACCGGAGATCAGCTTCATGGTATATTTGTAGGCCTTTGGGCACCAACATTACTAGGTGTAATGATCTACTTAAAAATTGTAGACCATGGTAGCAAATGATATTGTCTTATGGTTTTCTGTTATCGTTATTTTACTTGTTGTAATATGGGCAACACTAATGATTAGAGCTTATAATAAAGTCAGTAAAAACGACTAGTTTATTCACTATCTTAAGACTTTAATAGTAGAGTCATCACCTTAAAAATGTACACCATGCAATTAACATTACGTTTAGCAGCAATTTATAATCTTATTTGGGGCGCATGGGTTGTTTTATTTCCAAATCACTTTTTTAATTTAGTTGGTATGGAGCCACTTAACCATCCTATGGTTTGGCAAGGAATGGGCATGGTAATTGGGGTTTACGGACTTGGTTATTGGTGGGCATCTTACAACCCTATGAAACATTGGCCAATTGTAGCCGTTGGGTTTTTAGGAAAAATATTTGGGCCTCTTGGTTTTATCTTTAATTACATAAAAGGGGATGTACCGTTTGAGTTTATATATACCTTATTAACCAATGATTTTATCTGGTGGATTCCTTTCTTTTTAATCTTAAAGAAAGTACACACAGATTATAAATGGAAATTATCTTGATAACGTTTCTAAGACTACTACTTATAGCATTTTATGCCTTTGCAGGAAGTTATCATTTTATAAATCCTGAATTTTACGCTGACTTAATTCCAGATTATTTGCCCTACCATAGTGTTATAAATTATGCTAGTGGACTCTTAGAGATTAGTCTTGCCCTTGGTGTTGCACTACCAAAAACACGCTTGGTAGCGGTAAAAGGAATTATAGTATTACTCATTTTATTTGTGCCTTCTCACGTTTATTTTATACAAATTGGTTCTTGCGTAGAAAGCGCATTTTGTGTTACACCTTGGGTCGCTTGGGTAAGATTATTAATTGTGCATCCTTTGCTTATATTTTGGGCCTGGACCATAAGAAAATAGAATAAAATGGAGTTAGATTTTATACGCTTATTAATAGATTTCGGATTTGTAGTTTTAATTTGGGCTGTACAATTAGTTATTTACCCTGGTTTTAAATTTTATAACAGAGAAAATTTATATGTGTGGCACCAAAGCTATACAGCAAGAGTCACCATAATTGTTTTACCATTAATGTTTAGTCAGCTTATTTTGGCGTCTATTCAATTATGGCAAACTCAAAATTTGTATACAATTTTAAGTGGCTTAATCATTGTAACCTTATGGCTTCAAACCTTTCTTATTTTTGTACCCTTGCATCAAAGTATAGACAATAATAAGGCAAAAGCTAACGTCTGTAGTCAACTAGTTACCAAGAATTGGATGCGGACATTACTGTGGACACTTCTTTTCTTCATTTCCTTGTGGCATTACTTCTTAATTTATTAAATTTAGGTCATTAAATTAAAATAATAATGTCTAAAGATAAATTAGGTTTAAATACCATTTGCACGCACGTCGGTGAGGTTAAAGACGAACAATTTAAAGGCGCAGTCTCGCCTATGTATTTGAGTTCCTCTTACCAATTTTTAGACGTTGACGTAAAGCGTTATCCTCGCTATTTTAATACACCTAATCAAGAATTTTTAAGTAAAAAGATAGCAGCTTTAGAGCATACGGAAGCAGCCATGATTTTTGGTTCTGGTATGGCAGCTATTAGTACTATGTTTTTAGCGTTTTTAAAACAAGGGGATCATTTAGTGGTTCAAAACACATTGTATGGCGGAACGGTTAATTTCATAAAAGAAGAGTTTCCAAAGTATGGTATAGAATATACGTTTACAAACGGTTATAGTATTGAAGATTTTGAAGCTGCAATTCAGCCAAACACAACGTTAATTCATATCGAAACACCTTCAAACCCTTTAATGACTATTACAGATATAAAAGCTGTTGCGCAATTGGGTAAGTCTAAGTCTATTTTTACATCTATAGATAATACGTTTGCCTCACCAGTAAACCAAAACCCTATAGATATGGGTATAGATATGGTAATGCACTCAGCTACGAAGTACTTTGGTGGACACAGTGATATTTGTGCAGGTGCTGTTGCAAGTTCTGCCGTGCATATAGAACGTATTTGGAATGTTGGTAAAAACTTAGGCGGCAGTTTAAGTGATATGACAGTTTGGATGCTAGAACGTAGTATGAAAACCTTAGGATTGCGTGTAAAAGCACAAACAAAAAATGCAATGAAACTTGCCAAATGGCTAGACAAACATCCTAAAATAGCTAAAGTCTATTATCCAGGTTTAAAATCGCATCCAGAGTATAAATTAGCAAAATCTCAAATGAAAGGCTTTGGTGCCATGTTATCTTTTGAGCTAATAGAAGGCTTAGAATCTCATGCATTTCAAAACGCATTACAGCTTATTAAATCTTCAATGAGTTTAGCTGGTGTAGAGAGCACAATGCTTTCACCACATTTAACATCACATTCTTTATTAACCCAAACGGAGCGTGACGCTATTGGTATTAGCGACCAGTTAATTCGTTTTTCGGTAGGTATAGAAAGTATAAAAGATTTAAAACACGATATAGACAAGGCGTTGAGCCAAATTTAAAAGTAAATACAAAAATGAAACTAGATATATTAGCTATTGGTGCACACCCTGATGACGTAGAATTAGGTTGTGGTGCCACTTTAGCAAAAGAGGTTGCAAACGGTAAAAAAATTGGTATTATAGACTTAACACGAGGGGAGTTGGGTACAAGAGGTACTGCCCAAACTAGAGATGAAGAGGCTTTTAATGCTGCTAAAATTTTAGGTGTACACTTAAGAGTTAATATGCAGTTTGCAGATGGTTTTTTTGTGAATGATAAAATACATCAATTAGAAATTATAAAAATGATTCGCTATTACCAGCCCGAAATAGTGATTTGTAATGCTATTGATGATAGACATATAGATCATGGTAAAGGCAGTCAGTTAGTAAGTGATGCTTGTTTTTTAAGTGGCTTACGTAAAATTGAAACGGTACATAAAGATGAAAATTCTAATCAAGAACCATGGAGACCCAAAGCGATATACCATTATATACAATGGAAAGATATTGAGCCCAATTTAGCTGTAGATGTTTCTGGTTATATGGATAAAAAAATGGCATCTGTTTTAGCATACAAAACACAATTTTTTGACCCAAATAGCGATGAGCCCGAAACACCAATTTCGAGTAAGAATTTTGCAGATAGTGTTTTGTATAGGGCAAAAAATTTAGGACGCCTAGTTGGTACCGAGTATGCCGAAGGTTATACCGTTGAGCGCTGTACAGCAGTAGACTCATTATTCAATTTAAAATAGAAAACAAAAAAGCCTTTCATTTCTGAAAGGCTTACTAATTTAGGGTGGAAGACCGGTTTCGAACCGGCGACCTTCGGTACCACAAACCGACGCTCTAACCAGCTGAGCTACAACCACCATTTTAATTAGGAATGCAAATGTAAATTATTTCCTATTTTCTACAAAGATTTTTACACTATTTTTTAAAAAATAAAGTGGCTGTCAAAAATCTTTTACCTACTGTCTTTTATAGTGTAATAGACGAAAATTAAAACACTGAATTTCAATGTATTTCAACTATCCATAAAGTTATAAAATATAATAGGAGTCTGTTTTAGAGAGCCACTTTTACAATATTTTTTTTATTATTATTTAATATAAGGTTAAATACCTTCAATTTTATTGCTGTTGTTTTCGTTTTTATAAACTTATAAGTACTGATGTTTTTTAGTTTGTATCAGCAATGAATGACGAAAAATCATTAATAATAAAATTCCTTATTGTGTTTTATTTCTAATAACAATTTAATCTAAAAAGAGAAATTCATTATTTAATTAAAATAATGAATTTCAAATTTATATTGGTTGTATTTATTCTGTAGCTTTATCTACAACGAGTCTTTCAGCTCTATTTGCGACTTCCCAAGCGGTATGAAACACTAAACGCGTTCGGTTTTCTAACAAATCATATTCTATTTTATCTGGTGTATCGCTTGCTTTATGATAATCTGCATGTGTACCATTAAAATAAAAAATAACAGGAATATTATTTTTAGCAAAGTTATAGTGGTCAGATCTGTAGTAAAAACGATTAGGATCGTTTTCGTCATTATACGTATAATCTAATTCTACATTTGTGTATTTAGAGTTTACAGCTTCCGATATATTATGAAGGTCTGTACTTAATTTGTCACTACCAATGAGGTAAATATAGTTTCTGTCACCTTCTTTACGCTCAGGATCTGTACGGCCTATCATATCAATATTAAGATCTGCAACGGTATTTGCTAACGGAAAAATAGGATCATTATCTGTGTAATGTTTTGAGCCTAACAAACCTTTTTCTTCGCCTGTAACATGTAAAAATAATATAGAACGTTTAGGACCATGACCAGCTTTTTCTGCCATTTTAAAGGCTTCGGCAATTTCTAAAATGGCTATTGTACCAGAGCCATCATCATCAGCGCCATTATACACTTCACCGTCTTTTATGCCTTCGTGATCTAAATGTGCTGAGATTACAACAATTTCGTCTGGCTTTTCAGATCCTTTTATAAAAGCAACTACGTTTTCAGACATAATAGATTCAGACTTATTCTCGACAGCTATATTTAATTTGGTGTTTAAAGTCTTAGCGTTGGCATCTTCTAATATAGAGGTGTGTAGTGCCTTTGCTAAAGTTTCACTAATCATCATCATCATCATACCTTCTTCATTACTTTTTAAAGACAAACGACCAGAGGTGCCAGATTCTGTCTGACGTTTAAAAAACGGGGCATATCTTGCAAATAAATTAGCATCCATAAGTAGCAATCCTTTTGCGCCATTATCTTTAGCTGCATCTCTTTTGCTGGCAATAGATTGGCGTCCATTGGTCCATTTTGTGTCTTCATCTTTACCAGACGTTATGTAATTACCATTAGCGTCTTTTGGCTCACCAGCTTTAGCTAAAACGAGTTTACCTTTAACATCTACAGCCTTATAATCTGAATAATTATCAGCATCAATACCATAACCAACATAAACGATGTCGGTAACAGAGATATTCATTGATTTTGAAATTGCTAATACAATATGGTCGTCAAAGCTATTAAAAGACTTGCCATTTACAGAGAGTTGAGCCTCTGCTGTTTTTTGCTTTTCTAATGGTACGTCTTGAAAATAATTATCTCCACCCAAAGGTGTTGGTATCTCTAATGCTTTGTATTGCATTTTTAGGTATTCGACAGCCATTTTTTGGCCTTTTTCACCCGTTTCGCGACCTTCAAATTCATCTGAAGCGAATTTGTATAGCATTTCTTTTAATTCTGCAGATGTAATTGTTGAAGCATAATCTGTTGGGTTTGCAATTTCTACTGCTTTGGTTGAAGGTGAATTGCCTTTAGAAGATGTACCGCAACTAAAAATTAGCCCGGAAACAAGACACGTTAATAGTATTTTTTTCATTTAAGTAAATGTTAGTTAATTCTATTAATAATAGAAGTTATAGTTAGATATAGCTTAATGCTAGCCTCTAAATTTACGAAATAAAAAAAGGTATTAAGTTTGGTGTAAATTTCTTTTAACAAAGTTTAACACTAGATGATTTCTGGATAAATACGCTCTGGTGAGTTTGCTAAATACCAGGCTGTTGCAAAAATAAGTTTTGTACGTTTTGTTAATAACGGATAATTAATTTTATCTGCGGTATCTGTCGGTTTTGTATAATCTTCGTGCTCACCATTAAAGAAGAAAATTACTGGTATACCTTTTACTGCAAAATTATAATGATCAGATCTGTAATAATAGCGGTTATTATCATTTTCTGCATTAAACTTATAATCTAATTCTAAATTTGTAAATTCTGTATTTGCTTTTTGTGCAATAAAATGAAGCTCTGTACTCATTCTGTCTGCACCAATAAGGTAAATGTAATTTTCATTATTGGTGTGGCGCTCATCTACACGGCCAATCATATCTATATTTAATGTTGTTACCGTATCTTCTAAAGGAAAAATTGGGTTGTTGGTATAATAACGTGAGCCGTGTAAACCAACTTCTTCTGCAGTAACATGTAAAAAGACAATACTACGTTTGGGACGGTAACCATCTTTTACAGCTTTACTAAACGCTTCTGCTATTTCTAATACTGCAGCTGTACCAGAGCCATTATCATCAGCACCATTATAAATTTCGCCATCAATAACCCCTTCGTGGTCTGAGTGCGCAGAAATGTATATATATTCGTTAGGGAATTCTGAACCCTCTATATATGCAATTATGTTTTGAGAATCATTTAAACTATCTGGCAATACTTCTTTAGGTACTTTTTGATAGTAATTAGGGTGTGTTTTTGGTGCTTGTATATCTTGAGAAATGTAATATTGTCTAATGTAGTCGCAAACTTCATTATGACCTTTTTCACCAGTCATTCTGCCATTATACTTATCTGAAGAGACTTCTACAACATGACTTTTTAATTCTTCTTTATCAATAGTTAAAAGATACTGCTCAACAATTGCTTTATCGTTAAATTGAATACTGTCTTTAAGGTTCTCAATTTTTTCAGTGTGTCTAATTGTAGAACAAGAGCCAACTAATATGAGTGCAGAAGCAACTAAGGTTTTCATCTGAGGTCGTGATTTTCACAAAAGTAACATAATTATATGTAAAAATTTCTTACACTTATATACAAATTTTAATAAGTGTCATTTATTTCACTAGCTTCAAGAATATCTTTAGAATCTTTTAAATTTTCTTCCTCGCGTATTTCTAACGCTTCGGTATCACCAATTTCATTACCATTAAACACCCCTTTATAAATAGTTAATGTAAGTGCTATAATTACTAATAGAAAGATATACTGAATCGTTTTTGTTTTGTTCTTCTGCTTTTTAGAAATGAAAAGCACTATTAACCCGCAAAGAAACGCTATAACTAATGGGAAAATTGCAAGATTAGATAATGGTGTAACTGCTAGGATTACGGCTAATATAGCAGCAATAAAACCTAAAATAATACATAGTTTTTTCATTTTGTTTTAGTTTTTTAATCCTGTTGCAGATTCAATTTTTAGTTCGCCATTACCAACCGGAATTTTAAATTTAGCATACACGGGTATTTTATTTTTATCTGCTGTTAACCATAATAAATTATCATTAGTACCTTTAAACAGCGTGTTACCCTTTATAGATATTACTAATTTGTAGCAGTCTTTTTTACCAATTTTTGTAGAAATGGTCTCTTTACCAATGTATTTTAATACTAAAGTATGTTCTTTATTATCAAAAAGTATTTTAAAATTTTGCTGTTCACCGACTGTGGCTTTGTGTATATCTAGATTACGAATGTAATATAAGGTGCTCATAACATCTTTAGCTGTAGCGCTAATATTTAGTACCTTGTTCTCATCCCAAGTTTTACCATCTTTATTTTTTTTACGTTTAAGACTCTTTACTGTTTTAGACTTGTGGTTGTAATTGTATTGCATAAACTTATAATAACCACCTTCGTTTATGTCTCGTTTGTACAAGTATGGTGTGAGCGTTTTTGGGTTTACATAACTTTCGTATAAATCTCTTATTTTAAAGAAATCATCCCATTTTTTATAAGTTGTCGCTGTACCCTTTAAACGTAATAAAGTATGCTTAGAGGTTTTTACTTCACTTGTTTCCATTTTAACCTGTGCAATATCTGTAAGTAAGCCAGATATGTTATAAGATGCTGTAAATATTAGTTTTTCGCCAGCTGCAACTGTTGTGTTTTGGGCAAAATTATTAAGACTCAAAAGCGCTAAGAAAGTAAAAATAAAATATTTCATATCATAGGTTTTTAACCATAACGTATTAAGTAACATATATTATGCCGAAAAATACAATGCTTTAAGAAATGATGCTAATTTTATTTTTGAAAAGGCATTAAAAAAATTAAAGAAAAAAATAAAGAAATATCTTTGGCAACATAAAAAAGGGTTTTATATTTGCACCCGCTAAAGGAGAGTTGGCAGAGTGGTCGAATGCGGCAGTCTTGAAAACTGTTGAGGGTCACACCTCCAGGGGTTCGAATCCCTTACTCTCCGCTTAGAGCAAAGCTCAATTTCTGAAAAGAAATTGGGCTTTTTGTTTTTATAAGCTTTACGAGTTTACTCTGGTATGCTTAGAAAAACAAAAAGCTCAAAGCTAGCGTTAGCAGTATTTAACAACAAATGTTTAAAACACTTTTAATACCTTAATATATTATCAGCTCCAATTACAGGATATCCAATTCTAGATAATACATGTTTAGCGTTTTCAAAATCGTGTTTTGTGTGGTAGTTAAAAGTTACCGTTTGTGTTTTATAATCTACATCAACATCGCTAATGTTTTTAACGTTTATAAGGTGTTCAATAATGCTGTTTTTACAGCCACAACCTTTTAAATTGTCTATGTGTAGCGTCGTTGTCATATGAATAGGTTTTAAATTAGACTTTATCTTATGGTATAAAAAAGAGACTGTATTAAACCATCAGGCATTTTTATAAATGCGTTATTTCGAGTTAATTTTACTACTGAAGATGGAAAAAATTTGTGTCCAGAAGCTGAATTTTTAGTTTTTAAATAGTTATTGATACCCTTTTTTATATCTCAAAATCAATCGATAGATGTATTTTGTATCTTTTTTTACTACAAAATGCACAACAGGTTATATTAGCTTTTTATAGTATTAAACTTTATTTTTAATTGAACAGTTGGGTTATCTTCTAGGGCTTTTTTTGTGGCTTCATAGCCTATTTTAAACATAGTATCTATGTGAGTTTTTTCAAAAGTACCATACACATCGAGTTGCGTAGGCATAACAACAAAATCGCAATCTTTAAATTTTGCATAATCTTCTTTAGCCGATTTTAGCTTAAAGGCACGTTCAAATACGCTATAAGAATGTTTTAAATCATTAATAGTAATGTCTTTATAGCCGTTTACATAAACACCAATAATAATATCACATTTACTTTTTAAATACTTTACAGGAAAATTATCTAGCGCACCACCATCAATATAGTAAGACGACCCAATTTTTACAGGTGAGAATACACCCGGAAATGCAGCAGAAGCTAAGACCGGTTTAATAAGTTCACCAGAGTTAAAAGCTTTAAGTTTTCCGTTTAAAATATTGGTTGCAGTAACAGATAATGACTTTTTTAAGATGCTAAAATCATCTTTTTTTATATAGGTTTTAAATTCTGAATAAAACTTTTCAGTATCTATAAAACCAGGTTTACCAAATGCATATTTTTTAATATCAAAAATTTGAATTTTCTTAAAAAATTGCAACATCTCTTGCCAACCATAACCATAGGCGTATAAACTACCAACTATAGCACCTGCGCTAGACCCAGAGATGTGAGTGGCATAAACACCAAATTCTTCTAATGCTTTTATAGCACCAATTTGAGCAACACCCCTTAAGCCACCACCAGAAAGTACTAAACCAATATTCATGTTGTTTTTTTATTTTATTCTAAACTACAATGAGACTAAGGTTTTAAAAATGATATGCATCAGTCTTATAGCTGATTTATATCATTTTATTAAGCCTCCTAATTGTTTATTTTTATACATAACAGAACAATAATATATGGCTTGGTATGGTCGTTTAAAAACACGTAAAGACGCTTTTCTTATAGAGATTGGTGAACTCTCGTTTTTTACATTTCGTTTTTTTAAAGATCTTTTTAAATACCCTTTTGAGTTTAAAGAACTTGCGCGTCAATGTTATATTTTGGGTAATCGCTCACTCGTTTTGGTATGCATTACAGGTTTTATAATAGGTTTAGTTTTAACCTTACAAACACGACCAACATTAATGGAGTTTGGTGCTGTAAGTTGGATGCCGTCCATGGTAAGTATTTCAATAGTTAGAGAAATAGGTCCCATTATTACAGCTTTAGTTTGTGCAGGCAGAATTGGTTCTGGTATTGGTGCAGAGTTAGGTTCTATGCGTGTTACAGAGCAAATAGATGCTATGGAAGTATCGGGTACTAATCCGTTTAAATATTTGGTGGTAACACGTGTTTTAGCAATTACGCTAATGCTACCATTATTAGTTATTATTGGTGATGCTGTGGCGCTATTTGGGTCGTTTATTGTAGAAAATACAAAAGGTAATGTTTCATTTACACTCTATTTTAATCAGGTTTTTGATGCTATAGAATTTGGTGATCTTATGCCTGCAACTATTAAAACATTCTTTTTTGGTTTGGCCATTGGCTTGGTAGGTTGTTACAAGGGGTATTATTGTAAAAAAGGGACAGCTGGTGTTGGTGCAGCCGCTAATTCTGCCGTTGTTGTAGCGTCATTATTACTTTTTGTAATAGATTTTATAGCTGTTTTTATAACTGATATTTTTTTCGATTTATGATACCAAAAACTCACATAACCCAAAAAGATATTGTGTTGCAAATTAAAGATTTGCAAAAGAGTTTTGGTGATAACCATGTACTTAATGGTTTTAATTTAACACTTTATCAGGGTGAAAATTTGGTAATTATGGGTAAATCTGGATCAGGAAAATCGGTAATGATAAAATGTTTGGTAGGCCTAATGGAAGCAGACAGTGGCTCTATTTCTGTAATGCATAAGGATATAACTAAATTAAACCAAAGCGCTTTAGATATTTTGCGTGCAGATATTGGTTTTTTATTTCAGGGAAGCGCATTATATGATTCTATGACGGTACGCGAAAATTTAGAATTTCCGTTAAGACGCCACAGTAAAAGGTTTAATAAAAACACAACTACAGATACGCTGGTTATAGAAGCTTTACAGAGTGTAGGTTTAGAGTCTGCTATAGATTTAATGCCGTCAGAATTATCTGGTGGTATGAAAAAACGTGTCGCAATTGCAAGAACTCTAATTTTAAAACCAAAAATAATTCTCTATGATGAGCCAACAAGTGGTTTAGACCCAATTACTGCAAAAGAAATTATTTTACTCATGAAAAAATTACAGAAACAATACGGTACATCTTCACTTATAATTACGCACGATGTTGATTGTGCTCGTGTAATTTCAGACAGAATGCTTCTTCTCATTGATGGTAAAGATTATGCGGTTGGCACGTTTTTAGAATTATCAAAAAATGAAGATCCAAAAATTAAAGCTTTCTTTAAAAATTAGTAATGTAAAACAGCTAGTATGGTGTAACTAAGCTTATATAACAACTTAAAAATAAATTAGTAAGATGAAACAATCTAACTCACAAAAAATTAATTTAGGTCTCTTTGTTACTATAGCAACTGTTCTTTTTATTGCAGCGGTTTATCTCATTGGGCAACGCCAAGATATGTTTAAAAAAACATTTACTATAAGTGCTTATTTTCAGAATATAAATGGGTTACAAAGCGGAAATAATGTACGTTATGCTGGTATTAATATTGGTACAGTTAAGGGTATTAACATGCTTAATGATTCTACCATTAAAATTGATATGACTATTGACGAGAAAATTATTTTGCATATTAAAAAAGATGCAATTGCTACTATTGGCTCAGACGGATTAGTTGGTAATATGATTGTAAATATTGTGCCAGGCAAAGGGGAATTAGGATCTATTAATAATGGCGATTTTATTGATTCTTATAGTAAAATAGGCACTGATGATATTTTAAACACCCTAAATACGAGTACAGAAAATGCTGCAATACTCACATCAGATTTATTAAAAATTACGAGCAGTATTACTAAAGGTAAAGGCACAATTGGTGTGTTGCTTAATGATACTTTAATGGCAAATGATTTAAAAATGTCTATAGCAAATCTTAAAAACGCCAGTTATAATGCTGTTTTGTCTATTAATGAAATTAATGAATTTGTAACAAATATAAAAACGGATGATGCCTCTGTTTTAGGACTGTTGTTAAATGACACTATTTCTGCAAATAAAATAAAAAAGATGATTTATAATCTTGAAACGTCTAGTGCAGAAATAGGCAGTGTTGTAACATCTATTAATACAGTAATACAGGATATTACGACAAGTAATGGCACGTATAATTATATTTTAAAAGACACAACCTTGGTTAACAGTTTAAAATCTACATTAGATTATATTAATGAAGGTAGCGATAAATTTAACCAAAATATGGAAGCCTTAAAGCATAATGTCTTAACACGTAGTTATTTTAGAAAATTAGAGCGCCAAGAACGAAAAGCCGCTAAAAAGGTGCACGATTAAAAAGCTCTAAGACATCAATAGCATCATAATGAGGGAGCCTGTGTTTTATTATAATCAATAGCTATTATTTCTAAATTTAACCAGTTAAAATCTTCGTTTTTTAACTTCCAAGTCACATTACATTGTGATGGTATTTTTATTGTATTAAATAGTTTATAGTTTTCTACTGTAATTTGCCATTTTTCGAGTTTAGAATTTTTATTTCCACCGTAATATCTATCGGCTTCAAAACCTATAAAATCACCATTATCGTTAAATAAAAACAAACCAGATACCGATTTGTTTTTATAAGTAAATGTAGCTTTTGCGGTATTAGAATCTACACTTTGCCACTTTATATAATCACTCAGTGCAGCAGACGGAAACCAACATATTTCTGCTAAATATCTAAGCATGGCACCTTGGTTTATTTTAGTGTTATCTGATATGTTTACTATCGGTATTAGTCCGGCGAGTTTAATTAGCATTTTACCCTTACCGTTTTTTAGTTGGTCTCTACCAAGCATATTTAGATCTGGAAATATAACAACTTTAGTATGCCAAACAAATGCCGGATGCAAAACATTAAATGATTGAGTAGCTTCAAAAGGCATCCAATTACCACTAGGTTTGGTGCGCATGGTACCGCGTTGCTTTAAGCTTACGCTTTGTACTTTTGGTTTACCAATAATGCCTGTATTAACCATCCATTTTTTTACAGTTTCTGGTAAATGCGTAAGATCAGTTTCTGAGACTATCCTCGAGTTTTTAGTTTTTACTTTGGTAAGTATTTTATAAGTTTCTTGTGCAGCCATTTCATAAAACCTAGCTGTTTCAAAAGCAGATAGACTAACTATTAGAATAAGTACATTAGCAATAGTGCCAAATTTAGTATTTTGCCAAGCTGTAAAAACAAGTATTTGAGATATAAAAACAGCAATAAAAGCTAAATAAAACCATTTCTTATCCGTTATAAATTGTATGGCAACAATCGTAAATAGAATAAATGTAACCAGTCAAATTGCGCCTATAGGTTTTGATACACCAACCATTTGTTTGCTGCTTTCGGTTTCAAAAAAAGCTTTTACGTAACCTAGTAAATGTATTAGGCTGTGAGTTATTACTATAAAGCTAAAAGCATATTTCATCTTTTTTTTATTACACAGTTGTTTTGAAACCTAGTGTCATATAAAAGTTTTGTATTTCACTAGGTTTCTGTTTTAAACATTACATAAAGTATTTTTAAATTTTATACACATAAGATGGTACTTAGCATAAGCATTAATACAGTAATACATAGTTTGAGAAGGATTTTCATAATAGCACATTATTTTATAATCCAAAGCTAAATATTACTACTTTTTTATAGAATGATGTGGGTCAGTAGAACCTTAAAAAGCAACTGTTTATATATGTTTTAATTGGTTTATTGGTGGTAAAAGCCACCTTAAGTTTTGTATAGTGTGCCAAAAAAGAAGATATCTAAGTTAGACTAAATACTATTTTGTGTCTGTTTTTAGTGTTGAAATATTAATATTAAAAAGATGCTAATGTTTTCTCATTTTACCAGTAATTTCTTCAATTTTAATTTGAAAAACAATGGGTAAATTACCTTTGTATATTTTGCTCGAAAACTCACTTATAAAATCTAATTTTCGCTGTTCTTTTTTAATAATAAGATCTTTTACACCAAGAGAAAACTCATGTAATTGCGCTGTGGCTTCACCCTCGGTAAGTTCTAAATATGTGCCTTGTACTTTAATAGATTTCCAAGAGTTAACCGATTCAATTTCCGAAACATTTAAGCACACATCTTTATGCCTTCGCATGGCTGTTATTTTATGTCCTTCTGAAGAATAACCAATAATAACATTATTTTTTTCGTCGTAAAAGTATGTAATAGGCGCTATGAAGGGTTTTTCTTTAAAAATGTAAGCCAAGTTACCAATGTAATTGTTTTTAAGAATGCTTTCTTTCTCTCTTTCATTTAGTGTTCTAATCATTATTTTAGGTGTAATTAGTTTCAACTAAAATATTGATAACACCATCAATAAAACATGATTTTGGTCAGTTACATATAGTCTATAATTTAGTATACAATGGGTAGGTGAGTTGTGTTTATTATCTATTTAAAGATTAAAACCATCTCATTTTATTACAGTTACTTTAATTTATATAAAATTTATAAGAGGCTGTTATTATTTGTAACGGAGCAATCTTAGGGCGTTTACAACAACAACGAGTGTAGATCCTTCATGAAAAACAACAGCTAAACCAATATTTGTAAGTCCAAGAATAGTAATAGGCACCAAGACTGAGACAACGCCTAAACTGATAAATATGTTTTGTTTAATAATGCGTTTAGACGCACGACTAAGGCCAATAATAAAAGGCAAACTTTCAATTTTATCAGACATAAGTGCTACATCGGCAGTTTCTAAAGCCACATCACTACCAGCTGCGCCCATTGCTATGCTAACAGTACTTATTGCCATTGCTGGCGCATCGTTAACACCATCGCCAACCATTGCAATTTTTTTATCTCTTTTAATTAATTCTTTAAGTGCTGCAACTTTATCTTCTGGTAATAAATTGCCTTTTACCTCTGTAATGCCTATTTGTTTAGCAATAGCGTTGCCAACATTTTGATGGTCACCCGTGAGCATTATCATGTGTTTAATGCCTATCTGTTTTAGTTTTTCTAAAGTTGCTTTTGCTGTTTTACGAGGTAAATCCATAACACTGACTAAACCAATAATTTCATTATTGTAAGCTATAATCATTACCGTTTGTCCATGTTCTAAAAGTGTATTCATTTTAGAAATAACATCTGTTTTTAACGTAATACCTTCAGTTTCCATCAATTTTACATTCCCTATAAATACTTTTTGACTGTTATAAATGGCATGAATCCCTTTGCCTTGAATAGCATACACATTTTTGGCTGTATTCTGAAATTTAAGACTGTATTTAATAGCTATATCTTTTGCTATTGCTTTTGCAAGTGGGTGATTGCTTAAGCTTTCTACCTCTAGTAATAGCTTAGCAAGCTCTTTTTCTTCAATAGTATGAAGTGTAATTATATTGGTGAGTTTGGGCTTTCCTTCAGTTAAAGTACCTGTTTTATCAAAAGCAATAGTTGATATTTCGCCCAAATTTTCTAAAGCCTTTCCACCTTTTATTAAGACGCCGTTTTGCGCACCTCTTGCAATAGCACTTAGTACTGCGCTTGGTGTAGAAATAGCCAAAGCACATGGGCTTGCAGCTACTAAAACCGTAATTGCTCTATATAAGCTAGTGTTAAAATTCTCATCTATAATTAAGTAGGCAAAGCATAATGTTAGCACTAATACGATTACAGTAGGGACATACCATTTTTCGAACTTTTTAGTGAGTCTCTGCGTTGGTGATTTTTGAGTTTCAACCTCACTTACCATTTTTATGAGTCTAGAAACTGTTGAGTCTTTACTTAGTTTAAGCACCAAAACATCAAGACTATTATCGCCATTAATGGTGCCCGTAAAAACCAAATGTTGACTTTCTATATCTTTAAATTCTGGCAAATTAGTATAGTCCGTAACACATGTTTTATCTACAGGTATGCTTTCACCCGTTATAGGTGCTTGGTTAATACTGCTACTACCGTTAATAATTACACCATCTGCTGCAATTTTTGTATTAGGTTTTATAACGATAATATCATTAATTCTTAAAGCTTCAATTGGGATGTTTTCAAGCTTTCCATTTCTTTTAATAAGTGCCGTTTTAGGAGATAAATCACTTAAAGCCTCAATAGATTTTTTAGCTTTATTCATAGCGTAATGTTCTAACGCATGTCCTAAACTAAATAAAAACAATAGAAGTGCCCCTTCTGCCCAACTGCCTATATATGCGGCACCAATAGCTGCTGCAATCATTAAGAAATCTATATCAAAGCCTCCTTTAATTATTTTTTGAGAAGCTTCAATAAAAATAAAATACCCACCAAAAAAGTAAGATATTAGGTAAGCTACACTATTTTGCCAACTGGGAAAACTCGATATATGTTCAGCTATAAAACCAAAGCATAAAAAAACACCACATAACACAGCAAAATAAAGCTCTGTTTTTTTTCCAAAAAAAGAATTAGTTGCATGTTGGTGATTTTTCATATTACCAATAAGGTTTTGGTTAAATTTAGTCTAAGTTAAATTTTTTTAACCACATACTAATTAGCACAACTACCACCTTCTTTTTTTAGTCCTAATTTCATCAAAATTGTTTCTAATAAGCACCATTTTGTAAATGCAGATTGTATTAAATTGAGACCAATAAATACAGTAAACCACATCCAGTTTTGGTTAACATAAAAGGTAAGTACCACACTTAGTATTACCATAAAACCTACTATTACTCTAAAATACGTGTTTAACATTTTGTTTAATTTTTATGATTATTATTTTATTCTGAAAGATTTCTAACTTCTATAGTTATTGTGACTTGTAATTATTATTTACAAGTAAACTTTTTAGGGTACTCGTGTTATATAAATCTTTCAATAGGCACCACAACGGCTTTTACAGGGTTATTGGTTTCTATAGTTGTATTAAATTCTTTAATTAAGTTGAATAATGTATCAATATGTTTATCATCTGTAAACGAGAAAAATAAACCAGATGTATTACCACCTTCTTCGCCAGGAAACCAGTTTGAAGCCATTAATATGGACGTACTATTTTTATAACCATCAATTTCTGAACGGCTTAAATTGTGAATATTTGCTTTTTTGAAGAGTTTTAAAACATCTGTTCTAAATTCTTCGACTGCGGTAACTATAACTAATTTCATATACTTTTTTTTGTTCCCGCAGATTTCGCTTTTAATCGCAGGTTTTTATTGTTTACTTTTTTATACCTACAAGGTTTCTAAAAACCTTGCAGGAAAACAATAGCGTTTGTTTGTACGCAGTCTAAAACTATTTAAAATTCTAAAATCTAAAGGTCTCTACTGCACTAGACTTAATAGATTACTTATAATTCTTCTTCTCAATCATGTAATACACCAATGGCACAACTAACAGCGTTAATACTGTTGATACTATAGTACCTCCCATTAATGAAATGGCTAAGCCTTGAAAAATAGGATCAAACAGAATTACAAATGCTCCAATAACTACGGTGCCTGCCGTTAATAAAATTGGTGTTGTACGTACTGCACTAGCTTCAATTGCTGCTTGTTTTAATGGCACACCTTCTGCTGTTCTTAAGTTTATAAAGTCAATGAGTAATACAGAATTTCGTACCATGATTCCTGCTAATGCAATCATACCTATAAAAGATGTAGCTGTAAAAAAGGCACCCATAATCCAGTGTCCTAAAATAATACCTATTAAGGATAAAGGAATAGCAACCATCATTACAATTGGTGCTTTAAAGTTTTGAAACCAGCCAACAATTAAAATATAGATTAAGATAATAGCTCCTAAAAAAGCAATGCCTAAATCTCTAAAAACTTCTAACGTTATTTGCCATTCTCCATCCCATTTTACGGTATAATTATCTTCATAATCTGGCTGGCCTAAATACATTTCGTTCAACTCATAACCTTTTGGTAACTTAATGTCCTTTAGTTTATCTTCCATGCCTAATATTGCATAGGCTGGACTTTCCAGTTCACCGGCCATATCTGCCAATACATAGACCACACGTTTCTGGTTTTTACGGTAAATACTTTTGGCTGCAGTTGTTTTAGTAATCGTTACTAAATCTGCAATTGGCACCATATTTCCTTGTTTCGACTTTACTTTTAATTGCGAGATATCACTAATTGTTGACTTCTCTTTTTCGTCTAAAGCTAATACAAGCCCAACTTGATTAACAGCATCTTCGTCATACAAATTTGTAATAGCGTTATCAGACAATGCCATATTCATGGTATATGCAATTTGTTGTGGTGCCACACCGTACAACATCGCTTTTTCTTTATTAATATCAAACTGATATTCTGTTTGGTTATCTTCAACCATCCAATCAATATCAACCACATCATCAGTATTTTTCAAAATATCCTGAATGTTATTGGCAATCTTAATCTGTTCGTTATAATCAGGCCCATACACTTCTGCAACTATGGTAGATAATACTGGTGGTCCTGGTGGTACTTCTACTAATTTCACATTAGCATTATATTTGGCAGCAATTTTCTGAATCTCTGGTCTCAATAATTTTGCAATACCATGACTTTGTATACGTCGTTCCCCTTTATCAATTAAATTTACTTGAATATCTGCCATGTTACTTCCACCACGCAAATCGTAATGGCGTACCAAACCGTTAAATGTAATAGGGGCAGAGGTACCTACATAATTTTGGTAGTTCACCACTTCTGCTCGTGTAGATAAATATTGAGCAATCTCTTGCGCTACAACACCAGTGCGTTCTAAGGTTGTGCCTTCTGGCATATCAATAACTACTTGAAATTCATTCTTATTATCAAAAGGCAACATTTTTACAGCAACCGAATTGGTAAAAAACAATACCATCGTTGCCATTAAGACTATAAATGTTCCTCCTAAAAACAACCAACGTTTAGCTTTACTCTCTAATAGAGGTCTTTCAATTTTGTTATAAACCCTATAAATAAGTGTGTCTTCTAATGGTTTTTCTACTTTTTTAGCCTTTCCTTTTTTATCTTTTTCTCTCAAGAATATTAAACCCAAGTATGGTGTAATAGTTAAGGCAACAAATAAAGATAAAATCATGGCTATAGAAGCTCCTATTGGCATTGGTGCCATATATGGGCCCATTAACCCAGAAACAAAAGCCATTGGTAAAACAGAGGCAATTACTGTAAATGTGGCTAAAATGGTTGGGTTACCTACTTCGTTAATGGCATATAATGCTGCTTGTTTAAATGGTAAGCGTTTCATTTTAAAATGCCTGTGCATGTTTTCGGCAATAATAATAGAGTCATCGACGACGATTCCTGTTACAAATACCAACGCAAATAATGTAATTCGGTTTAAGGTATAATCCATCAAATAATAACTCAATAACGTTAAAGCAAACGTAATTGGTACCGACAAAAACACAACCAACCCACCACGCCAGCCCATTGCTAACATTACTACAATAGTAACGGCAAAGATAGAGCCTATAAGGTGTAATAACAATTCAGAAACTTTATGAGAAGCCGTTTCGCCGTAGTTTCTTGTAATTTCGATATGCACATCATCCGGAATTAAAGTTGCACGTAAATGAGCTACTTTATCAATAATAACCTCTGCAATTTTCATGGCATCAGCACCTTTTCGTTTGGCAACAGAAATGGTAACTGCAGGATATTCCGATTTATAATCTGATGATTTCACACTCCCATTTCCAAACCCTAAACTCACATAATTTTGAGGTACTTCTGGGCCATCAATAATCTTAGCCACTTGCTTTAAATAGATAGGCTGATTTTGCTGTGTACCAACCACTAAATTCTCAACATCTGTAACCGATTGTAAAAATTTACCAGTATTTACTAAAAATTCTGTGTCATTTTTATTAAAACTACCAGCGCTTAATTGACTATTATTTGCCATTATCATTTCAGAAACAGATATAAAATCTAAGCCACTAGCGGCTAATTTATCTTTATCTAAAACCACACGCAATTGACGGTTTCTACCACCAATTTTATGGGTAATCGCCACGTCATTTACCTTTTTAATTTCAGCCTCTAACTCTTGTGCCATTTGGCTTAATTGGTAGTCGTCATAATTTTCGCTCCACAAGGTTAAACCTAACATGGGCACATCGTCAATAGCACGTGTTTTCACCAATGGAAACGTTACGCCTTCTGGCATTTGATCCATGTGTTTATTGATTTCGTTGTATAATTTTACAAACGAACGCTCAATATCTTCGCCCACATAAAACTGAACAATGACCATGCCTTGCTCTTTCATAGATGTAGAATACACATATTCTACACCTTTAATATTAGAAATTAATTGCTCTAAGGGTTTAATAACGCGCGACTCTACTTCCGTAGGGCTTGCACCAGCGTACCCTACAAAAATATCTGCCATAGGCACATCAATTTGTGGCTCTTCCTCTCGAGGAATTAAAAATGATGCATACACACCAATAACCATAAACACAATCATTAAAAGCACTGTAAGCTTTGATTGCATAAACACTTTGGCAATTTTTCCTGCGATACCTTCTTTCATTTTTTATTTTTATTTGGGCGTTTTAACAGGCTATCCGTTACAATCTTTTTTTGCCATATATGGCAGCAAAAAAAGGATTTTCACTAGTATCCTTAACGCGATATATCTTGTTTATTACTTCTAATTAATACCTACAAGGTTAGATACTGAAACAAGTTCTGCACAATAACCTTGCAGGATAATGATTACTGCGTCTGCGACTGTCAAATGCTTACTGAATACTAACTTTTGCTCCATTAAACAATTTCCCTTTAGCAGAAACAATGTAAGTTTCATCTGCATTTAGACCCGATAATACTTCTACTTGGTCACCAAAAATTCTACCCAAACGCAACCATCGCAATAGTGCTGTATTGCTTTGACTTACGGTATAAACACCAGATAATTGACCTTTAGTTATAATAGCATCTACTGGAATTAAGACGAGTGTTGATGTTGCTTTTCTTTCTACTGGAAACTGAACCGTAGTAAACATACCTGATAAAATATTAGCATCTGTTTTCTCTAATTCAATTTTTACTAAATATTGTCCACCAGTGTTTTTAGCAGAAGTACTTACTTCTACAACTTTTCCTTTTATGGTTTTATTGATGGATTTTACTAAAACAGCTACTGAAGATCCATTTTTAATATCTGCAATTTCTGTTTCAGGTACCAAGGCCATCACTTCAAAATGCCCTGGTGATTCTATACTAATAAGCGGTATTCCAGGATTTGCCATATTACCAGCATTTACATTTTTACCTGTTACAGTTCCACTAAAAGGTGCAGTAATGTTACTGTAAGCAAACTGTGCATTGATTTCGTTTTTTATTTGGTTTGCAGATTCTAATCGTGCTTTAGCCATTTCATAATTAGCCGTCATATCATCTAGTTCTTTTTGTGAGGCGCTATAATCTGCAAATAAGTTTTTAAAACGATTATAATCCTTTTGTGCATTTGTATAGGCTACATTAGCCTCTGTGATTGCTGCATTTACTTGTGCTCGTTTTGCTTGTAAATCGATGTTATTAATAGATACCAATAATTGTCCTTTTTTTACTTTATCGCCAACATTAACGTGTACTTTGTTTACATAACCCATTAGTCGCGTGCTTAATTCTGCACTATTAGAAGCTTGAATTTTTCCACTTACTGATAAAAATGGATTGTTTCCATTTGTTTTAACCTGACTTATTTTTACAGCAATTGCAGGCAAATTATCCGCAACTAGTTTTTTGTCTTCGCTACCACAACTGATTAGGAATAATGATGCTGTGGTTATTGTTAATAGGTATAAGTATTTTTTCATTTTTGTTTGTTTTAAAAGCCTATCTCTTTCTAGAGGAAAAGGAACTGCTGTGTTAAGGATTTGTGTTCTTCTCACTGTAAGGATTATTGTTTTTTAATAGTTTTATTTTATACCTACAAGGTTTTTGAAACCTTGCAGGTAGGATAGTCGCGCTTGTTTATCTACAAACTTGCTAGTTTCCCCTTTTGAGGTTAGGGGACTAAAAATTGTAAGTAAGCTTGCGCATAATTATACTCAAAAATGGTTTGGTAATAGTCTAATTGCTTTTGTGCATATTGCGTTTCAGCCATTAATAAATCCGATGTTTTTTCTAAACCTTCTTTAAATCTGTTGGTTCTAATCCTTAACGATTCTTCAGACTGTTCTAAAGCTAAGTTGGTTAGTTTTAATTTGTTTTCCGCATCTAAAAAAGTACGCTTGGCTTTATTTAATTCTAAATTGCTCTGCAAAACGTATTGTTGGTATTCTAGCTTTGATTGTTCAAATTGCGACTTACTTTTTTGAGCTTTTCCAATCCGTTTTGAGCCCTGAAAAATATTCCAACTTAATTCCGCACCAAATAAATAACCATTAGCATCGCCTTTAAATATGTCATCATCATATATCTCGTAACTTCCAAAGGCATTTAATGTTGGTAAAAACGCCATTTTATCTGCTTTGTTTAGGGCTTTGTAAGCGTTTGATGCTAATTGCATGGCTTTAATATCCGATCTGTTTTCAGAAATAGATTGGTTTTCTATAGTAGAGGTTTCTAGTGTTAATTCATCGGAAGGTGTGTAAATGACATAATTGTCATCATTCATTAAAAACGACAAATAATTAGAGGCGTTTTGTACATTACTTTTAGCCGTTTGTAACTGATTTTTAACTTCCGTTACGCGAACTTCAACATTAAGCACATCTGCACGTTGCAGGTAACCTTGTTTAAAGCTATTATCAGCTAATTTTTTATTTGAGTTTGCTGCTTCAAGCGCTTTTTCTAAAACTTCAACCGCTTTATATGCCAATTGCAATTGCATGTATGCTTTTTTCACCTCAAAGACTAAATAATCTTGCGTGCGTTGGGTTTTTAAAGCCATAGCGTCCATTTTAGATTTGGCAGCTTTACGCTGAAACATACCATCGACATTAATTAATGGTTGCTGAATTTCGAAACGTGTAGCAAAGTTTTGAATCTGCGATGGATTATTTAATAGGTTAGGATTAAAGTCGTTTTGCGTTAAAATCTCCTGATTTAATTTTGAACCAAACGCCATTAATGGGTTTGTAGTGGCAATACCTGTATGACTGGCTGTAATGTTAGGTAAAAACACCGCATTGGTCTGTCTAAAGTCTGCTCTTGCTTGGATAAATTCTTCTTTCGAAATTTTAATATTCGTATTGTTTTCTGAAACTTTAGATAAGACTTCATGTTTTGATATAGACACCAATTCTTGAGCCTGAATTGTAATACCTAAAACTATAAACGAAAGTATTAAAACATATGCTTTTTTCATTATCATCTTATTTGTTGCAACAAAATTAGTTTTATGTATTATGAAAGTTTGTAACTAATGTTACTTGGTGTTTTTATTATTATGTAATAATTTTTTTACGGACCCAAAAGCAGATTACCACATTAGTTAACTTTTCTTGTACCACCATGACCACCAGCAACCACTAGCATTATTTTAATACTTAAATAAATAAATTTAAAAAACTGAATGATAGGATTCATCATTTTAAATCTTTGATATTTTGAGATTCTTTGTGTCATAATATTATTGTGTTGTTAGTTTTAAAACTAGTTTAGATTATTCAGGAATTAACCACCAAAATGGGCGCATTTTAGCTTTATAGATAAAAGCATGATGCAGTGCTAGTTTAAGCCAATGGCCTGCTAAACCTATTTCGCCAAAAGTTTTACCTAGTTTTCTGCCTTGTGTTTTTGGGTATTTTTCGTAATCTGGTACAATGGGGAATGTGGTAATACTTACACCACTACCTGTTGTCATTCCGTAACCTGCTGAAGCAATACAAGCAGCACCCATATTACCCATAGAACCTTTGTGATGCAAGGATTCTTTTCCGTTTTTAATAGAGTCTATAATGTTTTCTGCAACTAATTTTGCGGTAATACCAGAGGGCATTCCTGTACGTGGTGGTGACGGTGAGATATCGGTACCGTTTTTACTTTGTCTTGGTTTTGAAATGGCATGTGGTGGTGCAAAAGCAATACCTGGAGCAAAAATGTTTTTATATGTTGGGTTTTGATACGTTTCGGGCCAATCTTTTACAGACCATTCTTTGTAAGGCTTAGGTGTGTAATCTGCATCTACAATCATAAATCCTTTAAAGAGTTTTTCTGTGATGTCGTCATTATACTTGTTAAAAGCTTTAAAACCATGTCCTGAAAATGCAGGAATCAGCATGGCAAAATCATAAGTTTCTGTTTTATAGTCCCCCTCTAAAGTTTCATAATGTGCAACACCATCTTCAATTTTATTAACACCTGCGCCAATAATCCATTTAATGTCTCTGTCTTCAAAAATCATTTCTACCAGTTCTTTAGATTTTAGAGTTATACTACCGTAGCTCATTAACATACCATCCATACCAAAATCACCCAATTGGTACTCATTGGCTATCCACGTTATTTCTGCCATATGGCGCACTTTATGTTTGTGTAGCTCTTGCTCTACATTTAATATATACTCAAAAGCAGCACCTTGGCAGGTAGATTTTGCATGCCCTGTGCCAATAAGAATTTTAACTTTTTTTCCTTGTTTCATCTCTTTAATTAAGGCATTTAAACCTTCCCAAGCATGGTCTGCATGTGTATATGTACAGACAGAATATGTTTTGTTTTTACCAGGAATTAAACCTTCAGTAGCTTCAAAATTTAGTTTAGGACCTGTGGCATTAATTAAATAATCGTAAGTAACTTTTTCTTGTTGCCCTTTTTTGTTACCAACAACATACTCAGCTAAAACATAAGGTTTACTTTCATTTTTATCGCCTTCAGGAAAAAACGACAGTGCTTTGGCTTGTTTAAAACCAATGTTCTTTTTTTTGTATAATGGTGCTAGTGGGAAGAGTATTTTTTCAGACTTCATTCTACCAATACCAACCCAAATATTAGACGGTATCCACTGGTAATTACTGTTAGGTGACACCACAACAACCTCGTGCGCTTTAGATAGTTTTCTGCGTAAATGCGATGCAGCAACATGACCAGAAATACCAGCACCCAAAATCACTATTTTAGACATATCTTTTTATATTTAATAAGTATAAAATTAGGTGAACTTCTTAGGACTAGAAATGATATTTATCATGTAGAATACCTCTAATTATATAAATTGATATCTGTAAAGATTCTGATTTTGAAAAAATGAGATCGTAGTTTTGTTACATAGAGCCTAATTGGTTTTCTTGTAACTCCATACAGCCAATCCGTTCATAATTAAAGCATATAGCAATGTTTTTAATAACTGCGGAAGTATATCTGTGAAACCAGAACCTTTTAGCATTATCATACGCATCACTTCTACAAAGTATTTTATGGGATTGAACTCTGTAATTATTTGAGCCCATTTTGGCATACTTTCAATAGGTGTGAATAAACCACTCATTAAAATGAAAATTACGGTAAAAAACCAAGCTATAAACATGGCTTGTTGTTGCGTGTCTGTAAAATTTGAAATAAATAAACCGATACCTAAAACAACCAAAATATAGATAGATGTATATAAATACATAAGAGGTAAACTACCTAACATTGGAACGTTAAAAATGAGTTTTGCTATAATTAAACCTACAGTTAATAAGCCTAAACCGATGACCCAAAACGGAAAGAGTTTCCCAATAATAAACTGACTTTTTTTAATAGGTGTAACGTTGATTTGCTCTAAAGTGCCAATTTCTTTTTCTCTCACAATATTCATTCCTGATAAGAATAGTGTAATCATTGTAACTAGTAATACCAAAATACCAGGCACCATAAAGGTTTTATAATTTAAGGTCTTGTTGTACCAAAAAAGCGGAATTGTTTCTATACTAATTGGTTGTATCTGTAAATCTGAAGCTTGAAATAAATTGACTTTAACGTGTTTATTAAAGTGCTGAATTATTTGCGAAACATATACATTTTCAACTCCAGCTGCTGCACCATCAATAGCGTTAATGCTGACACCTATACTTTGGTGTTTTTCTTTTTGTAAATCGCGTTCAAAATAGTTTGGAATTTCTAATACAACATCCACTTCGCCTTTTAACATGGCATAACTTGCCAATGTTTCCGACGGAAAACCTGTTAATATATTAAAATAAGTTGATGCATTAAATTGCTCTATTAAAGCTCTCGATGTTGAAGTGTGATCATTATCTATATAGCCAAATTTAATGTTATCAACCTCAAAAGTGGCTGCATTAGATAAAATAATGAGCTGCAATAATGGTAAAACAAAAATTATTGGAAGCATCCCTTTATTTCTAAAGATTTGCTTAAACTCTTTTTGAATGATGTATAGGATTGTTTTCATATTTTTAATAGAATAAAGAGAATAGAGCAGAGAATAAAGAGGCTTTAAGTAATGTTTTGTCTTTTTTCTTTCATCTATTTTACTCTAATCGTATTTTGTATTTCTTCACACTCAAGGCCATAAAAAACACCGTCATTCCAATTAAAATTAAAGTTTCTTTCCATATAAATTGAATACCAACACCTTTTAGCATAATACCTTTAGTAATAATGATAAACCATTTTGCCGGTATAATATTACTAATCATTTGAAGCGGTAAAGGCATACTTGAAATCGGAAAAATAAAGCCAGATAATAGTATTACGGGAAGCATTAATCCCATTAAAGATATCATCATGGCCGTTTGTTGTGTCGCGGAAATTGTTGAGATTAAAATACCCAAAGCTAAAGCTGAAATAATAAATAGAATGCTCTCTATAGCCAATAAAAATAGACTGCCTTGAACTGGCATTTTGAAAATAAAAATACTTGAAACAACGATGACTATTGCATTAATTATAGATAGAAAAATATAAGGAAACACTTTGCCAACAATAACTTGAATTGGTTTTAATGGTGATACCAAAAGTATTTCCATTGTTCCTAATTCCTTTTCTCGTGTTATAGAAATAGACGTCATCATAGCAGAAACCAACATTAAAATAATAGTCATCACACCTGGTACAAACATATACACGCTTTTTAATTCGGGATTATAGACCATACGTGATGCTGGCACAATTTGATAGGTAATTGTAATATTCTTGTTTAACTCTTTTTGATAGGTTTGAAGAATAGCACTTACAAAATTAGTAATAGTATTTGCTGTATTTGGGTCTGTAGCATCTGTAATAATTTGGATGGTTGCTTTGTTTTCTTTTATTAGATGTTTACTAAAATCTTTTTCGAAATTTAAAACGGCTTTTACTTTTCCTTTTTTAAAAATGGCTTCAATATCTGATTCTTTTTCAATAATTTGTTTAATACTGAAATATTCTGAGGCAGCTATTTTATTAATGATTTCTTTTGTTGTAGTATCTTTAGTATGGTCTAAAATGGCAATATCTACATTATTTATTTCATTGGTAATGGCGAATCCGAATAGCAATATTTGGGCAATAGGCATCCCAAAGAGAATAAACAACGAGCGTCTATCTCTAAAAATATGGTAGAATTCTTTTTTTATAAAACCTATAAATCTTTTCATCTTTAGTGCCTGCGAAAGCAGGTATCTCTTTTTTTTGTTTCCCGCAGATTTCGCAGATTTTTCTAATTAGTTTCGATTGATTTAGTATTCATTTTTTATGCGTAGATCTGTGAAATCTTCGGGACATTTTTGTATCATCCACGAGCCAATTTCAAAAACACATCATTCATATTATCAACCTTAAACTGTTCTTTCAATTTCTTTGGTGTATCTAAAGCTTCAATTTTACCGTTAACCATTATGGAAACTCTATCGCAATATTCCGCTTCATCCATGTAATGTGTGGTTACAAATACGGTTGTTCCATTATGAGCAGCTTTGTAGATAAGTTCCCAAAACTGTCTTCTGGTTATTGGGTCAACACCACCTGTTGGTTCATCTAAAAACACAATTTTAGGATCGTGAATTAAAGACACCATAAAGGATAGTTTTTGTTTCCAGCCTGATGGCAATGCACCAACTAGTTTATTAGCAACGTCTTTTAGGCCTAATTCTTCAATTAAAGCGTTCGATTTTTCTTTGATTCGTTTTCGAGTTAAACCATAAATACCACCAAAAAAAGTAATATTTTCTCTAACCGTTAAATCGTCATACAACGCAAATTTCTGACTCATGTAACCAATGTTTTTCTTGATGTTTTCTGCGTTAGTAAACACATCAAAGCCTGCAACTTTTGCTTTACCAGAAGTAGGATTTGAAATACCAATCAGCATTTTTATTGCTGTTGTTTTTCCTGCTCCATTTGCGCCTAAAAAACCAAATATTTCACCTTTTTCGACGTCAAAAGTGATAGCACTCACTGCAGTGAAATCGCCAAACATTTTGGTTAATCGGTCTACTTGTATAACTTTTTTGTTGTTCATATTTATTTCCCACGGAAGTGGTAATCTCATTATTTTTTATACCAATTATCGAAATTTCAGAATTTATACCTACAAGATTTGAAGCTGATACCAATTGAACACAAGATCTTGAAGAAAATTTGAGACCTGACAGGTTTTTAAAACCTGCTAGGTCTTAACCTGTTTATTTCGCCAATTCCATAAAGGTATCTTCAATAGTTGCAACAGTTTTATCAATATAAATATTTGATAAATTTTTAGTTTCTAAATATGTTTTTAAATCTTCTGTATTAAAATCTGTTCTGCTATCTGTGTAATGCACATATTCGCCAAAAGGATAAACGCTATGGTTGTGCTCATAGGCTTTTAGACTGTTTATGAGTCGATACATATTATTGGCTTTTACATTATAAATTTGTTTTGGGTAATGCTTTACAATCTCCTTTGGTGTATCAATTTCTAAAATTTTACCATTTTGAATCAGTGCAATTCTGTCGCACAAGGCTGCTTCATCCATATATGGTGTAGAAACTAAAATGGTAATGCCTTTTAACTGCAATCGTTTTAACATTTCCCAGAATTCTTTACGTGATACTGGATCTACTCCTGTAGTTGGCTCATCTAAAAACAGCACTTTCGGTTTGTGAATTAATGCACAACACAAAGCGAGTTTTTGTTTCATTCCGCCCGATAGTTTTCCTGCGCGACGGTTTTTAAAAGGTTCTATTTGTATATAGATATCTTTTATTAAATCGTAATTTTCTTCAATGGTTGTTCCGAAAATGGTAGCAAAAAACTCTAAATTTTCTTCTATCGTTAAATCTTGATACAATGAAAATCTGCCAGGCATATAACCCACATTATTTCTTATGCTTTTATAATCTTTAACCACATCAAATTCCGCAACCGTTGCGCTGCCTTGGTCTGCAAATAAAAGCGTGGTTAACACTCTAAATAGTGTTGTTTTACCAGCACCATCAGGCCCAATGAGACCAAAGAGTTCGCCCTTCTTTACATTAAAAGAAATGTCTTGCAACGCCTTTACATTTTTATAAGATTTTGATATGTTACGGATTGTAATACCCATTACTTCACTAAAATGAAATTACTATCGGTTAGTGCATCTACTTGGTGCTTAACGTCTTTTTTTATTATTACATAATCTCCTGGCTCTAATGTTGTTTTGCCAGAGGCTTCTGTGTAAATACCCTTTCCTGTAACACATATTAGTAGTGCAGGCACTTTACTTACATGTTCTTTTAACTGTTTGCCCGATGCTATTTGTAGCGATACCACTTTTCCTTCTTTGGCATTAAGTAATAATTGTGTTTGTACCGCTTTATCTTCTGTGTGTAAATTTTTTAAATTCATTTTAGGATACGTGTTAGTTTCTGTTGTGTTGTTTTCGTTCTTTTTACATCCCATAAAAAGTACTATTACTAGTAAAAAAGTTAATTTTTTCATATCTATTTATTTTAATTAATTGTTGTTAACCAGAGTTCTGCTGGCATTCCTATTTTAAGACTTCCGTCATTTTTTACATCAATTTTCACGGCATACACTAGCGCTACACGTTCTTCTTTTGTTTGAATAATTTTTGGCGTAAATTCTGCTTCCGAAGCCACCCAACTAATTTTTCCTTTATAAGATTTCATAGCGTCTAAATCATCAATTTTAACGGTTACGTCTTCACCAATTTTAATGTTGGCTAATTGTGTTTCGCTGATATAAACTCGCAATTGCATGGTGCTTAAATCGGCGATTTTATATAATGGTTTACCAAATGCAGTAATTTCATTTGGTTCTGCGTATTTGGCTAAAACCGTTCCGTTTATAGGGTTTATAATTTTGCTTTTTTTAATGTGATCATCAATTTGCTTTAACTGCACATCTATTGCTTTTAATTCGTTGACGACTGGTGCATTTTGTATTTCTACACTTCTAATTTGGTTTTTAATGACATCTATTTCACCCAAAATATCATCTAACTGTTTCTGTGTGCCTGCGTTGTCTTTTATTAAGTTTTTAGTTCTTATTTTATTGGTGTTGGCTGTTTTTAATTTCGAATTTAAAACTGCTATTTGAGATAAAACACCTTTAGATTTTGAACTAATCACCGCTTTTGATACTTCTAATTGTTCTCGCTTTAAAGACAATTGAATGGTGTCTATATAACCTATAAATTGCTCTTTTTGAAGCACATCGCCTTCTACGAGATTGAATTGCATCAATTTTCCGTTATTTTCTGCCGAGATAGTGATTTCTGTGGCTTCAAAATTGCCGTAACCATCTGCTTTTTCGTTAGCGTTGTTACAAGAAAATAGACTTGTTGCTATAATGCTTAATATTAATATGGATTTGTAGTTTTTCATCTGTTCTATTATTGCCCTTTAATGACGTTATAATTTGCTTTTGCTAATTGCAATTCAATTTTATGTTTAACCAAAGTGTTTTCATCTTCGTATAAATTAGTCAATTCAGTTATGTATGCTGATGCTGTGATGACACCATTTTTAAGTTGTGAATCTGCCGATTTAAGCACGGCTTTTCTTAGGTTTATAATGTCTAAATCTGAAGTAATAAAACCTTCAATTTTAGCGATATTTTTTTGTTGTTGATGCAGTTCTATATTTGTATTTAGCTTGAAAGTTTCAGTCTCTGTATCTACGATATTTTTAGTAATGGCTAAAGATTGCCGTTGCTTTTTGTTGGCATTCCAGTCAAACACATTCCAATTTAACTTAACACCCACTATATAAAAGGTCTGGAAAGAATTATCGAGCATATTAAGTCCAGGATTACCATAACCTCCTGTTGCAAAAGCTAATAATTTTGGTACATTTTGCTTGGCTATTAAAGCTTCGTTATTTTCTATTTCTTCTTTTTTGAATTGAAATAAATCTAATTCTGGCCGTGCTAAATCGGTTTTAAATTTAGTTTCTACAAGCGGACTTTTAAATTGAGTTGTACTGTTTAAAGGTCGATTTATAAAACTTGAAAGCGTTGTAATTAATACCGTTTTATTGCTTTGTAACTCTTGGGTTTGCTGGCTTATTTTTAATAATTCGGCTTCTAAAACTTTATCTGATGTTGGCAAAACCACACCATATTTAATGCCAGATTTTACTTCGCTTAGTTTGGCTTTTAATTGTGTTCGTTTAGCGTTTAATAACAGTTTCGATTCTTGGGCTAAAAGAATTGAAAAATAGAGTTGGTTAATTTGTTGTTTTAATTGGTGCAAATTGACTTCAACTTCTTTTTGTTTGGTTTTAAGTTGTGTCGATTTTAATTTTAACGATGCCTCTACCAAACCGCCATTATAAATTAATTGATTGATGGTAAGTGTTGCGCGATATTGGTCATTATTTAAAGGAGTTATATTAGAATTTGGAATAGGCACTTCAATCACATCCGATTGGTAAGTTGCTTGAGCATTTAGGTTAATTTGTGGCAATTTTGAAGTTGAAATAACAGCAGCATCTAATTTGTTTTGAGTTTCAAAAAGTGATATTTGCTTTGCTAAGGGATAATTTTTAGCCACTAAATTATAGCATTCATCTAAAGTGATGCTTTGTTGTGCAACAGATGAAAATGCTGTTAAGATTACAAAAATGACTATAACATGTTTCATTTTAAGTATGCTTTATAGAATTAATAATAAAATTTGAAACTTCTGTTTTTCGATTTTCCATAAGCCGATTGTAACTCTTATTATCTGTATTTGTAAATGCCATTATTAAAGGTTTGGCTACAAAAGGAAAAATATTAAGGGCCAAAATATTAATAAACAATTGCTCTGCACTTATGGGTTTTATTATCCCATCACTAACATCTTTAGTTAGTTGAATTTTAAATTTCTCAAGATTTGGAAAATCTTTGTTTTCTTTCAATTTTAAGATAAACTCAGGATTTCTATTGAGTTCTTGAATGATGAAATTTGGTAAATAGGGATGCTTAATAATAAATGAAACATAGTTTGAAGTAAAGTTTTTTATTTTGTTTTCAATTGAAGAATCGTCATTTAAAACCGCGCTTAATTGTGGTGCTAATAATGAAAATGCATTTTTAAAAACGGCTTCAAATAACAATTGTTTATTTCTGTAATAATAATGCAGCAACGCTTTGTTAATACCGGCTTTATCTGCTATTTCTTGCATGCGTGCGCCATCCATACCTTTTGTTTGAAAGATCTGTTTAGCTGCATTCAAAATTTGAGCTTCTGTATTTTTGTTTTTAGACTTTGCCACTTTAACTGTATAGTTTAACTGTTTGGTTAATCGCTTTGTAATAAATAACCAAACACAAAAAGGGTTTGGTTATTTATTAGTTTTTATGGTTTTAGTATTTCTTTTAATACCAAGTTTTTATCTAGTTTTTTGGTGCAGAAAAACCAGTCTTCACATGTTAAATCGTCTGCTGCAGTCATGCGTTCTTCTGCAACACCACAAGAGCCAGCTGGTGATACAATAACATCGTCACCAGGATTCCAATCTGCTGGTGTGGCTACATTAAATTTATCGGAAGTTTGCATGGCAATTAAGGCTCTGTAGAGTTCATCAAAATTTCGTCCTAGACTTAAAGGGTAGTAAATTATAGCTCTTACGGTTTCATTAGGATCTACAAAAAAGACAGCTCTCACAGCTTGAGTTTTACTTTCGCCAGGTTGAATCATTCCATACTTTTTGGCCACTTGCATTGAGATATCTTCTATTAAAGGAAACTTAACTTCAATGTTTTTCATGCCGTTAAATTTAATTTTATCCTTTATGGTTCTTAACCATGCGATATGGCTGTATAAGCCATCAATAGATAAACCAATAAGACTACAGTTTGCTTTATTAAATTTTTCTTCTAAGTGTGCAAAGGTCATAAACTCAGATGTGCAAACTGGTGTAAAATCTGCTGGATGACTAAATAAAATGGACCATTTTCCTTTATAATCTGAAGGGTAATTAATCTCTCCTTGTGTGGTTGTGGCTGTAAATTCTGGTGCTTTATCACCAATTCTTGGCATTGTAAATGATTGCTCTTCTTTAATTAGTTCTGTAGTCGTCATAGGTAATGAGTATTTTGTTAATTTATAGTAAATGTAAATTATAATAGTTTTTAACTATGTAACTTATGTTACCATAAACGTATATTTTTAGTGTAAAATTCTACTTTAAAAATCGTTTGATTATGACGTATTTACAATGATATAAATCAGTTTTAAAAAAAGATTAGTCTGTGGTGCTTTAGTAATTAAATGAAGATTTAAGAGCCTTTTTTTTATAAAAACCCGTTTACATTTCTCGATTGGAAATGAGAAAAATTTATATCGTAAAGCAGTATTTTGATTTTTAATTGGTTTTAGACACCATTTTTTGTGCTTCAAAATAGCTCAGATTCACTTAAAATAACACAGCTTTTAAACTTTAATATATACGCTGTAATTATAAATTTTCGTCTTTGTTGAGCGAAGTAGCTGCATCAATAGAATTTGTAACGTCTTCTTTTTTACCACTCATCATAAAGTTGATTAAGAAGCCGACTAATATTATACATACAAGTGCAAAAATGGCAATCATTATAACGCCGTTTGTCCAGCTGTAGAGCGCAATGTTTTGTAAAATCATATGGTTTATACTTTGTGATTTATTTAGAGTATAAATATAATATTAGGTTTTAAGAGCAAATATGACATTTGTCAGTAAATAGTAAATAGTAAAAAGTATAGCAGAGACTACTATTAATTTGTATTGGTTATTATATTTATAATTGCATCTCTTTGTAGTACGCCAGATTGTCTCCAAACTTGCTTTCCGTTTTTAAATAACACTAGGGTAGGTACACCTCTAACTTGGTATTTTGATGCTAATGCCTGATTTTTATCAACATCTATTTTTATAATAGCAACACCATCACCTAATTTATCTTTTACTTCTTTTAAAATAGGACCTAGTACCTTGCAAGGGCCACACCAGTCTGCAAAGAAATCTACTAAAACGGGTTTCTCTTGGTTTATTAGTTCTGAAAATTTACTCATACCTTTTTTTGTTTTCTTTATTAAAAGTAACACTCCAAATACCTCTTACTTTATTAATATCGTATCCAATAGCTTTATCATTTGGGTATAATTGCTTTATTAATTTTAAGGTGCGCGGTTGTATAGTTTCGTTTGGTTTTCCGTGACATTGCAAACACATATTATTGGTTATAATAGGGTAATATACCTTTACTTTTGTGTCTAATTCTTTTGTAATTGGTTTAGGTTCTTCATTATTGGCAATTATTTGCTTGTAGCTTTTTATGTAGCCTAATTCTTCTGTATTAGCCTTATTGCTTGGGTTTCTTGGTTGGTCTGTTACACGTTTTATAAGTGCACTATGCACTAAAGACATACTATCTGTTAAAGGATAGGCTTGTTTATTGCAAAAGGTTACAGCCTCTAAAGTTCCTTTTTTTTGAATTGTTTTCATCAAATTTTTTCCTAAAACTGCTTTTGTTGTTAAAGCATATTTTAAGCCACGTTGCGCATATGGCAACTCTTTAAAATCTGTTTGTGTTAGTTCCCTATTTAGACTTTGCTTTTTTTTTCTCCCATACTGTTTCCCGTTTCTTGCCCATTATGTTTGCCTTTTTCTTCATTAAAATGCGCTTCAAACCATGTGGGTTGATCTATGTTATTATTAAACATATAATCTGCAATTTGGGCAATAGTTTTTTCGGGAAAAGCTTGTTTTGGCATTACCCCAAAACGCTTTACAGCCCCAAACATTTTGGCATCTTCTGCATTTGGGTTTTTAACCCAAGTTTGCATAGCAGCTATAAATGCTTCTTTTGTAGTTGCATCGTTTATATAATGCTTTTTTATGGCAATCATAGGTGGCGCAATTCTTTCATCATGGCTGGCCGTTGGGTTATGGCAAACATAACAATTAGTTTCCATTAATTTTCTACCAGGATGCTCTATTGCTTCCTTTGTTTTTTTAGCTGCAGAATAATCACTTTTATTAGCGTTATTGCAACTAAAAGTAAAGAGGACTAGTAATACAAATAAAGATAAATTTTTCATGTGTTTTTAATTTTAGTTTATCGTTTGGTAGATCATATAATAGTGTGCTTTAGTTTTTAACTTTAATTAGGGATGTTTTATGCTTATTTTATTTTGAAAGTTTTCCGCTAGCACAGCTAACAAAAGACTTAGCTTTCATTGCTAATGAATTTGTTTTTTCTATGGATGGGTAACCTAATTTTTTTAGTTTTTCTTTAACTCTAATAGCATCTATTTCGTCAGTATAATTAAAGGTTACTTTGTGATCGTTAACATTAACATTTACATTAGAAATAGAGCTTAGTTCTTTTAGTTTTGTGGTAATGGTATGTGCACAACCATCACATTTTAAGTTTTGAATATGTATTGAACTTTTCATCAATCTATGTTGTTTTATATCTTTATTTTGTTAGTCTATTAAAGCTAATGCATTTGTTTTTTTTAATGAATACTGTAAATTTAAGTTTTATCACTGTTTAATAACGTAACCTATGTTACACTGTGAAATTGAATTTGTTTGTTGTTTAAAATTAGTTTTATCAAATTTTATTAAATTAAGTTTAACGCTATTATACTAACGTAATTTTGATAATTCTGTAAAGAGCTCTTTCTCTTTTTTTGTTAGTTTTGTTGGTGTTTTTATATGATATGTAACGTACAAGTCGCCAAATTGCCCGTCACTTTTGTATTTAGGAAACCCTTTGCCTTTTAATTTTACTTTAGTACCGTTTTGGGTTTCGGGCTTAACTGTTAATTTTACTTTACCACTAAAGGTGTTTAGCATAATTTCGCCACCCAAAAGTGCTTTATATAAATCTAAATCTTGCGATGTATATAAATTGTTTCCATCTCTTTTAAATTCTGAATTATTAAGGATTGAAAACTCAATATATAAGTCGCCATTTGCTGCACCATTTGTCCCTTTTGCACCATGCCCTTTAATTTTTATAATCTGTCCGTTTTCTACACCTGCTGGTATAGTGATACGAATGTTTCTATTATAAATAGTTAGAGTTTGTTTTTGTGAGGTGTACACATCTTTAAGATTTAATTGTAGTTTTGCGTTAAAATCTTGACCTTTGCCATAGGCTTGACTTCTTTGATTACCAGCAGATTGACCACCAAACATAGCGCCAAATATATCAGAGAAATCTTCTTGAGAATACCCACCAGAAGTGCCTTGGTAAGCCCTTTGTTGCCCATACTTTTTTTGTTGTTGTTTTGCTTTTTCGTAATCTTCTGCATGTTGCCAATTCTCACCATAAGCATCGTATTTTTTTCGATTTTCTGTGTTGCTTAAGACTTCGTTAGCTTCATTTATTTCTTTAAATTTTTTTTCAGCAATGGTGTCGTTAGGGTTTAAATCTGGGTGGTATTTGCGTGCTAATTTTCGGTATGCTTTTTTTATGTCGCTTTGGTTTGCGCTTTTAGAAATACCTAATACTTTGTAGTAATCTATGTATGCCATTTGTGCTACAATTTAACTTATAAGTTAATTTTAAGTTTTGTCGTTTTGTTTATTTAATTCTAGATTGAGTTTTGCAAGTATTATAAGTTCACTTTTATTTTTTTTAGAAAAGCTCGCCGCAATATGGTTTGCTGTTTTTAAGATTTGAGAGTTAATGTCTTTGTTAAATAGGCTTTTATGAGTCTTATTAAAATTAATAAAACTGTTATAACAAGCCTCAGCACTATACTCATTATCGTTTTGTAGCCATTTAAATGTGTTTAGTATGGTGTCTACTTTTTTTTGGTTAAAATTTTTCAGGATATTTTTCTCTAAAAACCAGTCGTTACGTATAATAGTTTCGAGCGTACTAAACTCTTTATCTTTTACCGTTTTATCTACAGCTGCAATAGCATAAAATAGTTTACCAAGGTTTTGGTAAAAATTAATATCTGTGTTAGGTTCTAAATTCAAAATCTAATTATTTAGATTCTAAAATTACATCGGTTAATTACATGTGCCAATGATATTTATCAGTTAAGAGCAAGAGAAAACTTACCTTCTTTAATTAGGTGAAATTGTATATTTTATTTAACTTTAAGCTACTGCTATAAACCACCAACCATGCTTAAGCAAGATCAAGATATTTTTAATATTTTATTAGAGTCCGTTTCTGAGGGAGTTATTATTGTTGATAATTTGAGACATATAGTTGATCTTAATGGAGCTGCCGAAACGATTTTTGGATACAACAAAAGTGAGCTTTTGCAGCAAGAGTTAGATGTTTTGATACCTTCTAATTACCATAAAAAACACGCCCAACATTTTAAGTCTTTTATAAAAGATGGCAAAAAGCGGAGTATGGGTGAAGCTTCTGATATTTACGGTTTAAAAAAAACGGGAGATATTATAGATATAGAAGTTGAGTTAAGCCCTTTTGTTATCTATGATAAGACTTATGTTATGGCTCTTGTTAAAGATGTTTCGAGGGTAAAGGAGATTGAAAAAAACTTAATGCTAAAAAGTAGTGCACTTCAATCTGCAAGTAATGGTATAATTATAACCGATGCTTTAAAAGACGATAATCCTATTATTTATTTTAATGCAGCTTTTCAGAAACTTACAGGCTACTCTAGTAATGAAATACTTAACTATAATTGTAGATTTTTACAAGGAATAGACACAGACCAAAAGCCATTAGTATTATTAAGGCAAGCTATAAAAGAAGGAGAAAGTTGCCAAATAACTATTAGAAACTATAAAAAAGACGGCTCTCTTTTTTGGAACAACCTCTACGTTATGCCTATTATTAATAATAAGGGTATTGTAACACATTTTATTGGAATTCAGAACGATGTTACAGAAAGAAAAAGAGCAGAAGCAGAGCGTAATCATTTAGCAACAATTTTTGATGAATCTCTAAATGAAATTTATGTTTTTGATACCCATTCTTTAAAATTTATTAACGTTAATTATGGTGCACAAAAAAACATAGGTTACACACTTAATGAGCTAAGACAAATGACGCCTTTAGACTTAAAAATACAAGATAACGAAGTAGCATTTAGAAAAACAATTGAAACACTTCTTAATAAAAATGTAGAAAAAATAGAATTAGAAACTTCGCACCAACGTAAGGATGGCTCAATTTACCCAGTAGAAATGCATTTGCAGCTCTCTAACTTAGGCGATAAAGATGTCTTTGTTGCTATTATATTAGACATTACAGAGCGTAAAAATTACACTACAAAACTTGAAAAAGAAGTTGAAGAACGCACACAACAACTTAAAGTAGCACTTGCAAAAGAGAAGGAGTTAAATGAGTTAAAAACTAAGTTTCTATCTTTAGTATCGCATGAGTTTAAAACCCCTTTAAGTGGTATTTTAACTTCGTCTGTTTTATTGAGTAAATACAAATTAACCGAACACCAAGAGAAAAGAGATAAGCATATAAAAACCATATCAGACAAGGTACTTTACCTTAATAATATATTAAATGATTTCTTGTCCTTAGAAAAACTTGAAACCGGTAAGTTAAATTATAGTTTTACTCATTTTAAGTTAAGTAAAGTTTTAGATGAAGTCATTTATAATGCCAATATGCTACTTAAAAAAGGCCAATCTATAAAATACCCAAGTAATATTGATGATCTTTCGCTCTATCAAGATGAAAAAACGATAGCACTAATACTTACTAATTTAATTAATAATGCCATTATATACTCGCCAGCGCATACGTCCATTTCTATAGCTGTTACAGCGCATAAAGCGCAAACTACAATTAAGATTAAAGACCAAGGTATTGGTATACCACTAAAAGATCAGAAAAGTATTTTTGAGCGTTACTTTAGAGCCGAAAATGTAATTAACACACAAGGCACAGGTATAGGCTTAAATATTGTTAAAAACCATTTAGAAAACATTGGTGGTACTATTAATTTTGAAAGTGAAGAACATAATGGTACCACATTTACAATAACATTCCCTAATACCGTAAAACAATGAAAACAATCTTAATTATTGAAGACGACACCGTATTAAGAGAAAATACAGCAGAATTGTTAGAAATTTCTAATTACAATGTTATTACCGCTGCTAACGGAAAAATTGGTGCAGATATAGCAAAAAAACACCTCCCAGATGTTGTTGTTTGCGATATTATGATGCCAGAGTTAGATGGTTATGGCACATTAAAAGTTTTATCAGAGAACACCAAAACTAAACACATTCCATTTATCTTTTTGTCTGCAAAAACAGAACACAAAGATGTGCGTAAAGGGATGAATTTAGGGGCAGATGATTATATCACAAAACCCTTTAGCGAAGATGATCTAATTAGTGCTATTGAGAGCCGATTAGCAAAAGTTTCTATCTTAAAAGAATCGTATGCTAATAAACCATTTTCGCAAAAAAAAGAAAGGAGGCAAGAACTAAAAACGATTAATGATTTAAAAAACTTTTTTGATGATAATGGCACAAGTTTTAATTTTGAAAAAGACACCAATATTTATCGTGAAGGTGACCATTCTAATTATATCTATCTAATAAATAAAGGAACTATTAAATGTCATCAAATAGATGAGCAAGGTAAAGAACTTGTTACAACGCTTTACAAAGAAGACGATTTGTTTGGCTATTCTTCTTTTACCAATAACCAAACACATAAAGAAACTGCTACTGCAATTGCAGATGTTGAGTTGGTAGGTGTTTCTATTATAGAATTTAATAATATATTAGAGAATAACCATAGAGTGGCTCTAGAGCTTGTGCAATTACTCTCAAAGGATCTTTTGGTATTAAAAACGCAATTATTAGAAATGGCTTATGGTTCTGTAAATAAAAAAACAGCAGCGACTATTTTAAAGTTTGCAGAAAAAATTAATCGTAAACCAGAAGACCCTATTAAAATATCGCGAAGCGATTTGGCTAGTGTTGCTGGTATAGCTACAGAAACCTTAATAAGAGCCTTAACAGGTTTAAAAAAAGAAGGTATTATTACAGCTGACGGAAGAAATATTAAAATTTTAGATCTAGAAAAACTAAAACGTATTAGTTAATTCTAAAACTTATTTTAAAATGACTTTTATCATTTTTAGAATCACATCTTAACTATAAATTTGTTTTTGTTAAGATGGTGCTAAATGAATAATATACTACTGCCAACAGATTTTTCAGAAAATTCATGGAATGCCATAAAATATGCCATCCGTTTTTTTGAAACTAAAGATTGTAATTTTTATATATTGCATGTGAGTAGGTTAGCTAATGTTTTGTCTAATAATACACCTTTAGTTTTAGATGAGGATTTAATTAATGAATTGTACATAACGCCTGCAAAACAAAAATTAAGCGCTGTTTTAAAACAAATTTCACAAGCCGCTTTAAATTATAAAAATCATAAATTTTATACCCTAACCGATTATGGTTTTTTTATAGATTCTGTACGTAAAAGTGTCGAAGAAAAAGATATAGATTGCATTGTAATGGGTACAAAAGGTGCCACAGGATTAAAAAAAATAATTTTAGGTACAAATACTGCAGACATTATAACCAAAGTAAAATGTAATGTATTGGCTGTGCCAGAAAATGCAGAATTTGTAAGGCTTAAGGAAATGGCGTTTCCAACAGACTTTTCTTTATCTCATAATCTTCAAGTTTTACAACCTGTTTTAGAGATTCTTAATCAGTATAAAGCCGCATTAAGTATTCTTCATATTAGCAAAAAAAAGGCGATTTTAAATGCAGAGCAAAAAAAAAATAAAGAATTGTTACAAGAGTACTTTATGTATAACCAATTTACATTTAGTTACTTAGTGAATAAAAAAGTAGAAGATGCTATACAGTGTTTTGTACAAAGTAGAGCTATAGATATGATTTGTATGGTGGCTAAAAATCTAAATTACTTTCAGCAAATCTTGTTTCACTCAAAAGTAGAAGCTATAAGTTATCATACAGATATACCATTTTTAGTCTTACACGAAAAAAACACATATTATGGATAATTCAATTGTATTAGCAAAGTTTTGGGGTTGGTATCTTATTATTTTCTTTTTTATTCTAAGCCTTAACCCTAAACGTATAAAGCAAATCTTTAACGATTTAAAAGACGAAAAGTTTTTAATTATTTTCGCTTTCTTAGCCATAATTGTAGGGCTGCTAAATAGTATATTTCATAATATTTGGGAGCTTAATTATAAACTAATTATAACCCTAATTGGTTGGTCTTCTTTGTGTATTGGGTTGGCATTATTTGTGCTTCCAAAGCAGACGGTTTCTTGGTTAGAGTTTCTTAATATAAAGTTGGTACAAGTCTTATATATGCTTCTGTTTTTTGTAGGTATTTATTTATTAAATACCGTCTACGGCATTGTACTTGTTTAAATTTTAAATAGTTACATGATAAATATCATTTTACAAAACCTGGTCTCTATTTATCTTTGTTGTGTCGTTTAAAACCGACTAAGGAAAATGGGGATTTTCTTTACATTGCTATTAATCAGAAAAGAAGCTAAACTAATTGTTTAGCTTCTTTTTTTTACCGATTGATACCGCCAAAAAAGTTTTAAATTATTTACGGAAATCCATTCTTTTTTTATCCTCATTCGTCTGATATATATCATTGTTTTTACATCAGCTACACTTTAATTTTACTAACCTTCATAAAAACCTATAATTATGCTATCGATACTGCTTCCTACAGATTTTTCTAAGAATGCTATGAATGCAATTACGTATGCTTTACTTTTTTTAAAACAGCAAGAGGTGCAATTTTATATTATGAATGCTTGTAAGAATCAACTCTACAACTATAATGATGTGGTAACAGACAAAATGATAACTACGGTTTTAAGGACTATTAAAAACGAATCTCAACAAAATTTAGAAAACGTATTACATACCATTAAAGAAATTGCACCTAATTCTAAATTTACTTTTCATACTATTTCATCTAACAACACACTCGTTGAAGAGGCAAATACTATAGCAGATGAAAAAAATATAGATTTAATTGTTATGGGAACAAAAGGTAAATCTAATAACCGCAATATGGTATTTGGTAGCCAAACATTTCAGGTATTAAAGTATGTGTGTTGCCCTGTATTGGCAATACCAGCGGGTTATACAAATACACAACCAAAACGCATTTTGTTTCCTACAAATTTCTTAATGCCTTATAAAGCTAGAGAATTAAAATTACTAGCACTATTAGCAAAATTAAACCAAAGTCATATAGAGTTATTATACATTTCTATAAGCAACAAGCTATCTCGAAGACAAGAACAAAATAATGGTTTTATAAAAGAGGCACTACAAGATAATACGGTACAATTTTCTATAAATAATGGTGAAAAATTAGAAGAAACTATTATCAATTATGTTAAAGAAAAAAACATAGATATGATAACCATGGTAAATACAAAGCATTCATTTTTAGAAGATATGTTATTTCCTTCTGCAATAGATAATGTGGGTTTAGAATTAAACATACCATTATTAGCCATGCAAAACACACATCGCAACTAAATTAATATATATAACATTATGAAACATATTCTTTTACCAACAGATTTTTCTGATAATTCTTTGAATGCTATTACCTATGCTATTCAACTCTATAAAGATAAATTATGTACTTTTTATTTGTTTAATACTTATACGCCAATAATTTATAATGTAGAACATGTTTTGGGTTATACTGCGCAATACGAATTGGGCGACACGATAAGAAATGCGTCGCAAGAAAATTTAAAAGAATTAAAAACTAAATTAAAACAAGAATTTCCTAATAATACCAATCACAAATTTAAAACGCTCTCTAGATTTAATACTTTAGTATCTGGTATAAAAGAATTTTTAGACACCCAAGAAACAGACCTTATAATTATGGGTACTAAAGGGGTAACAGGTGCTGCAGAAGTTTTATTTGGCACAAATACAGTGCATGTGTTTAAAGAAATTAAATGCCCTGTTTTGGCTATTCCGTCAAATTTTGAATATGAAAATCCGCACGAGGTACTCTTTCCTACAGACTTAGAAATAAACTATAATAATACCCAACTTAATGTACTTAAAGAAATTGCAATTGCTAAAAACTCTAGAATTAATGCCATGCATGTGGCAACGGGTTATGATCTTACAGAGCAGCAAATAAGTAATAAATTAGAGTTAGAAGCATTTTTTAAAGAGACCTCTTTTCTTTACCACGAGTTAAAAAGTAAAAATGTTTCTGAGGCAATTAATCAATTTCAGATTAAGGCAAAAATTAATCTATTAGCAATGATTAATAACAAACATTCATTTTTCGAAAACCTATTTTTTCAATCTAAGCTCAATCAAATTGGGTTTCATTTAAATATTCCGTTTTTAGTAATACCAGCTTTCAAATAAAACTTAATGCCTATTTAATTTGTACTTAAAGGTTGTTTTTTGTTTGTGGTTATTAATCTGATATATATCATTTCAGTATTTAAATATCAGAATTAATTTTAATAAAATAAGTTATCTATTAAGACTATGAAACATAAAATTTTGCTTCCAACAGACTTTTCAACAAATTCTTTAAAAGCGATTAATTACGCTAGAGAATTATACAAAAATGAGCCATGTGATTTTTATCTATTAAATGTGTTTTCTATTACAGATAATGTTTTTGAAAGCTTAATTAATATGGAGCCTGGCAGCGCGTTATACGAAACTGCCAAGCTAAATTCTGAAAATGGTTTAGCAAAAGTTAATGATATAATAACCATGAGCGACACGGTGCACACCAAGCATCATTTTAATGTTATTTCTCAATTTAATACTGTGGTTGAAGCCATAAAGACTGTTGTAGAAAATAAGGATATTGAAATGGTTATAATGGGTACTAAAGGTGAGACATACCCTAGAACAAAAGGGTTTGGTAGTACAGCGATTAAGGTTATGGAGAATGTGCGTAATTGCCCTGTATTAGTGGTGCCCGAAAGTACAAAAATAGAATTACCAAAAGAGATAGTATTTCCTACGGATTATAAAATAAATTTTAAGAGAAGAGAGCTTAACTATCTTATAGATCTTGTTAAAAAGTGCGATGCAACATTAGTAATACTTCATGTTAAAGAAGCCAATGAGTTAAACGAAACTCAAAAAGAAAGAAAACAATTACTAGAAGATATACTGCAAGGTGTAAATTATAAATTTCAGACCTTAACCCATAGCACCGTTTTAACAGCTTTAAATACGTTTGTTGAAAGTAGAGAAAGTGATATGGTAGCGTTTATTAATAAAAAGCATACTTTTTTTGGTAGTATTCTATCTAATGCTCTGGTAAAGGAAATATCGTTTCTATTAAATGTTCCCATTTTAGTAATGCACGATCTAAATAATTGAACCTATGGTAACAGCGCATTTTGATATTATAAAATCATCGGGTGAGCGTGCTAAGTTTTCAATAGATAAACTACGTGCGTCTTTAAATAAAACAGGTGCTGAGAAGCTAATAGTAGATCAAATTTTAGATAAAGTAAGAGATGAATTATACCAAGGCATTACAACAAAAGAAATCTACAATAGAGCTTTTTCGATACTCAAAAAAAAGAACAGCTATTTAGCATCTAAATATAAGCTTAAAACTGCTATTTACGAATTGGGACCAACTGGGTTTCCTTTTGAGCGCTTTGTTGGTGCTATCTTAAAATATTCTGGCTATACTACAGTAATAGATGAAATTTTACAAGGTAAATGTGTAAGCCATGAGATTGATATTATAGCAAATAAAGATAGTGAAACTACTTTAGTAGAATGTAAATTTCATGGTGAACAAGGTTTAAAGTGTAATGTGAAAATTCCGCTTTATATAAAGTCTAGATATGAAGATGTAAAATCGTTTTGTAATAAAAATTCTAAAAATAACATGCGTTTAGCTAAAGGTTGGGTGGTTACAAATACAAGATTTACCCAAGATGCTTTGCAGTATGGTAAGTGCTGTGATCTGTATTTGTTAAGTTGGGATTACCCTAAAAATGACGGCTTAAAGGATAGAATAGATCGGTTGGGCTTGTACCCTGTAACGGTATCTACATTACTAACCAATAGAGAAAAAAAATTTTTATTGAGTAGAGAGGTGGTGTTGTGTAGAACATTATTAAATGATAAATTTTACTTAGATCATCTTGGTATTTCTGAAGTTAGAAAGAAAAAAATCTTACATGAAATATCGCAATTGTGTAATTTTTAAATGATTAAAATGGATAATTTCGCAAAAATTAATTTTTTAGGTGCATCTGGCGTTGTTACAGGCTCTAAATATCTTATTGAAACCTCTGAACTGAATGTACTTATAGACTGTGGTATGTTTCAGGGAATAAAAGAATTGCGAGACTTAAATTGGCATAATCTCCCTGTAGATGTTACCACTATTGACGTTGTTTTACTAACACACGGTCATCTAGACCATGTTGGCTATTTACCAAGGCTATTAAAACAAGGGTTTAAAGGAACTATTATAGGTACAGCACCAACATTAGCAATTGCAGAAATTATACTAAAAGATAGTGCTAAAATACACGAAGAAGAAGCTGAAAAAGCCAACAAAGAAAAATTTACGAAGCACAACCCAGCATTGCCTTTTTATACCGTAAAAGAGGCAGAAGACACCATTAAACTATTTAAAGCAGAGGTAGACGATAAGTGGTTGCAGTTATCTGAGCATATCTCTTACAGGTTTAATTACAATGGACACATTATTGGTGCTACATTTATAGAACTCGATATTAATGGTAAATGCTTTGTGTTTTCTGGCGATATTGGTAGAACTGACGATTATTTGTTAGCAGATCCTAAAACACCAGAGTGGGCAGATATCTTGTTTGTAGAAAGTACTTATGGTAATAAGCTACATCCTATAGAAGATATTGAAGCTACTTTAAGTAAAATTATAAAAGAGACAATTTATAATAAAGGAAATCTTATTATACCCAGTTTTGCGGTAGAGCGTTTACAAACTTTAATATACGTGCTTTGGCAACTTTATAAAAAGCATAAAATACCAAACATCCCCATCTTTGTAGACAGCCCAATGGGTACTAATGTTTTAGAAGTTTTTAAGCGATTTCCTAAATGGCATAAATTATCTTTAAAAGACTATACAGCCATGTGTAACCACGTTACAATTGTACAATCGTATAGAGAAACTTGGAGTACCATAAGCGACAGACGTTCTAAAATTATAATAGCTGGTAGCGGCATGGTTACAGGTGGTAGAGTGCTCACTTATTTAGAGCAATTAATTGATGAGCCCTCAACAACCGTATTGTTAGTTGGTTACCAAGCAGAGGGTACACGTGGTAGACAGCTGTTAGATGGTGCTCACGAAATTCGTTTTTTCGGAAAGTTTTATCCTGTAAATGCAACAATAAAAAGTATTGAAAGTCTATCTGCTCATGCAGATCAAAAAGGCTTATTAAATTGGATGCAAACAATTAAAAATATACCAGAAAAAGTATACTTGGTACATGGCGAACCTACTGCGTTAGATGCGTTTAGAGTAAAAATTAAAGACACTTATAATTGGAATGTATCTATCCCTAAATTTGCTGATGTAGATAAGGTTATCCTTTAATGAAGATAAATTACAGTTGCAAAACTGATAATTGTCATAGTATAAAACACGCTTTAAAAGTAACTTGGTCCTGTAGCGTATTTGCAGTTTTTTAACACACAATAAACAACTGCAATTACCTGTATTTTTTAATGTTTTAGCTAATTACAAGTGCTATTTAAAGGCTCATAATGAAGCTAATGTTTAAACTTTTTTAATACAATGAAAACAACACAAACTTATGCGCGTTTTGTAGAATGGTTAAGTGCAGACGACATGCATAGAGATACAAAAGAATGGTTATCTCACTTACAATTTATAAAAGATGAACATTCCTTTTTTGAAGATTTAGTCACATCAAACACGCTTCAACTTATAAAACCAGAAAAATTTGTACACAATAAAGAAATTATTGATGCTATAAACAGGTCTCAAAAGCAAAACAGACTTTTAATAGATGATGTAAGGGTGCATAAAAATAAACTTCAAATTATGGTAGATGGTATAGACCAACCTAAAGAAGAAGAAGCTTATAAAAATGACCACAGATTATTAGTTGCTAAAATCAACGCATTTTTAAAGTATTACACAGCACTTAAATTACAGCTGTTTGATATTGTTAAAAACATAAAAAAAGAAGAAAAAGACATCATTTTATTAGATCGAAAATAAAAACATATACTATGAAACGTTCACTTTTAGTTAGCCTAGCTTTAGTCTTAATAAGTTGTAATTCTACACAGCTTATAGAGAGTTGGAAAAATCCCGAAATAGCATCATACGAGCCTTCTAAGGTTTTAGTAGTTGGTTTGACTTCTAACAAAGAAGCCAGACAAAAATTTGAAAACAAACTTAAAAACGAATTAGAAATACGAGGTACTGAGGCTGTTACTAGCGTAGATGTTTTTAATGAAGCTAATAAAACTCAAAAAATCACAGAAAGCGAACTTAAAGCATTAGAAGATAATCTTATTAATGATGGGTTTGATACGGTTTTGTTTTCTAAAATAATTGGGGTTAAAGATAAAATAGTTTACAAAAGAGATTTCGATACACATGAGGAAACTTATAGAAGGTTTAAAGAAGATTATTTACGATATCAAGATGTGTATTATAACCCAGAATATTATGATGAGTACACTATATATTATGCAGAAACGGCCTTGTACTGTATTTGTCCTGGTAAAGAAAGAGAACTTATTTGGAAAGGCTATATTAATATAACAGACCCAATTTCTGTAGATAAAACCGTTTCCGAATATGTAAATGTGGTGATTGCTGTTTTAGAAGATCAAAACTTAATTAACCCTAAAATACTAGAAGAAACTACCATAATTAAATAAATTATAGAAGTGAAAATAGGTTATATTTTACTGCTAGTATTCTGTATTACATCATGTTCGTCTGTAAAACTAAATGAGCGTTGGCGCAATCCTAAAACTAAAGATTTTAAGCCTAAAAATATTTTAATAATTGGCGTAAATCAAGATTTTAATGCACGTAAGACTTTTGAATTTAAGCTTAAAAATGAATTAAATAAAAGAGGCATTAATGCATTACAAAGCCATGTGGTTTTTAGAGAAATGTTTCAAGCTACTGACCAAACAGAGCAAGAGGTTAAACAACAAGAGCTTAAATTAATAGAGGCTGGCTACGACTGTATTTTAATAGCACTAGTAAAAGGGGTTGATGAAAACCAATCTTACAGTGGTGGTTCTGCAAAGGTAGATTATAGTTTAAGGAAGTTTATTGGCTATTACTTAGCGTACAGAGATAATTATTTAGAACAAAATTACCAAAACAAATACAAAGTGGTAACTATAGAAACACTTTTGTATAGTTTAAAAAGAGATGCTAAAAGACGTTTAGTATGGTCTGGATCTTTTGATTTGGTAGATCCTAAAAACACAGATAAAGCTACAGTTAATTATATAAAAAGGTTGCTTAAAACATTACAAAGAGAAAATTTAATAAACCGGTATTAATCATACAAATATCAAGTGCTTTTAAACGCTAACAATGGTGTATAAGTAACGGAACTGATACTTTATTACTTATTTGAGTTGTGGTAGAGCCCATAAAAAAGCGCTCAAAAAGACTCTTTTTTTGTACTAATAACGTCATTAAATCTATTTGATGAGTTTGTACATAGCAACTCACAACCGCGTCCATTGGTATGTTTTTAACAGTATAATATTCATAATCTAGATTTTTTATAAACGATTGTATATGCCTGTTGTCTTGTGATGTTTTGGTTGCAATTAAAGGGTCTGGTAAAATTCTTAAAATATGAATTTTTTTGCAAAAACGATTTGTAAATTTAAGAACGTTTGTAAAAGTATTCTCACCCAAACTATCTAGCGGATCTAAAGGTAATAATACAGCTTCAGGTTTTTTGTATTTAAAGTCTTCTGGTATAACTAGAGTGGGGCAGTCTACCTTACGGATAACATTAATAGTGTTGCTGCCAAAAACAACTTCTTTAGCGCCAGTAACTCCGTTAGTGCCCATAACAATTAAATCTATAGCTTTTAATGCCACAACCTGGTTGATAGCGTCTGGCAATACATCATGATCTACGAGTATCTCGAAATTATAATTTTTATTTTTAAACTCACTTTCAAGTTTTGTAACGAGTTTTGCCAGCTTGTGTTTCGACTTTTTTACTAACGTGTCATAAATACTTTGATTACCACCTATAACTAAATCATCAATTATATAAGATGTTGAAACCTCTACATGCAGTATAAAGAAATTACACAATTCATCTTCAAAAAATGTTAATGCATAGCGCATCGCATTTATTGAGTTCTTAGAAAAGTCGGTTAATAATAAGATGTTTTTCATTGTATATAATTAGAGATAATCAAGATAATTTATGTTATTTAGATTACAACTGATATTTATCAATTCATATAAAATTTAACCTCATTTATTGTGTGTAGTAGCAATAATATAAGCCATTTATAAAGTCTTTTTATCCTTTAGTACAGAGTTGTACTATTATGAAACCTTTATTCTTACTTTTGCAAAAAAAAAGAAATGTCTACATTACAAAAATTACAATGGCGCTATGCAACAAAAAAGTTTGATGCTAATACTGTTTTATCTCAAGATAAAATAACACTATTAAAAGAAGCTTTTAATTTAACAGCATTATCGTACGGTTTACAAACCTTAAAAATGGTAGTGATAGAAGATAAAGCAAAGCGCGAAAAATTAGTACCTATTGCTTACGGTCAACGTCAGGTTGCTGATGCATCTCATTTATTAGTATTATGCATACAATCTAAAATAGATGAAACAGATATTAATGCGCATTTTAATACTATTAAATCGGTTAGAAATACACCAGACGCTATTTTAGAACCTTTTAAAGCACAGTTAACAGGCACTATTACAAAAATGACCCAAATAAAAAAAGACAATTGGGCAACCAACCAAGCTTATATTGCTTTAGGTAATTTAATGACAGTTTGTGCCTTTGAGGCTATAGACAGCTGCCCAATGGAGGGTTTTATACCCCAAAAACTAGATGAAGCTTTAGGTTTAGACACCTTAGGTTTAAAATCGGTATTACTATTGCCTGTAGGTTATAGAGCTACAGATGATATGTTTGCCGAGTTAAAAAAAGTAAGAAAGCCATTATCTCAAACTATTATAGACTTATAGAAAACCCGTTGTACATTATGCATTAAAAGATAAATATCACGCCTGTTCTTGTGATTTTGAAGTACTAAAAGTAGTATAGAGCACTATTTGAAAATTAAATTATGTTTTTCGGTATAAATTTTTCTCATTTTTAATCGAAAATTATACAACGGGTTATAGAAAGTATAGATTTAAAAACACAAAGCTTTATATTTGTTATTGTAATTTTTAACCTTTAATTTGAATTATACGTATGCCAGGATTTGAGTTGTTTAGCGATTTAGAACGAAAAGAAGTTAACGATGTTTTAGACAATGGTGTTTTAATGCGCTATGGTTTTGATGGTATGCGAAAAGGCCATTGGAAGGCTAAAGAATTAGAAACAGAATTATCAAAAACATTTAGTACCAATCACGTTCAGTTAGTATCTAGTGGTACAGCTGCGGTATCTGTGGCTTTAGCTTCTGCTGGTGTTGGTGCTGGTGATGAGGTTATTATGCCAACATTTACATTTGTAGCAAGTTTTGAAGCTATTATGATGTTGGGTGCCATACCTATTTTAGTAGATATTGACGACACATTAACGCTAGATCCTAAAGCAGTTGAAGCTGCAATAACTCCCAAAACAAAAGCCGTAATGATTGTGCAAATGTGTGGTAGTATGGGACATATGGATGCTTTACGCACTATTTGTAATAATCATAAGCTCATATTTGTAGAAGACGCTTGCCAAGCTATTGGTGGTAGTTATAAAGGTAAATTATTAGGTAGTATTGCTGATGTTGGTTGTTTTTCATTCGATTTTGTAAAAACTATAACTTGTGGTGAAGGTGGTGCTGTTATTACAAATAACAAAGATTATTACCTAAATGCAGATCATTATAGCGATCATGGTCACGATCATATAGGTAATGATAGAGGAGCAGAATCACATCCGTTTTTAGGTTATAATTTTAGAATTTCGGAGTTGAATGCTGCGGTAGGTTTGGCTCAGGCAAGACGATTACCAGAATTTATAGCACTACAAAAACAAAATTACACCATTTTAAGAAACGCATTAGAAGTCTTACCAGAAGTACAATTTAGAACTGTGCCAGATGGTGGTGAAGAAAGTTATGCGTTTTTAAATTTCTTTCTGCCAGATTTAGAAACGTCTCGAAACGTATCTAAAGCGTTTAAAGAAAATGGAATTGATGTTTGTTGGAATTATTTTGATAATAATTGGCATTACATACGCGAGTGGCACCATTTAAAAGAAGCCAAATCTCTTTATCCTATCTCACCCGAAATTAAAGCGGCATTAACAACACTTAAAACAAAAGACTTTTCGCAGTCAGATCATTTTATTGGACGTAATATATCTTGTTTAATAAAACTTTCTTGGACAACAGATGACGTTAAGCTTCGTGCTAGTAAAATGGTAGAGTGTATTAAAAAAATGCGTTAAAGTGTCGTTAAAACCTTATCTGTATTGTTATTGTATAGGCTTATAATACTAGTGTTAGTATATTAGTTTTTTAGATTTACAAAAAATCTATCTATGAAATTAAATTACATTACTCTAGTTGTTTTATGTATCTCTTTTCAGTTGTCTTTGGCACAACAAATGCCAATTGACTTTTCTGACGGAACAGATAATTTTACCGCCTTTGATAATAGTAGTTTTTCTTTTAATACAAATCCAGACGATACTAATGACCCTGTCGGTCAATTTTTTAATGATGGTAGTGTAGCTTGGCAAGGTTTTTATGTAGATTTAAATCAGGCCGTAAATTTATCTTCAGAACAAACAATTACGTTATCGTTTTATTCTTTTGATCCTAACACACATAATGTTATGGTGAAATTAGAAAACGGAACTAATGCCAACGTAGAAGTTGTACAAAGTACTTCTGGTTCTGGCTGGTCTAACGACTTAACTTTTAATTTTGCAAACGCTACTTTTAGTGGTACTAATACGGCAGTTAATGCCACAGGGACTTATACAAGGTTAGTTATTTTTATAGATGGTGGCCAAACTATACCTGGTACTTATTTAATAGATGATATTGATGATGGTAGTGAGCCTACAAATCCGCACGAATTAGATGTGATATATAATGATTTAGTTTGGGCAGATGAGTTTGATACCAATGGTGCTATTGATGGTAACAATTGGTTTCACCAAACGCAATTGCCTGGCTCTGGTAGTTGGTTTAATGGTGAGGTACAACATTACACAGACCGTATAGAAAATTCTTCTGTAGATAATGGTTTTTTAAATATTACCGCTATAAAAGAACCGTATGCGGACCAAGGGCAAACTAAGCAGTACACTTCTGCAAGACTTAATTCTAAATTTGCGTTTACTTATGGGCGTGTAGATGTGCGTGCTAAATTACCTTTTGGAGATGGTACATGGCCTGCAATTTGGACACTAGGTAAAAATATAAATGAAGATGGTGCTTATTGGGATAACCAAGGTTTTGGCACAACAAGTTGGCCTGCTTGTGGCGAAATAGATATTATGGAGCATGGCCTAGGAGCCATAAACCACGTAAGCAGCGCAATACATACTCCGTCTAGCTTTGGTGCAACTATTAATTACCAAGCTTTTGTTTTAAATGATGTTGCCAATGATTTTCATGTGTACTCCGTTAACTGGTCACCAAATAAGATTACATTTTTAATTGATGGTGTTGGTTTTTACAGCTACAACCCAGCTTTAAAAGATAGTAATACATGGCCATTTTTTGAAGATCAGTACATAATTTTAAATATTGCAATGGGAGGTATATCTGGCGCTATAGATCCTAATTTTACAGAAAGCAGCATGGATATTGATTATGTAAGGGTTTATCAAAACACAAATTTAAGTGTTAATGATGAGGTTAAAAATCTGTTTAGTGTTTATCCAAATCCAACGTCAAACCTAATTACAATAAGCACTACTAAAACAATAGATCGTTTAGAGCTATACAATACTTTAGGACAATTAGTGCTAGAAAAAAACGGCAACACTAGAGTATTGCATATTGAAGCATTACAAACAGGTATTTATAGTCTTAAAATATACTCAGAAAACGCAGTGGTAACAAAGCGTGTTATTAAAAACTAATTAATAGTTTATATATTCTACAATTTCTAGTCCGTAACCAATCATACCAACACGTTTGGTTTGTAGACTATTAGACATTAATTTAAGCTTGCTTACTTTAAGGTCGTGTAGTATTTGTGCACCAATACCAAAGTCTTTACTATCCATACCAATACTTGGTGCTTTTACCAAAGTACCATCAACTTGGTGTTCTTTTAGCACATTAAGTCTGGCTAATAAATTAATAGATTCTGCTTGTTGGTTTATAAATATAATAGCGCCTTTACCTTCTGTATTAATTACGTTAAACATATCGTCTAACTTTTGGTCTGCGTTATTAGTTAAAGTTCCTAGTATATCATTATTAACTAAAGAGGAGTTAACACGGGTTACAATAGGCTCATCAGACTTCCAAGATCCTTTTGTTAAAGCAATATGTATTTGGTTATTTGTTGTTTGTAAATACGCTCTAAGTCTAAATTTACCAAAGCGTGTTTCTATATCAAAATCTTCTTTCTTTTCTATTAAAGAATCGTGCTCCATACGGTAAGCAACCAAATCTTCAATAGAAACGATTTTCAAGTCAAATTTCTTTGCTACTTTAAGCAATTGAGGCAACCTAGCCATTGTACCATCTTCGTTCATAATTTCTACAATAACTCCAGCGGGTTCAAAACCTGCAAGCCTTGCAAAATCTATAGCTGCTTCTGTGTGGCCTGTTCGTCTTAAAACACCACCTTCTTTAGCTACTAACGGAAAAATATGGCCTGGTCTAGCCAACTCAAAACCTTTAGTGTCTTTATTAACTAAAGCTTGTACAGTTTTAGACCTATCACTAGCAGATATACCTGTACTAACACCATTACCTCTTAAATCTACAGATACTGTAAATGCAGTTTCCATAGGGTCGGTATTGTTTCTTACCATCATGCTAAGTTCTAATTCTTCACAACGGTGTTCTGTAAGCGGTGTACAAATTAAGCCACGACCATGCGTCGCCATAAAGTTTATCATTTCTGGAGTTGCCTTTTCGGCAGCAGCTAAAAAATCACCTTCGTTTTCTCTATTTTCATCATCAACAACAATTATCATTTTACCAAGACGAATATCTTCTATAGCTTCTTCAATGGTATTTAGGCTTGTTTTTGATGTTGTAGTTTGCGTGGTCATAGTACAATTTTAATTCTGCAAAGATACTGCTTATTTTATATTCTCTAAGCAAGTCTGGTAGAAGTCTTGCGCCATTTTATTTCTTAAAATTATGTATTTAAAGGGATAGAGTGGAAGCGTTATTATTAAAATTAACGGATTAATACGTTTGCCTTTTTGGTTAATACTCTTATAAAACTTAGAATAAACAACGGCATCTACTACAATATAAATAGCAAAAAAGATGAAAGCAACAGCACTTAAACTTAATAAGGTGTCTGCTATTTGTACTAATTTGTTGTTTTTTAATACAAAATATAGAACCAATAGAATAGCACCAATACAATAGCTAATAAGACTCGTTTTAGAATAATCTTTATAATCTTTATGTATGGCTTTAGCTTTTATAAGTTTTTTAGGTATTTCTAAGCCTTTTTCTTGTAAACCTTCTAGTGTAATAGTTCTATTTAATAAATTATGTAATGCTATTTCTTTAGGTTTCTTATCTAAGTCGTAAGCATCTTGTTTCTTTATAATAGCAACGAGTTCTTCAACTTCATATTTTTTATAATAATTATAAGATTTAGTATCAGTTTCAGAAAGTTGAAATTTACTTTTTGCGGTAAATAGACTTTTTATAGGTACAATAATTGCATCAAACTCAAATACGCCTTTATCGTTAGTAGCTCTAGTTGTTAAATATATACTTAGCGGAAACATAACAGCAGTAGATAGCCAAGCACCTAATATGGGACTAAAACTTCCTTTTTCTGCGCTGTTTCTTGCAAAAATACCGAAGAAATGATAGGTTAGAAATAACACTACAGCAATAATTATTGGTAAACCCAAACCTCCTTTTCGTATTAATGCGCCTAGTGGTGCACCAACAAAGAAAAGTACAACACATGAAAAAGCTAGTATAAATTTATCGTGAAGCGCTATTACATGCTTATTTATGTTGATATTTTTTACTGAAAAATTCTTTTTATTAGATTCTAATATTTGGTTTGTGCTGTTTGAAGAATTAAGTGCTAGATTTAGTATCTGTATTTTAACCGAATTATCGAAAAGTGATAGCACATTATCAGTATTTTTTTTGTCTGTAGCTGTTGTATCTATGCTTAAGCCTAAGGCTTTGTATGTACTTCTGTTATAAAGTGTAGAGGCTAAGTTTTCATATTCATTCTCTCTCTTTATAAGTAGACTATCTATGGCATAATTTAATTGATTAACAGTAAGCATAGACGCTTTGTTAGAGCTGTTTTTTTCGTCTAAATCATCGGAGCTTAAAGTTTCTAAATCTACGTTAATAATATAGCTATCAAAAGAACTTCCAGCATGTGGTTTGTTTACCTCGTCTCGTCTGTCTTTACTTAAAATTTCTTCGTAGCGGTTACCATTTATTAATTCTAGTTGTAATACATTAGAGTTTGGTGTGCTTTTTAGTTCTCCTTTTTCAGAAATTATAGTTTTAAAGTTACCATTTCTGGTCGATTTTTCGTGTATAACTACAGTCTCTAAAAATTGTCCTCTATCTCCTGTTTTTTTATCAACTTTAATATTAATATTTCCAATCTCATTAAATTGCCCTTCAGCTATAGCTAGTGCTGGTTTTACTTTGGCTATATTTTTTCTAAGATTATAAAAATTATATTCTCCCCATGGTATTACGTTATTCGCAAAAAAGAAACAACCAATACCAAGTGCTACAATAAAGACACTAAGACTTCTCATGGCACGTTGCAGTGAGATACCTGTTGACTTCATGGCAGCGAATTCATAATTTTCGGCAAAATTACCAAAAACCATAATAGAAGATAAAAGTACGGTAAGTGGTACTACCAAAGGAATAAGCTTTGGCATGTAGTAAAGTATAAACTTTGCGGTTACAGATACATCTAAGTCTTTACCTGCAAGTTCTGCTATATAAAGCCAAACCCCTTGTAAAACAAAGATGAACATGAATATAATAAAGACGCTAAAAAACGTCCTTAAGAAGGTGATAAGTATGTACCTATCTAATATTTTCATGTGTTTATTCTTAAAGTTTCTGAATGGTCACAAAAATTAGCTTTGCAAGCGGTGCTCAATTTGAGTTCACAAAACCGATATTTTATTAAACCTTAATCTATTTTATTGATAAAGTAATCACTGTATTTACTTTCGTCAAATGTAAATAAGGTTTTTGAAATAGGCTCATCAGTTTTAAAAGAATTAACGGTTAATGTTGTTTTTGTGCCGTCTTGGCCAACTTCTATTAAGTTATAAATGTGTTTTGTTGTTGCATCAATGCCTAACAGAATGTATTTCATTTCTGCATTTACATCTATTGGGTTTAATTTTACATACTGTATTTTTCTGCCTTTTACAGTTTGTATAATATCCATTTTATAAGTATAACCATCCTCATAAAAAGAAAGCATTTGGCTTGGGGTTATAGTGCCTTCACTTTGTGTATTATCTGTAGAAATTGTAACTTCTTCATCTTCAGGGCTTATGGTGTAAAGCGTTGTGCCGTTAAAAATACGTGTTAGACCTAAGATATTTAGTTTGTATTTTTCACCTTCAATAACAACATCGCCACGTGTTTCTTGGTTTATGTTTTCATTTATATTGTTTAATTCGTATTTAAAATCTAAGCTAATATTCTTATAGCTTTTAATTTTTTTACTTACGTCTTTAAGCAATAAGTCTGCTTTAGCATCATTTTGTGCAAAGCCAATACATCCTACTGCCACAAATACTAGTGTAATTAATCTGTTCATTTTATATATATTCTAATACTTATTTTACTGTTTCTCGTTTTCTAATAATTGGTCTAAAGAAAGTAAGTCTGGTACTAAAACCTGCCTCGCTTTGCTGCCTTCAAAATTACCAACAATACCTGCAGCTTCTAACTGATCTATAATTCTACCAGCTCTATTATAACCTAATTTTAATTTTCTTTGCAATAATGATGCAGAGCCTTGTTGTGCTGTTACAATAATTTCTGCAGCATCTCTAAATAATTTATCTCTGTCTGCAATATCTATATCAACATTTGTGCCACCCTCTTCGCCAACATACTCAGGTAGTAGGTGTGCATCTGGATACGCTTTTTGCGAACCAATAAATTCGGTTATTTTTTCTACTTCGGGCGTGTCAACAAACGCACATTGTATTCTAATTAAATCGTTGCCTTGTGTGTAAAGCATATCTCCGCGACCTATTAATTGGTCTGCACCAGAGCCGTCTAAAATGGTACGCGAATCTATTTTACTTGTTACTCTAAAGGCAATCCGTGCTGGGAAATTGGCTTTAATTATCCCTGTAATTACATTTACAGAAGGCCGTTGGGTTGCAATAATTAAGTGAATACCAATGGCTCTTGCAAGCTGTGCTAAACGTGCTATTGGTGTTTCTACTTCTTTACCAGCCGTCATTATTAAATCTGCAAATTCGTCTACAACCAAAACAATGTATGGTAAAAAAGTATGACCATCATTTGGGTTTAATTTTCGTGCTCTAAATTTTGTGTTGTATTCTGCAATATTTCTACAAAAAGCATTTTTTAGCATTTCGTAGCGGTTGTCCATTTCTATACAAAGCGAATTAAGCGTGTTAATCACTTTAGTATTATCTGTAATTATAGCATCTTCACTGTCTGGAAGTTTTGCCAGATAATGACGCTCAATTTTATTAAAAAGTGTCAGTTCTACCTTTTTAGGATCTACCAGTACAAATTTAACTTCAGCAGGATGCTTCTTATAAAGTAAAGATGTTAAAACAGCATTTAACCCAACAGATTTTCCTTGTCCTGTTGCACCAGCCATAAGTAAGTGCGGCATTTTTGCTAAATCTACAACTAAGGTTTCGTTACTAATAGTTTTACCTAGTGCTATAGGTAATTCCATTTTTGATTGCTGAAATTTTTGCGATGCAATTACGGAACGCATAGATACGATAGTCGAGTTTTTATTTGGCACCTCTATACCAATAGTACCTTTTCCTGGTATTGGCGCTATAATTCTAATACCTAAAGCAGAAAGTGATAATGCAATATCGTCTTCTAGATTTTTTATTTTTGAAATTCTAATACCTGCTTCGGGTACAATTTCGTATAATGTTACGGTTGGCCCTATAGTGGCTTTAATACTACTAATACCTATTTTGTAGTTATTTAGTGTTTCTACAATTCGGTTTTTGTTTTCTTCAAGTTCTTCCTGATCGATAGAAATACCTTCGTTATCATATTTTTTAAGTAAATCTAGCGTCGGAAATTGAAATTTACCTAACTCTAACGTCGGGTCAAATTGACCAAAATCGGCTACTAATTTATCAGATAGATTATCTGTTTCAGATTTTTCTTCTTTAGTGGTTTCAACTTGTATTTCTAATTCTGGCTCTTCAATAGTTTCTTCAACAGGCTTTTTTGCCACTTCCATTGTAAGCTCGTCTTTCTTTTTTTCGGGTTTAGAATGCTTTGTTATGGTTGGTTCTAAATTATCAAGCGGAATCTCAAAAGCAGACTTAATGGCTTCTGCTTCTTCTGTTAAACTATTATCTACAACAAAGGTTTGGTTGCTTTCTATAGTTTCGGTAGTGTTAATTTCGTTTTCTATATTGCGTTTTGCACTCTTAAAAAGCGAAACAATGGTATCACCTGTAACTTTAAATCTAATGGCTAAATAGGTGATGAGTCCAAAAAGTAAAAGTAAAGCTGTACCAATTTTACCAATATAATCTTGAAAGTAATGGTTCATTTCATAACCAATAGTACCACCTAAAAGATCGTATTTGTGCGTAAAGAATCCAAAAAATATAGAAAGCCAAATAACAATTAGTGTTCCCCAAATCCAATGTTTACGTAATTTATCTTTTTTTAAATTTAAGGTCGTGTACACACCCGAAAGGAATATTAATCCTGAAAAAATAAAAGATGGCACACCAAAGCCTTTGCTAATAAATAACGCGCTTACCCAAGCACCTGTTTGGCTTGCCCAGTTTTTGTAAGCCTCTGTACGGTCAGGAAAAGTGCTAAGTACGCTTTGGTCTTCTTTACCAGTAAAAATATAAGACAGAAAAGAAATAAATAGAAGCACACCAAGAATAATCAACAAACTTCCAAAAATAAGTTTTTGTTGGTTTGTAAGTTTTATAGACGGTTTCTTAAAAGCGATCTTCGCCTTCGTTTTTTCTTTAGCTTTAGTGGTTGTCTTCTTTTTTGTTGTCTTTTTTGCCATTTTATATTGAATTTACCTGTACTGAATTTATTTCAGTACCCAGGTAACTGAGTTTATCGTATCTGTGATTTATATATTATTTGTATGCTATTGTTGCCTTTACTTTAGACTTTGCTTAACTAATGCCAAAGCTAAAAACTAAAAAAAACAACGAAAGCTTTATGCTCAATCACAAACAAATACTATTAAAAATTAACGTTAAACAAAAATACAAATATGTAACGTTTATCCTATTGGTTTTGGTATTAAACCAGTTTTGGTAAATAAATAATACCAGCAATAATTGTAGCTATTATAGAAGCTATAAAAACGGCTCCTGCAGCCACGTCTTTTATTAAGCCAATTTTAGGATGATGTTCTGGGTGAATAAAATCTGCAATACATTCAATAGCTGTATTAATACCTTCTATGCTCATTACCAAACCAATCATAGCAATTTGTAGCATCCACTCGGTAGCAGAGATGTTAAAATAAAACCCAGCTATGGTCACAGCAATAGCGATACATAGCTGAATTTTTATACTTGCTTCAGTTTTAATAAGAATGAGCATGCCTTTAAAAGCATAGCCAACACTTTTTAATCTGTTAATAATAAAAGGTTCGTTTTTTTGCATAGTTATTAAACCAAACTAGCTAAAGCACTTTCGTAATTAGGCTCGTCTGCAATTTCAGAAACTTGTTCTGTATGTAAAACAGTACCATTTGCATCAATAACTATAATGCAACGCGATAAAAGCGATTCAAAAGCACCAGACTTAAACGTTAATCCGTAGTCATTACCAAATTTGCCTGTTTTGTAATCCGATAAACTTACCACGTTTTCTATGCCTTCTGCACCACAAAATCTTGCCATAGCAAATGGTAAATCTTTAGAAATACATAATACTTTTGTGTTTTGTAAAGCACTAGCTTTTTCGTTAAATGTTCTTATAGATTGGGCACATGTGCCAGTATCTACACTCGGAAAAACGTTTAAAACCAACCTGTGGTCCTTGTAATTTTCTAGAGATACATCTGCTAAATCGGTACCTGTTAGTTTAAAATTTGGTGCTTTACTACCTGTTTTTGGTAAATTACCTATTGTTTCTACTGGTGTGCCACCTAGTGTTACGTTTGCCATTTTATAATTTTTTTTTAGTTGGAATAAAATTAAATATAAATAGGTGAATGATTACTAAATAAATGATAATGTTTTTAAGAATTATAAGGTCTTTAATTAAATTTGAAATATTTAAGTCTGTAAGTATTTTTGTATTTTTTTAACATTTAATCGAAGTAATTTACTTTTAGTGTAATTTATTTATTGAAAGTCTTATAAAAAATTAACTTCGACTTCCTAAGTGCTTTTAGCATCAAATAAAAATTAATAAAGACGAATATCCCTATAAGTCTTTACATTAAGGTGTTGTTTATATGAAATTTGGATTAAATGAATCTAAGATACTCCGTAATCTTTTTATTGCGGTAGCTATCTTATTACTAGGGAATCTTTTTGCAATTTATTTACGCTTTAATACCACAGGTGCTGAAGATAAAGTTACAAGGCTACTTATTAAGTTGTTTGACTTTAATTTAGAAGCCAATTTGCCAACTTATTTTTCTTCATTAATGTTACTTGCCGATGCTATTTTATTGGCTCTAATAGGAAGTAGATACAAAGCAACAGGTAAAAAGTTTTGGCATTGGTATGGCTTGGCATTTATTTTTGTCTTTTTATCACTAGATGAAATGATACAGATCCATGAGCAGTTAAGAGCACCTATGGAAGCTTTGTTTAGTACCACTGGCATTTTATATTTTGCATGGTTTATACCGTATATAATCATTACAATTTTTATTGGTATTGCCTATTTTAAGTTTATGATGCGTTTGCCAAAGCATGTTTTAAAACTTTTTATTATTGCAGGTATTCTTTATATATCTGGTGCAGTAGTAATGGAAGCTATAAGTGGTATGCATGCAGAAGTACATGGAGAATCTACATTAGCGTATGCTTTAATTTATAGTTTTGAAGAGACCTTAGAAATGTCTGGTGCTATTGTGTTTTTCTACGCCTTATTAAGTTATATCACAAACGGCTTCAATAACTTTAAATTAATATTTAAATCACCAGAGTTTAATATTGATGCTTAATTGGTAATTAGCTAAAAAAACAAAAAGCCCTTAGTAAAAATTAAGGGCTTGTTTGTGTTTACTAAACACATGAAGTAATTAGCGTAATTCAGCACCAAGTTTAGTCTTAAAATTAGCTTGTAGCTTAGACATTATCTTGTCTATTTGCTTATCGTTTAGTGTTTTGTTTTCATCTTGTAATGTAAAACTTACGGCATAGCTCTTTTTGCCTTCAGGTAAGTTGTTACCTTCATATACATCAAAAAGATTTACGTTTATAAGCAATTGTTTTTCGGTTTGTTTAGCTATGGTATGTATATCTTCAAAAGTGATGCTGTTATCTAGTAGCAGCGCAAAATCTCTGCGTACTTCTGGATATTTAGGTATGGTACTAAATTTTATTTTGTTGTGCTGTGCCATTTCTAGCACATTGTCCCAATTAAAATCAGCGAACAATACATTTTGAGAAATCCCAAAGTGTTTTAAAACCGATTTTTTAACTAAGCCAAAATCAACAAGCGGTTTCTTACCAACAGATAGCGTCATACCTTCGCTTAAAATAGCGGCTTTGGTAGGTGCAGATCTTAAGCGGTTTAGTCCTAAACGTTCTAGCAGTGTTTCAATACTTCCTTTTAAGTAAAAGAAATCGGTTGGTGTGGTTGCAGAATTCCAACGTTCTTGTGTTTTATTCCCAGTAACAAATAAAGATAAATGTTTGTGTTCTTCTCTGTTATCTTCATATTGATGGTAGGTTTTACCAAATTCAAATAACTTTAAATCTTCACGTCTTCTATTTATATTGTGTGCTACGGCTTCTAACCCAGAAAACAACAACGATTGGCGCATAACTTCCAAATCGCTACTTAACGGATTTAACATTGTTACGTTGTGCTCTACCTTTAAATCGTCACTTAGCTCTATATATTTAGGCGATGTAAGTGAGTTGGCCATAATCTCAAAAAAACCTTGTGAGGCCAATTGATTTCCTATAATATTTTGCAGTTTATAATCTTCAAACCGCGATGAGTTAGAAATAGAAGCATTTAACTTTGTGGTGGTTGCTATATTGTTATAACCATAAACACGCAATACTTCTTCAATAATATCGGCCTCGCGCTGTACATCATTTCTATAGGCTGGTACTGTTAAACCTAAACCTGTTTCTGTAACGTTATTAACTTTAATATCTAAAGACGTTAAAATACTTTTTATGGTTTCCTTCGGTATTTCTTCTCCAATTAACTTTTTTGCATTCTCAAAACTTAATCTAACCTCAAAGTCTTTTATTTTTTTAGGGTAAGCATCAACAACATCGCTAGTAACTTCACCACCTGCAATTTCTGTAATAAGTAAAGCGGCACGTTTTAATGCATATTCTGTAATGCTTGGGTCAATACCTCTTTCAAATCTAAAAGATGCATCTGTATTTAAGGCATGGCGTTTTGCAGTTTTACGAATGCTAACTGGGTTAAAATACGCACTCTCTAAGAAAATATTCACGGTGTTTTCTGTTACACCAGAGTCTATACCACCAAACACACCAGCAATACACATGGGTTTTTCAGCATCACAAATCATTAAATCATCCTCGTGTAACTCGCGTACAACACCATCTAAAGTGGTGAATTTTGTACCTGCTTTACATGTTTTTACTTCAATTTTATTACTAGAAATCTTACTAGCATCAAAGGCGTGTAAGGGTTGCCCTAATTCGTGTAATACATAATTTGTAGCATCAACTATATTATTAATAGGTGCTAAGCCTATAGATTTTAAGCGGTGTTGCAACCAATCTGGTGATGCTTTAACCTTAACACCAGATATTGTTACACCACAATATCGTGGGCAACGTTCATTATCTTGCACATCGACATCAATTTTTAGAGATCTTGCATCTACATGGTAAGCACTAACAGAAGGTGTAATTAGCTCTAAACCAATTTCTTGTTGTAGTAAGCCTGCTTTAAGGTCGCGTGCAACACCATAATGGCTCATAGCATCTGCACGGTTTGGTGTTAAGCCAATTTCAAAAACCAAATCATTTTCAACATTAAAAATGGTTGCTGCAGCAGTACCAACAACAAGTGTGTTGTCTAAAACCATAATGCCGTCATGAGATTCACCAAGGCCTAATTCATCCTCAGCGCATATCATACCATGGCTTTCTTCACCACGTATTTTTCCTTTTTTTATTTTCCAAGGCTCACCGTTAGCAGCGTAAAGTGTGGTGCCAATTGTAGCCACTGGTACTTTCTGTCCGGCAGCCACATTTGGTGCGCCACAAACAATTTGTACTGGCGCATCTGCACCTATGTTTACAGTTGTTACTTTTAAGCGGTCTGCATTTGGGTGTTGCTCGCAGGTTAAAACCTCGCCTACAACAATACCTTCTAATCCGCCTTTTACAGATTGGTAGGTATCAATACCTTCTATTTCTAAACCAAGATCGGTTAACAATTCGCCAGTTTTCTCAGCGGTCCAATCTATCTTTATAAACTGTTTAAGCCAGTTGTATGAAATCTTCATAGTCTCTTTTAATGAAGCCACAAAGATAATAATACTTCATTTGGAATAAAGTGAGAAGCCATAAATTTTAAAATAGATTTTTAACTTGTAATTTTTAAGTTTATAAACGACCAATATATTTCTTTAGGTTGCTTCATAAAAATGAGACTTAGTATGGTGTTTAATTCGCTTTTCAATACTATTTTTTGCTTTTAATGACGAATATACCACTCGAATTGACGAATTTTGAAATCTAATAAAATTACAAATGGTAAGATATATATTAATAGTGTTTTTAGCGCTCATAACTTTTTCATGTGCTAAAGACGTAAAACAACAACAGCTTAAAAACGGAACTTATAGAGCTGTTTTAATGGCGCAAGATGCTGAAGAGTTACCCTTTGTTTTTGAAATAACCTCACCTAATACATTAAAAATATATAATGCCGATGAAGTTATAGATGTTGACGAGATTACGTATCGTAACGACTCTGTTTTTATAAAAACACCAGTATTTGAAGGTTTTATAGCAGCTACTTTTAAAGGAGATAACCTTAGTGGTCATTTTATCAAAGCAGGTTTAGATAGGGTAGTGCCATTTTTAGCAGAATTTGAGAACAGTAATCGATTTGTGGTTAAAAACAAAGCTGAAAAAGATATTACAGGCACTTGGGAAACTGTTTTTAGTAAAGGTGTTGAAGGTGATGAATATAGTGCCAAAGGTATTTTTAAACAAGATGGTACCAAAGTAACAGGGACGTTTACAACTACAACTGGCGATTACAGGTATTTAGAAGGTGTTATGGATGGTGACCAATTAAAGCTTTCTACCTTTGATGGTGCACATGCCTTTTTGTTTACGGCAAAAGTGACCGACTCTACCTTAGAAGGGCAATTTTATTCTGGTAACCATTGGAAAGAGCCTTTTGTGGCAAAAAGAAACGCGACTTACCAATTGCCAAGCGCCAACGATTTAACATTTTTAAAAGAGGGTTACGATAGTTTAGAATTTTCTTTCCCAGATGAAAACGGAAACATAGTATCACTCAACGACGACCGCTTTAAAAACAAAGTGGTTATTGTACAAATTATGGGTACTTGGTGTCCCAACTGTTTAGATGAGAGTAAATATTATACTAAATTTTACGATGCACAAAAAGACCAAGATATTGAAATTGTCGCTCTAGCCTTTGAGTATGCTAAAACCGAAGCGAAGGCGTTTAGTGGTATTGCACGTTTGCGCAACAGACTTAACATTAATTATCCAATTCTGTTAGCGCAATATGGTACAGATAATAAAGTAAAAGCACAAGAGAAATTACCAATGCTAAACCATGTTTTATCGTACCCAACGTCTATTTTTATAGATAAAACTGGTAAAGTACGTAAAATTCATACCGGTTTTAATGGACCAGCTACAGGTGAAAAGTATATTGAATTTAAGTCTGAATTTGAGGCGTTTACGAGTATGCTTTTATCGGAATAAATGGGTTTGCTTAACTTATCGATATAAGTCAGTTTTAATGACTTAAATCAGACGTTAAGGAAATTTAGGTTTTAAAAATTAAAATTACTCAATATCAGGTGGTTATGTGTAAAATATTATTAACAAGTTTGTCAGTCTAATTACACCAAAACTCAATATCCTGAATCTTTAAACAAACTATCAGAAGCTTTTAAGTATCCTGGTTTAGCGCGTTAACTTGTCCATTTTTTAGAGACATAAAGTTTTTTTAAGTAGGCATCCTTAAAATTTAAATTTAAGCATTCTTTAACTGGGTTTAGAATCTTAAGAAGACGTTAATTAACAGTATACAAAAGTTCTTTAACAACTTCATAACAGCAATAGTGCTTTTATGCGCGTACATTGTATTAATAGTAGTTAATTTTTGCTGGTTTTAATTAGCAAAAATGTTTAGTTATGTTGTGAAAAGGTCTAGTTCTTGTTGGTACTAGGCCTTTTTTTTGTTTATGGATTGCAAAAATCGCAATACATTGGGGCTTCTGTGGTTTTGTTGTTTGGGTATAATTTTTCTTTGGCTGTTTTGCATTTAAGGCAGCTGTAAATTAAGCTAAGTGTAGATTGTGTGGGCATATTACAAAGATCGCATGGTAAGCCTTTTTTTAAATCTGTAACACCAAAGCCAGGTGTATTGCAAGTTGGGCAATAGGTTTTAATTTTAACCACTAGTTTTTTTGTAGCAGCTTCAATAACATCCATTCTCATAGGGTTGTGCATGGCACGCATATCGGTTTCAGCAAAAACAGTTTTGTGTTTTTTTATTAAATACTGAAATGCTTCTTTTAAAGCTTTAATGCTGCTAATACCTTTAATTTGGTGCTGTGTATCTGTTTCTGATTTTTTTAAAATAAGCGCATGCGACGGAAACTTTACCAGCTCAGCAAATTCGAGCAAGTCTTTTTCGTTTTTTATAGCTCTACCATTAAAGTTGGTTTTGGTACTGAGTTCTCTAACGCTAATTTCTAGATCTTTTTTTTTATCTATAAAAATCAAAAATTCATCGTCTGCACTAGCAAAAAATAGAGTAGGGTGTGCTCCAAATGAGCCTTCGCTTGCAATACCTAAATCGCAATTGTTAAGTTCCATGGCTTTTAGACATTTTAATCTGGCTGTACTTATAGGGTCTTGCTCACGTTTTATGTCACCAGAAAATGTACCTAAAAGGTCCGTATCAAAACTAGTGTCTGTAAAACATGTTACGCCAAGTGCTGCTTCTAAAAGTGGAGCAATAACCTGTTCTTTTTTGTGTTTTGTGGCAATAATGAGGCGTCTTCCTGTAAACATAGTGCTAGCTTGTGTAATTCCAGATATTTCTATATTTACTCATCTGTCTATAAGTTTCAAGAATTACGCTATGCTCTGGTAAAATTAAACGCGGATCTACTTTTAAAACGGCTTTGGCATGGTATCGAGCAGATTGTAAGATATCTTTATCCTTTACAATATCTGCAATTTTTAGGTTTAAAATTCCGCTTTGTTGCGTGCCCATTATATCTCCAGGGCCTCGAAGTTTTAAGTCGACTTCGGCAATCTCAAAGCCATCACTACTGCGTACCATAGTTTCTAGTCGTGTTTTACTGTTTTGACTTAGTTTATTGCCTGTCATTAAAATACAATAACTCTGTTCTGCACCACGACCAACACGTCCACGTAATTGGTGTAATTGCGATAAACCAAAGCGTTCTGAACTTTCTACAATCATTACAGAGGCATTTGGTACATTTACACCAACCTCTATAACGGTAGTTGCAACCATTATTTGGGTTTCGCCTTTTACAAATCGTTGCATTTCGTAATCTTTATCGGCAGGTTTCATTTTGCCGTGTACAATAGAAATTTGATACTCTGGCATCGGAAATTCTCTAGATATACTTTCGTAGCCGTCCATTAAATCTTTATAATCCATTTTTTCATTTTCTTGAATTAAGGGATAGACGATGTAGATTTGTCGGCCTAGAGCAATTTCATCTTTCATAAATTTAAATACCTTAAGCCTATTATTGTCGTAACGGTGTACAGTTTTAATAGGTTTTCTTCCTGCGGGTAATTCGTCAATTACAGAGATGTCTAAATCACCGTAAACAGACATGGCTAACGTTCTCGGAATTGGTGTTGCAGTCATGACTAAAATATGAGGCGGAATGAAAGCTTTATCGACATCACTTTGCGACGATTGAGATGAGTTTGTGGTCTTGCCTTTCTTCCATAATTTTGAACGTTGTGCCACTCCGAATCGGTGTTGCTCGTCAATAATTGCGAGTCCTAAATTCTTAAATTTCACCTTGTCTTCAAGTAAGGCGTGTGTACCAACAAGTAACTGTAAATCGCCATTTTCAAGATTTTTATGAATCTCTCTTCGTTCTGAAGCTTTGCTTGAACCTGTTAATAGTGAGATACTGATATTTAGTGGTTTACATAATTCACTTAAACCTTGATAGTGTTGTACTGACAAAATAGCAGTCGGTGCTATAAGGCAGCATTGAAAACCATTGTCAAGTCCCATGAGTATTGACATAAAGGCAACTATGGTCTTACCAGAGCCCACATCTCCTTGTAAAAGGCGATTCATCTGCGCATTACTACCTAAATCTTGACGTATTTCTTTTAAAACACGTTTCTGTGCATTGGTCAATTCAAACGGTAAATGGTCTTTAAAAAAGGAATTGAAATAGGTGCCTACTTTGGAAAAAGGAAAGCCTTTTATTTTAGATTTATGAATAAGATTTTTAAGAATTAATTGCAGCTGAATGTAAAATAATTCTTCAAATTTTAATCGGAATTGTGCCTTCGCTAAAAGCTCTGGAGTCTTCGGAAAATGAACGTTAAAAAGGGCGTCTGGTTTAGACATTAATTTTAATTCTTCTTTTACAGATTCTGATAAGGTTTCTACAAAGCGCCCATTGGTTTCTAAAAATAATTGTTGCATTATTTTGGTCAATACACGGTTTGTAACTCCTTTATTAGATAGTTTTTCTGTTGAAGGATATATGGCTTGCACAGAAGAGCGCAAGTTAGCTTCGTGTTCAGACTGTAGCTCTATTTCTGGGTGTGGCATACTATATTTGCCACTAAACCAGTTGGTTTTTCCAAAAATAACATAGGGTTGTCCTATTTTAAGGCTATCTCTAATCCATTTTTGTCCTCTAAACCACACGAGCTCCATCATGCCAGTGTCGTCTTTAAAGTCTGCCACTAAACGTTTACCTCGTTTTTGTGCAACTTCTTTAAAACTTGTAATAATGCCAATAATCTGTACCTCGGCATTGTTTCGCTGTAGTTCATTGATTTTGTAAAACTTAGTGCGATCTATGTAGCGATTTGGGAAAAGATTAATAAGGTCTTGGTAGGTGTGAATACCGAGTTCGGATCGTAATAAATCCGCTCTATTTGGGCCAACGCCTTTGAGATAGTCAATAGGAGTTTGTAATTTTACACTCATAAATGCGAAATTACCTATTTCTTGTGAGAAAAAGAATCTCTTTTTTATGTGATTTTGAGTTTTAAGTGCGTTTGATTATTAGTGCTTAAAACAAATAATATATTGGACAGGTTTTTTGAAATTTGTAAGTTTTATTCAATTTATGATTAATAATAAATTAGAATTTATCTAAAAAAATCAATGACTTCATTATAGGCTTAGCTAGTCAACAGGTTTTTAATTCTTTCAAGCTAAAACTAACAGAGCATATCTTTCTGTAGTACTAGCAGTATTTTAAGGGCTAAATTTAGTTAGTATAACTACATAGAAAGCCCTTTTAGATTTTTGTAAATAAGACAACAACTGATTACTGATTTTATAAGATGTTATCTTTAGTTTTTTATCTTTAGAAATCCTGTTACACGTCTCTATATTAATTTTTTCACTAATGCAAGCAGTAGTGCTGTAATAAAAAATTACTGTGCGCCTTTTAGAACTAGTAGTGGTACGCGACTTTCAAAATCGCCTTTATCTACACTGTGATCTAAAGTTACATCGCTCCATAATTTTTCAAAGAAACCACGCTGACGTCTAAAAACGCAAACCAAATCTGGCTCAACAACGTGTATGTATTCTAGCACACCCTGAAATAGGGTAGCGTTTTCTGAAGAATAATATTTTGAGGTTAATATGGCTAAATCTTTATCAAACATTAAATCTTCAGGTAAATACGAAGGTGTTTTTATTTGCAATAAAGTCATCTCTGCTTTTGCAGCAATTAATGTATGTTCTAACGGTATAAGTGCACCTTTAGTTTTTATAATACCAGATTTAATCGCTGTAAGTATAGTATTTATTGGTTTGTACTGGTAGTTTTCTGGTATAAGCAGTACTGGCATTTCGGTTTTCTTAACAATGCTTCCAGACAGGTTATCTAAGTAAAGTGTGTCATTAGGCTCTGGGGTGCGTGCAGATGCTATTATAAGATCTACATTAAAATCTGTGCAGAAGTTTCTAATATATTCAATAGTATCACCCTCAAAAAATCTAAAGTTAATTCCAATATTTTGCTTTTCAGCATGTGCCATAATTTCTTCTAAATGGTCTTCTTCGCTAATTTCGTTAAGCTGAATTCCGTAAATCATATCTGCTCCAACAACTTTTGCAAAATCGATAGCGTAAATTAATGTTGCTTTTTTTTCTCGTAAAGAGCTTATAGGTACTAGAAATGTTTTCATGCTTTATTGGTTTTTTTACTTAAGATTTGTGCAAAAGTACTGCTAAACCAATAAACCAAAATCACTAAACGGTCTTATTTCGTTAAAAGGCGCTGATTTTTAGGTGAGTGTCTCTGCGTGTTGGGTATTTAATTTGATGTATTATTTGTAAACAAAACATTTTAAAAATTTGCACTTTGGTGTTATTCTTGATTAGTTTTATGGCATGAAGAAATTTTTAATGCTTTTTTGTCTCTTTTCTGTAAGCCTCACTTTTGCGCAACAGTTAGATTTTGTAGATTTTAAACGGGTTGAGGCGTTGGTAGTTTTTAATCAGTTCGCTGTAGATAGTACGGTTTATAATTCTTACGAGGTAGATTTTAAAATTAAAAGCGCAACAGATTCTATTTATTTAGATGCTGTTGGTATGCGTTTTAAGCATGTAGCTCTAAATAATACAGCGGTTACATATAAAAATGACGGCAAACATTTAATTATTTATAAGGACTTTAAGTCTAATGAGCTGCACACATTAAGTTTTGTCTTCTTTAGTGCGCCAAAAAAAGCGATGTATTTTTTAGGTTGGGAAAACGAAGCAAAAAACCAAATATGGACGCAAGGTCAAGGTAAATATACAAGTAATTGGTTGCCAAGTATAGATGATGTTAATGATAAAATAGAATTTGATTTAAGTTTTGTAGCTCCAAATGGTTATGACGTTATTTCTAATGGCAAACTAACATCTAAGACCGAAAGTGCGCGCAGTACGCTTTGGGAATACAATATGCAAAACCCAATGTCTAGCTATTTGGTAGCAGTTGTGGTTGGTAAGTATAACAAAAAAGTAGAGGTGTCTAATAGTGGTATTCCGCTTAGTTATTACTATTACCCAGAAGATTCTTTAAAAGTTGAGCCAACGTATCGGTATTCTAAACAAATGTTCGATTTTCTTGAAGAAGAGATTGGTGTTGTTTATCCGTGGCAAAACTATAAGCAAATTCCGGTTCATGATTTTTTGTATGCGGGTATGGAAAACACGAGTGCTACTATTTTTTCTGATGCTTTTGTAGTGGACGCTATTGGTTTTAACGATAAAAATTATGTTAATGTAAATGCGCACGAGTTGGCACATCAATGGTTTGGCAATTTAGTTACTGCAAAATCTAGCGAGCATCATTGGTTGCAAGAAGGTTTTGCAACGTATTATGCATTGCTTGCAGAGCGCCAAGTGTTTGGTTTGGATTATTTTTATTTTAAACTTTATGAATCTGCACAAGATTTAGGCAAACAAGATATTGCCGGTGTTGGCACATCGCTTTTAAACCCTAAAGCGAGTAGTTTAACTTTTTATCAGCGTGGTGCTTGGGTGTTGCATGCCTTGCGCGATAAAGTTGGCGATGTGATTTTTAAACAAGCGGTACAAAATTATTTAAAGAAGTATCAATTTAAAGCTGTAGAAACTGTAGATTTTATAAGTGAGGTAGAAACTTTAGCTGAACAGAATTTAGCTGATTTTGTTAATGTGTGGCTTGTTCAAAAAGAATTCCCTTTTGATGCTGCTGTGGGTGTATTAAAAAAACAGTCTGAGCATATACAAGAATACATTATGGTAGATTGTGAGGCCAAAACATCTAAATGTGAGGATTATTTAAAGTATTACGTTTCAGATGAGGCAAAGGCTAAGGTTATTGCGCAAATGCCGCAATTGGTTACCAAAACGGTATTTAATAATGGGTTAAAGGTGAGGCAAGCTATATCTGAGCATGTTGCAAAAATACCTGTTAGTTTAAAACTTGATTATGAGTCGCTTTTAGAAGATGAATCGTACATAACTATAGAAAATGCCTTATATAATCTATGGGTAAATTTTCCGTTAGAGCGCTCAAAATACCTGAGTAAAACAAAAAACGTTAGTGGTTTTAATGATAAAAATGTGCGCTTGTTGTGGTTAGTTTTAAATTTAAACACACCAGAATATCAATCAGATAAAAAACAAGCTGTTTACAATGAACTCGTGAGTTACACTGGTGTGGCTTATAATGCCGATTTGCGAAGGTCTGCATTTGAGTATTTAGATGTTATAAAAGGTTGCGAAGAACAGTGTAAGTCTAATTTAGAAACTGCAAAATCGCATCACAACTGGAGATTGGTTAAGTTTGCAAAGCAATTAGCTGAAAAATTAGCACAAAACAAAGAATAATGCGAGCTTTAGTAATCTCAGGTGGCGGAAGTAAAGGTGCTTTTGCTGGTGGTGTAGCGCAATATCTTATGGAGCGCGAAAAGCGTGAGTACGATATGTTTTTAGGAACCTCTACAGGAAGTCTTTTAGTGCCGCATTTGGCTGTAAATGACATTTCTAAATTGTACGATATTTTTACAAACGTACAGCAGCAAGATATATTTAGTGTGAGCCCTTTTGTGCAACGTCAAAAAGGTGACAGAGAATATGTGTCTATAGATTTTGTGAATTCGCTTTGGCAGTTTATTAAGCGCAAACGTACCTTTGGTGAGAGTAAAGCGCTTAGACGAAAAATACGTAAAGATTTTACATTTGAAGAGTATCAAAAAATAAGAAGAGAAAAGAATGATGTTGTTGTAACGGTCTCTAATCTTTCTATGAATAGGGTAGAGTACAAGTCTATTAACGATTATAGTTATGAGGAGTTTTGTAATTGGATTTGGATATCGTGCAATTACATACCGTTTATGTCTTTAGCCAAAGTTAATGGTTACGAGTATGCAGATGGTGGTTTGGGTTGTGTAATACCTATTAGAGAGGCTATTTTAAGAGGTGCTACAGAGATTGATGCTGTGGTTTTAGAATCTGAAAGTTTAAACAAGCAAAAAGTACTTGGTAAAAATCCGTTTTCTTTAATGATAAATCTATTTGGGCATTTAATGGACCAAGTAGAGCGCAATGATATTGTTATAGGAAAGCTTGCCGCTAAAAACAAAAACGTTAAGCTTAATTTATACTACACGCCAACAACACTAACCGAAAACTCACTTATTTTTAGTAAAAAACTTATGGAAAAATGGTGGGAACAAGGTTATAATCATGCAGAGTCAAAGCATTCAGGTTAGTTGCTTTTTTTAGGGTAATGCAATAGCTAAATGGGTTTAAGTTAAGATTGACTTTTAATAAGTTTAAAAGCTAATTACCACATTTCACTAACTTCTTGCTTTATAAAAGAGAGCGCAGTACTGCTTGGTGATTGTGTATCCATAAGGTCTGTTAAAATTACTTCGCGAAGCTTATTTGCTGTGTCTGTAGTTTCTAACATATTTGCTTTTCTTATGTGTTGAATTGTTGTGTTTTTAGCAGCAATAATAATGTCCCAACAAGCATCGCTAACATAAATTTGTTGTGATAAATTATGTTCAAATTCTTGTTGAATACTTTCTATAAGTAAACTCTCGTAATCTTCTTTATTTGAGGATACTGGGTGTATTCTGGTGAGTAATTTTGTTGGCGATACACGCTCTAAAAAAAGAGCCATACGTTCGTACGCTTGTAAACGTATTGGTAAGGCATCTTTCTTCATGTCTCGTTGTAGTAAATAGCGACGTCTTCCTGCTTCATTTTCTATATGTTGTTTAAAAAAATAAAAGGCTAAAGCACCCACAATAATTGCTGGTAAAAGGCTAAAAAGTAACTCGGTAATTTTATCAATATTCATTATAATAAATCTGTAATTATTTAATTCGTTTTTTGTAGTCCGCCAAGATACTCACAATCCTTTAAATTCTGAAAACTTTTAAAACTAACTATTGTTTTTTCGTATCTAAAAGCTTGACTAAAATCTTTTGTAAGATTGTGGTCATCAACATTCATTTCAACATCATTCATATTAAATTGGCATGGGTGTTCGTAACCTGCAGCATGTGTAATTTCTATTAACTCTTTTCTAAAGGTTTTAAAATATTGTGCTAAACGTTCAGATTTAAGAGGTACGTTAATGCCATTTTGCAACCATTTGCTTTGTGTTGCAATACCAGCAGGACACCGATTGGTATGGCAAACTTGTGCTTGTATACAGCCAATACTCATCATTGCCTCGCGTGCTACATTAATACAATCTACACCCATAGCAAAAGCCATAGCTGCTTTAGCTGGGAAACCTAATTTACCACTACCAATAAATACAATGCGCTCTGTTAAGTTGCGCTTCTGAAATAATTTGTAAATATCACTAAACCCATAAATCCATGGTAAAGACACATGATCTGCAAAACTTGGTGGTGCAGCACCTGTACCACCTTCGCCACCATCTATAGTAATAAAATCAGGCCCACGATTTTCGGTTTTCATAATATCGGCAAGCTCTTCCCATTGGTCTAGTTTACCAATGGCTGCTTTAATGCCAACAGGTAAGCCTGTAGCTTCTGCTATAGCTTCTACAAAATCTATTAATTCTGGCACGTTAGAAAACGCTTTGTGATTTGGTGGTGATAATACGTCTTTACCAATTTCTACCCCTCTAATAGCGGCAATCTCTTTGGTGATTTTAGCGCCAGGTAGTACGCCACCTTTACCTGGTTTTGCACCTTGAGATAATTTTACTTCAATAGCTCTAATAAATGGGTTGTCTGCTACCAGTTTTACCATCTTTTCCATAGAAAAACCACCATCTTCTGCACGTACACCAAAATAACCAGTGCCAAAATGAAATACAACATCACCACCATTGCTATGATAAGGTGATAAACCACCTTCTCCAGTATTATGATATGCGCCAGCAATTTTAACACCTTTGTTTAGCGATTCTATAGCTTTTGCAGATAAAGAGCCAAAACTCATTGCAGAGACATTAATAATTGATGCTGGTCTGTAAGGGCGTTTTCTGTTGTTGTGCGCGCCCATAACCTTTGCGCAAGGCACAAAAGAGATGTCTTTAGCCGTTGGGTGATTGCCCTCTACCTTATATGGCATCATGGCATTATTTATAAAAATGTGCTGATGTGCATAAATATCTCTATCGGTGCAAAAACCTTCATAGTTGTTTTCCTTTTTTGCAGATGCATAAATCCACCCACGTTCTATACGGTTAAAAGGTAATTCTTCTCTGTTGTTTGCAACAAAATACTGTCGCATTTCAGGTCCAATACTTTCTAACCAATACCTAACGTGACCAACCACCGGAAAATTATGACTTATAGTATGGCCCCTTTGAAAAAAGATATCGCGTATAGCAATAATTATAATACAACCAACAAGCCATTGCCACCATTTAATAGTGCTTAGAAATTCTATAATGGAAGTCATATTATTAATTGTTTAAATAATCTAAAGTAAGTTGTGTAAAGGCTTTTACACCTAATAGCATACCGCTTTCATCAATCATAAAATCGGGTGTATGATGCGGAAAAGCACCTTTAGAAGCGTCGTTTGGTGACATGCCACCTAAAAAGAAATAAATACCAGGAACGTTTTCTTGAAAATAAGAAAAATCTTCACCACCAGTTGTTGCTTTCATAATTTGAACATTTTTTGCACCAGCAACATTTTGAAGCGATGGTAACATTTTATCTGTTAAATCAGGATCATTATAAGTTATTGAGGTTTGGTTTCTAAACGAAATTGTTGCTTCACCACCATAAGCTTTGGCTATGGTTTCTGTCATCTCTGTCATACGACGCTCAATCATAGCGCGCATATTTGCATCTAACGTTCTTACAGTACCTATCATTTGAGCTGTTTCTGGTATGATGTTAAATCGGGTTCCGGCTGTTATTTTGCCAACGGTAATTACTGCGGCCTCATCGGTTAGTTTAGCTTCTCTACTAATGATTGTTTGTAAGCCGTCTATAATTTTTGCTGAAATTAAAATAGGATCAATACCAGACCATGGTTGAGATCCATGAGTTTGTTTTCCTTTAATATCGATAACAAAACGTTCTACAGAAGCCATAATTCCTCCTTTTTTGTATTTTATAATACCAACAGGTGTACCTGCGTTAATATGTAGTCCAAAAATGGCATCTACTTTAGGATTTTCTAAAACACCTTCTTTTATCATCAATTTTGCGCCACCCTCTTCACCTGGTGGTGGACCTTCTTCAGCAGGTTGAAAGATAAATTTTACAGTACCCTTTATTTTGTCTTTGTGTTTAGATAACACTTCGGCAGTAGCCATTAAAATTGCAATATGCGTATCGTGACCACAAGCATGCATTACACCAGTTTCGGTGTTTAGAAAAGTGGTTTTTACGTTAGACTTAAAGGATAAGGTATTGCGCTCGGTTACAGGGAGCGCATCAATATCTGCTCGCAGCGCTACAACTTTGCCTGGTAAGTCCCCTTGTAAAATAGCAACAACACCAGTTTTAGCGATGCCTGTTTCAACTTTTAAGCCTAAAGATTTAAGATGTGCAGCAATTTTATCTGCTGTTTTAAATTCTCTATTAGATAACTCTGGGTTTTGGTGAAAGTGACGACGCCATTCAATTAATTTGTCTTCAATAGTTGTAATATCATCTTCTATTGTGTTTTGTGCAAAAGAAAATGCACTTGTAAACAATAGTAAAGCCAAAAAAGTCTTCATAAATTTATAATTTGCACTAAGATATTGAAAATAGATAAAAGTAAAGTCTTTATACTTTATTTATAATTAGTACCATTTATATATGGTAAAACCTACGACAATTCTTAATTTTACCATTCGAAAAATTCAGCCATTGGAAAAGTACCTTAGTCAATTAAACGAAGCACAATTAGAACCTACCATTCAAAAAGATGGTCCTATGATTATTATTGCAGGAGCCGGTTCTGGTAAGACCCGTGTGCTTACCTTTCGTATTGCGTATTTAATGAGTAAAGGTGTAGACTCTTTTAATATTTTGGCGCTAACATTTACCAACAAAGCGGCCAAAGAAATGAAAGGCAGAATTGCTGATATTGTTGGTGATGGTGAAGCTAAAAATTTGTGGATGGGTACATTTCACTCGGTTTTTGCTAAGATTCTTCGTTTTGAAGGCCACCATTTAGGCTTCCCGAGTAATTTTACAATTTACGATACGCAAGATTCTCAAAAATTAATGGGATCCATTATTAAAGAATTAGGCTTAGACAAAGAAATCTATAAAACAAAACAAGTTTACAGTCGCATCTCATCTTATAAAAACAACTTAGTTACGGTTAAGGCTTATTATAAAAATCCAGAATTAATGGAAGCTGATGCTATGGCTAGGCGACCTAAAATGGGCGAAATTTATGCAGCCTATGTAGACCGTTGTTTTAAAGCAGGTGCTATGGATTTTGATGATTTACTGCTAAGAACAAATGAGTTATTAACACGTTTTCCTAATGTATTGGCGCAGTATCAAAACAAGTTTCGTTACATATTGGTAGATGAGTACCAAGATACAAACCATTCGCAATACCTTATTGTACGTGCTTTAGCAGATCGTTTTCAAAATATATGTGTGGTTGGTGATGATGCGCAAAGTATCTATGCGTTTCGTGGTGCTAATATTAATAATATTCTGAATTTTCAGAAAGATTACGACGGTGTTAAAATGTACCGATTAGAGCAGAATTACCGTTCAACAAAAAATATAGTTGGTGCTGCAAACTCTGTTATAGAACATAATAAAACTAAACTCGATAAAATTGTTTGGACCGCCAATGATGTTGGTGAAAAAGTAAAAGTACACCGGTCATTAACCGATGGTGATGAGGGTAGATATGTGGCAAGTACCATTTGGGAAACCAAAATGAACGACCATGTGCCGCATAGCGATTTTGCCGTACTTTACCGTACAAACGCACAATCTCGTGCTATTGAAGATGCTTTTAGAAAACGTGATATTCCGTATCGTATTTACGGCGGACTGTCATTTTACCAACGTAAAGAGATTAAAGATATTACCGCTTATTTGCGTTTAATATTAAACTCTGCAGATGAGGAGGCTTTAAAACGTGTTATTAATTATCCGGCAAGAGGTATCGGTCAAACAACCATAGATCGTTTAGTAGTTGCAGCAAACACATCTGGTAAAACCATTTACGATCTTATAAAAAACATTGATACTGTTTCTATAAACATTAACAACGGTACAAAAAATAAGCTTAGGGATTTTGTAACGCTTATAGAAAGTTACAAAGTAATGAACCAAACGGCAAATGCGTTTGATTTGGCTGAGCATGTTACTAAAACCAGTGGTTTAATAAAAGAATTGAATAAAGACGCAACGCCAGAAGGGGTTGTTAAAATAGATAATGTTCAAGAATTATTAAATGGTATTAAAGATTTTGTTTTAGGCCAAATGGAACTAGCTGATGCAGGTGATTCTTTAGCAGAATTTTTAGAAGACGTTGCTTTAGCTACAGATTTAGACGGTGATAAAGGTGACCCAGACCATGTGGCTTTAATGACAATTCATTTAGCTAAAGGTTTAGAATTTTCCCATGTGTTTATTGTTGGTATGGAAGAAGATCTTTTTCCGAGTGCCATGAGTATGAATACAAGAAGTGAGCTAGAAGAAGAACGTCGTTTATTTTACGTAGCTTTGACTAGAGCCGAAAAACAAGCTTATTTAACTTATACGTTGTCTCGTTACAGATGGGGAAAACTAATAGATGCAGAACCAAGTCGTTTTATTGAAGAAATTGATGCGGAGTTTGTAGATATAGTAACACCACTAAAAGAACAACGCTTTAACCCAATGCTAGATGCTTCAATTTTTGGAGATATAGAGCCTAATAAAATACGATTCGCAAAGCCAAAAACGCCTGTAATGCAAAAGAAAGACCTTAAGAAGAAACCAGAAAATTTTGTTATTAGTACCCCAAAAAAATTAAAACCTGTTGATAAAAATAGTGAAGCAGCTAATCAGTTTGAGAGTAAACTATCTGTTGGTAATCTTGTAAATCATCAAAGGTTTGGTAGGGGTGAAGTGATGACTATTGAAGGTGCTGGTGGGGATTTAAAAGCTGAGATTAAATTTAAAAGCGGTGTAACTAAAAAATTACTTTTGCGATTTGCTAAATTAACGGTACTTGGTTAATTTTATAGTGTAACAATTTCTCATTATGAAAAAACTATTATTTATTTTTGCTCTACTACAACTATCTATTGGTTTTGCTCAAAGACCTAATGGCAGTGGTAGAGGTGGTAATGCTATGCAAACGTCTGGTAAACAAGAACGACCAAAATTTGAGTCTGCTAAAATTGCGGGTTTTATAGTACATTCACCAAAAAAAGTAATAAAGAAACTTAAACTCAATAAAAAAGATACTATTGCAAAAGCGTTGACCTCTTATTTAGACGCTTACAATAAAAAGATTACCAATATAAAAATTAAGAATAAAGATCTACTAGAAGGCTTAGATATTGTTGTAAATCAAAATATGGAAACAGCAATGAAGAGTCGTAATAGAGAACTGATGCAATCTACAATGGGTATGGTTCAAGAAAAACTGAATCCTATTAGAGACGAAATTAAATTACACGACGATGCGCTAAATGTATTTTTTGAAGCACTCTTAACAGAAGAGCAGTACAACAAATGGTCTGACTACCAAAAATCTGAGCGTCAAAAATTAATGCCCAAACGACGTGCAACTAATGATGCTAGAAATAGACCAGACAATCTTAACAGTGGTCAGCGCCGAAGAGGTTAAGCGTTTATAGTATATAGCATTAGTTTTTTTAATTATTTTTATGCTTATTACTTACTTTAATGTTTATGGCTGAGTTTATTAAAATATATCCTGAAAACCCGAACCTTAAGCAAATTCAAAAGATTGTAAAGGTCTTAAAAAATGGTGGACTTATTATTTACCCAACCGATACGGTTTACGGTTTAGGTTGCGATATAACTAATGTTAAAGCCTTAGAGCGTATTGCAAGACTAAAAGGGGTTAAGTTAGAAAAGTCTAATTTTTCGTTTGTCTGCGAAGATCTAAGTAATTTAAGCGATTACGTAAAGCAGATAGATACCACAACTTTTAAAATCTTAAAACGTGCCTTACCTGGTCCGTACACATTTATTTTGCCAGGTTCTAAAAACTTACCCAATCCATTTAAAAAACGAAAGACTGTAGGTATTAGAGTGCCAGATAACTCTATAGCATTGGCTTTGGTTGCTGCTTTAGGTAACCCTATAGTTTCAACATCTATAAGAGATGATGATGATGTTTTAGAATACACTACAGACCCAGAGCTAATACACGAAAAATGGGACAGCCGTGTAGATATTGTCATAGATGGTGGTTACGGTGACAATGAAGGGTCTACAATTATAGATTTATCTGATGACGAACCTATTATTATTAGAGAAGGTAAGGGGAGTTTAGAGATTTTTTAGATTTTATTAAATAGCGTTTTTATAGTACGAGTATTGCTGTAAAACAGTACTAAAGATATAAGTCCGCATACCATAAAACCTATAAAAAGCGGAGTTACTGAGTCTTTTACAAAACCACCAATATAATTTGCTATTGGCACAGCCATAACGGTTGATATAAAACCATTTAATGCAGAACCAATACCTGCAATATGTCCCATAGGTTCCATTGCTAAAGCTCTAAGATTTCCGAATAAAAATGCAACGCTGGCAAATTGTAACGAGAAGAAAAGCAGTAATATTTCAATACTTGGATTGTTGTTAAACCCAAAAATTATAACATACACTAACGAAATTACTACAAAAGCTAGCATGGCTAAATGTACCATGTTTTGCATACCAAAACGCATTACTAAAGTGCTATTAATATAGGTTGCAAACCCAATGGTTATCGCTAAACTAGCAAAAATGTAAGGGAAGTAAGCGCCCAAATCGTATTGTACCTGAAAGATTTGTTGAGACGTACTTAAATACACCATAAAAGACCCTGTTATAAAACCAGAGAGTAGGGTGTAGATTACAGCAGATTTAATTTTAAAAAAGGCAATGGTACCTGTTTTAAAAATGGAAAGACTGAATGATTTTTTATGTTCTACGTGTAGTGTTTCGGGTTGGCGTCTCCAAAACCAAATCATAATTAAGAAACCAAAAGCGAGATTGAATGTAAATATAGATTCCCACCCAAATCTAAATAATAAAAACTGACCCAGTAATGGGGCAACAACTGGCACCAAAATAAAAGTCATAACGACTATAGAAAGAATTTTAGCCATGTGGTCACCACTATAAGAATCTCTAACAATAGCAATACTCATTGTTCTTGGTGAAGACAAGCCAATGCCTTGCAGAACACGTCCAAAAAGCATCATTTCAAAACTACGCGTGGTAATACAAATTAGGGATGCAATAACAAAAACGCCAAAGCCAAAATATACCATAGGTTTACGTCCAAAACTATCCGATAAAGGTCCAAAAATAAGCTGGCCAACACCAAGTCCTAAAAATATGGTTGTAATTAGTTTTTGGTTCTCTGTAGCGCTAACACTACTTATATAGTCGCCAATTGTAGGAAGTGCAGGTAAAACAGCATCTATAGATAATGCTACAATAGACATTAATGCTGCCATTAAGACAACAAATTCTAATTGCGACTGTTTTTTATTTTCCATGGTGCAAAAGTAGTCTAATTAAAAACGAAATAACATGAGCTGTAACATGAAAATCATATAATATGTATGACTCGCAAATATTGAAATTTCAACCGTATTTAAATTTGACTTAACGACTAACAACCGCTTATATTTGCATAAACATTTAAGTGAAATGCAGCATTTTAAAGAGATTACAAAAAAAATAAAAAGCGATAAGCCTAAAGTTACTATGGCAATGGCTTTTAAGACTATTATTTGGCCTAGACGTAATTTGGTTTTTTTAGGCTTGTTATTAATAATAATTCGCAGTTTGTCTGGTTTTGTGCTTCCTCTTCAGAGTAAGGTTTTGCTAGATGAAGTTGTACCAAGCAAAAATATAGATTTATTATATACACTAATAATTTTTGTAGTTGGTGCAATTTTAGTGCAAGCTATTACCTCTTTTTTATTGACAAAAGTATTAAGTATTCAAGCGCAATATTTAATTAGCGAACTACGTGCACAAGTGCAGAAAAAAGTATTGTCATTACCTATTAGTTTTTTCGATAACAATAAGTCTGGCGCATTAGTTTCTCGTATTATGAGTGATGTTGAAGGGGTTCGTAATTTAATTGGTACAGGCTTAGTGCAATTGGTTGGCGGATCAGTTACTGCTATAATATCATTAGTTTATTTACTAGATATTAATGTATGGATGACGCTTTTTACTTTAGTGCCTTTGTCTATTTTTGGAATTATAGCTTTAAAAGCATTTAAATATATTAGGCCAATATTTAGAGCACGAGGTAAAATAAATGCAGAGGTAAAAGGCCGTTTAACTGAAACCTTAGCTGGTGTCCGTGTTATAAAAGCATTTAATGCCGAGGACCAGGAATCTACAATTTTTGAAAAAGGTGTTGATGAAATTTTTCAGAATGTAAAAAAGAGTTTAACGGCAACGGCCATAATGACAAGTTCTTCAACTTTTTTAATTGGGTTGGCAACAGCAGGTGTTATGGGAATTGGCGGTTATTTTATGATTCAAGAAGAAATAACACCAGGTCAGTTTCTTCAATTTACATTCCTTTTGGCTTTTATGGTTGCTCCAATTGTACAGATGAGTAATATTGGGAGTCAACTTACAGAAGCTTTAGCTGGTTTGGACCGAACGGAAGAGTTAATGAATATGACAGCCGAAGCTGATGACGAAAATAGAACCATAGAAATTAATAATTTTAAAGGCGAATTAGAATTTAACGATGTGTCCTTTGAATATGAAGAAGATAAAGAGGTATTACACAATATAGACTTTAAAGCACCATCTGGTTCTGTTATAGCACTGGTTGGTAGCTCGGGTTCGGGTAAATCTACTATTGCAGGTTTATCGGCAACATTTTTAAATCCAAAATCAGGAACCATTACCATAGATGGTGAAGATCTTTCTAAAGTAAAATTGAATAGTTTTAGAAAGCACTTAGGTGTGGTGCTGCAAGATGAGTTTTTGTTTGAAGGTTCTATTAGAGAAAACATAATGTTTCCGAGGCCAAACGCCACTGAAGCTCAATTACAAAATGCGGTAAAAGCAGCTTATGTTAATGAGTTTACAGATCGTTTTGATGATGGCTTAGAAACGTTGATAGGTGAGCGTGGTGTGAAATTATCTGGTGGGCAACGCCAACGAATAGCCATAGCAAGAGCTATTTTGGCAGACCCTAAAATTATAATTCTCGATGAAGCGACCTCTAATTTAGATACCGAGAGTGAAGGTTTAATTCAGAAAAGTTTATCAGAATTAACCCATAACAGAACTACTATAGTTATTGCACATCGCTTAAGTACTATAAAGCGAGCAGATCAGATTTTAGTTATTGAAGCAGGTCGTATTGTAGAGCGCGGTACACATGACGAGTTGTTGAAGGTAGAAGGGCGTTATTATGATTTGTATACGTTTCAGGCTAAGATATAAATAGATAACTTTTGTTGTTAAGTTTAGTAAAGATGTAGTTTTTATAACCGTTTTTACTTCTTCAAAATTATTTAAACTAACCTTAAATTATAGGTTTAGATTAAAAACACATAAGAGGTTTGTAAAGATTTTGATTTCTACTAAAAAAAAGATAAGTGTTACTTGATGTTTAATTATCTGTAACACCCCTAATGAGCTACGCTCCGTATTTTCGATATAAACTTTCGTTTCTATCTCAATAATCCTCAAGGGAACAATCTTCCTAATAGGTTTAGATTGAAAACACATAAGAGGTTTATAATGATTTTGATTTCTACTAAAAAAAGATAAGTTTTACTTGATGTTTAATTATCTGTAACACCTCTAATGAGCTACGCTCCGTATTTTCGATATAAACTTTCGTTTCTATCTCAATAATCCTCGAGGGGACAGTCTT
>JAOEWO010000050.1 GCA_028383925.1 Winogradskyella sp.
TTAGTTAACTATTAACAAATGGGAAATTTTAGCGGAATTTTGTTGAGTTGTTGGTGATTAAGCCATCGATTAAGCATATGCTAACTAATTTGTTTTGATTAATTCAATGTTTCCAATAGTCATAGTATTAAAACCGACATTATCAAAAGACTTTTCCATTATAATCTTATCAACAATCATAATACTATCAGTTAGTATTTTTATTTTCCAAAGTTGCTCAGTTATTCTATCATTACTTTTTACGTTCATGGATAGAAATTCAAAACTACTATTTAAATCAATTATTGATTTTGATTGTTTATAGCCATATTTTACGTAAATAGAGTCTAATGTAAGCTCGTATATAGATTGCTTTTGAAAAACCTTATTTGAAAAATTAGGAGGTCTTACTGGTTGCGGAATGAGACCAAATTGTGATTTTTGGATGCTATCGTTATTATATAAATTAATTCTTTCTTTAGTAACCCACTTTCCTAATAATAAATCTTTATTCCATTTTGGCTTCCTTAAATCAAACTTTATTTCATAATCTTTTTCACCAATTAAAAGACCATCGAAGCTATTATCATCACTTTGTTTGAGAGCGATAATTCTCTTTTCAAAAACCAAAAATTGAGTATTATCAAAAGTTGCAATTCTCCAAGGTAGGTTTCTATCGTTATAGTCAAATACAGAATAAATAGAATCTTTAAATTCAATAGTTAATGTGTCTTCTTCAAAAATAGAGATCATATTAAAAGTATTGCCACGTAATTCATTGGCAATATCAATGCTTTTAATCTCTTTTTTACAACCAAATAGAATTAGAATAAGTAGTAAAATTATTGTCGGTTTATTCATTTAAAGTAATATAATTTAAAGGCTTATAAAATCACTTAATCCTTAACTTTTTCTAGCATTTTTTTAGCCTGAAACATTAAAAACTGAAGGACTAAAACTATTAAAACAAGAATAGAATACGGTATTATAAGTGTTACTATTTTAGTTATATTCCCTTTTTGAACATCATAGGTCAGACTAAAACCAAATATGCCATTCAATTGATTTTCTACTCCTGCAATACCACTAAATGGCGTATTAACAAACTCACCTTCTTTGTTAAATAATAAATAGGTTGGGTATTGTGTAACGTTTAGCTCTGTTACGTAGCTGTTAATTAGACGGTTGTCATTATAAAACGTCCAGTTTTTGTTTTGAGATTGTAAAAAATCCCATGGTTTTGGTTTCTGCTCAAGTAACTTCTTGGTGGCCGCTTTAGAGTCTATACTTATGCTCATTATGGCTAAATCATTATGGTATTTTTTTAATAGCTCCGGAAAATATTTCATTTCTTCTAAACAAGGTTGACAGCCTTGAAACCAAAAATCTACTAAGAGCACTTTACCTTTGTAGTCTTTAAATGATTTAAACTCACCTAAATGATTTTCTAAATTATATTGCGGAATTTCTTTTGTATACTCTAAGTCATTAGCCGTTATTAAACGCACGTAAGCTACAACGGCTAAAACAGCGTAGAAACCTAATAAGCCCATTAAATAGCGCTTAAAAAAACGTGATATTCTTTTGTTTTTCATAAAATAAGTAGAAACTAAAACCCAATGTGTTTGTAGTGTTTACAACGTTACACTTTCACCAATATCTAATAACATTAAATCTTTATTCTTATCAAAGAATTTGCGTTTGGCATCTGCATGATCAACTTCAATATAACCAAACGTATCAAAATGGTAGCCTAAAACCTTATCGCATGCTACAAAATCGCTTGCTAAAATGGCATCATTTACACCCATTGTAAAATTATCTCCAATAGGCAAGATGGCTAAGTCTAATTTGGTTTGCATTGGTATAAGTTTCATGTCCATTGTTAACGCAGTATCACCAGCTATATAGATGGTCTTATGTTCTCCTTCTATAACAAATCCGCCAGGTTGGCCTCCATAGGTTCCATCAGGAAAAGACGAAGTATGTACAGCGTTAACGTATTTAACGGTGCCAAATTCAAAATCCCAAGAACCACCATGATTCATTGGGTGCCCTTCTAAACCTAACCCTTGATAATGTAATACAATTTCGTAATTAGAAACAATTACCGCACCAGTACGTTTAGCTATCGCTTCTGCATCTAATATATGATCTTGGTGCGCATGTGTAAGTAAAATATAGTCTGCTTTTAAGGTTTCAATATTTATAGCTGCTGCTTTTTCGTTTCCTGTTATAAAAGGATCTACTAAAATATGAATATCTTTGATTTGAATACCTAAGCAAGCGTGACCGTAGAATGTTATTTTCATCTTATAAAAATTTATGGACTAATACTGTCCCTAAATTTAATATAAAATAAAGCCAATACCTAAAAGCAACGCGAATAGAAATGTAGAAAGTGCTAAAACCTTTAATTGGTTATCTAGCTGACTTGGTAGTGTGGCTGATTTTATTTTTTTAATGTGCAAAATTAAGGGTACAAAAGAAATAAGATACATAAAATTATAAGGCTCTACATAATAAAATAATGAGAAAGCTAAAGTTATAACCATGGCACCAATTATTAAAAAGAAATGGTACTGTTTTGCACGACTCAAACCTAACTTTACGGCTAAGGTAATTTTGCCTGCGTTGGTGTCTGACTCAATATCTCGCATGTTATTTAAGTTTAATACACCAACACTTAATAAGCCTAAAGCAATGGCTGGTAATATAACCACATGGTCTATGGTATGCATATAGAGTAAATAGCTACCTACTGTACTCATAAGACCAAAAAAAATAAAAACAAAAACATCACCTAAAGCTCTATAACCATAAGGAGAATCTCCCATGGTGTAATTTAGTGCGGCATAAACAGATAAACCTCCTAAAAAAACAAAGAGCAATAAAAACAAAAAATTGGTAGGGCCAAACGCTGCCCAAATAAGTGAAAGTGTTAAAATGATAACGACCACAATATTAAATTTAATGGCTTCAAACATCTCATCTGGTGTGATTTCTCCGCTCTGTATTGCTCGCATTGGCCCTACACGCTCATCGTTATCGGTCCCTTTTATGCCATCACCATAATCGTTAGCTAAATTAGATAATACCTGTAAACTTATTGTTGTTAAAATTGCTAAAGACAAAACCCATGGACTAAAATGACCATTGTAATAAGCAAAACAAGTTCCTAATATAATGCCCGAAACAGAAAGTGGTAAAGTTCTTAATCTCATGGCAGAAAGCCACGGCTTAATTTTTTTCATATAAATAGGCTTAGATTATGGGATCCATTTTTTTGGAAAGTTAGGCTTTCTTTTTTCTAAAAAAGCATCTCTTCCCTCTTTTGCTTCATCTGTCATATAAGCCAATCTTGTGGCCTCACCTGCAAATACTTGCTGACCAACCATACCGTCATCAGTAAGATTCATTGCAAATTTTAGCATTTTTATAGATGTTGGTGATTTTTCTAAAATCTCTTGTGCCCATTGGTATGCTGTGCTTTCTAATTCTTTATGAGGAATAACCGCATTTACCATTCCCATATCATAGGCTTCTTGTGCTGAATAATTTCTTCCTAAAAAGAATATTTCTCTAGCGCGTTTTTGACCTACCATTTTTGCCAAATATGCAGAGCCATAGCCACCATCAAAACTTGTAACATCTGCGTCTGTTTGTTTAAATATAGCGTGCTCTTTACTTGCTAAAGTTAAATCGCAAACAACATGAAGACTATGACCGCCACCAACAGCCCAACCTGGTACAACAGCAATTACTGCTTTTGGCATAAAACGAATTAAACGCTGCACCTCTAATATATTTAGTCTATGGTAACCATCTTCGCCAACATATCCTTGTTTGCCTCTAGCGGTTTGGTCTCCACCAGAACAAAAACTCCAGATACCGTCTTTAGTAGAGGGCCCTTCGGCACTTAAAAGTACAACACCAATATTTACATCTTCATTTGCATTATAAAGTGCATCATAAAGCTCTGACGTTGTTTTTGGTCTAAAAGCGTTTCTAATATTAGGTCTATTAAAAGCAATCCTTGCCACACCATTACACTTATGATACGTTATGTCTTCGTAAGACTTGGCAACTTCCCAATTAATTTGACTCATATATTTTATTAATTTTTTTGAAAAACAAAAATAAGAAATTAATACTAACACATAATTAGTTAGTATTAAAGGTTAAAAACAGCTATTTATTTAAGATGAATACCATCTTCTTTTATTTCAATTTGACGCTCTTTGTACAACGTCCCAATTGCTTTTTTAAAACTCTTTTTACTCATTTGAACTAAGTCTTTAATCTGCTCAGGATCAGACTTGTCGTGTACAGGTAAAAACCCGCCATTGTCATGCAATTCGTTAAGAATATGTTCTGCATTAGGCTCAATATTTCTGTACCCTATTTGGTTTAGTAAGATATCTAACTTGTTATCTTCTCTTACCTTTTTTACAATACCTTTTAGCCTATCGCCAACGCTAAGGTCTTTATAAATATCATCTCTAAAAATTAAGCCCAAATGCATTTTGTTTACAATAACATTCATTCCTAAATCTGACGGATGCGATACTATTAAGTCTACCTCATCAAATTGTGCTACAAACAATTCTTTATTATCTAAAAAACGATTGGTTTTACTAGAAGCCACAAGACGTTGTGTCTCATCATCTAAGTAGCAATGTACGAGATACCAACCTCCTTTAGTCATTTTAAAAGCTTGCTCTCTAAACGGACAAAATAATTGTTTTACCAATCCCCAATCTAAAAATGCACCAAACTCAGTAACTTGGTTACAGCGCAAAAGAGCAAAGTCGCCTTTTTTAATAAGTGGCTTATCTGTTGTAGCTACTGGTCTTTCTTCATTATCTAAATAGACAAATACTTCTATTTTATCACCTATTTCAAAAAATTCTGGTACGTAGCGGTTGGGTAATAAAACTTCGTTGTCATTACCATCACCCAAAAACAGTCCTGGTTCTGTATCTCTTAAAATCTCGAGAGTATTGTATTCGCCTAAATTTATCATGGTGCAAAGATATTGATATTTTTACGAGATGTTGAAATCATTTTAACAGATACTTCAACTAATTAAACACTATCAAAAAAGCGTTACAACTTTAACATTATAACGCTTATCTATTTTTTTAAAAAATCTATATACTAGTAAACAGATGATTTTTTAAAATGCACACATAACATATAGTATACTACGGCTCTGTATTTGTTTCTGTTAGATTGGCCATAAGTATCCATAACAGATGCTATTGCTTTATCTAAATCAGCAGTATCTGCTAAACCTAATTTTTTAATTAAGTAGTTGTTTTTTACTGTTGCTAATTCCTTTTCGTCAGAACCAGAAACGGTAGAAGAATCTGCATTATAAATTGAAGGACCTAAACCTACTGTAACTTTTGTTAATAAATCCATATCTGGGTTTATACCACATTTGTCTTTTAAATCTGCCGCGTATTTTGCGATTAAGTCGTCTCTTTTACTCATTGTAAGGTTATTTTAGATTAATTTTTAAATTTACTTCATAAAGATAAGTATTTTTTAGACACTTAAAAATCAGTGAAGTCACATAATCTCAACCTTACTATTTTACAAAGTCGAAGTAATTGAGTAAAATTTCGTCATTTTGCCTTGCAGGTGTAAACACCTCTAATAATTTGGGCTGCTTAGAGGTATCAAAAAAAGTATCTAAACAGGTGTCTAGATTGGTTATATTTTCTGCTTTATGATATTCAAAATTATACATATCGCATAATTGTACGGCTGTTAAGTGGTGTTTTGTTTCAAAATAAGTATCAAAATTATCTGTATTTTTATGACCAGGTAAAATTCTAAAAATACCACCACCTTCATTATTAATTACAATAATTCTGAAGTTTTTTGGAATATAATTATTCCACAACGCATTACTATCGTAGAAGAAACTTAAATCGCCTGTAACAAAGGTAACGCGCTCTTTAATAACCGAAGCGGCACCTATTGCTGTACTTGTACTTCCGTCTATACCACTTGTACCTCTATTACAAAATACACTAATATCTTTTCTTAACTGAAACAACTGTGTATATCTAATTGCAGAACTATTACCAACCTGCAACTGACTCTGTTTTGGTATGCTCTTTATTAAAGCACTAAATGCAGTAAAGTCTGAAAAAGGAATTGTTTTTAAATAGGCCTCATGCAGCTTGCGTCGCTTTTGTCTAACTCCTAACCACGTAGATTTATAGGTGCTTTTAGCGTGATGAGTAACCTCTGGTAAAAATTTACTTAAAAATGTATTTGGTGAAAGTTTAAAATGTTTGCTCAAACAAAAAAATGTATCGTTTGCTCTATGTAAACCAACATGCCAATGGTGATCTGGTTTGTGTTTGCGTAGAAATACCTTTATTTTTTTAGACACTATTAAGCCACCAAATGTTAATAAAATTTCAGGTTGAAGATTGCTATAATCGGCTTCTGTTAATGGTGCTATAATTTTATCTATACCTGGTAAAAAATCAGCGTGATGCAAGTTAGATGTTGTTTCTGTAAATACTAAAACACTGTCATCGTCTGCTAATTCTTGTAGCCATTTTTCTTCAATAGAATTTGGTTGTAGCACACCTACAAGTATCATTTTTCGCTTAGCACTTTGCCAAACATCAATGCAACTTTTTATTTCAAAATTATCAATTTTTTCTACTCTATTTTGAATTTCGAAAGGTTTAGGATGAATTGTTAAATCGTCTACTCGCTCATACAAAGGCTCATCAAACGGAATATTAATATGAATAGGGCCCGAGTTAAGATTAGATAGTGTTAAAGCATCGTGTATCTCTGACTCGTTATATGATTGAATATCTTTTTGAATCCCTAAAAGGCGTTCAAACTTTTGCTCTAAGCTTTTAAAAATAGGCAGTTCTTCTTCTTGAGACAACTTTTGCTCATCTCTTAAATCTAATTTTAAATTAGCACTATACAACACATGACTACCAAAAACATTTTTTTGCTTTATAGTTTGGCCATCACCAATATCTATTAAGTGTTTAGGTCTGTCTGCAGATAATACAACTACAGGAATCTGACTGTAAAATGCTTCAGAAATTGCAGGAAAATAATTTAACAATGCACTACCCGAAGTACAAACTACAGCAACTGGCGCTTTTATTTGCTGTGCAATACCAAGTGCAAAAAAAGCTGCACAACGCTCGTCTACAATACTATAGCAGTTAAAAAAATCATCGTGAGAAAACCCTATAGTTAATGGTGCATTTCTGCTACCAGGTGATATAACTATATGTTTAATATTATGCATTTTGCATAACGTTACAACTGTTTGGGATAAGGGAATTTTAGAATGTTTCATCTATTGACAAAGATAGGAAATCTCTTTCTTTCTAATTGAGGATACTTCCAATTGTTTTTGTTTTATTAACAGTTTCTTCCCACTCATTTTCTGCAACAGAATCTTTAGTTATACCACCACCTACATATATTAATGCTACATTATATTGTAGTTGTGCGCAACGTAAATTTACATAAAAATTAGATTGCGTTTTAACCACGGCATAAGCGTTGTTCTCAACATTACGTCTGTTAGTGTTTCTTGTTTTTGCCTGTTTTAGATTAAGCTCACCAAGAAAACCTGTGTAATATTCGCGTTTATAATTTTCGTGTTCTAATATAAATTTTTTAGCATCTTCTTTTGGAAAACCACAAACTGCTGGCGTAGGATGTAGAGCTTCAATCACAGATTTTAAACTGGTTGCTGTACTTATATAACTAATAATTCTAGATTTTAGATGTAATAAGTTACCTGCTCTAACGGTCTCTACCGCAGAAACATTTATTGCAGTGGTATAAGGTTGTATTTGATGAGTTATGTAATCTGTAACTATTTGTTGCTCTTCAATCTCTTTATTGGTCCATATCACCTTTTTATTTGCCACAAAAGGCTGCGTGCCAGCTAAAGAAATTGTAGTAAGTTGTTTGCCTTCAATTTTAAACAAAAGCTCTGGAGTTGCCCCCAACCACAAACCTACCTTTGGGTGGTACCAACAATAAACCATTGCATTTTTGTAGGTATTAAATAACTGCTTAAAGGTTTCTAAAGGCTGAGACGTATTTGTAGGTGTTTTAACGTTACGAGATAAAACTACTTTTTCTAAATCTTTATTTTTAATAGCATCTATGCCTTTTGTAACAAGATGTATGTGCTCATTTTTATTAGAAGCATCTATTTTAAAATCATTTTTTGGAGGTACTACGTCAAAGTTATCTAACTTTAAAGCATAATGTTCGCATTTTTCTTGAGGCAATAGTATGCTTTTATCATCTAAATTAAATGGCGAAAACACAAAACCACTTTCTGTAAAATTTTCTGTATGATATGTTGTATCATCTTCTTGCAACCAACATTTTACAATAGAATTTATTGGCCTACTGTAAACAACAAAAGGTAATTTATTTACATACTGATTTTCTAAAGCTTCAAAAAATGAATCTACATCCATTCTCTTATTTTATTTTAGGAAGTGAAATTGTAGATAATCTACAAATAGAAATTAACTGATCTGCTTGGTCTGTCACTCTAATATCTAGAAGTTGCGTGGTACGTCCTTTATGTAAAAATGTGGCTTTTGCATAGACATAACCGTCTTTAACACTTTTAAGATGATTGGCCGTAATTTCTAATCCTCTAACAAATAATTTGTCTGTATCTATAAAAATATGAGATGCAAAACTACCAACACTCTCAGCTAAAGCAGCTGTAGCTCCACCATGCAAAACACCGTCTGGCTGGTGTACTTTTGGTGTTACCGGCATACGGGCAATTAAAAAATCATCACCAAAATCTATCATTTCTATACTTAAGGTTTCCATTAAGGTATTTTTACTTGCTGCATTGGCTTTTTGTAAAAATTCTTCTTTAGTCATTTGCATAGAAAAACAGTAATTTTAGATTTTCATACAAAGATACTGAAACGACCTATAATAATGAATTTGGAACAGAAAGAAATCTCATATACTGCAAGTAACTCATATTCTACTTTAAATAAATTAACAGAACACACAAAAACGGTTTGGTTTGTATGCCATGGCATGGGCTATTTAACTAAGTTTTTTTTAAGATATTTTAAAGCTTTAAACGCTGAAGAAAATTATATAATAGCACCACAAGCACCGAGCAAATATTATATACAACCAAAAATGCATGTTGGTGCTAATTGGCTAACAAAAGAAGAAACCTCAGCAGGTATGGAAAATATAGTACATTATTTTGATGCTGTTTTAGAGGCAGAACAAATCCCGAAAGATCTTAATTTTATTGTTTTAGGCTACTCGCAAGGGGTTAGTGTGGCACTGCGCTACCTAGCTAAACGCCAAATACAGTGCAACCAATTGGTAATACACTCTGGTGGTATTCCTAAAGAATTAACTGCAACTGATTTTGAGTATTTATCTAACACTACAAAAGTGAAATTAATATATGGTACTGAAGATGAGTATTTAGATACTAACCGAATTTTAAAAGAAACAGAAATAGCAACGTCTGTATTTGGCAATCGTTTATCTGTGATGCCTTTTAAAGGTAAACATGTTGTAAATGTAGACTATATTAACACCCTCGTCTAAGTATTTTTTATGTAGCTTTTTGTAATGTTTTATTCTTTTCTTTTAAAACCGCTAATTGCTTTTCTAAAAACGTTATAGCCTGCTCTGTTTTATAACTCGTTTTTGATGCAATATCTTTAAATTCTTCTTTTAGTTTAGCTTTACCAGAAACTGCTGCTTTAGATAAATCTTCTTTAACTTCTCTAAAATCAGTTGTAATTTGGTCTTTAATATCTTTACCTTCATTTTTTAGACGATCTCTTGTTACACTCCCTTTTTGGGGTGCTAATAAGACACCGACACCTGCACCAAGTAATAAGGCTAATGCAATGGTTCCTTTATTAATCATAACTTTTTTGTTTTTTTAATTAAACGTATGTAAACTATACGTCGCAAAACTTAGAGATTTGTTACAGCTTTGGTGTCTCTATTTATAGGAGAATAAGCACAATAGATTGTTATTTTTAGTATGCGTTTGCTTTAGACTAGACATAATAATCATAAATCTACTAATTGTAGATAGTAATTATGTTGCATAATAATCCGTTGAGTATTTTTTAATTGAAGACGATAAAAAATGTATAAATAAGCAAAATTTTAATTTTTAAATAGTTCTCATTAAAATATTGCATCAAAAAATCAGTTAATTAGACCTGTTTTCTATCTTTTAATATTTTTACAGGTAAACAAAAAAAGAAACGTAAAATAGCTTTTAATTATTAACTAAATTTTGAATAATTTCTGATGTTGGCAATATGGCTTTTGTATGTTCTATACTAGGTCCTGCTACCCAAACAGTTTTATAGGTTGCTTTTTTAGCTGCGTTTTCAGTGGCTTTCATACCTATTGAAAAACGCACCATTTTTACCCATTTTTTTAAGCTCTTATTTTTATTTAGAAGATTTTCTAGCCACGTGGCTTTGGTCCCAATTTTTTGAACGTATGGTGTATTAATTACGGTACACGGAGTGCCAGAGATACGCTCTGTCATAATAATATCTTCTGCACCATAATCTACGCAAGCTTGCTTATAATCGTCTGTAACACCTGCTTCAATAGAGGCAATAAATGGACTACCAACAGACACGCCTTCTGCACCATAACTTAACATAGTATCTATATCTGCCTTACAGCCAACACCACCAGCAGAAATAACTGGTATAGATAATTCTTTATTTAATAAACGTGTTAGTGCTTCTGGAGTTAAATTTCCACGGTGACCACCAGCTTCATTATTTACAGCTATAGCTGCATCTGCGCCTAGTTGTTCTACTTTTTTAGCAAACCTTAAATCGGTAACATCACAAAACACTTTAATACCAACTGCATGCGCTTGTATAATTGTTTCTTCTGGACTACCTAAAGAAGTGATAATAAAATCACAGCCTTCCTCACAAATAACCTGAAGCTGAGCTTTATATTTAATATTAGACTTATTTACAATTAAGTTAAACCCAAAAGAACCCCCTTCTACTTTATTAGCTTTTAACTCTTTAATGGCTGCTCTTAATTCTTCTAGAGACCTATAATTTAAAGCAGGAATACAACCAGCAATACCACCTTTCATAGCTTCTGTTACCATAGCAACGTTAGATACCAAAAACATTGGAGCCTGAATTATAGGATGTTTAATTTTGAGTAGTTGTGTTAATCGTGTCTGCATAGCTTCAAATTATTTATTTCAAATATAGTAAAATTTATTATGCACGCATAGTAGTTCTTATTCTAAAAAGCGATAATAACCACATTTTAAGTATGCTCCTTCTGTAAAGCTGACAGGATGGTCACTATCGTGCTTTGTTTTTAATTGCGTCTCGTATAATCTAGATTGCGAGTTAAGAGCTTGTACATTTAAATCGAAAAAAGACTGGGCCAATACTCGCGATGAGCAAGAGGCCAAAACTAAAAGTCCTTTTGTAGCTGTTAATTTAGCACCCAACTCTGCCAACTGAGCATATTTCTTTTTTGCTAATTCAATTTCAGATTGTTGTTTTGCAAAACTTGGAGGGTCTATTACCACAACATCAAAGGTTTTACCTTTTTCAATTAAGCTTTTCATTTCTTTAAAAGCATCACCAGATATCGTTTTGTGCGTACCAGAATAATCATTTAGCTTGCCATTTTCCCTTGCCATATCTAAGGCTTGTTTGCTTATATCTAAGCTTGTTACTTGGTCTGCACCTTTAGCTAAGGCATGTACCGAAAATCCGCCAGCATAAGAAAACACATCTAAAACGGTTTTACCTTTACTTAATTCACCTACACGTCTTCTATTATCTCTATGATCTAAAAAATAGCCCGTTTTATGCCCCTTTATAACATTAGCAGAAAACCTAACATCGTGCTCAACAAAAGTGACGACTTCATTATCTAAAACACCGTAAATAACAGAGCCATCTTTTAAATTATATGTTTGGCTAGCTTGTAAAACTCTACTTAATCTTATAACTATGGTGTCTGCATTAGATACCTCTTTTAGACTTTTTAAAATAGGGTCTAAATAGGGTAACCATATTTCTGAATATAACTTAACTACTAAAACAGCATCATATACATCAGCAATTAAACCCGGAAACCCATCATTTTCACCAAACAATAATCTATAACTGTTAGTATTAGTTTTTAATAAATCTTGCCGTAATGTGTAAGCTGCCTTAATCTTATTATGAAAAAAGGCTGCGTTAACCTCAACTTTAGTTTCTGCATTATGAATAATTTTTATTCTAATCGGCGAGGCTTCATCATATAAACCCAGACCAATTACTTTATTCTTGTTTTTGCTGAAAATAATAGCTAAATCGCTGGTTTTAGCATCGTCATTAATTTTTACAATACTGTTAGAAAATACCCAAGGATGACCTTTTACAACAAACTGCTCACCTATAGCATTTAATTTTACGGCAAGTCGTTTTGGAGAATAATTGGCTTTAATATTTTCTGTAAAATGCATAACTTATTTATTAGAGCACAAAAGTATAAGTAATCTCTAAATTACATCTAAGAATATTAACCTTTTATAGACAGATATTAAATATAACAACGATAATAAGCAAATCATCGTATATAAACTTATAATTAATTGTCAAAACATATATTTGTAAGGTTAACCCTAAGAATGTCAACAATTAAACTTGTTGAAAACATAATTAATAGCACCTTGTTATGAAAAACGTTTTAATAAGTGGAGCATCTGGTCACTCAAAAATGATAATTGATGCAATCCATAAAAATAATTCTTATAATATTATAGGATTTATTGACTCTTACAAAGAGGATGGTGAAACTATATATGGTTATGAAATAATCGGTAGCATAGCCGATTTAAAACAAATTAAAGAAGAACATAATATTTATGGAATTATTATTGGCGTTGGAGATAATTTTACCCGCAATGAATTAAAAAATAAAATTGACGATCTATCACTTGGTTTAGAGTTTCCTTCGGTTATTCACCCAAGTGCAATTATTGCAAAAGATATTATAATACCAGAAGGAACAGTGATTATGCCAAGTGTCGTAATTAATGCTAATGCAAAAATAGGAAGGTTTTGTATTTTAAATACAGCAACCTCTTTAGGCCATGATTGTGTTATGGCTGATTTTTCTAGTTTAGCATCTGGTGCTACTGTTGGCGGTAATGTAACTATAGGATTTGCATCTGCAATTTGTCTTAAAGCTTCAATAATACAAAATATAAGTATTGGAGACCATACCGTTATTGGTGCAGCATCATTAGTGTTAAAATCTATTGGTGACCTAAAACAAGCTGTAGGTGTACCTATACATACTATTAAAGACAGAGAACCTAACTCTAAATATTTGGGATAAAAATTGTACGATGATTTTAAACGAATTAAGACATAAATTCTTTTGGCTTTTAGACAATGTTAAAGGCGGAAACATAAAAAACAAGTTGAATGAGATTCAGCTTTGTATTGAAAACTCGAATTCAGCTGAAGCTAAAGCTATTAAAAAAAACCATATAGATTGTTTGCTTAAACACGCAACCAAAACGACACCTTTTTATAAAGCATTGAAAGAAGTAAAAACAATTTCTGACTTTCCTGTTATAAGAAAAACAACGATTCAGAATGACTTTAAAAGTTTTGAATCTAGTGCATTTAAGGATAAAGATAATTTTAAAGTGTCTACCAGCGGCTCTACTGGTGTACCCTTTTTTCTGTTTCAAAATCAAGAAAAAAGAAATAGAAACCATGCTGATGTTATTTACTTTTTTAACCAATCTGGTTTTAATGTTGGCAACAGACTTTATGAATTAGAGGTTTGGCGCGGTCACAACCAAAAAGGAAAACTAAAATCGTGGCTTCAAAATGCTGTTCAGTTTGATATTTCTAGGTTAACAGACGAGCGTATTCAGACTTTTTTGAATCTGCTAAAAACTGACAAACAGTCTAAAAAAACAATGCTTGGTTTCGCCTCATCTTATGAGATGATTACTCAGTATTTAGAGAAAAATAATATTACACTAAAAGACTTAGGTATTACTTCTGCTATCGCAAATTCAGAATATCTTAATCCTTATACTAAAACTACATTAGGAAAACACCTTAATACTACTGTTCTGTCTAGATACTCTAGCGAAGAAATTGGTATCATTGCGCAACAAACCATAAATTCTCCAAATAATTTTGTAATTAATCATGCTAGTTATCATGTAGAGTTATTGAATTTAGAAAACGACACTCCTGTTAAACCAGGTGAATTTGGTAGAATTGTGGTTACTGATTTATTTAACTACGCAATGCCTATTATAAGATATGATACTGGTGATATTGCTAAATTAGGTTTAGGTAAAAATGGATCGATGGCTTTAGAACAAATAGAAGGTCGAAAAATGGATCTTATCTATGATTCTGAAGGTAATATTATTTCGTCTTTTGTAGTTTACACTAAGTTTTACAAGTATTATAAACTTTTAAAGCAATACCAATTTATTCAGCAAGGTGAAAAAGAATATGAAGTAAAATTAAATCTCCAAAACGATAAGTTTGAATTTGAGAATGATTTAATTAATGATATTAAATCTGATTTTGGTAGGGATACAACTGTCACAATAACTTATGTTGATGAAATACCTGCTTTATCTTCTGGAAAACGAAGAAAAGTAATGAATAACTTTAAAAAAGCTTAATTAAATTCCTTTGCCTATTTTTAATATTTCGTCGGTGAATTTACCAAATATTGGACCGTTGGTTATTTGATGTAAATCTAAAGATTGATTATA
>JAOEWO010000051.1 GCA_028383925.1 Winogradskyella sp.
AGCACCTTCTTTACGAACATGTCTTTTTATAAAGAAAGAAGAACCAGTAATACTAGAAGCCCACTTTAAGAGTTTTACAGGATATTTCACACCAACCTCACAAATAAATTTACTTTTTTCTTTAGAAACTCCAATCACTTTTAGAGACCATGTTACTTCAATATTTACTGGGATTAAATGAAAAATATATGCCCTTGTTTTTTCTGACCTAAGATTAACAAAGTTATTTTTGGCTTCGATAATTTTGTAATGCTGTACCAATAAATTACCACCAATACTCTCTACGTTGACCATTCCTCCAAAATCTCCATCTTTTGTATGTCCCATAGCTTTATGTCCTTTTGCAAAAGATTGATATTCAATATCAGTCATTTCTGTTAACCATTCATACAAATTTATGCTGTCAACAGGGGCGTTAATTTGTGTTTCGAAATAATAGTTTTTCATCTTTTTATCTTTTTTTATTTTTTGTGCCATTATTGGCAATGCCAGTACAAAACAAATTATTGTAGTGACTACTTTAAGAGTATTTATATCCTTGCTTTTTTTCATATAGCAAAGTTATGTTGATGAAATCTATTAAAAATTGACTATGGGTAAGATTTTTTTTATTTGTCGATGAGTCTTTTTCTTAATCGGCTTAATGATTCAGCTGTAATACCAATGTAAGATGCCAGATGTTTTAAAGGAATACTTTGAGCAAGTTGCTGTTTTTTCTTGAGAAGCATTATATATCTTTCTTCTGGCGTGTCTGCAATAAAAGAACGTAACCTTTCAGTTTTATCTATAACTATTTGATTTATAATTTGTCGTTCAATAATTGCAAATTTATAATTTAAAGAAGCCAAGACAGTAATATTATCAGTGTGAATACTAATCACTTTCATATTTGTTAGCGCTTGTATATATTCATCAGAAGGTGTCCTATTGATAAAAGATTTATATGATGTTATCCAATCATCTTCTAATCCGATTTCGTAATTATATTCAATCCCATCTTTTATGCAAAATATTCTGCAAGCACCTTCTAAAATTAGATTGATATAGTTCTCTGTTTTTCCTTCACAAATTAAATAATCACCTTTTTCAAAATGGCGTTCTTTAAATAATTTGTTAGCAACTTCCCATTCATTGTCTTCAAGTGTAATTATTTTTTCAAAAAGTTCTCTCAATTTAATTTTTCTTAATTGTTGCCAACGGTAACGTATAAGAATAGTAGCGGATTTTTAAACGCTTACTTTTCGGTTTTTTACTGTCGTTTGATTTATAAATTCCCCTTTCGTTTTAGCGATTAAACCGCTATTATTTTTATACAATGTTAGGCACTGGCTTTTTTCCATTATTTACTCAATGCTTTAATTATTCGCTCTTCGTTTATTACAATATCTCGGAACAAAACGTGTGGAAATTCCGTGTACTTTGATGTTTTAAAAGCCTCCGAAATATTCGATAACGTGGATGCCGTAATTAGCGATAAATTCATTTCTGTGTCCATTTCACAATCTGTCACAAAATCGTCACTAAATTCTGGTGCAACAAGTAATATTTTGACTATTCTCAAGTCATTTTTGAGTGCTAAATTTTGATACGATTTTAATTGTCTTGAAACCGAACTGAATTTATTGTAACCTCTTTCTTTACTTGTTTTACATTCTACAATTATAATTTCGTTATTGCCCAAGTTTAAAAGAATATCCATCATATCCTTTTTTGTATTCAGTTTGTTTTTGAAAGCATCATCCACATTAAACCCTAAACCTTTGAAAATAACTTTGGTTAAATCCTCAAATTTAATTCCGAGTTCACTTTCCTTGACCGTTATTCCGTTCTCTTTTAATAAGTTCAGATTTCTATAAGCGACATTTTCATAATTTTCTAAATACAAATTCTCAACATCTTTGTAATGCTCGAGGATATTTAAAATATCGTCTCCTCTTTGCTTGATTCCATTATCCTTTATGAATTTGGTCAAATCGGTTTTTACAATCAAATCTAAAATGTCTCTTGGTTTTATATTGTAATCGAGCAGAAAATCAGCTTTTAAAACAAATTCGTCTTGCAACTCAAATTGGTCTTTGATTTGTTTGTTGAGTTTTGGCAGAGATTGGTTTAATTCAGAAAGTAGTTTATCAAAACCATCTAATGAAATTCCAACTTTTTCATCACGTTCTACATTCTCAAAATGTTCAATTAGACTGCTAATTTTGTCTTCTAAAACACTTCCTTTAAGATTTGATATGTTTAAGCCTTTTTCGCAAAGTTCGTTTAAAGTCTTTTTTCTTTCTGTTAATGTACTTCCTTGTTTGTAAATGTCATCTAAAAGCAAGTTGGTAAATGAAACACCTTCTTTTATTATTTCTTCGATTTTTTGAGAGTAAGAAAGTTTTCTGTCAATGTTATGTTCTCTTGCAATTTGGTTAATTATTGGTTCTCTTAAAAGTTTTAATGTTCTTCGATAGAATTTTTCCGCAACTTCTTTTTCTCTTACTTTTCGTAACATTCTAACCATTTCGTCTGCTACATAAATTGTATTTTCTTTATTTGAAAAGAAAATTACTCCAATGTTTTTTAGACCTTTTATTACCTCTTGAATATCAATTTTTTTGATTGGTAAAATCGAATAATTAATGAGCTTTACTTCTTCTTGAGATAAACCTAACTGTTTGGAAAGTGTTAGGATTATTGATAATTCATCTGAACTTATTTTTGCATCCCTGTTGTTTTCTATGTCATTATGGTAGGCTGTATGTAAACAAGCCTTGTAAATTTTGTAGTCTCTTTTTCGAGTTGCACTTAATTCCGATTTGTCATTATCAAAATCTGTATTTAAGTTTTTAATTCTGTTTTTTAGATGTTTGATTTCTGTTTCGTATAATCTTGAAAACCAATCCTGTTTCATTATACAATTTCCATCACGAATTATAATGTCAATTAAAATATCTAACTGCGAAGTGATTTCTTGAAACTCACATTTTATATGTTCTTGAAATTCTCCTGAAGTCAAGGCAAAAATTCTGGAAATATTTTGATTGTCAACTGATTTCAAGCCTTTATCAGATGAGCTCAAAATCTTATCAATTTCTTTTCCGTTTTTTGGGTTTTTAGAAATAATGTTGTCGATAATCTTAATAAATGAGTTCTTTTCTATCGAACCGAGTTTATCCAAAATTTTCTCTAATTTCATATTGTTTAATTTTTAGTACTGATGTTGCTCTAGCTTGTGCCTAACTAGTTATATAGTAACTTTAGTTACGTATATCCCGTAATTTTGTCAGGATATCGCAAGATTTATGTTACTGTTATCATGTAAAGATAAATTATTAATTCAAAAAAATAAAGTTCGTAAAAAAAACTTGTATTCTTCAATTTAATATTTACATTTGTATTGTATTTCGAATCCATTTACATGGATACCAACCGAGTGAAGACACCACGGTGGTAAAACAATACGGACAGTAAAGTCAAAAATAAACGTCTTTTCAACCTATTAGTATCGAAATACAAATAATTAATTAAATGTTATTTGTATGAAATTTTTAATGTCAAGATTCGGTGGTCATAGTGTCACCATAGGTAAGGGTAAATCTAGTGATTCAAACCTCCCTGAAGGTCAGTCCTTGGACAATATGCTGGACCATTATACACAGGAAATCATTCCTAATTATTTCGTCATCTCATCCTATGATGCCAAACCTGAATGGATGGGCTCTATGGAATGGAAAGACTTTCCAAAAAAGCCAGTTAAAATTGGAACACTGGAGCACAAATTTAATGAGGTTTTTTTTGCAATATGATGTCTCTGTTACAACAGATATCTACATAACCACTCAACAATGGTCAAGAGTCTATACTATCATTATAAAAACTCATAACTGGGGAATTCTGCAAAAGTTTGCACACTTGGCTGGCCAATGTGGATTCCGATAAAAAGTTCATAGAGCTATTGAAACAAAAACCAAATTATATTTAACCATGATATGATAACACTATCTCAATTTTCCGAATATTATGGGGTATTCCCATATTATCTTATAACCAATGGATACAACGACTATGTCCAGTTCCCTATATACCTAATATCAGAGGATGTCAAGGTTTACCCAAACGATACTTCTTCAGCACTTCTAGGTGTAAACATCTATGATGTGTCTAGGAATACCTTGAAATTGTCTAAGCGTGAAGAGATAAACACCCTTGTTGATGAGCTTATCGAAGTGGGAAAAACCAAATTAAGACAACTACAAAACGTATCCACCTTTACAGAAGATATAAACCAACAATTTAATAAAACCATATGAACTTAAATTATCCAGAAGAATTGAAAGATCTCACGTCTAACAAAAAAATAGAATACCTCGGTAGTACTTTTATAGTTGCCGACCATGAAGAGGATGGTAAAAACCTTCTCATTAATGTGACCAAGCCAAATAGAAATACGGTTCTGGACTTTTCAAAAGCAAATGATTACGTGGTATTTTGTTACGACCCTAAAGGAAATTTAAAAAGTAGACACTATGCCATAAACAATCGAGCGAGTTTCATGATCCAGACACCTTACAGTACGATGTACCTGGTTCTATTCAATTCAATTACCAAGTTAAAAGAAGGAAATAATGATTGACCAAAGCCACTCTATGTGGGACCATATCAATGCATCGCTTAAAGAGAAAATAGATATTCTAGCTAATAATCCCTATCGCTTTTACATAGGGCCCAATGTATGGGCTCTTAGAAACAGTAGACAAGAAATACTGGAGGATTTTCTTAAGGAAGCTATTACCCTTGAGGACTTTGAGCTTTGCCAAAAAATAAGAGAAGTAAAAACCTTCCTAGGTTTCATCAATAACCATCAAGCCAGTAGAGACTATATCGTCATATTGGAAACCGAAGAAACCATGTGGGATGTTGACGTGAGGTATTATTTAAAAAAGGAAGGTAATCTTTTAAAGCTCTATACCACCAACGATACCAATGAGGAATTTCACAACTGTGATACATCACTAGAAATAAACGATTACTTGACTAAAAAGGACGTTATTGAACTACTTGAAAATTACTTTTACAAGTGGCATGCATATGGTGGACTGCCAAGGTTCAGAAAAGAAGGGCTATTGGATGAAAAAGAGTTTTATGCCATCATCGATAGTATAAAAGAAAAAAGGATGCATTACATGAAGAGGACAAAAGAACTGAAAACGCCTTTTATTGACTATCTTGAAAAAGTAAATCTCCACCCCATTCCAGATGGTAAAAGTGAATACCAGTGGTTAGCAAAATGCCCATATTCAAACGGAAATCACCATATAATGGTCTCTACAAAAAACAATACCTATGGATGCGGCTGGTGTAAGAAAAAAGGAAATCAAAGGGACTTAGAGAACTATTTAAAAACAAGAAGATTATGACACTTTACCATCTAGAAGAAATACTTACTAACGGCAAACCTACTCTAGTATGGGCTAAAAAGTTATCAGAAGACAAGATATGGGGCGATCTACATTTTAAATGGTTTAAACCAAATCAAATAAAATTTGATTTTGTCAAATGCAAGATAGATTTGGTGGATAGTTGGGAAGAATTCTGTTTAACGGATGGAAGAATTGCACTTTTAGTTGGTTGTCAGTTTGGTATCATACCCAAACCTGATCAAACACTATTGTTAAACCAAAAACACATCGCTATTTTAGCTAAATCAATACTTTCTGGGCATGTTAGTTCACTTACAATATATAATAACCCTAGACATGATAGGCTCATTTTACTTGATGATTTAAAAAAAATATTAGAAGTTAATAATTACTAAGGAATCCGAATTGAAAAAGTGTCTAGTCCTGAAATATGGCTACAGGTTAAAATTGAATTAAGCTAATAATTGATATGCCATATTAGGTGTTTTAGGTTTTCCTAAGAGTATGTTATAAGTATAGTGTTAGCTATATTATACTCTTTAAGATAAACTTTTAAGGAACTTACTTTCATTTAATCTCGCGAAATATAGAATATTTACTAATAATTTAAAAAACAAAAACAATGAATACATTAAAAAAATATGACCGAGCAGATATTGCTTTTTTTGCGACTAAAATCAATGAAGATGATGTCGAATTTACATTAGAAGAAGGTACTGAATTTATATATGACGAAGTGGAAAAGTTAAGTGATAAAGACATTAAGCAATGGGCAGAAGAGGAAGGTTATTTAAGTAAAAACTCTAAGTATATATCTAAACATGGGATTGTAAATTTTGATGCATTACGTGAATTAAAAAATGAAGATGATAAATTATGGCAGGAGGAAAACTCGACTGCAAATGCTACACCAATTGGGCGTGCATTTAAGTGGTTTATAGAAAAGAAATTTGATTTTCCTAATGATCTTGGAATTGAGATAGTTGATGGGGTACACCCAGGAAATGATTGGCAAGGTGTAAATGTAGATAATTATGAGTCACTCGTTAGATTGCAATTTCATCTTGAAATCAAAGGTTTTAAAGTTAATTTTATTACATCATAATTAAGACTTAACGGCGTTACTTTTTTATTCTTAGGTATAGAGATTGTAAGCAGCGAGATATCTGATTTAAAGACAAGAAAATGAATTAAAACCGTATGGGGTTGGGATTTTATTGCTTAAGAATAAAAAAACATTAAGGCATTTGTAAATAAAGACGAACTGATGAAGACCGAAGCGTCTTTTATTATACATCTAAACACAACACTTAATTTATGCGAAAAGTTAAAATCTGTGTTTTTTAAAAATAAAAAAATGACTGAAATTAAAATAAACAACACCTATTATATTTCAATAGGCTCTTTTATGGATAATAATGATGGGATAATGCACTATTGGCCTGATGAAGTTGAAGGTTGGGATACTTTCTTTTGTTCTGAGGACCCAATTATTATACTTTGGACGCTCAGCTACTTTGAATATGAAAGTTTTGACTATGATGATATTTTGAACAAGCTGCATAAGCTTATATCAAATGATGCGAAAACAATAAGGTTTCTTAAAAAATTCTGTTACGAAAATAATTTAAGTTATATGTTTATCGACTTTGTATATGGTGAATATTCGGCATATGGTAATAAGGAATTACCCAAAATCATTTATGAAGGAAAATTGATTGACCCTGAGTATTTTGAATTTGACAATGACGTTTTCATTCAGAAATCTTATTATGACGAGTTTATGAAAAGTCTAGACCAAGTTTCTACATTTATTATTGAATTTTTAACAGAATCATTTGAATCTTAATAATTACAAACGATTATCTGATAGATTATTTATAATAGTAACGGAATTAAAGGTTTCTCTTAAAAGTGGAAGGCTAAAAGAGTCGAACATGAAAGATGCATTCAGATGAAACGGTAATGTTCGAAAAGAGTAACCAAATAGATGGTAGGATTAAAACAAAATAAATGGTTAGTCTGTTTAATTACTGTAAACCAAAAACTGCTCTGCGACTTGATACTTTTCAGTATTTAAAATACTTTAGAATCAAAATGAATTAATACAATCGTTACTATGACATTATATGATATAAAACCCAAGACAAAAAATATGAAACCTACATACGGACTTAACAAATATTTACCGACTTCTCTAAAAAAAATACGGTAAGTGTTTAATATTAATTTTTTTACTTATAATGGTGAATTTGGGTTCTGTCGCATCTAATGTAAGGAAAAATCAAATTTTTTATATTAACAACAAAAAAGATGTTCAAAGGTCACTGGTTTCCTAAAGCAATCATATTACAAGCTTTTTACTTCAAATTAAGGTTTAGTCTTAGCTATAGAGATATAGAAGAACTTTTATCTATCAGAGGAGTCAAAGTGGATCATGCTACTATTCAACGCTGGGTATTCAAATTCACGCCCCTTGTAGAACAACAATTCAGAAAGAGAAAAAAATTAGTTGGAAAAAGGTGGAGACTAGATGAAACCTATATTAAGGTAAAGGGTGAGTGGAGATATTTATACAGAGCAGTTGATAAAGAAGGGAATACTGTAGACTTTTTGTTAACTAAAAGAATACAACGTATATCTGCACAGAAATTTTTAATCAAAGCTATAGAGAATAATGTTAATCCAGAACTTATAAACATCGATAAGAGTGGGGTGAATAAGGCTGCGATAAAACTATACAATCGAAGAAACTATTCAAACATAAAAATAAGGCAATGCAAATACCTCAATAATATTGTAGAACAAGACCATCGAATGATAAAGTGGCGTATTATGCTAGGTCTAGGTTTTAAAGAATTTGAATCAGCAAAGCGAACCATATCAGGAATAGAAGTAGTTAGAATGATAAAGAAAAATCAACTGGTGAACCCTGAAAGTTCAACCTACAAATCATTTATATCATTAGCTTCTTAAAAAATTAAATTAGTTTAAAACTTGATGCTTAATTTTAGCAGATGCGACAGAACCGGAAGGTTAATATCTAAAATGACTAAATCAAATTTTGAGTTTTTATTTTTTAATTTCTCTATGGCATTTTTACAACTATTTACAGAATCTATAGTTATTTCTTTATTTAGTAGATTTGATAAGCCAGATTTTAATCCACTGACTATCATAGGATGGTCATCAATTATTAGAATATTAATTTTTTCTTTCATCTTAGAATAAATTAAGCAGCTTTATTAAAATTTCTATTTTTAAAAATAGAGAAAGTTTTGTTTTAAAAAGCTTACAAATAGTTAATCTTTTGTATTATGTTTCATTAACTAAAATTTTAGAGTATTTCTGTTTTTGTGGAATTACGTTATTTTTATTTTATTAGAACAACAGTTTAAAAAGGAATTTTATATTTTGATATTAATTAGTAAGTATCATTTTTGTGTTAAGTCATATTTCAAAATTTTCATGAAAGTGATTAAGTTTTTGTTCAAATTATTTGGCTATTTTAGCTAATGAAAATAAGATGTTTAACCATAACATCAAACTGCATACGATTTGCATACGAAAGTGCATACGGTTTTGATTAAAGCGTTTCTTGAAAGCCCATTAAACAGGGAATTAGTAAATAAGCACTTGAACTCATAACCCGAAGGTCACTGGTTCGAGTCCAGTTCCCGCTAGGTAACATTTGCTGGAATGTACCTTCCTGTAATATGTAGACAAAAAGCCAAATTATAATGCTTTGTATATGTTAGGTTTTACAAATCCTCAACTAAATTTTTAAACAAATCCAATATTTGGTTCGAAAATAGGTCAATAGGGTGTACAGTCGAACCCGCAACCTAGTTTGCGGATTTTTTATGTCAAAAAGTTTCTATTAGGTTGTTTAAAAAACAGAGGGTTTGCTTCGAGAATAGGTCAATTGGGTGTACTTGTTATTCCCAAGAATAATTTTTATCCTTGGGAATATTTTTAGGGAACATATAAATTCAAAATAAAATATTTGGCTATCCAAAAGTTTTGAAAATTTAGCTAAGCTTGTAGTGATTGAATGCGGTGTTTTTCTGTATCCAGAATAAAGTAAGGCTTCACAGTAATGTGAAGCTTTTTTTGTCTGAAATGCATCCTTAAATTTTCAAATTTCTGAATAATATTTCCATAGGGTATCCATAGGGTATCCATAGGGTATCCATAGGGTATCCATAGAGTATCCATAGGACAATAATGAGGTTGATGGGTTCTGTCGCATCTATAGATTCAAATTTAAAGAAATAATATCTTTGAATTAAAAGTTTATGATCAAAGGTCATTGTTTTCCCAAGTCAATCATTGTTCAAGCCGTTTACTTCAAGTTTAGATTTGGGTTGAGTTATTGTGAGATTGAGGAATTAATGGCCATACGAGGTGTAAAAGTAGACTATGCTACCATACAGCGCTGGGTATTTAAGTTTATTCCACTTTTGGACAAATAATTTAGAAAACGTAAGAAGTCTGTTGGAAGAAGATGGCGAATGTATGAAACCTATGTTAAGGTTAAAATGGTGCTATCTATATAAAGCGGTAGGCAAACAAGGCAATACCATCGATTTTCTATTGATTAAAAGACGAAAGCGAATGAGTGCTCAATCGTTTCTAATTAAAGCAATTAAAAATAATGGCAAGCCAGAATTAATTAATATTGATAAGAGTGGTTCCAACAAACATGCTATTAGAATCTACAATAAACGTTCATTATCAACGATTTAAATTAGGCAATGTAAGTATTTGAATAATATAGTTGAGCACGATTATCGTTTTGTAAAAAAAAACGGATAACCAGATCTTTAGGGTTTAATGAATTTGAATCTGCTCAAAGGACATTGTCTGGAATAGAAATAGTGCATATGATAGGGAAGGGGCAGTTGATATCGAAGAGGAAATCAATCTTTAAAGCATTCTATTCATTGGCTAGTTAGAACGCCGAATTAATTGACTATCTTCATTCATGTTAAACAGATGTGACATAACCCTTATTGTTTAACCCTAAGTATTTAATTTATTTACATGTTTTATTTAAAGTTATTACTTTAGCAACCAATTTTAATATCTTTTTGGTTGTATGAAAAAAATTAGTTTTTATTTTCTCTGTTTTTTTGTGTCTATTAATTTACAGGCTCAAAACAAGTATACGGATATACTTAATAGTATTAAAACATCTTATGACCAGAATAAATTGACCAGTTTGTCTAGTGAGTTTTCTCAAAGGCAGGCTCGTCTAAAAGAAGCAGCAGTGGTATATGCAAGATTAAATAATATTCCAATACGTTATGAAAAAGAGGACGGGACTTTATTAGAGTTGCAATATATAACAGAAGATGGCACCCCTATTTATTATACCACGTTTAATGTAGATGCTGCTATTTCTACACGAACCAACTTTTTAAACACAGGCGGTGGGTTAGGTTTAGCGCTTAATGGTGATGATTTAACAGCCCACGTTTGGGATGGTGGCTTGGCAAGAGCAACCCATCAAGAGTATGATGGTGCAGGAGGGAATAATAGATTTTCTGTTGGTGACTTATCCACCACCCTTAATTTTCATGCTGCTCATGTAACAGGAACAATTATGGCATCTGGTGTTGTTGCAGATGCAAAAGGTATGGCTTGGCAGGCAGATGCCGTTGGTTATGATTGGAATAATGACGAGTCTGAAGCAGCTGCAGCAGCTGCAGCAGGTATGCTTTTGTCTAATCATTCTTATGGCTACCGTCTGCGAGATAATGATGGTACCGTACTATTACCTCCGCTATATTTAGGGGGCTATACTAACGATTCTCGTAATTGGGATGATATCATGTACAATGCACCATATTATTTAATGGTGGTAGCCGCAGGTAATGATGGTTATGATGATACTGCAAATACAGAGCCTTTAGGCGGTGCTTCAGCTTTCGATAAACTATCGGGTCATGCCACTTCAAAAAATAATTTAGTTGTTGCCAATGCTAATGATGCCCTCATAAATTTAGACGGTACTTTACAATCGGTTTCTAAAAATGGTTCTAGCAGTGAAGGGCCAACAGACGATTATAGGATTAAACCGGATATTACAGGTAATGGAACAGGACTATATTCTACTTATGAATCTGCAGACGATAGTTATAATACTATTACAGGGACATCTATGGCTTCACCGAATGTTATGGGCTCATTACTGTTGCTACAAGAACACTATTTTAATTTATACGGAACCTTTATGCGTGCTGCTACCTTAAAAGGATTAGCGCTGCATACTGCCGATGATGCAGGTGTTATTGGACCAGATGCAAATTTTGGATGGGGACTTTTAAACACAAAAAAAGCAGCAGAAACACTGACCACTGCAGTTGCTCCTAGCGGAAGTGCTATAGTTAAAGAGTTAACCTTAAATGAAGGTGAGACCTATCAAATAACGATTCAATCTAATGGTTTTGATCCATTATTGGCTTCTATTTCATGGACCGATATTGGGGGCACAGTGCAAACTGTTGTTAATGATAATACCTCACGCTTGGTAAATGATTTAGATGTAAGACTTACTAACGGTACCGCATATACACCATGGAAATTAACAGGTGTTGATAGTAATGGTAAAGGGGACAATACAGTTGACCCTTATGAAAGAATTGATATAGATGGTGCTTCTGGGGTTTACACATTAACAGTGTCGCATAAAGGAAGTCTTAATACGGGTTCACAAAATTTTTCATTAATAGTGTCTGGGATTGTTGTAGCTACCACACCGGTTATTAGTTACTCAACAACTTCATCGCGTTTAATTGAAAGTACAAATTGTAACGCTACGCTAGTAACTTTTCCTTTAAATATTGCGCAAGCACCTTCAGCAAATGCAACTGTAAATTTCACGGTTAACAGCTCTAGTACAGCAACTAATGGATTAGATTTTGAGATAATGACACCAAGTATTGTTTTTCCTTCAGGGATAACTAATTCAATTAATCTAGAATTAAATATTTACAATGATGGGTTTATTGAAGGTGACGAGACAATTATAATTGATTTTAATGTTGTTACTGATGCTGAGGGTGATGCTTCTGCCGATTTAAATGCAAATACACTAACCTTAACACTAACTGATGATGATATTGTTCCGACTGAAGACCAAATAGTTTCAATATATAGTGAAGATATGGAAGAAGCTCCATACGGTGTTACAACAAATAATTCTGGAAATGGTTCAAGTGCTTGGGGATTAGGTAATGCTTCAGTTGTTTCAAGTGATTTTTGGAGTACTACTGGAAACAGTACTATTTTTGCATATACTAATGATGATGCATGTAATTGTGATAAAAGTAATGACCTTTTAACAACAGAAGAATTTAGTTTGGATGGTCTTTATTCTTCAGCAACACTAACTTTTGATCATGCCTTTTCAAATGTGTCTCCAGAAATTGGAGATGTGTTAGTGAGTACTGGTGGAGCGTTTAGTTCGGTTCTAACACTTTCAAATACTTCTGCAGGTGATTCGAGAAAAACTACTCCTTGGGTAAATGATGTTACGGTAGATATGACTCCTTACATTGGGGAAGCAGTTGTACTAGTGCAGTTTAGATATAATGATGGTAATGCATGGTCTTATGGTATGGCAGTAGATAATATATCTATTTCAGCTATAACTCCTACTTTAGTTCAAACTACCGTAAATGAAGGGTTGTCTTCTCATACACAGATTTTGTCAACTTCAGGAACAATTTATACTTCAGACTCACTAACTGGGGATGTGATGTTAGACATTACCAATAATAACCAAGCTGATGATTACGGATGTATTGACGTTTCTGTTACAAGATCAGGAACAGGAGCGCAATCTTATAATGGAAGTTCTAATCCAGATTTTGTAATGGATAAAACCTTTGCCATTTTAACTGACAATACTATTGGAGGTGCAGGCAGTACGAGTATGACTTTTTATTTTACAGAAGCAGAAATTGCAGGTTGGGAGTCCGCAACTTCCAATACGAGAGCTAATTTAGTCGTTGGGCGAGAGATTGATGGTGTTATTACGGAAGTTTCATTAGCTACCATAGGTTCTTTTGCTACTAACGTTACACTTTCAGCAGATTTTTCTGATGTCAAAGGCACTTATGTTTTTGGGGATGCACATACATTAAAAGTAACCTACACCTACAACAACGGTTGGTTACCCTT
>JAOEWO010000052.1 GCA_028383925.1 Winogradskyella sp.
TTCTGTTTTAATAGAAGGTAATACAATAACTGGTACTTGGGATTTATCAACTGACCAATCAACTGGTGAAGTAATTCTGTTTATCAATTTACCAGCACCTTACGAGAATGTTTCAAGTTTAGATTGGACATTAACTACATGTCAAGAAGAGTTTATAGAATTTGAATCTAATAATGAGTTTTTAGCATTTCAAAAAGAATGTGAATAAAATGATTTTATAATTCAAATAAGTTAGTGTTTTTTTGATTTTAGATCAAACCCCTTTGAAAAAATTCAAAGGGGTTTTTGTTTACAGTAAATACAATCGGTATTGTAATGTAATAACTTTAGAATTAAATTAATGACGAGTCTTTAATTTAAAATACCATCTACACGTAATAATTTTAATTCTCTATTCTAGACAAAAGCTCTTAAATAAATGGTAACCACCATAGCCTTTATTAATAGTTTTTGTAATTTTATAGGCTAAATAAATAACAATGACCATTACGCAATTAAAGTATGCACTTGCTATTGCAGAACATAAAAATTTTACAAAAGCCGCAGAAAAATGTTTTGTAACGCAACCTACATTAAGTACACAAATACAAAAGTTAGAAGACGAATTAGATATTATAATTTTTGATAGAAGTAAAAAACCTATTGAGTTAACCGAGGTTGGCCGTAAAATTGTTTATCAAGCGCGTAATATTGTTAATGAAGCAGACCGTATACAAGATATTGTAGATCAGCAAAAAGGATTTATTGGTGGCGAATTTAGATTAGGTATTATACCTACGGTAATGCCTACGCTGTTACCCATGTTTTTAAAAAACTTTATAAAAAAATATCCTAAGGTAAAATTAAAGATTGAAGAGCTTACAACCGAAGAAATATTAACACGTATTAATGATGGCCATTTAGACGCAGCTATTGCAGCAACGCCTTTAGAAAGTGATAATATTAAAGAGCGCGTATTGTATTACGAACCGTTTGTTGCATACATACCAGATAATCATAGACTAAAAGACAAAAAAACTATTGAAGTTGCTGATTTAGACATTGAAGATATGTTGTTATTAGAAGATGGTCATTGTTTTAGAGACGGTGTTCTTAATCTTTGTAAAACATTTAAGGATCAGGTAGACGAGACATTTCAGTTAGAAAGTGGCAGTATAGAAACACTAATAAAACTCTCTAATGAAGGTATGGGCATGACGCTACTTCCCTATTTACACACGTTAGATATAAGAGAAAATTTAAATTCTAATTTAAGACATTTTACGGCGCCATCGCCAGCAAGAGAAGTAAGTATTATTTATCATAAAAGTGAATTAAAGATGCAGATAATAGATGCTATGCACAATGTAATTTCTGGTGTTATAAGAGGAGCTATTGCATTTCAGAATGTTGATATTATTAGTCCAAAAGCGAAATAAAACTAAATTAAGACTTTGGGATATTTGCTAAAATTTCTAATACAAATTTCCAATACTTTTGTGCAGATGAGATCTGTGCACGTTCATCTGGTGAGTGCGCACCTTTAATATTCGGCCCAAAACTTATCATATCCATATCAGGATAATTCTGTCCTAAAATACCACATTCTAATCCGGCATGGCAAGCCGCAACATGTGGTTTTTCACCATTGTTTAAACGCTCGTAAATTGGCACTAAAACTTTTAATATTGCAGAATCCATATTTGGTGCCCAACCCGGATAATCACCAGAAAACTCAACCTCACAACCTGTTAACTCAAATGTTGCTCTTAATGTATTGGCTAAGTCTTCTTTAGAACTCTCTACAGAACTACGTGTTAAACACCCAATCTTAATAGCACCATCTTTTATAATAACTCGTGCTATATTATTAGAGGTTTCTACTAAATCTTTAATATCCGGACTCATACGATACACACCATTACAAGCTGCATATAATGCTCTTGTAATACCTTCTTGCACACCTAAATCCATAATATGCTCTGGTGTTTCCGTTTTAGAAATAACAATTTCTAAATCTGGCTCCATTGTTTTTAATTCTGCTTTAATGGTATCAGACAATTGCATCATTTCAAAATCAAAAGCAGCTTCATGCATCGCATCTATACAAACTTTAGCATTACTTTCTCTTGGTATTGCATTACGCAAACTACCACCATCAATTTCAGAAATACGTAAACCAAAATTTTCAAAACCATCAAATAATAAACGGTTCATTATTTTATTAGCATTGCCTAAACCTTCATGAATTTGCATACCAGAATGCCCTCCTTGTAAGCCTTTCACAGTAATAGTATAACCTATTTTAAATTCTGGTGTTTCCTCTTCTGCATAGTCGCATGTTGCAGTAACATCTACTCCTCCTGCACAACCTACTCCTATTTCATCGTCTTCTTCGGTATCTAAATTTAAAAGTATTTCGCCTTTAAGCAACCCCCCTTTTAATCCCATTGCGCCTGTCATGCCCGTTTCTTCATCTACAGTAAATAAAGCTTCTAATGCAGGGTGCGCAATAGTATCGCTCTCTAAAATAGCCATAATTGTTGCGACACCTAAGCCGTTATCTGCACCAAGCGTAGTTCCTTTTGCTTTTACCCAATCACCTTCTACATGCATCTCAATACCTTGAGTTTCAAAATCGAAAACCGTATCGTTATTTTTTTGATGTACCATATCTAAATGCGATTGCATTACAATAGGCTTTCTATCTTCCATCCCTTTAGTGGCTGGTTTGGTTATGATTACGTTTCCTACTTCATCTTCAATCGTTTCTAAACCCAATTTTTTACCAAAGTCCTTCATAAATTTTATAACACGTTCTTCTTTTTTAGAAGGTCGTGGTACTGCATTTAAATCTGCAAATTTATTCCAAAGTGCTTTTGGTTCTAAGGCTCTTATTTCTGAACTCATATTGTATTGTATTTTTATAATTGCAAATTTACAAAATAGGTTTCTTTCTTTATCGTCATTCTTAAGTTGTTTAAAAATCTATTTAAATTAAATATTGAATTTAAGTACCACGCAACTAATCACAAGTTTTTTCTATTTTTGATCTATGCACAAAAACAAAAAAATAGGTTTAGTTATTTTTATAGGTATTCAGATACTATTTATTTCTATCTTAAAACATTATCCTGAATTTATTGAACGCTTTTATAGTAACGGTCTTTATGTTTTTTTATCTAAACTTATGCGTTATGTTTTTGGTTGGCTACCTTTTTCTGGTGGTGACGTACTTTATACATTGGCAGGTATATATATAATACGCTGGTTTATTGTAAACAGAAAACGCTTTATAAAAGACACCATAAATTGGTTTTTAGATATTGGCGCTACGCTATCTGTAGCTTACTTTGCATTTCATATACTTTGGGCATTTAATTATTACAGACAACCGCTATACAAATCTCTTAATATTAATGCAGAGTACACCACAGCACAATTGGTAACATTTACAAAAAAACTCATTACAAAATCTAACCATCTACACAATACATTAGCTACTAACGACTCTTTAAAAATTGAATTTCCTTTTACAAAAACTGAAATTTTAAATAATGTAGAAAATGGGTACAGTAAACTCGCTAAAGTATATCCGCATCTTAACTACGAACCAACGAGTATTAAAAAATCACTTTATAGTTTACCACTTACTTATATGGGTTTTTCTGGCTATTTAAATCCTTTTACAAATGAAGCACAGGTTAATAGCTTAATCCCAACTTATAAGTTTCCTACAACAGCTTGTCACGAAGCAGCTCATCAGTTGGGTTATGCCGCAGAAAATGAAGCTAACTTTATTGGGTGTTTGGCAGCCATGCAAAATGATAACAGTTATTTTAAATATTCGGGCTATACCTTTGCTTTACGATATTGTTTAGCTGAAATTTATAAAAGAGATGAAAAAATATACGAAGCTCTACTTGCATCTGTAAATACAGGTATTCTTAAAAACTACCAAGAAACTCGAAATTTTTGGCTGGCCTACGAAAATCCATTAGAACCAATTTTTGAAAAAACCTTTGATAGCTTCTTAAGAGCCAACAACCAATCTGCTGGTATGAAAAGTTATAGCTATGTTGTTGCGCTGTTAGTGAATTATCATGAAGGCAAAAGTTTATAAAATCTATTCCTTTTTCTGGTGGTGATAAGTTTAAACACGTTTTGCTTTTAGGTTTTAATTAAAACGAAAAGCTTGTATAACCCATCCCTAACCCTACCCGAGGAAGGGACTACTTTAGAGGTGTTTTTGAATCTTAACATATTCAATAAAATTACTTATTTATATAAAAAGTTAAAATCAGTGCTTTCAGTTCGCTTTTTAGCTTTAATTATTATCTTTAGATTTCAATTAATCTAACCAACTTTATGACAAAAACACTCTTACAGCTGTTCATTTTTATGTGCAGTTTTTCGTTGTTCGCTCAAGACTACTTTCCAAGTAACTCTGGCGTAATAGCGAATAATTCAAACTACACAGCATTTACAAATGCTACGATCCACGTTTCACCAACCGAAATAATAGAAAATGCAACGCTTTTAATTAAAGAAGGCAAAGTTATTGCTGTTGGTAAATCTGTAAGTATTCCTAAGAATACAACATCTATTGATTTGTCTGGCAAATCAATCTATCCCTCTTTTATAGACATGTACACCACCTTTGGGGTTTCAAAACCTAAGCGTGGTGGCAATGGCTCACAATACGGACCAGGTCGAAGTGGGTTTTACTGGAATGACCATATTATGCCAGAACAAGACGTTATGGCTACCTTTAATTATGATGCTAAATCTGCATCAGAAATGCACAAGTTAGGATTTGGCGTTGTAAATACACACATGCCAGATGGAATTGTGCGAGGAACAGGAGCTTTAATTGCACTAAACAATAATGCAGATAATTCGGTTCGTGTTGTAGATGGCGAAACGACACAACACCTATCATTCAGCAAAAGTGTAACTTCTCGCCAGTCGTATCCATCGTCAATTATGGGAAGTATGGCCTTACTTAGACAAATGTACGATGATGCCAAATGGTATGCAGACGGAAACGTTGATACTAAGGATTTGGCTTTAGAAGCACTAAATGGTAATACCAATTTACCTCAAATTTTCGAAGCTGGCAGCAGAGCTAATTTAATGCGTGCCGATAAAGTTGGTGATGCTTTTAATATTCAATATACCATTGTTGGAGGTGGTGACGAATACGAGCGTATCGCTGAAGTTAAAGCAACAAATGCAACTATTATTCTTCCTATAGATTTTCAATTAGCTTATGATGTTGATGATGCCTTTTTAGCAAAAACACTTTCTTTAAGTGATATGCGTTCTTGGAACCAACAACCACACAACCCAAGATTATTAGCAGAAAATGGAATTGAATTTGCACTTACAACACATGGTTTAAAGTCTAAAAAATCATTTTCTTCTAATTTAATGAAAGCCATAGAAAACGGACTATCAAAACAAAAAGCTTTAGAAGCATTAACTACAATACCTGCTCGTTTATTAGGTAAATCTGATGTTTTAGGTACGCTTAAAACAGGTAGTTATGCTAATTTTTTAATTACTGATGGCGATATTTTTGAAAAGAAAACTAAGCTTTACGAAAATTGGGTACAAGGTGTACCTCACGTTCTTGCAAACATGAATGTTAGAGATATTGATGGTGATTATAGTTTTAAATTAGCTGGTAACGATTATAAATTATCTATTACAGGAAGCACAAGCAAACCTAACGCGACATTAGAAAGTGGAGATAAAACCTTAGGTACCAAAATGAGTTATGCAGATGATTGGGTAAACTTTACATTTAAAACAGCAGATAGCACTAAAAAAGAATACATTAGAGTTGTAGCCAACGCTGCAAATGGAACTAGTCTTAACGGTAAAGTTATTATGCCAACCGGTAATGACTTGGCATTCTACGCTAATAAAGCAAAAGAAGATGTTGCTAAAAAAAGTGAAGACAAAACGAAAGAAGACGCTGCTAAAGACACGCCTTTTATGAGCCCGATTACCTATCCTAATTTAGCTTATGGCTTTACAGAGAAACCAAAAACTGAAACTCTACTTTTTAAAAATGCCACAGTTTGGACGAATGAAAAAGAGGGTATTTTAGAAAATACAGACGTTTTAATTAAGAACGGTAAAATTTCTAAAATAGGTAAAAACATTTCTAGCAGTAATGCCACAGTTATTGATGCTACAGGCAAACACATTACAGCTGGTATTATAGATGAACACTCGCATCTTGCTGCTGCATCTATTAATGAAGGTGGACAAAACTCGTCTGCAGAAGTAACCATAGAAGATGTTATTGATGATGAAGATGTAGACATTTACCGCAATCTTGCTGGTGGAGTAACCTCTATACAAATACTACACGGATCTGCCAACCCTATTGGAGGGCGTTCTGCCATTATTAAACTTAAATGGGGAGAAAGTGCCGAAGATTTAATTTATGATAACTCACCCAAATTTATAAAGTTTGCTTTAGGTGAAAATGTAAAACAATCACGCAGCCAATTCAACGCACGTTTTCCACAATCTAGAATGGGTGTTGAACAGGTATTTATGGATTACTTTAGTAGAGCTAAAGCTTATGACCAAGCTAAGAAAAGTGGAAAACCTTATCGTAAGGATACTGAAATGGAAGTGCTTGCCGAAATTTTAAATAAAGAGCGCTTTATTTCTTGTCATTCATATGTACAAAGTGAAATTAATATGTTGATGAAAGTTGCTAAAAAATTCGACTTTAACATTAATACATTTACACATATTCTTGAAGGCTATAAAGTTGCAGATAAAATGGCCGAGCATGGTGTTGGAGGTTCAACCTTTAGTGATTGGTGGGCTTACAAGTATGAAGTTAATGACGCTATACCTTACAATGCAGCTATAATGCACAACGCAGGTGTTGTTGTTGCCATTAATAGTGATGATGCAGAAATGTCTAGACGTCTTAACCAAGAAGCTGCAAAATCTGTTAAATATGGTGGCGTAAGCGAAGAAGATGCTTGGAAGTTTGTAACACTAAATCCTGCTAAACTTCTGCATTTAGACGAACGTGTTGGAAGTCTTAAAGTAGGCAAAGATGCCGATGTTGTTTTATGGACAGACCATCCTTTATCGATTTATGCAAAAGCAGAAAAGACAATAATTGAAGGGGTTACGTATTTTGATTTGGCAAAAGATAAACAGATGCGCGAAGCTATTAAGAAAGAGAAAAGCGAATTAACAAATCTTATGCTTCAAGATAAAAACAAAGGCTTAAAAACAAAGCCTATTCAGAAAAAAGAAAAAGTATTGTTGCATTGCGACTCTATGGATTAACACAACTAAACGATTTAAAAGATGAAAAAAATAAATAAAATAAATATCGTAGTATTTCTGTTGTGTATCACATTAGGTTTTGCACAACAAACACCAGCACCAAAACAAACAAAAGATTTTGCTATTGTTGGAGCCACAGCTCATATTGGTAATGGTACAGTAATTAAGAATAGTTTAATTATTGTAAGTAAAGGAAAAATAACTAGAGTACTAGATAATAGTAAGCCAAATGCTGTCACTATGCAAGCCATGGATGTTATTGAAGCAAAAGGCAAACATGTATATCCTGGTTTTATTGTATCTAATGGTACGTTAGGATTGGTTGAAGTTGATGCTGTTAAAGCTTCTAGCGATTTATCTGAAATGGGAACTTTTAATCCGCATATACGAAGTATTATTGCTTACAATACAGAATCTAAGATTATAGAATCTATGAGACCTAATGGAGTGCTATTGGGACAAGTTGTACCAAGAGGTGGGCGTATTACTGGTACATCATCTGTAGTGCACTATGACGCTTGGAATTGGGAAGATGCTGCTATTAAAATGGATAATGGTATACACATTAATTGGCCAAGTAGTTTTAGTAGAGGCCGTTGGTGGTTAGGTGAAGATCCTGGCTTAAAACCAAATAAAGATTATGCCAAGCAGGTTAAAGAATTAGCAGACTATTTTAATGAAGCTAAGAGCTATAATAAAGGTAATAAAGGCGAACGCCATTTACCTTACGAAGGCTTAATTGGTTTATTTGATGAATCTAAACATTTATACATTAACGCAGATGACGAAAAAGGAATTACAGATGCTGTAAATTTTGCAAAGTCTCAAGGTGTTTCTAAAATTACAATTGTTGGTGGCTACCAAGCTGCTAATGTTGCTAATTTCTTAAAACAAAATAATGTTTCTGTGTTTTTAAAACGTGTACATTCGAGACCAGAATTAGAAGATGATGATTACGACTATGCTTATAAACAAGCCAAAAAACTAGTGGATGCTGGCGTATTGGTATCTTTAGAGCCAAGCGGACAAATGGAACGTATGAATTCTCGTAATTTACCATTTTATGCAGGTACTACAGTTGCTCACGGACTTACAAAAGAACAAGCCTTACAATTAATTACGCAAAACCCAGCTAAAATTATGGGTATAGACGCTATGTATGGTACGTTAGAAGCTGGCAAAAGTGCCACTTTATTTATTAGTGAAGGTGACGCTTTAGATATGCGTACCAACCAAGTAATAAAAGCCTTTATAGACGGTAGAGATTTGAGTTTAGAGACACATCAAACTCGACTTTGGAAACGTTATGCAGAGAAGTATAATCAAGAAGATTAATTATGAAAAGCGAACTGAAAAGTTCGCTTTTTTTGTTTAAATTAGAATAATGAAAATGATACGTTTTTAGCCAAATGGCTAGCAGACCAACTATCTGATGCTGAATTGAAAAATTTAGTAAGTGATGTAGACTTTAGGGCCTATAAGAAGCTAAAAAAAGGCATATCTGTTTTAGAGCAGCTTAATGCATCTACAGATGAAAGTTTTTCTAAAATTCAACAACATATTTCAGACAGAAAAGTCAAGGTACGTCCGCTCTATAAAAATTGGAGTATAGGTATTGCTGCATCAATTGTTTTACTATTTGGTCTATTCTCTATTTTTGGAAATAACAACATAATTATAGAAACCGGTTTTGGTGAAAGCAAAACTATTGCCTTATTAGATGGTTCTGAAGTGGTGCTAAATTCTAAATCTAGAATAACTTATAACAAAGAGAATTGGGAAGATAAACGTACGTTAACCTTAGATGGTGAAGCCTACTTTAAAGTACAAAAAGGCGAGACCTTCACAGTAAAAACAGATAATGGTGTTGTTGCCGTTTTAGGTACTCAGTTTAATGTAAAGAGTACTAAAGATTTTTTTGATGTGGTTTGTTATGAAGGGAAAGTTGGTGTTAAAACACTAGAAAAAGATTATATACTACGCCCTAATGATGCGGTTAGAAAAGTAAATGATGATGTGCCAAAACCTTTTGAAATTACTGACGTAAAACCCACATGGATTGATGGTGAAAGCACCTTTAAAAGTGTGCCAATTCGTTATGTGATTTTGGCTTTACAAGACCATTACAATATTACCTTCAATGCTGAGAATATTGATAGTGCGGTTCTCTTCTCGGGTAGTTTTCCGCATAATAACCTCAAAGTGGCTTTAAAAACTGTTTTTGAACCGCTTGATATTACCTATTTTGAAAAAGAAAAACGTAACATTATACTCCGATATTAAAGATGAGGTTAATCTATATCTTTGTTTTAATGTTACTTTCATTACCAGCCTTTTCGCAAGAAGAGGCTTTTTACATTGGCTTTGAAGACGAGTCCTTGGCTGATGCATTTTCAAAAATTGAAGACACATACAATGTTTTGTTTTCTTATAAAGACACTGATGTTAATGCAAAACAAATTAGTTTAATTAAAGATGAACGTACGCTTTTAGACGTGTTAGACGCTATTAAATTACTAACGAATTTAGATTACAACATACTAGACAATCGCTACATCATAATTAATGAATCTTCAGACAAGCCAATAGATTTAAATAAACTTGAAGAGGTTATAGTAAAAAGTTATCTCACCAAAGGAATAGAAAAAAACAAAGACGGATCTTATAAATTGTATCCCTCTAAACTTGCCATATTACCTGGTCTTACAGAGCCAGATGTATTAGAGAGTATTCAACTACTTCCTGGTGTTATAAGCCCTAATGAAACAGCTACAGGTTTTTTTGTAAGAGGTGGCGCTTCAGACCAACACCGTTTAATTTGGGATGGTATTAATCTATATCATAAAGGTCATCTTTTTGGCATGATTTCTCCACTAAACCCTAACGTAACTTCAGAAATTAAATTTATAAATAAAGGTGCGCATGTTAGATATGGTGAGCGTTTATCTAGTGTAATAGATATGTCTTCAAACACCGAAATTTCTAATCAGTTAAAAGCAGAAATGGGCCTGAATGGCTTTAATGCAGATGCGCTTATAGATATACCAATTATTGAAGATAAAATGAATATTCAGGCATCATTAAGACGAAGTTATGTCGATGTTTTAGAAACATTTGCTTTTACTCCATTAGCAAATAAAGTCTTTGAGAGCACTAAAATTAATGATGCTGAAAATACTAATAATGAGTTTTCGTTCTTAGATTATAATATAAAACTAAACTACAAGCCTAACGATAAAAACAGTCTTTATGCGAGTTTTATTTCTATAGATAATCAGTTAGATTATATTCAGAATGATAGTGAAACTAGTAGCGCATTTAATGATAAATTAAGAACTAGTAATTTAGGTTATGGATTTGGATGGATGTTAGATTGGACAGACAAGATATCTTTAAATACAACTGCTTTTTTCTCGGATTATAAGTTGAATTATAATTTTATTACTTCAGAAAATAATGAACAAGTTTCAAATTTTGAGAAACGAAATACCATTTTTGATTCTGGTATAGCAACAGAATTAAACATTAATACCTCAAAAACAAGTAATTACACATTAGGTTACCAATACGCATTAAAAGATGTGGCTTATGCATTTTTAAATACCACAGATTTATCTTTTGTCTTAGATACAGAAGATAGTACAGTGCAAACACATAGTCTCTACGGAAACTATAATTATAAAAGTAAAAAAGGTCTAGACGTATCTTTTGGGTTACGGGGTACTTATTTTAAAGAGTTAGATGCGGTAAGGTTAGAGCCTAGATTAGTTGTTTTATTGCCAGTTGCTAAGTATTTAAAATTTCAACTTACTGGTGAAATTAAAAATCAAATTATTAGTGAGCTAGACGAAACTATTTTAAGCAGTCTTTCGCTAGAAAATAGAGTTTGGCGATTAGCCGATGGTGATGAGTTTCCTATTATTAATAGTCAGCAAGTTTCAACAGGTTTTATTTATAGCAAAAGCAGTTTTAGTATAGATGTAGATACATATTACAAAAAGCTGAGTAATATAACCGCTTTGTCATTAGGGTTTTTAAATCCAAATAATAACACGTTTAATATTGGTGAGCAAACTATTTTTGGGGCAGATGTGTTTATGAAAAAACAATTTAAGAGTTTTAACACTTGGTTGAGTTATGCAATTAATAGCGCAAAAAGTAATTTTAGTAATTTAAATAATAGTCAAGATTTTACTTCAAAATCTAATATTACACATGCAGTTTCTACAGCGCTAAGTTATAAGTTAGATAATTTTCAGTTTGCTTTAGGCTGGAAATGGCAAACTGGCAAACCCTATACCATTGCTGAAGAAGGTGATGATGGCTTAGAGTTTAATAACGGTATTAATACAGGCCAACTGCCTATTTACCACAGGTTAGATTTTTCTTCTACGTATAATTTTAAAATGTCAAAAACTAATAAATTAAGAGGTAAGGTTGGTTTGTCTATTAGGAACATTTATAACAGACAAAATGTAATTACCAGAGAATATAGAGGTAACAATAGTTTAAGCGACCCTATAGAATTAAGAGAAACATTTTCTATTGGCTTTACACCAAATATTATGTTTAGGCTTTATTGGTAAATTAATGGCAAAAGAAAAAGCCATTAATTTCTTAACGGCTTTTGTTGATTTTTGATTGATGAGGTTGTTTTTTAGAAACGAATATCAAATTCTAAGTTCTTATCAGTAACTTTAAAATTAGCATCGCCATATTGTGGTGGTCCAAAAGACATTACATTTTTAGACATGCCGTAAGCTTCTAGAGGCATGCCATTATCTCTAAAATCCATGCGGTTGTTTTCATTTTCATCGTGTAATGCCATTATTGCATAATCACCAGGCTTTACTTTTTCAAAAGTAATTTTAACTTTACCGTCCTTAATTTTACTTTCTGCAGTCATAATTCCTTGACCTTTCATAAACGTATCTTTAGTGTGTAAAGCAAAAGAGACTTTACCATTCTCATTTTTTATATTGTCTATTGTTACAGTTATTGTTATCCCAGTATCTTGAGAAAAGCTAAATAAAGAACAGAAAACTAGT
>JAOEWO010000053.1 GCA_028383925.1 Winogradskyella sp.
GTTTAAAATATAGAGTTTTTTGTCAATTGTAAAATACCGATTTTCTAACCATTTTACATTGTTTGCCAGCTCAATAGGTTTCCTTTTGTGCTAAGTAATGGTTTTAAGGTCTAAATAATAAAAGTATAAGCAGTTGTTCCATTGCTTATGCTAACAGAAAACTTGGGTTAAACGTAAGAGTAGCTCACAACCGTATAGATATAAATAAAATTCAAAAAAAGCCTAGTCCTTTTGATGTTAGAGAAGTTGAGATAATATTAAATGCTTATAAAGTTAGCATTTAGTATTATTTGAATGCAATCGAGTGGTTTGGCTTTTAAAACATAGTCTAAAAAAAACTTGTCTATATTTTATTATCACATTAATAAATAAATTTTTGCATATCAAGCAGTAACCAATCAGGCTGGCGTATAAAAGCCAAGCAGCATTTATTATATTAAAAAAAACACCCACAAAATTTTAATCTTGTGGGTGTTTTAGCTTTAGTAAATAGTAGGTTCTAATTATCTCTAATAACATGTACTAAACCAGTAATAGTGTGTGGCACACCATTAGAGTCTTCATAAGTACCAGAGAAATTAATATCTATATAGTCGCCTACCGCACCAAGTGTGGTTAAATTATAAATAATGGCATTATTTGTCTCTGCAATATCTAGACACTCACCAATAAAGAAGCCAGTATCATTAGGGTTGTTAAATGAGTAACTATCATAAGTGCCAAGATATTCTGGGTCATTTAGTGCACCATACATATAGAAACAGGTGGTGCCAATAGCATTTCCGCTTCCAAAAATATCTAATGTTGGTCCGTTAGAATTTTGACCATCTAAATAAAAATTAGCAGAAATATCATCTATGCTAAATACAGTATCGCCATCATCTATGGTATATTGTATAAATTCGGTAATAGTATTACAGGCACTTATTGTACCAATATTGGTAAGCGGTGTTGTAAAAGTGTAGCTAATGCTATCGGTACTTTGTAGGTTTACATAATCACTACCTTTAATAGCAAATGTGTTATCGCTTTCGCATCGTAAAAGGTTAACTTCAAATGCGCCATTATTTACCGCATCTGTAAAGGTTTGGGTGCCATAGCGTAATTGTACGTAGCCATCTGTTACCGCATTACCATTGCAGGTGTTAAAAGTACCGAAAACAGTTTCTTCAATAATATCTGATGTTAAGCCAACAGTGACAGGTAAATTAGCATCTGACGTAAATGGTCCAATGGTTTGTGTGGCTAAGGCATTTTCTCCACAAAAATCGTAGGTAAACACATTGAGTTCTAGTGTTTCTCCGCTTGGTACAAAACCACAAACTTCACCATTTTCATTAGTGTAGCCATAAGTAGTGCCAAAGGTTGTACTTGTAATACTTACTAAAAGGTTGGCGTAGGCATTGTTATCTTGGTCTGCTGTTGTTACGCATAAGGTGATAGCTTCAGCTGGTATGTCGCAATTCCAAAATGAGAAATGAGACACAGTACCTATATACATATTACCTTGTAATGTGGCTTGACCTTCTTCTTTCCAAAAGCCATTTACTTCATCAAAATACCATAACGGTATTGTTGCTGGTGCAATGGTCATAAGGCTTGGGTCTAGAGGAATTCTAATCTCGGAAGTAGAGCCTTCAGCTAAGTTTAAATCTTCACCATTTGTGCCTCTTAATTCTACAGCTAACATCCCTAAGGTTTGTAGCATACGTTCTGCACCGTCTTCATTTTCGGCATATAACATACCAGGCATTTGCATTGGCATATCTTCATCAGCAGGGTCTAAACGATGCATAATAACATCTATTGCACCTGTGTATTCAGAACCATTTTCATTTATAAAATTACCATCAAAGCTAACTGAGCTACCGTCGCCCATAGTAACTGTTTCTGCAGTACCACTATTTATGGTGCTTACAACGGTTGCGGCTAACAACATTATGGTGACCTTATTTGTACCGTTAGTTGGTACAACAGCTCTAGAGCCATGAATGTAACCTGCTTTTTCTGCTTTTACATAACCAAAACGCTCTTTTATATTGGCATTGTTAATTATAAATACACCATTAGTGTCTGTTGTTGCAGTGTCGTTGCCAATGGTAATGGTAACTCCTGCTATAGGATTTTTATTGGTGTCTATAACATTACCAATAAAGTCTCTAGAAATATCATTACCAAAATACGCGGTAAATATCTCTGGTATGTTTTCTTGTTGTTCTCCATTACTTGTGCTAGCTTCATCTTTTTGACAAGACGTAAGTGTAAGTAGCGAAAACAGAGCTATTAAAATAAGATTGGGGAATTTTTTAATGATAGTCATAATGTATAAGTTTAATTACGTTATATATCTCTCTTTGCTATAAAACAGTTAACTCTACTAAACTCCTACCTGGTTTTAATAATATGAGACAAAAAGAAACCCTTATGAAAGTCTCATAAGGGTTTAAAAATTAAATAAAATTTTTATAAAATTATTCAGTTCGAGTGAATTTTTACGATTGAAAATGAGTAAAATTTATATCGAGAATAAGAATTTATATCTTAAATTAATTCTCGATACGGTTTTTTATAACGTCATTAAAACACATTTAAATCTTGTTAATTCAAAATCACTCTAACGGATATTCTATTGTACTTTTAAGCTTAAAATCTACTCAGATTAAATTTCAAATGCAGATTTAACTTTATCTAAATAATCTAGTTTTTCCCAAGTAAATAACTCCACGTCTAATGTAATTGGTTCTCCGTTTGGTTGCTGAAACGTTTTACTAACCACTTCGTTAAGACGACCCATATGTCCGTAAGCAGCAGTTTCGCTGTACATTGGTTGTCTTAATTTTAGGCGTTTTTCTATTGCAGCTGGTCTCATATCAAAAATAGCCTCAACTTTTTTTGCAATTTCACCATCTGTTAAATTGAAAGGGCAAGTGCCGTACGTATCTATAAAAATCCCCATTGGTTCTACAACACCAATAGCATAAGAGACTTGCACTAAAACTTCTTCGCACAAACCTGAAGCCACTAGGTTTTTTGCAATGTGTCTCGTTCCATAGGCAGCACTTCGGTCTACCTTACTTGGGTCTTTACCCGAGAATGCGCCACCACCATGTGCGCCTTTACCGCCATAAGTATCCACAATTATTTTACGACCTGTTAAACCTGTATCACCGTGAGGTCCACCAATTACAAATTTCCCTGTTGGATTAATGTGGTACGTAATATCATTATTAAATAACGATTGAATGTTTTTAGGAAGTTTAGCCACAACTCTAGGAATCAATATCTCAACAATATCCTTTCTAATTTTAGCTAACATAGCATCATCTTCATCAAAATCGTCGTGTTGTGTAGAGACGACGATAGCTTCTATACGTTGTGGTGTATTGTCGTCACTATATTCTATGGTTACCTGACTTTTAGAATCTGGTCTTAAATAATTTATTGCTTTATTCTCGCGACGCAATTCTGCTAGTTCCTTTAAAATTCTGTGTGAAAGATCTAAAGCCAACGGCATATAGTTTTCAGTTTCGCTTGTTGCGTAACCAAACATCATCCCTTGGTCTCCAGCACCTTGCTCTTCTTTAGAAGCTCTATCTACACCACGGTTTATATCTTCTGACTGTTCGTGTATTGCAGAAAAGACACCACAAGAATTGCCATCGAACATGTACTCGCTTTTTGTATAGCCAATTTTGTTTATGGTATCTCTTGCAATTTTTTGCACATCGAGATAGGTGTTCGATTTTACTTCGCCGGCAAGTACAACTTGGCCTGTAGTAACAAGCGTCTCACAAGCTACTTTTGATTCTGGATCAAAGGCTAAAAAATTATCTATTAAAGCATCACTAATTTGATCTGCTACTTTATCTGGATGTCCTTCAGAAACACTTTCTGAGGTAAATAAATACGCCATAGTTTTTAAATTTTTACTCTAGATTTGACGTAATGGTTGGGAAAGCATAACACTGTCTTTAGCATTTTTTTGCAGAGGTTGCAATCAGTCAAATCTTCCTCTTTAAATATGTTACAAAAATACGTATTAAAATGAAGATGGAAAATTCTAAAACATAAGGATATCTTAAAATATTTTAATGATCATTCATTCTAAAATCTGGATAAGCACTCATGCCGTGTTCATGAATATCTAAACCTTCGAGTTCTTCTAACTCAGATACTCTAATACCAACGGTTTTTTTAAGTGTGAAAATAATTAAAAATGACGAAAGTGTACAGATTAAAGCATAGCTGCCAATGCCAATTAACTGACTTAGAAATTGATTCCAGCCTGCAAGTTTTCCAAAAATGCCAACAGCTAAAGTTCCCCATAATCCGCAGATTAAATGTACTGCAATAGCACCAACTGGGTCGTCTAATTTTAGTCTATCTATTAAAGCAATACCAAAAACAATGAGAATACCTGCTAAAGCGCCTATTGTAATTGCATTACCTGGCGACATTACGTCTGCACCAGCTGTAATAGCAACAAGTCCGCCTAGAATACCATTTAAAAACATAGTAAGATCTAAGTTTTTGTACAGTATAGTAGATGTTGTAGCTGCAAACACGCCACCAGAAGCTGCTGCCAAACAGGTTGTAACTAAAGTGATAGAAGTTAGTTCTGGGTTTGCAGAAAGTACTGAGCCACCATTAAAACCAAACCAGCCAAGCCATAGAATAAGTACGCCTGAGGTAGCTAGCGGAATACTATGTCCATAGATAACTTGCGGTTTTCCATTTTTAAATTTTCCTATTCGCGCACCTAAAAGGTAAATAGCAACAAGTGCTGCCCAGCCGCCAACGGAATGTACGAGTGTTGAGCCTGCAAAATCGTAAAAAGGGGTTTCCATTTGGTCTAAGAATCCTTTACCCCATTTCCATGAGCCAGCAATAGGGTAAATAATACCAACATAGAGTATTACAAAAATCATAAATGGTCCAATTTTAATGCGTTCTGCTACTGCGCCAGACACAATTGTGGCAGCTGTGGCAGCAAACATACCTTGAAACAAGAAATCTGTCCAGTAGGTGTAACCACCGTCTGCATACAAAGTGCCATCTTTATTTGTAAAAGCATTTTGCATATCTCCAAGTCCAATACCAAAATCTGGCCACGCTATAACACCATTAAAGTCTGAGGGATACATGAGGTTAAAACCAACACTATAATAGAGTAATAACCCAACAGTGATAATAAATATGTTTTTAAAAAGTACGTTAAGGGTGTTTTTTTGTCTGGTTAGTCCAATTTCTAACAATGCAAAACCCATGTGCATAAAAAAGACTAAGGCTGTGCATATCATCATCCAAACATTATTAGTGGTCAATAATTCCATACGTTATTAGTTTAGTGTTTGTCCTCCTTTTTCGCCAGTTCTAATACGGTAACATTCATCTATATTTGAAACAAATATTTTGCCGTCACCAACCTCACCTGTCTTTGCTGCTTCAAGAATTGTTGTAATAGTTATGGCTTCAAAATCATCATTTACTACTATAGATAAGTAGCGTCTTTGAATATCGCTAGTACTGTAGGGTACGCCTCTATAAACAGAGCCATGTGTTTCATTACCTAAACCAGTAACATCCCAGTACGAGAAAAAATTAACACCAACAGTATGTAGTGCTTCTTTAACCTGCGAAAATTTTGATTTTCGAATAATAGCTTCGATTTTTTTCATGAATCATTAATTTTGTTAAAAATAAATAAAAATATTTTAGACCCTATTAAAATTAGGGTATAAGTATTTAAAATTATATATAAATTAATATTAACCCTATTTAATTAAGGGTTTTTTATTTTATATCACATATTTAAGTGTCATTTGTTATTTTAGTTGAATTGTTTGTTTTGTTAAAAAAGCAAGAAAAAGCACAAATAATTAGGATATTACATTTTTGTAATGCAATATTTGTATTCACAAAGTTCAAACACTTACTGAAATGTTATCAAGAAAGGTGGAGGGATAGACCCAACGAAGCCTTAGCAACCCTTAAGTTTATTAAGAAGGTGCTAAATTCTACTTAATTTTCGATTCATTAATCGAGATATTGGATAGATAACTCAAGACTAATTACGCATCTGTAATTAGTATTTTCTTCATAACATTTTTCTATTAAGTACGCTTTTAACGAAGCTTATTTGGCTTTTGGTTTAATTTATTTAACTCAAAAAAACTAGAAAAATGAGTACACAAAAATTTGCAACCAAAGCGTTGCATGTAGGGCATGATGTTTTAAAAAATGGAGGCACACGAGCGGTGCCGATTTATCAATCTACAGCTTATGTATTTAACAATACAGACCATGCTGCTAATTTATTTGCATTAGCTGAACCAGGTAATATTTATACACGTATTAATAACCCAACAAACGCAATTCTCGAAGATCGCGTTGCTGCGTTAGAAGGTGGTATTGCAGCAGTGGCAACAGCTTCTGGCACATCTGCTATTGCCACAACATTACTAACATTGTTAAAAGCTGGTGACCATATTGTGGCATCTAGCAGTTTGTATGGTGGCACATATAATTTACTAAGTGTTACGTTACCAAGACATGGCATTACAACCACATTTGTGGATGCATCAGATCCCGAAAATTTTAAATTTGCCACACAAGAAAACACACGTGCCTTTTTTGTTGAATCGTTAGGTAATCCTAAATTAGATGTATTAGATATTGCGGCTATTGCAACTAAAGCTAAAGCGTTTAATGTGCCGTTAATTGTAGACAATACAGTAGCTACGCCGTATTTACTAAACCCTATAAGTTATGGTGCTAATATTGTAATTCATTCGCTAACTAAGTATATAAATGGTAATGGAACGGCCTTAGGCGGCATTATTATTGATGCTGGTACGTTTGATTGGTCTAACGGTAAATTTCCAGAATTTACTGAGCCATCAGCAGGATACCATGGCTTGGTTTACAACGATGTCTTAAAAGAAGTGGCATTTATTGCAAAAGTAAGAATAGAGGGTTTGCGCGATTATGGCGGTGCTTTAAGTCCGTTTAATGCGTTTCAAATTATTCAAGGTTTAGAAACTTTAGAGTTACGCATAAAAAAGCATAGTGAAAACGCCTTAGAATTGGCCAAATGGTTAGAGCTGCAAGACGAAGTGGCTTGGGTAAATTACCCAGGTTTAGACTCGAGTCCGTACTTTAATTTGGCAAAAAAGTATTTGCCTAAAGGGCAAAGTGGTATTGTAACATTTGGCCTAAAAGGAGGTTGTGTATCAGCTAAAAAAGTTGCAGATGCCACAAATTTATTTTCGCTTTTGGCTAATATAGGTGATACTAAGTCACTAATTATTCATCCGGCGAGTACCACGCATCAGCAGCTCAGTGACCAAGATCAAGAAATTACAGGTGTTACCAAAGATTTAATTAGGTTGTCTGTGGGTATCGAAAATATTGATGATTTAAAAGCCGATTTACAAGAGGCATTTGCCGCAGTTAAAATTGTAAAGCTGGTTTAATTATGTCATCTATTTAGTGTTGGGTTAATCAAGTTGCGCATTGGTTTTACTCAGTATGATTTACTACTTTGCGCACACCTTATTAAAATTAAAATTATAATGAATACACTTCAGTTTATAGAATTTGATCGCTTTGAATTATGCAGTGGTAAACCAATTAATTTAAGGTTATCATATCAGATTTTTGGTAATCCTAGTAAAGATGCACCTATGGTTTTGGTTAATCATGCCCTTACGGGCAATTCTGAAATTATAGGGCCAAACGGTTGGTGGAATTCTATAGTGGGTAAAAACAACGTCATAGATACCAATGTTTATGCTGTAATAGTATTTAATTGTCCAGGAAATGGCTTTGGCGATATAGAGGAATCTTTTGTTGAGGCTTACAAAACATTTTCGGCAAGAGATGTGGCGCGCCTTTTTGTAGAAGGTTTAAGTCGCCTCAATATTACACATTTGCATGCTATAATTGGTGCATCACTTGGCGGTGGTATAACTTGGGAAATGGCTGCATTGCGTCCTAATTTAGCGGATTATGTGGTGCCTATTGCAGCAGATTGGAAATCTACAGACTGGGTTATTGCTAATTGTTTTGTTCAAGATGAAATTTTAAATAATTCGGCACAACCTATAAAAGACGCAAGGTTGCATGCTATGACATTTTATAGAACACCAGAGTCTTTCGCTTTTAAGTTTAATAGAACAAAGCGCCAACCTAATTTGTACAATATTGAAAGTTGGTTGCAGCATCATGGTCATCGGTTAGAAAGTCGTTTTAAACTTTCGGCTTATAAAATGATGAATCATCTTTTAAAGACTATTGATATTACTGAAGGCAAAACGGATTTTGAAACTGTAGTAAAACCTATTACTGCACATATACATATTATTACTATTAACTCTGACTTACTTTTTAGGTCTAGTGAAAACTGGAACACGTTTATAACGCTAAAATCTATAAAAGAGCATGTCACCATTGGTGAAATTAAATCTGTAGATGGGCATGACGCTTTTTTAATAGAATCTCAGCAATTATCTAAACTGTTAAAACCAGTTTTTAATTTAAAAAAACAAAACAAATGACTATAATACATCTCGCAATATTTGGTATCGGTAATGTAGGTTCTACATTAATCAAACAAATAAACATATTAAAATCTGATTTGCTTAAGCGTCAGAATATAGAATTAAATATCCCAGTAATTACAAATTCTAAATTAGCATTTTATGCAGAGGCATTAGATTGTAATTAGCAAATGGACTTCGATGCATTTTCAGAGCCTTATAAGATTGAAGCTATTATTGCATATTTTAAACGTATAAATGCCAGAAATTGTATCGCTATTGATGATACTGCAAGTACAGAATTTGTAGCAAATTACATACCGCTTATACAAAATGGCTTTCATATTATTTCGGCGAACAAAGTCGCAAACACCTTGAGTTTTGAGTTTTATGAAACGTTAAGGGGCGAGTTGATTAAAAACAATAAAAAGTTTTTGTACGAGACTAATGTAGGTGCTGGTTTGCCAATAATTGAAACAGTAAAAAGTTTGCATCAGTCTGGTGAAGCTATTACTAAAATAAGAGGTGTGTTTTCGGGCTCGCTGAGTTATATTTTTAATCGATTTTCTGAAGAAGATGTGCTTTTTAGTTCTGTTTTAACTAGCGCAACCAACGCAGGTTTAACTGAGCCAGACCCAAGAGATGATCTGTCTGGTAAAGATGTAGCAAGAAAGTTGTTAATATTAGCTAGAGAACTTGGTTTTAAAAATGAACTGTGCCATGTAAAAATTGAATCATTAGTACCAAAACAGCTTAATGGTAAAACGACATTACCTCAATTTAATGCCCGAGTACATGAGTTAAATACCGTTTATAAGACTAGTAAAGATGCGCAAAACTCAGATTGTGTATTGCGTTATATCGGTGAATTAGATAGTGTAAAAAATACGCTTGAAGTAAAGTTGGTGTCAGAGCCAAAGACTTCGTCTTTAGGGCAATTAAAAGGTACTGATACGTTATTTGAGCTGTATACAGAGTCTTATGTCAATCAGCCGTTAGTAATACAGGGTGCTGGTGCTGGTAAGGCTGTGACGGCTAGAGCTGTATTGTCAGATGTTTTAAAATTAGCTGCGCAATTACACTAAATTTAATGTGCTAAATGTTTTATTAATGTATTGGTAACAATTTGTTTGTCTTAGCATAAAGGTAAAATGCTTTATTACTTTGAAATTTGCAAAGTAAAACATCACTAATGAAAAATTATAAAATAGAATTTAAGTTTTTATTTCAACTGTTACTAATTACAGCAATTTCTTTAAGTATAACATTGTTTTTAAATTAATTATTCTTTTACATTTGCTGGTAACAGATTGTCAATGAAGTACTGGCTTATAGGTTTTGGTTGTTTAATTAGTTTTTTGTCAGTTGCTCAACAACGAGTAGCCTCAGAGACTTATATAGATGCAAACTATTTTGGTGGTCAAATAGCATTACATAATAACGATGTTCTTCATTTAATTACAGGACGACCTGAAGGTTTTATTTTTAGTTGGAATAAAAAAACTTTTGGAAACCAAGCTTGGCAGCAACGCTATAATTACCCAGATTACGGTTTGTCATTTGTCTATCAAGATTTAAAAAATGACGTTTTAGGTAATAGTATAGGCCTTTTTGCACATTACAATTTTTACTTTTTAAAGCGCCGTATTATGTTGCGTGTTGCACAAGGTTTATCTTACAACACTAATTCTTATGATAAAATAGAAAACCCAAAAAATGTGGCTTTTGGTTCAGATATATTAAGTTCTACCTATGTAATGCTTAATTATAAAAAGGAACGGTTGTTAGATCGTTTTGGGTTTCAGGCAGGTTTAACACTCGTTCATTATTCTAACGCTAATGTAAAAGCACCAAATACAAGTATTAATACCATTGCTTTAAATGTAGGCTTAACTTATAACTTGGGCGATGAGGTTTTAGAATATATAGATACTGATACCAATAAAAAATTTACAGAATCTATTAAGTACAATTTAGCTTTTAGGGGTGGTGTTAACCAAAGCGATGTAATTGGTAGTGGCCAATTTCCGTTTTATATTTTTTCGGCTTATGCAGATAAACGCTTAGGCCATACAAGTGCTATTCAGTTTGGAGCAGATGTGTTTTTTTCTAATTTTTTAAAAGAATTAATTTATTACCAATCTGTTTCTTTTCCCGAAGAAAATGTGAGTGGAGACGAAGATTATAGACGTGTTGGCTTATTTGTTGGGCATGAGTTGTTTATTAATAAAATGTCCTTAATAACACAATTAGGCTATTATGTATATTACCCTTTTGATTTTGAAGGGCGTACATATATTAGAGTAGGACTAAAGCGTTATTTTGGAAAGACCTTTTTTGGTGCGATCACCTTAAAATCTCACGGAGCAAAAGCTGAAGCTGTAGAATTTGGAATAGGTGTACGATTATGAAAAAGTTAATATATATAAGTCTGCTTTTAATTTTTGCTTGCAATAGCGAAGATGCCAATGACTGCTTTCAAACTTCAGGAACAATTATTCAAGAAGAGGTAGATGTACCAAATTTTGAAAGAATATTGGTAAATAGAGATATTGAATTAATTATAAAAGAAGCAACAGATTATAAAGTCACAGTAGAAACTGGCGAAAATTTAATAAATGATGTTGAGGTTGTTGTGGTTGGTAATCAATTAGTACTTATAGACAATAACAATTGTAATTATGTAAGAGATTATGGTATTACAAAAGTATTTGTTGAAGCTCCTAACTTAATAGAAGTAAGAACATCTTCTCAATATGAAATTTCTTCAGATGGTATTTTAAATTATAATGACTTGACTTTGTTTTCTGAAGACTTCAACGGTGGAAGTGAATTTACTGTAGGTGATTTTAGATTATCAGTAAACTCAGAAAATGTATCTGTTTCGTCAAATAACATCTCATTCTTTTATCTTGATGGGTTGGTAGAGAACTTGTTTGTAGGATTCTTTTCCGGTTCTGGGCGTTTTGAAGGCGCTAATCTCATAGCTCAGAATATAAGCGTTTATCATCGTGGAAGTAATGATATGGTTGTAAACCCTATACAATCTTTAAGTGGCGAATTACGCGGCACAGGTGATTTACTTTCGGTAAATCAACCACCTTTAGTGAATGTGGAGCGTTTTTATATTGGACAGTTAATTTTTGATTGAAGTTAGTTGTTTATAAAAGAGCTTACTGGTTCATCTAGAGCCCAAGCAATCTTATGTAAAGTTATAATAGTTATATTTCTTTTTCCACCCTCAATATTATGGTAGCTACTTTTATCGAAATTACAACGATATGCTATTTCGGTTTGACGCAGACCTTTTTGTTGTCTAATTGACCTTATCTTTTTGCCCAAAGATTTTAATATAGCTTTATGTTCTTTTTTGTCATCAAACACATAGCTATATTCTTAATTATAAATTAAAAAAAGTTATAATATATTGCAACTTTAAAAATTTATTTACTACATTATTGAATAGAAATAATTTCGATAATCTATTATGTTTCAAATATTTAGATTTGTTCTATAACTAAATAATTTTATTATGAAAAAAGATGGTTTAAAAATTTAAGCTTATTAGCTTTAATACTTGTTTTCAATTGTTCTACGGACAGTGAAATTTCCGAAAACCAAGATGGATTTTCAGAAATTAAAGTCAACAGAATTTCAGAATTAGTATCTAAGACAGATCAAAAACTAGCTTACAGTTTGTTAAATAAAAATGAAAAGTTATTTTTATGGAAAAGGAAATACA
>JAOEWO010000054.1 GCA_028383925.1 Winogradskyella sp.
ATACCATTCCTTCAGGTATTTTTCATGACAATACTGTAAACCTTGTAGGTAATGGTGTAGTTATAGATCCTGTAATTTTTAAAAAGGAATTAGATAAACTAGACGAGCAAGATGTTGATTACAGAAAATCACTTTGTATTTCTCGTAAAGCACATATTATTTTACCAACACACCGTTTATTAGATGCCGCTAGTGAAGCCGCAAAAGGTAAAGCTAAAATTGGTTCTACTCTAAAAGGTATTGGTCCAACATACATGGACAAAACAGGTAGAAACGGTATTCGCGTTGGTGACATTGAATTAGCAGATTGGAAAGACAAATACAGAGCACTTGCAGATAAGCACGAAGCAATGATTGCCTTTTATAATGTAGATATTCAGTACGATCTAAAAGAATTAGAAGCAGATTTCTTTAATGCAGTAGAGACGTTAAAAAGTTTAAAATTTATTGATTCTGAAGAATTTATACACCAAGCACAAGCTTCTGGTAAAACTATTTTAGCAGAAGGTGCACAAGGCTCTCTTTTAGATATAGATTTTGGTACTTACCCTTTTGTTACATCATCTAACACTACAGCAGCAGGCGCTTGTACAGGTTTAGGTATTGCACCAAACCAAATAGGTGAGGTTTTCGGAATTTTTAAAGCATACACAACCCGTGTAGGCTCAGGGCCGTTTCCGACAGAATTGTTTGACGAAGATGGCGAAACTATGGGACGCATAGGTCAAGAATTTGGTGCAACTACAGGTCGTGCAAGACGCTGTGGTTGGTTAGATTTAGTAGCCTTACGTTACGCATGCCAAGTTAATGGTGTTACACAATTAATTATGATGAAAGGTGATGTACTCTCTGGTTTTAAAACCTTAAAAGTATGTACATCTTACATGTATAAAGGTGAAGAAATTACACATTTACCATACAATATTGAAGCCGAAAATATTACACCTATTTATACAGAAGTAAAAGGTTGGGCAGAAGATTTAACAGGGATGACAGAAGCATCTCAATTACCTAAACACTTAAACGACTATGTTGAGTTTTTAGAAAATGAGTTAAACATACCGATTACTATTGTTTCTGTAGGGCCAGACAGAAAGCAAACGATTATTCGGAAAACTGTTTAAAGACGTTTTAGTAATGCGTAACTTTTTTATTTTAGTGCTACTTTGTTGTGCAAGCTTAAGCTATTCACAAAACCAAAAATTTAATGTAGCACTAAATTATCCTGTTACATTAGACAAAAACTTTGTTGGTCAAAGTTACAATGGTATTATTGATATTGGACTAAAATACAGATGTGCTAATTTTAAAGCTATAACTGTTGGTGGCTCTGTTAATGTTGGGTATTTAAAAAACACTAAAGAAGATGCACCACAACTAGCCGATATTAACGCGTACACTTTGCAACCAAGGATTTTTGCAGAACTTAACTTAGATAAACTTCCAAAACTTCATCCTTCTGCAGGTATAGGTTACAGCATGTTTATATTTAATGCCAAGCTAAATAATGAAGCATTAGCTATCTTAGATGACGAAAACCAAAACTCAAAAGAATTTGGTATAAATCTAAATTTAGGTATAGCTTATGACATTACACAAAAATTAATGGCACAAGTACAATACGATTTTGTAAAGATTAATATTGATGATACTGTTCCTAATATCGATTACAATAGAAATATCAATATAATTAAAATAGGTTTAGGGTACAGATTTTAATAGAAAGGCTAATGTGTTAAAATAAATGTTAACTCATACTAAAGCAAATCTATACATGTTATGTTATAAAAATTATATGGCTTTAAATAGTATAAAAATTTGTCTTTTATTCTTTTGTTTTAGTACCGCTACATTTAGCTTTGCTCAAAAGCAAAAAATAACTATTGCATACGCTGGTACTGGTTATACGGATCCAGATATAGAAGAAGGAGCAAAAATCTTTGTAAGAGATAAATCAAAGCAAGTTCACTTTATACACAAAGGCGCCGATGTATTTTGCGATAAAGCGATTTATTACGAAGATCAAGATTTTTTAGAAGCTTTTGGTAATGTAAATATGAAACAAGGCGACTCTATTAACATGGTCGCAAAATATGTTGAATACAGTGGTAAAACAGAATTAGCCTTTGCAAGAGGAGATGTTGTTTTAACAGAACCACAATCAACCCTCACAACAGAACTCTTATACTTTAATAGAGCCAACCAGCAAGCCTATTATAATACAACTGGTAAAGTGGTTAGAGATTCTTCTGGCACTATTACAAGTCAGATAGGGCGCTATTACACCAACAGTAAAAAGTACCAATTTGTACAAAATGTTGTATTAGTTAATCCGGAATACACGCTCAATACAGAACGCTTAGATTTCTTTACAGAGAATGGCCATGCCTACCTTTTTGGACCATCGACTATCGTTGGTGAAACAAGTAAAGTATATTGCGAACGTGGTTTTTATAACACCAATACCAATACAGGCCATTTTCAGCGTAATGCGCGTATTGACTATGACAACAGAACTGTAGAAGGCGATAGCTTATATTTTGATAGAAATCGAAGCTTTGCCTCAGCTACAAACAATATTACGGTTACAGATACAATTAATCAAAGTATTATTAAAGGGCACTATGCAGAAGTTTTTAGAGAAAAAGATTCGCTTTTTATTACCAAGCGTGCAGTAGCCATAACAGTACAAGAACGCGATTCTGTTTACATACATGCAGACACACTCATGGTTACTGGTAAAGCAGATAATCGTATTACAAGAGGATGGAATAATGTACGTTTGTTTAAAAGTGACTTGGCAGGTAAATCAGACTCATTACACGTTAATCACAAAACAGGATTAACAAAAATGATAAACTTAAAACGCTTTGGTTCTAAGGATGCATTTGCCCTTCAACGCAAACCTGTATTATGGAATTTAGGTAACCAAATGACTGGTGATACTATTCATTTAATTTCAGATGTAAAAACCGAAAAACTAGATTCTCTAAAGGTTTTTAACAACGCTTTCTTAGTGAGTAAAGACACCTTGGGTACAGACAATTTTAACCAAATAAAAGGACAGCGCTTAATTGGATTATTTAAAAACAACGAACTCTATAACGTCGATGTTATAAAAAACGCTGAAGTTATTTACTACTCTAGAAACGAAGACCAAGAATTGGTTGGTATTAATAAATCTAAATCGGGAAGCATTAATATAAAAATAAAACAAAAAGCAATTCAACGCATTGCTCTAATTAATCAAATAGACGGAGAGTTACTACCACCATCTAAGTTTCCTAATAATAGCAAACGCTTAAGAGGTTTTGATTGGCGAGGTGAAGAACGACCTATGACAATTGAAGATATATTTAAAGACGACCCACCTTTAATATTACCAAAAATTAAGGGACTAGACGATTATGTACCATCAGAAGAATTTATTGATGATGCTGTTACAGAAAAAATAGAAGCTGCAGGCAAAGCAACACCCAACAAGCCTAATAAAGCGGCACGTAATCTTCCAAGCCAAGATTCTATTACTAATAAAACAATCCTACAGAAACCGGTTATACAGAAACCTACCATACAAAAACCGGTTAAAGAAAGACTTAAAACAGCTACAATAAAGAAAAAAACAGGTCAATAACACCAAATGCAAAACGACTTTCTAAAATATCAGGCACAAACAACACCACATCCATTAGCTATGGAGGTAAGTTACGCCAAAGGCTCATATATTTATGACCGTAACGGAAAAGCCTATTTAGATTTTGTAGCTGGTGTTTCTGCCAATAGTTTAGGGCATTCACACCCAAAAGTTGTTAATGCGGTTAAAAATCAATTAGATAAATATCTACACGTCATGGTTTATGGTGAGTATATACAACAACCTGCAGTAGACTTATCTAAACTTATTGCAAAACATTTACCAAAACCATTAGAAACTACATATTTAGTAAATTCTGGTACAGAAGCTATTGAAGGTAGTCTTAAATTAGCAAGGCGTTACACAGGTAGAAGCGAAATAATTGCAGCAAAAAAAGCTTACCATGGTAATACAATGGGTTCATTAAGCCTAATGGATTTTGAAGAACGAAAAACACCTTTTTTACCATTAATACCAGACATAAAACATATAACATTTAACTGTGATTATTGTTTAGAACAAATTACAACTAAAACGGCTGCCGTTATTTTAGAAACCATACAAGGTGGTGCTGGTTTTATTGAACCTATAAATAACTACTTACAAAAAGTACAACAAAAATGTAACGCCGTTGGTGCTGTTTTTATTTTAGACGAAATACAACCAGGCATTGGTAGAACAGGCAAACTATTCGGATTCGAAAATTACAATTGCCAACCAGATATTGTGGTTACCGGTAAAGGTTTAGGCGGAGGTTTACCTATCGGAGCGTTTACAGCCTCTAACGAAATGATGATGCAACTTAGCGATAACCCAAAACTAGGTCATATCACAACCTTTGGAGGAAACCCTGTTATTGCAGCAGCAGCATTAGCTACATTACAAGAAATCACCAGCTCTAACTTAATGGCTGAGGCTCTAGAAAAAGAAGAACTTATTCGTACAAATCTAAAACACAATCTTATTAAAGAAATTAGAGGTCGTGGTTTAATGCTCGCCTTAATAATGGATAATCCCGAGGTTGTAAATAGTGTAATAATGCAGGCTCAAGACCATGGCCTTATTCTTTTTTGGCTGCTTTTTGAACCAAAGGCCATAAGAATTACGCCACCTCTAACAATTTCTAATGCAGAAATCATTGAGGGATGCCACATAATAACCTCTATTTTAGACACTATTTAGTAGCTTCAAAACACATACAAACAACTCTACACCAACACCTAACAGAGATTACCTCAAGTAAAATCGCAATGTTAACTATTTTGTTAAAAACATTAAATCAAAAGTCAATTATTTGAAGTTGATAGGAGTAAATTTATTCTAGCAAATATTAACACTGCTTATGCAATATAGTCACGAAGACGAAAACCTATCCCTCACTCGATTCGAATCGATGTTAAAGACAAACGATATTTTGTTTTTTGACTCAAGCGAATTCGAAAATATTATTCATCACTACTTAGAGATTGGTAAAACAGCCTTAGCTAAACGTGCAATTAAACTCGGTTTAGAGCAGCACCCTAGTTCTGTTAACCTAAGATTATTTAAAGTTGAGCTATTAATTATTGAAAATAAATTTTCTGACGCCAATGCTATTTTAGAAGCACTTCATAATTTAGAACCTGCCAATGAAGAAATTTTTATTCAAAAAGCAAATGTTCTCTCTAAACAAGACCAACACGAAAAAGCAATAGAAACATTACTTATAGCTATACGCATGTCTGACACGCCAGATGAAGATGCAGATTTATATGCTCTGGTTGGCATGGAGTATTTGTTTTTAGATAAGTTTGATGATGCTATTGTATATTTTAAAAAATGTTTAGCATCTGATGTGTCTGATTATTCTGCACTTCATAATATTATTTATTGTTACGATTTTTTAAATAAAAATGAAGAAGCCATAGAATATCTAAACGGTTTCTTAGATAGAAATCCTTATTGCGAATTAGGTTGGCACCAATTAGGACGACAATATTTTACTCTAAAAAAATACAAAAAAGCCAATGCTGCTTTTGATTTTGCTATAATCTCAGATGATACCTTTGTAGGTGCTTATATTGAAAAAGGAAAGGTTTTAGAAAAACTAAAAGCTTACGAAGAAGCTATTGAAAATTATAAAATAACATTAGCCTTAGACGAGCCTACTGCTTTTGCATTACTTAGAATTGGTAACTGTTATGAAAAACTAAGTGAAGATAATTTAGCAATTCAATTTTACAAAAAAACAGTAGATGAAGATGCTTTATTAGATAAAGGCTGGTTGGCTATAACAAAATTTTACATGAAACGCTTAAACTATCAAAAGGCGTTATATTATATAAATAAAGCTGTAAATGTAGACTGTGACAACGTTTTATATTGGAAACTATATGCCTCAATAAATAAACGTTTAAACTTTTTGGAAGAAGCAGAACGTGGCTATAAGCGTACTTTAGATTTAGGTAATTATGAATTAGATACTTGGCTTAATAGAGCCGACGTCTTAATAGCACTTGGCGAGTTTGAGTCGGCATCGTTTAATCTAATTCAGGCCTCTGAGTTTTATCCAGAAAATGCAGAAGTTGAGTATAGACTTGGTGGACTTTACTTTACAATGCACATGTATGATGAAGGACGGTTTCACCTAAAGAATGCCGTTTTACTTAACCGTGATTATAGTTTTATCATTTCAGAATTATTTCCTAAGCTGACAGAAAAACCTATGGTTAAAGCTATAATTTCAGATTCTAAAAAGAACTCAAACTAAAAAAATCCATACATTAGCACTTCATTTAAATTAAAGAAATGCAAAGACGTTTTTTAGATTATTTAGTCATTACGTTTAAGGGTATTGCTATGGGTGCTGCAGATGTTGTACCTGGCGTATCTGGTGGCACTATAGCTTTTATTTCTGGTATTTACGAAGAACTTTTAGAAAGTATAGATAAAGTAAATCTAAGTGTTTTTAAAGTTTGGAAAAACGATGGTTTTAAATCGGCTTGGAACTCTATTAACGGTAACTTTCTATTAGCCTTATTTTCTGGTATTGCCATTAGTATTTTGTCATTAGCAAAAGCTATTAAATGGCTATTGCATAATGAACCGGTTTTGCTGTGGTCTTTCTTTTTTGGTTTAGTTTTAGCGAGTATCTTATACATTGCAAAACAAATACAAGGTTGGACTGCTAAAATTATAATAGCCGTAATTATAACTTCAATTTTATCTTATTTTATAACACTTGCTGAACCTTTTGCATCACCAGACAGTTCTTTATACCTATTATTTTGTGGTTTTATAGCTATTATAGCTATGATTTTACCTGGTGTTTCTGGCGCATTTATATTATTAATTTTAGGTGCTTACCAAACCGCAATAGATACCATAAATAATTTGGTTGAAGGTTTAACTACCGCAAATATGGCTCTTTTTAAAGATGCACTACTAAAATTTACACTACTAGCTATAGGTGCTATTATTGGCTTGAAAGTGTTTTCTAAAACTTTAAATTGGATGTTTAAGCATCAAAAAAATCTAACATTAGCCATATTAACAGGTTTTATGATTGGATCTCTTAATAAAATTTGGCCTTGGAAAAAAGTCTTAAAAACACGTATAAATTCGGAAGGAGAAACTGTAACCTTACTAGACAAAAGCATTCTACCTAACGCATACGACGGAGACAATCAATTACAAATGGCTCTTCTCTTTATTGTCATTGGTTTTGCTGCAATTTTAATTTTAGAAAGTTTAGGTAAACAAAAAAACAAAGCCTAATGCAAAGTAAAAGAACCCTTAAAGATCGTTTGTTTCTGGTCATTAAAGGTTTGGCTATGGGTGCTGCAAATAAAGTCCCTGGTGTTTCTGGTGGTGTTGTTGCTTTTGTTGCCGGCTTTTATGAAGAATTTATTTACTCCTTACAACGCGTTAATAAAACCGCACTAAAACTACTTTTTAGTGGCCGTTTTAAGAGTTTTTACCGCTACATAAATGGTAAATTTTTAAGTCTACTTTTTTTTGGTATGGTAGTTAGTTATTTTAGTATCTCTAAAATATTAGACTATTTAATTGCTAATTACGAGCTCTATGTTTGGTCGCTTTTTTTCGGAATGATTTTAGGATCTATTTACTATATCAGCAAAGATTTTAACAATTGGCACAAAAAAACAATACTAGCGCTAATAATAGGCGCTGTACTAGGCTTAAGTATTAGCTTTTTAGATCCCGCAACAGAAAACGATAATCTGTTTTTTGTATTTATATGTGGTATAATAAGTGTGTCTGGCATGACGCTTCCAGGCTTTTCTGGCTCTTTTATCCTAATTCTCCTTGGTAATTATGTATTACTTCTTGTAGATTCTGTAAACGCATTATATGACACTGTATTCGATATTTTTAGAGGTAATTTTGAGTTTATCCATAATGCAACGCGTATAAGAATGCTAAAAGTTTTGAGTGTATTTACCTTAGGCTCTATTACAGGCTTAGTTACATTTTCTCATGTTTTAAATTATATACTTAAGCACTATAAAAATATTACACTTGCTACAATAATGGGCTTTATTATTGGCTCATTAGGTGTGGTTTGGCCATGGAAAAAGACCATTTACAAAACAAATACGGACGGTCTTCTTGCAACAGACTCTACTGGTAAACAAATCATTGCAGATTACCAACGTTTTTTACCAGAATTGAATAGCCAAACCTATATTGCAATTGCTTATATTGGCTTAGGAATTCTCATTGTATTAGGATTAGATTGGTATGGACAACACACAAGACAACAAAAAACTTAAATACGGATTAGTAGGGCGTGCTATCTCCTACTCTTTTTCTAGAAGTTTTTTTGCTGAAAAATTTAAAACTGAAAACTTACCACATACCTATGTAAATTTTGATTTGCAAACTATAGCTGAACTTGCAGATATACTAAAAACCACAACAAATTTAAAAGGACTTAATGTTACTATTCCTTATAAAGAAGAGGTAATACCTACTCTAAATAGCTTAGATAAAAAAGCGCGCAAAATAGGTGCCGTAAATACTATAAAAATAACAAACAATAAAAAAACAAAAGGCTACAATACAGATTATTACGGATTTAAAAACTCAATTAAACCGCTTTTAAAGCAGCACCATAAAAAGGCCTTAATTTTAGGTACAGGTGGTGCATCTAAAGCTGTAGCCTACGCCTTAAAAAAATTAAAAATCAAATTTGAGTATGTATCACGCTCAAAAAAAGAAGGTGTAAAATTTTTATATTCAGACTTAACAAAAGATCTTATTACACAATACACAATTATTATTAATTGTACACCAATTGGCACATTTCCTAATGTAGATACGTGCCCAGATATTCCTTACAATGGCATAACAGAGCACCACATTCTCTACGACCTTATCTACAATCCAAAACAAACTAAGTTTCTTAGCTATGGTACTGATAAAAAAGCAACCACTATAAATGGTTTAGAAATGCTAAAATTACAAGCTGAAAAGTCTTGGCAAATTTGGAATAAGTCTTAACCACCCAATTTTATTGACACAAAAGTCAAATACCTTTGTAGTTATACTACTTGTTACTATCTTTAACATCTTAATAAAAACAACGACACATGTCAGAGCACGATAACCTGCAAGATGCAGATGGAAAAAAAGAAGTAGAATCTCAAGAGACTACTCCAACACAAGATACAACTCCGCCGATTGAAACTAAAATCGAAAAAGAGGTTGAAACTGAGGTTGAAACTGAGGTTGAAACTGAGGTTGAAACTGAGGTAAAGAAAACTATTGAAGTTAAAGCTACAGAAGAAACTGAAGAAGTTGAAGCTAAATCTGAAGAACCTACAGTAACTACTGAAAATGAAGCTAATATAGAAACAGAAACTACTACAGAAGAGTATGTTGATGAAATTGACGCTTCTAATGCAGAAGATGCAGAAGACGAGTCTAATGCAGAACGTCATGAGCTTGAAGATAAAGATTACCATGCCATGTCTATGGACGCTTTGGTAACAGAACTTGGTTCACTTTTAAAACATCATAAAATTCAGACCATTTCTAAACATGTAAATGAGATTAAAACTGAATTTAACGCAAAATTTGGCGCGTTAATAGATGAGAAAAAAGAAGAGTTTGTAGCAGAAGGTGGTAATGTAATAGACTTTTATTACACTAACGACACAAAAAAAGCATTTAATTCGCTTTACAAAGACTACAAGTCTTCTATAAACGGATATTATAAAGAGCGTGAGCAAAACCTAAAGCAAAATTTAGAAAATAGATTAGCTATAATTGAAGAAATTAAAGGCTTGTTAAGTGTTGAAGAAAATATTAACACCACATACAAACACTTTAAAGAACTTCAAGAAACTTGGCGTAATGCAGGCCCAATTCCTAGAGATAAATATAATAATGCTTGGAACACATACCACCACCACGTAGAACGTTTTTACGACTTTTTACATCTCAATAATGACTTGAGAGATATGGACTTTAAGCACAACTTTGAGCAGAAACTAAAAATTATAGAACGAGCAGAAGAGTTAGCAGAAGACGATAACACCAACCGCTCTTTTAGAGAATTACAAGTACTTCATAAAATGTGGAAAGAAGAACTTGGTCCAGTAGGGAAAGAGCATAGAGAAGAAATATGGGAACGTTTTAGCAAAGCAACAAAAACAATACACGACAAGCGTCAGCACTACTATGCTAATTTAGATAAAGTACACGAAAAAAATCTAGAAAAGAAAGAAGAGCTTATTGCTAAAATAGAAGCTATTGCAAAAGACACTACCGATTCTCATAGTGCTTGGCAAAAAAAGATTAAAGACATTGAAACGTTAAGAGATGCCTTTTTTAAAGCAGGAAAAGTACCATTAAAGTTAAACGAAGCAACTTGGGCAAAGTTTAAAGATGCTGTTAGAACTTTTAATCGTGGTAAAAATCATTTCTATAAAGATTTAAAGAAAGATCAATACGAAAATCTTCAGAAAAAGAAAGATTTAATAAAAACAGCAGAAGCACATAAGAACAGTGATGACTTTACTACTGTAACACCGTTGATGAAGAATATTCAGAACCAATGGAAAAAAATAGGACACGTACCAAGACGCGATAGCGATAAAATTTGGAAGCAATTTAAAGGCGCTTGTAATCATTATTTTGATAGAATGCATGCCGAGCGTAAAGCACAAGATCAGCACCTTTTTGATGCATTTGATAAGAAAACTAAATTACTAGATAATTTAAAAACCTTAGAATTAACAGACGATCCTAAGGCAGATATTAAAACACTACAATCTAAAATAACGGAATGGAAAGCCATTGGGTACGTGCCTCAAAACAAACGTTATATAGATGGGAAATTCTACAAAGCCATAGACGATTCATTTGATAAGCTTAAAATGGATAAGTCTGAGTTAGAAATGATAAAGTTTGATAGTAAACTTGAAAATCTTGCCAACTCAGAAGACACACGTTTACTAGATAATGAACAAAATTTTATCCATTGCTGGTAAACCAGGATTATTTCAAATTGTTACACAGACCAGAACAGGTGCTGTTGTAGAATCGTTACTTGATAAAAAGCGTATTACAGTAGGTGCGCATAGCAATATTAGTATTTTAAGCGAAATTGCTATCTATACATTAACTGAAGAAGTGCCGTTAAAAGACGTACTAAAGAAAGTTAAGACTAAAGAAAAAGGTGAGCAAACCTCTATTAGCCATAAAGACAGTAAAGATAAACTAGAAGAATTTTTCTTTGAAGTTTTACCAGATTATGACGAAGACCGTGTCTATCCTTCTGATATTAAAAAGATAGTACAATGGTATAATTTGCTTCAAAAAAACAACCTTTTAAGTGCCTTAGAGACTGAAGACAAAAAGGAGACTTCTGAGGAAGAAG
>JAOEWO010000055.1 GCA_028383925.1 Winogradskyella sp.
AGCCTGACATAATTATTGGTTGAATGAGCTTTTAGAGTTTCAGAAACTAATTTTTTCCCTAATAAATCATAGATATCAACAGATGAAGACTGATTTAAGTAGCCTTCGATGTGCAATGTGTTTTCGTTATCAACAAACAGTTTTATATTTTGATTGCCAATTTCAGGATTTGACAATGTTTCTTCTTGAAAATGAATAAAAAAGCGTCCAGTCCCAGATATTTCAGAATCAGAAGTAATGGTGTAATCTTGTGTATTTAATAAAGTCCAAGTATTAGTAATTACATCTTCTAGATACACTAAAGTATTACTTGGTAAACTAGATTGAGAACTGTCTATTCCAATTGAAAACTGGACACCTTGACTAACTTTAATTCCTAAAGGTACAGTCACAGAATTTAAATCACTGTAAGGCAATACTTGAATAGCTATATCAACATCTTCATTATCCTCGACCAAACGTGTAAAAATGCCCTCTGCATCACCATTGAAAACTCCAGCATCAAAGCCTAAATCAAGGCCTCTTGTTTTTCCATCTACAAAGTAAATATGAGTATTAAACACATTGGATGCGATATTCATGTTTAAGTTGACCCAACTTGTGTTGCTATTAGAATTTGATCTATTGAGAATAAAATCATCACTTGTACCTGCTCTTCTCATGCTTGGTGTAAACGAAATTAAACCATTATCAGGTTTTGAAGACACAAAAAAGGCTTGACCTGGCACAATTAATTTGTTAGTCGTCATCTGATCAATTGTGAGTTGATTCCATATCGTCCAACGATTTAAGGTTGCATTATAACCATAAACGGCTTGAAATTCATTTTGACTTAACTGCGTTTTGTTGGCTTCAAAAAATGTTTCAAAATCTAAATTTGCAGTATATGGATTTCCAATGAGATTCCATGGTGAAAAATCTATTCCAGTGTAAACAATAGGCACATCAACTTCTCCAATTTCCATTGCACCTGTAAATACAAAAATATGATCACTATTAGGTTCAGAACCAGATCTATAACCAACGCCAACATTCAAAAGCTCATTAGCATCATTGGTATCTGTGTCATAGTTCATATATGTATTAGTGGTTTTATCAAAAGGACCAAATAATTTTTGGGATGTATCATTCGGATTACTGAAAACTGTATTTTCATTGGATTGGTATTGAATAAAATCTCCAAAGGTTTCTCCATCAAGAGGTGCTGAAATCAAATCGTTACCAGATTCAATATCATTAGGATTGACATACCTTCTATACTCTACAATACCATTAGATATAATGTTATTCGGAATAAAGGTTCCAAAACTTGTTGAATTTGACCGAATGGTTAAGATGCCCTGATTATCAAAATTTTGAACGGTTAGCGATCCTCCAACGTTAATTACCAACTTTGCTCCAGAAGAAATATTTAAACTTTGAGCTATGGTTTGATCTGAAATATTATTAGCAGAATCACCTGCGTTTCCTGAAATCACGTTGATAATGTCGTTGCTAGTAGAAATCCCACTTGGATTTTCAGGAGTCCATGAGCCATCAAAGGTATAAGTTGTTGAGACTGCAGGTATGTATTCTATTGCACCTAAATCTGGATGAGCATCTCTAAGAGTTCCGAAGAAATCATTGTTTGGAGCAAAACTTGTATTTGCAATATCTATGGCTGGTGAGGATGGAAATAGACTAAAATCGTAGGTTGATGCTAAATGATCTCCAGCATTAACAAAAAGTGGATTAGCTTCTAAAGTATTAATCTGAATAGTTGAAATATCGCTATCTTGATTTACAATTCCATTAATTCCATAAATCAAATTATCTGAAACCACTAAATTTACTGAATTTCCAGCTGATAGTGCATAACCATTCCAGTTGGTATCCACAACCGAAATATTATTAATCATTTTAATATCGTTACCACTTTGAGAACTGATACCAATATTATTTCCGTTTTGTTCTCCTCCTGCATTAGTTACAGTATTAGTGTAGGAATTCATGTAACAGGTATTGTTTATAAAATCAATACGATGTCCATCATTTGAGTGAACACCACTAAATCCATTCCAATAACAAAGATTGTTTGCTACTAAAATTCTTCCACTTCCATTTACCCAGAGATCTGTGTTATTTCTTTGCAATGAAATCCCTTTGCCTTCATCGATACGAGGAGTAATAATTGTTTTATCAGGTGCCCATGAAAACTGTTCATTATAATTATGATGAACTTCATTTCCCAAGATTTTTATACTATATGTTTCTGTGGTAACAGGCTTGGTTCTGGTAACAACAAGTGCATGTGTTCCTGTGTAAGACTTTGCTGAACATCTAAAAATTTCATTGTTAACAATATCTACAAAAGAACCATCTGAGACCCTCAAACCACCTCCAGGCATATCATGGATTATATTATTTCGAATGATAATTTCATCACTATTACTTACATATAATCCTCTGGTATCAATATAAGATGGTCTACTTACTGGCTCATTACTGATATCGGTATAAATGTCTGTTTCTTCAACTATATTGTCATTATCATTTATTTCATCTTCATTTCTATATCTGATATCATTAACTGCTGGTGCATTTGATGTGCCTTCTAAGGTGTTATCATCTATGATATATACAAACTGTAAAGCATTTGCCGTACTTAAAGGAATTTGTTCAACTTCACCCTCAATTTCAAAATCTTCAATAATTAAAAAAGAACTATTAGTTACTCTAAAAATATTAGCACCATCGCCTTTTAATTTTGTATCTGAATTAAATGGTTTTATTGTGATATAGTGTCCCAAAGCACCATTCATATTATTAATTCTAATAGTATTTTCTTTATGCCAAAGATGTGGATCGTTTGTGTTTCCTGAATAGGTATAACTCGAATTATAAGCATCATTAGTATAAACTCCCATCACAAAAACCGTATCACCTGGCTGAACATTATTTTGAACCTCACTAAAGGTTCTAAATGGTGTTAAAGGCGACAATCCATTGTTATTATCGTCACCGGTCATGCTCACATACCAATTGGTAGCATTTATAGTATTTACATCTAATAATGCATCTAAAATATCATTTACCCAAGTTCTGGTATTCTCAATATAAATGGTTTTATTTGATTTACGTCCTGCATCCCATACTGTATAGGCAAACCCCAGATCTATAGCTTTTTGACCTAAATAACTATAATATGCAATTCGAGATTCATTTTCTGGTCCTCCAAAATCACCATAAGTATGAGTTTCATAGTTATATCCTCCTTCATTATCTGCTCCAAACTCACCCAATAAAACCGGAATGTTATTCGATTGAGACCAAGACTGTACAACTTCAAAATGGTTGTCAACTTCAGCTTTATCTGCTGAAGTTCCCCAATCATAATCATTGAGTACTGCTTCACCTGAAGCTGTAAATTCTCTTGGCAGGTAATAATGAAAAGTTGCAATTAAATTATCATCACTGTTGATTACAGACGGACTTATTTGTAATGGTGCCAGATAAGCATTTTCACTTCCTCCTGTGATAATGATATTACGATCAGCGTTATTGTTTCCAATGCTTCTTATGATATTAATGATGTCAGTATTCAAGGCATCCATTTCAATATCGGTTAAGAAAAAATAGGGTTCATTGATGACTTCAAATAACAAGTTATAATCATAATCTTTAAATCTATTGGCGATAGCCGACCAAATAGCTCTAAATTTTTCATTATCTGCAGCTCTTTTTGCCGATGTTGGATTGGTATAATATGCAGCATGCTCTGGCTTAGGACTAAACGTATATAAAAATTCTTCTTTTAAAGTGCTTCCATGAACATCAAGAATTACAACCAAATTGTTATTTAAAGCCCATGTAATCACTTCCTCAATTCTATCTAAATATATTGAACTCACTATATAATCTGAAAGCGTTCCGTTGTAACTTGAAGCAGTTCCAGCGTTTTTAGAATATACAGAAGTATCTCCAGAAGTTCTTAATCCAAAAAAATCCATAGGAATTCTAACGGTAGAAAAACCAGCAGCAGCTATATCCTGAATATAAGTTTCTTCCAATGGTGCTGCCCAATCACCTTCTACTGGTGCAGTTAAAACGTTGCCTATATTTATACCTCTTCCCATATTTACAACCATCTGTTCAGGTGTAATTTGAGACGAACTTGTGTTGGTAAACACAAACGCAAGAATTAAAAAATATAAGTTTAAAAACTTCATAGGCAAGAAATTAATGAAATTATGGTTGAAACAACCTTAGAGAGTAAATGTCCTTAAAACTTCTTGAAAAGAGGTTTGAAGATAGTCATATAACGTATACTATTTGCTTTAGAATTAATTAGAGGAGAACGATTGCTCATAAAAATCAAAAAAGTACTCACCAATTTTCTTCATCGCTGAAGTTACATAATGTCCTGTTGGTGGTGGATTTTTCTCAAAATAGAATTTTGAATTCTTATGAGTTTCTTGCGGAATTAAAAGCACATTAGCGTCTAATTTTGAGACTGACCGCATTGCTTCAACAACTTTACCACGACCTACTTGAAACATTAAAAATGGTAATTTAGGTTTATTAAAATCTGTACGCACTTGACCGATTAATTTGATTAGGTTCTCTTGGTAAGCTTCTCTAGGCTTCAAACCACCTTTTTTTCCGCTATCAGATTCCCCTTGCACCCAAAGCATACCGCATAACTCATAACTGTCTTTTTCTAAAGTCATTAACACTTTTTGTCCGTATGCTACAAACTCGCCGTATAACTTTGGTTGGTGTTCCTCTTTTATCAAGGTTGCTTTTTCGAGTGTCCAATCCGGATTCCAAGCACCATACAAAGACATACCACCACGAGAGCGCTTTATCAATATAATTTGATGGTATGGATATTTTTCAGACATATTAATTCCGAAAAACAATTCGGGTCCAAACAAATAATCTGCACCAAATTTTTGGGCAGTATGCTTGGCAACTTTGGTTGTATCTAATGGGTTTCCTTCATCAAAATTGTAATATAAAGTGACATTTTTCTGAGCTTTCTTTAAACGTTGTTTATCAATTTCTGACAAACCTGTAGGTTTTGCTCGACCATCCATATTAGATTGACCAGCGAGCAGAAACACTTTGGTTTTTTTAACACTTGTTTTAATGTCTTGTGCTTTACATGAGAAAAGACCCGCTAAAATACATAGTAATAGAATTAGGTTTTTCATTTTTAATCTCTATCCAAATAATTAGGAATACCATCACCATCTGCATCTCTATTTCCTTCTTTATCATCAGGAATACCATCACCATCTGCATCTCTCACTAGAATATTCTTTTTATTTTTAGAAGAGACTTCAAAAGGTTTGGTTTTTAGTAGTTTTAGGCAACCATCACCTTCACCCATACTTCTAATATTTCTAGAAAACTTATGTAATAACGGCTCATAAATTTCGCGTTCTGTCACTGCAAGGTTTCTGGTTTCGTTTGGGTCTCTTTCATAATCATATAACTCATAAAAATTGTTTCCACCTTTTTTGCTCACCCATTCGATATAACGGTATTTTCCTTTTACTCTGTAACCATAACCTATACCACGTTGTCGTCTGTAGACTGTAATAGCCCCAATTTTAACCTGAGCGTCAGTATCATTTAAAATAGGTACTAAACTTCTACCTTTAATTGGTCTTCCGTCTAATTTAGTTGCATTTTTTGGTTGTTCAGGAATATCTAAACCTGCTAACTCGCAAAGTGTTGGATAAATATCAATGGTTGACACTGCCGAAAACGTTTCGCCTTTTGCTTTTGAATTTCTTGGGTCAACAATAATTAATGGTGATGAAGAGGCGACTTCTAAATTAGAATGTTTATTCCAACGACCATGTTCGCCCAAAAATAAGCCGTGATCCCCCCAAAGCACAATAATGGTATTATCTGCAACACCTAACTCTTTTAATTTATCTATAACTAAACCTATTTGTGCATCTACAAATGAGGTGCATGCATAATAGCCTTGTTTTAGTTTTAATTGAAAATCGTCATTAATCAATCTTGTTTCAGCATTCATATTTTGTTTTACATCCTTACCATGGATGGCGTAGGTTTTTAAATCATCACGTCCTATTGGTGCTTTTTGATTTGCTGCAACTTCAAATTTAGTATCGTTATATAAATCCCAATATTTCTTTGGAGCAATGAAGGGTTCGTGTGGTTTTTTAAATCCGATAGCCATAAAAAATGGTTGGTCTTTTTTAGCGACTTGTTCCAATAATTTAATGCCTTCAACACGAATAATACCGTCTACATAATCCTCATCTGGTAAGTCTTTAAAGTCTAAAGCCATTCTCTCTTTAGATTTATGTCCACCTTTTGGAGCTAAATAAGGAATGGTCCAAGATGCTAAATCACCACCATCTTTAGAGTTACTATTTGGCTCACCAACCGTTCTTGGATCGTGAATTTTTCCAGCCGCAGCAGTTGTATATCCGCTATCTTTAAAGTACTCTGGTAAAAATTTAACGTTCGGCAGTTTTGCTCTTATGGGTTTGAACCCAATAACACCAGTTTCTTCTGGCATTAAACCAGTTGTTATTACTGCTCGCGATGGTCCACAAACAGCATACTGCACTTGGTGATTTCTAAAGGTGACACCTTCTTTTGCTAAAGCATCTATATTTGGGGTAATTGCTTGTTTATCTCCATAAGCACCGAGATTATTTCTTAAATCGTCAACACAAATTAATAAGATATTGGGTTTTGACTGGTCAGTGTTTTGGGCAACACTAATATTTGAAGCAAAAAACCCTAGAAGTAAAAGAATTGAATAGTATTTCATACGTTTAATCTTTAGTTAACTAAAAAAAGTTAAAAACAGTGTCACAATCTTAGTTTAAGGAATTTCATATAAATAACGTCCTAATAGGTGCAACATTATCAGAAACATAGAACCCTATTATACCTTATCTAAAACCTTCACTTTATTTCTTTATTAAAATCAAATCTAAAACTATATCTTTTAAATGGGGTATAAAATTAAACGTATATAGGGTGAAAATTGTCAATAAAAAATATAAACAGACGTAAAACGAACCATAACAGTTAGAAACAAAACCTTTGACTATAACATATTTCATATTTTTGATAAAAATCTACTTATGAAACGGTTTAACCCAAAACACGTCGCTTTCTCAGCACTTTTTTCACTCTTTTTTATCATAAGTTTTGCACAAATGGACATGATGAATGCTGTACCAGCTAATTTCGCAACACATACGGCTGTTCAAAATGGAGATTGGTTTAGCCCTTCAACTTGGGATGCAGGTTCAGTTCCTTCAACCGGATCAATTGTTTATATTCCTAACGATTTTATAATAAACTACCAAGGGTCATCAGGCGATCACATATTTGCCATTAGGGTCGATGGAACTTTCAATATGACCCAAACAAATTCTAATTCTACATCGCGTATAAAATTTGATACTTTCTTTGCAATGATGACTTCAACGGTTACTATTGCAGCGAATAATCCATCAGATGGAAAAATTATTATAAACATCGAACCATTTGATATTGAAACCTATCGCACTGCTGCAAATAACTGGTCTACAGCTGCAAAAACTCATTTTAGAGATAATGGCATCGTTACCTTTAAAACAAGGTCTGGTCAAGGTAATGACAGATATAACACCTATGAGGAAGCACTTAATGGTGATTTTCAGATTATAGAAAGTGGAGGTATAACAATTGATGATGGCATTGGTGTCTTAGGCCGATACAGTTGGGATCCTAAACAATTAAGTTTAGGTATGGTAACTATGGGAGAGTTAGAACTACTTGGTAAAGAAAAAACAAATATGGTTAAATTGGCATCTAACGCTAATTCTGGACAAAGTAGTATCGAATTATCTGAAGTTCCTACTGGGTGGCAAGCTAACGACGATATTATTATCACTAGTGGAGGTAATGCTACCTCATCAAACAACGGAGAAGACCAAGTCAAAATTCAAAGTATTTCAGGTGCAATGATTTCTTTCGATTCAAATTTATCTAAAAATCATGAAGGTAGACCTTCAGAAGGCTTGCATTGTTTTGCGGGTAACTTAACACGCAATATTCTTATAAAATCGCCTGTAACCGATGTTATCACGCAAAGAGGCCATGTAATGGCAATGCACAATGACACTAATGTACAAATAAGAAACGTTCAGTTTTTAAGATTAGGGCGTACCAATAAAGCACAAGTGCTAGATGATTTTGTTTGGAATAATTGGTTAGAGCCAAATGTATTTACCTCTAAAGTTTCTGCTTTAGGTCAAGAATGTGCAGAAATGAGACGTATACCCGCGAACGAAATAACCAATTCTAGAGGACGATATTCTATTCATTTACATAAACTTGGCACTGCATTTGGCGCCAATATGGCACAAGTTACAGGTAATGTGGTCTGGGATAACCCAGGTTGGGGAATTACACATCACGACTCGCATGCTAATGTATCTAATAATGTCGTTTATGATGTGACAGGTGCAGGAATTGTCTCTGAGACCGGAAGCGAAACTGGTACTTGGGATGATAATTTGGTTGTAAACATAAAACAAGGTCATACCACAGATCCGTATACAGCATCACTGCACCATGACGACTATTTATTTTCTGGCCAAGGTTTAGCCCTAAAAGGTCGTGCCGTATTATGTCGCAACAATGTTATTGCTAACGCCGTAAGAGGAGTTGGAGTTATAAATATGAATAATTCTATTACTAACCTAGATCGTTTAGACCCACAAGCACTGGCCACTACTCGTGTTGGTTATGAAGTTGACAACTTTCCATTAAGTAGAAATGGCTACAGCAAAGAAGGTGATGGTGTATTACCGTCAGAAGCTTCTTTAATTATGGAAAATACAATCGTCATTGATTGTAATATTGGTTTGCGATCTATTGAGCGCGACATGGGTTTAAATCACGAATCGCGCTCTGTATTCGATGGTTTTAAAGTTTGGGGTGCAAATACTGGGTTTTTAATTAATTATCAGGCAGACTACAGTTTTAAGGATATTTTCATCTCAGGAAAAAACCCTAATTCATCGCGAGGTCTTGACATGTGGAAACATTCGCACAACCAAACTTTTGAAAATATTAAGCTGGTAGATTTAGAACATGCTCTACAAGTCTCTAAAGTCGTATTGAGCAATTCTCAAGGACCAAAAACAAGAAATAATGGTTTTACGCCTTGGCTTTTTGTGAATTTAGAAACTATAAACGTGGGTAATTTTTATGAACTTACTATAGATAACCCAAGTGAAGACCCAAGTTTTACCTATAATGAACATGCAGATAACACCATATTTTTGAACAGTGGTGATATTAGCTCTAGACCTACAACGTTTACCGTCTTAGATGATTCAACTCTAGAGGTTAATTATACCGAAGTTGGTGATGAAGCCTTACGTTTTGAAGTTGATGGCATTATTACTGACGACTTTGGAAGTTATGATATGGGCACAAGACAAGCTTTAGCACAAGGCACTTTAAGAGAGGGCTATCCTAAACGTATATATCAATTTGCATCTCAAGCAAAATTTGAAGAATATTTAACTGAAAATGGTGTTTTTAAGGATGAAGATGATAATGACCAACTTTATTTTATTTTGAACGAAAGTTTGCCGAACCGTCGTACGTTTGAATACACTACATTTCCTGTAAGAGTGAAAATAATGAATGCACCTAACTCGGGTGTGTTTGCTAATGCTCAAGTAGAAAATACTTCTGCCCTTGCCCCAAAAAACCAAATCATTAGTCGTTTGGCAACGGTTTCGCAGAGTTCTACTGGCAGCAATGTAACTTATAATGATGGCACACATGGTGCTGCGACAATCACTGTTGGCCCAGAAAAAGCGATTGACGGCAATACTAATGGACGTCTTAATGTACAGTATTACCAAAGAGGTTTGGTAGATGTTGGTAGTTTTTCTGAAACTACTATAGAAAGTGAACCTTATTACGATTTAGATTTTGGTGAGGAAAAAATAATCGCGTATTTTGATATTTGGAATACTGTAGAACTTAATGGTTCTGATATCGCACCTGTTTCTAGTCATTTTAAGAACTTCTCTGTATTTATTTCAGACACGCCTTTTACAGGAACCACGTTTGCACAATCTCAGGCACAAGCCGATTATGAGTTTGTAAAAAATGCCACACCTACTCGTAAATTTTCTGGAAATAACATCGGTGCTATTGGTCGTTATATGCGTATACAATCCTCAGAACCTACAGATACAAAACTTAAGTTTGCTGAAATTGAAGTAATAGGTAAAACCAATGATGGGAGTTTATCAACCGAAGAGCTAACCGATGATTTTAATGTAAGCATTTATCCTAACCCAACTAATGACAGTGTTAACATTGCTTTCAACACTATACAAACCAATGTTACTATTGAAGTTTTTAATATTCTAGGGCAGAAAGTATTAGCGACAATTCATGATAGCCTCACAAATACCGAAATAGATTTTCAAACTCATAATTCTGGTATTTATTTAATGCATATCACTGGTGATAATGCCTTAAACCTTACCAAAAAAATAATCAAAAAGTAATTTGATTTCTTAGGAACAAAATTAAAATAGTTAGTAATTTTGATAAGCACTGTAGATAATTGCAGTGCTTTTCCTTTTTAAAATAATTGGAATTTTAAACTCTATTTGTTATTCAACTTTATGATTAGTGATTTCACTCACTTTGTAACCAATGCGTTCCGCAATAGCATAAATCACATCCCCTTTTTTAAGTTGGATAGGTTCAGAATACAACTGCCAAGGACTATTAAAATCATAGTCTTGTGATAATTCATTGGAAATAATATAGGCAATTGAAGCACCTTTAGTTTTAGATGAAAGAGTGATTGTTTTGCCTTGAGACGTTTCGTCAGAGCCTGTACTGAGCGTAGTCGAAGTGCTCAACGTTACAGGTTTTGTAATTGGCTGCACAAAATCTGGCCACATATCTTTTACCATTTGCGCTTCAGGTTGCATCGCTTTATCTTCAAGTTGCCCTTTCTTAAACTCTAAAATTAATGAACGCCCTTTTTCTAATTGGATTTTATGATTTGAATCCTGAGCTAGATTGTTTAAATTATGTGGGTCTGTTTTTCGATTGTATAATTCTTCTTTTGGCTTATCACTAAACCATTTTAATTGTGTCTCATTTAGTTTGCCTGCCTCACGAAGACTCAACATTTCGGTCATCATTGGTACTTGCTTTCTGTAACCAACATCTTTATACCATACTTTCTCAGGAAAATCATTTTTAATGTAGATGAAATCATCAAAATATACGGTTCTAGAACGGTCTGTAAATTCATCGAAACGGTCTGATGTTGCGTAAGCAACTTCTCGTTTTTCAGTAACGTATTCGCCTAAAAATGCTTTTCCTTGTATGTGTTTTGGTGCTTTAATATTTGCTAGACTTAAAACTGTGGATCCAAAAT
>JAOEWO010000056.1 GCA_028383925.1 Winogradskyella sp.
ATTAGCTGGTACCAAAGAAAGTCCGGGAGAAACTATTATCTACGAAGGTCGTAAGTTTAAATCTTACAGAGGAATGGGGTCTGTAGAAGCTATGAAACAAGGGAGTAAAGACCGTTATTTTCAAGATGTAGAAGACGATATTAAAAAGTTAGTACCAGAAGGTATTGTTGGTCGTGTACCCTATAAAGGTGATTTATTTGAAAGTATTCATCAATTTATTGGTGGACTAAGAGCTGGAATGGGTTATTGCGGAGCGAAAGATATTGAAACGTTAAAAGAGAATGGCCGTTTTGTTAAGATTACGGCAAGTGGTATTAATGAGAGTCACCCGCACGATGTTACCATAACAAAGGAAGCACCAAATTACTCGAGGTAAATAAAGTCTAATACCTTATAAATACAGCTGCAGAACTCTTAATCTAGAGTTCTGCATTTTTTTAATAATATCAAATCTTCTATAACACTTAATAGGTTATCTTAATCAGGGTTTTGTATTCCAACTTTTATAAAAGTATTTATTAGCTTTTTAAATCAAATAAACTTTCTGTTTCAAGCTTTTTTATTAAAAATAATGGCAGTGTTTTGTCATTGATTAGATACACTGTTTTATCAATTTCTATGTCATTTACTTCTGATTATTTTTTTAAAGTAAAATCTATTATATCTCACTGTTTAACAACTAGGTTTTGAGGTATTAATATGCCATAATAGATATTATTAAATTCACTATTTTTCAAAAAAAGAATTTAAATATTTAGTGTAAAATAATAACTAAAAACCGTAGTATAATTTGCATTAAAATATAAAAGCTACGTCAATTCGATTGATTTTGGGGTGATAAAAATCGTGTCGAGAATTATTTAAAAAGCTAAAATTCGGCTTTTCGACACAAAATTTTCTCATTTTCAATTTAAAAATTCACTACAACTCATAAATTTTGTCAAAATGTACGACGGGTAGCTAAAATATAGTTTCTATTATTTTTGCATAGTAAAAACACAGTTAGTTTTAGTTAGTTAAAATCATAAATGAAAGTATTTTTAATATTAGTGTTTTAAAATATTTAAGGATTGGCTTTTGGGTAATATACTGTTCTACCACAAAATCAAAACATCCACTTATTATCTGCTAATTATTATGTGACAAACTGTGTTTTAGTCAAGTTATAGATGACTTTTTTTGTTTAGAATTTGCATGTAATTAGTTTTAGAATATTATCAACAACTTAATTAAATTGTTTTGTAAATTTACAGATTAAATACAGTCGTTTAGAAGTCATTAAAATTTAATACTTTCTTAAATTGACTTCACTTTAGTAGTAATTAAATATTAAAATATTCATATGTTTTTTGGGTTTATAAACACTAATCTAATAATGAAAATTGGGAATAAGGTCATCAGTCTATATGACGGTGGACCAAATAGACCCGTCATTTTAGATGTAAAAAGAACTTTTCCTGAGTTATCTGCAATAGAACAAAGCTTTGATGTTATAAAGGCCGAGTTTGAAAATGTAAATAAACATTTCGAAATCCCTGCTTATCATGAAGTAGAGCAAAGGCAATATGCAATATCTGGTAATGTTGATCCTAATTTGAAATGGAAAGTTTTTTTATTATATTATTCTGGTGAAATACCAGATCTTGCTAAAGAATTATGCCCTAAAACATGTGCTTTGTTAAAGGAGATTCCTAATGTTTATAAGGTTTTTTTCTCGGTCTTAGAGCCAGGGAAATCAATACCAGCTCATCACGGCCCTTATAGAGGTTATCTTAGATATCATTTAGGACTTAAAGTTCCAAAAGTTTCACCTCCTAGTATAAGATTAAAAGATGAAGTTTATTATTGGAAAGAGAGAGAAAGTATATTATTTGACGATACTTGGGAACATGAAGTAATAAACACTTCAAAAGAAGAGAGGGTAGTGTTAATTATTGATCTTTTGCGTCCGTTACCATTTTTGCCAAAACAAATAAATAAGTTTATTACTAATTTTCTATTAAAGAAAGTTCGTGTAAAACAAGTGCTTAAAGATGTCACAAAAATAAATTTAATTAGAAAAAAAATTAAGTAACTATTTCAAATAAATGAGTAGCTATTTTTCTTTTCTTAAGAATTTCATTTTTGAGACTAGGATGTAAATATCTAACTTATTAATACGATTTTAAAGTATAGTTAAACTCCCATTTTTTAAATAATATGATACTTAGATATAGCTTCTGTGGTTTTATATTTAATTTCTGTTTATATTTTAATGTAGGTTTGTTAAAGTACTCACTAATGCTATAATAGTTGTAAATACCTTTATTTTTTAAATGTTGATAAAATTGATATCGTAAATATGGGGCTAGATTTAGACCTCTAAAATCTTCAAATGTATAAGTGTTGTGTACATAGCCCTCAGAGGATTTTATTATAAATCTTCTACCTCTAAAAGAAAATGTTTCATGTTTTATAAAAGAATAAACTGATATTTTTTCTCCTTTTTTAATACTTAAACACGTATCTCCTTTTTTAAGATCATTCATTAAATCTTTATGGCCAATACCTATGACATTGTTTGTAATGTAAGATATTTCCTCAATACCTAAAACAGATAATTTATATAAGGTTTCATCACCTCTAATTTTAGGTGGTTCTATATCTATAGAGCCTATCTCCCAGAAGTAGGGCATAAAATCAAATCCAATTTTAGCTAATGTGTTACGCATTCCATGCCAAAAAAGCCCGTTTTTAAGAATATTAGAAATCCATTTTATTCTATATAGTATTTTTTTTTCGTGCGATTCCACCTATAGATTATTTTTAAATTCGATCATAAAGAATATTGAATATTTTATATCAGAATACTATAAAATTATGTAAATGAAGGTTTTAAGAACTATTAGAAACGTAAACTTTTGAGTCTTTCAATAAAGGTGTAAATTGTTATTTGTTTCTAAAAACAAAGTTAGTTGAAATTTCTATTATAATCAAAATTATTCAAAGTAGCTGAGCTCATTTCGTAGATAAAAGTTTAAAGTAATTCGACTCTAAAAGCGTTAAACAACTGCATTTGGTTACAACTGGTTTGGCTGTAAATTTAGATCTTGTAATTATTTTAATACCCGCTTTAGATGTGTTTTTGGTGGTTTCGCAAAGTTGTTTTCCATACCGTTTATAATACCGGTCTGCGCTGTAAAAAGGCACCTTTAAGTCGTAAACACTCCAAGAAGTTAGCCAAGTTTCAGAGATTAAAGACGCTTGTTTTTTACCTTCTACAGGTAAGGTTGCAGCTGCTCTAAATGTAGTTTGTTGAGGTGTGCTGTCTGTTTCAAAATAAAATATAACATTGCTATGTGTGCCAGAATACATGGTGCTAGACAAGTTACTGTCCCAATACCCTATAAAGTTTAAAGCAGGCAGAAGTCCAAAAAATAGAATAACGGCATAATTAAACGCAAACCATGACATATCTTTTGTGATTAGCAACGGTTCTTTTAGAGCGTAAAACTGTAAAAGGAGTAGTGCAAAACACAAGTTCCAGGGTAGTATAATTAAATTCCAGTTAAGACCCGTTGGGCCCAAACTTAGTATTATATACACATGCATAAGTAGTGCTAAAATGATGCTGGTTTTACGTGTTTTAGTGCTTAAAAGACCAACACCAATTAAGCACTCTAAAAGCGGCACTACTGCAAATACATAGTTAAAAGTATGCATGGCTGCAGAGGTGTCAGTTTTTAAATTAAAACCAAAGGCAGTAAGCAACCATGGGAAGGTCTCTTGCAGAAATCCTAAATTAAGTTTTTGTATGCCACTCCATATATACACCAATGCTATAAGCCATAAAACACTAGTTAATACGGACTTTACTTGGCCTTTTTTATTAAAACATAGAAGTATTAAAAGCGCCACTTGTGTGTAAACCCATGGTTGTAAACGTGTAATGTCTTCTAGTATAAGAATGGTGAGACAACCAAGTAGCGTTGCCAAGGCTAGTTTTTTGTGCCAGTCTAAAAAAATAGCGACTAAGGCAATAAGTACCAATAAAGTGAGTAGGCCATCGCCTAAAATACCAATAGAAAAATCTAACCAGCTAAAGGCAGACAGTAATGGAAATTCTCTATAAATAGGAAACCACAATTTATACCCTAAAAGAATTTCTATACCCAAGAAAAAGGAGATGAGTTGCGTACTCCTTTTTATTATTTGACGCTGTAAATTCATAGTTTATGTACTCAATATATAAACTTTTAAGACTTAATTATTTTTTGGGGTTAAAATAGTGTGCATTTATTTTTTATAACATTTATTGTTAGAATTAATCTAAAACTTCAAAATTGAGCTTATTAAATTAGAAGGCTGGTAGTTTTGTTTTTAAAGTGTTTTTTATATTTACTACTTATGTATACTTAGCTTATCGCCATCCTTTATACAAGCCTAACCACACTAATAATCCTCACCCAATTAAAAGAATAAAAGTAACTTATGTAGTTATTTTGCTAAAGTAAAGTTATACAAATTAGCACAGCAACCTATAGATAACTTTACGTAAATTTTAGTTTTTGCTTTAAACGCATCACTGGTTTTATAGCTTAGATATTACTTTTGGTAAAACCTGTCTGTTATTTTGTGGTGCATTAGCAAATATTACATCAGATTGTTGCCTTTTTTTAGGTTGAATGGCTAAAAATTACATTTCGTCATAAAAAAAATACATTTGAGTAGTTCTAGTTTTTTAAATCTACAGATGTGTTAGATATTTGTATCAAACAAAATAGAAGCTTATGAATGTCTTGGTAAAACTAATTGTAGTATTAATGGTAAGCACGCTCAGTGCATTTGTAACAACAGAAACAGAAGCATATACCATAACAGTTACGGTAAAAGATGCGGCTAACAATGAGGGTAAAATATTTTTAGCACTTTACAATTCTGAAACCGATTTTTTAGACACCATCTACAAAGGCACAAAAAGTACAATTACCAATAACGGTTGTACAGTAACCTTTAAAGATATCCCTAAGGGTGTGTATGCGATTTCTATTTTTCATGATGAAAATGATAACGGTAAAATGGATACAAATTTTGTGGGCATACCAAAAGAAGCCTACGGTTGTTCTAACAATGCTAAAGGCTTTATGGGACCTCCAAAATGGAAGGATGCAAATTTTGAGCTTAACGCAAATAAGACTTTAACTATAGCCCTATAACACTTTTTAAAACGATTTACAGATGAAAACTAAAATACACCAATACGCAACTATTTTTAATACGCTACGTACACATCTACTAATAATTGTTTTAGTAGCAGTTATTGGTAGTGTACAAGCGCAAACTAATTTTGAAAAAGGCATGTCTAAAGCTTTTGAGCTGTGGCAAGCAGATAAAACAGACCAAGCAGAACACATGTTTGAGCGTATAGCCAAAGCAGAATCTAACGCGTGGTTACCACATTATTATATAGCACAATTAAATAGCTTAAAAAGTTGGAATGTAAAAGACGAGGCAGTTTTAAAAGCACAATTAGATAAATCCCAAACGCATTTAGATACAGCAATGGCACTGAGCGAAAATAATGCTGAGTTGCTGGTAATGCAAGCTCAAGTATATACCAATTGGGTGGCTTTTGATGGTATGACGTATGGTATGAAATATTCTAGTAAAATCACAGAACTCTACGCTAAAGCTTATGCTATAGATGCTAGCAACCCTAGGGTGGCTTTTGGTAAAGCAGAATGGGCTATGGGAAGTGCCAAATACTTTGGGCAAGATACAACACCCTATTGTAAAGCTATTGAGGCTTCTATTTTACTTTTTGATACCTTTAAGGCAGAAAGCGATTTGCACCCAAGTTGGGGAAAAGAGCGCGCTAAAGTAGTCGCAGCATCTTGTAAGAAGTAAATTTAAAGCAATACAACTATGTTAAAATCTATAAAGCCAATTTTTGTCACATTTTTTATAGGATGCCTTATTTATGTAGTCGGAAATTTAATCTCTAATACTGGGTTTCAATATAATACTACACACGATTTTTTAATTGATTTTGCCTTTTTTCAGTTGTACACATTTGTTTTAAGCTATGCCAATACGCTGTATTTTAGGTATATGAAAAGTAGAGAATTTCAGTCTTACGAAATTATAAAACGTATTGTATTTGGCATCTTTGGTACAACATTAATTACATTGGTTTGTATTTTTATTTTAAGAGTATTAGTTACCGTCTTTTTTTATGAGCAATCGTTTGACACCTTTATAGCTAACGAAAGTTGGAAGGGGTATTCTTTTGGACTTGGTGTTACCTTAACTATTGTATCTATATTCTATGTCGTTTATTTTTATAACAGATACCAAAAAACTAAGGTTACAGAACAAAAGGTAATTGCTGGCGCAGCAGCTGCAAAGTTTGATGCTTTAAAAAATCAGTTAGATCCGCATTTTTTATTTAACAGCCTAAATGTATTAACTAGTTTAATTGAAGAAAACCCTGCAAATGCACAAAAGTTTACAACGTCATTATCTAAGGTGTACCGCTATGTTTTAGAACAAAAAAGTAAAGAGTTAGTAACCGTAGATGAAGAGCTAAATTTTGCAAGAACATATATGACGCTTTTAAAAATGCGTTTTGAGGATAGCATTATTTTCGAAATTCCCGAGCAGGCTTCAAATCCAGAAAGTAAAGTGGTGCCTTTGTCATTGCAATTATTATTAGAGAATGCTGTAAAACACAATATGGTAACTTCTAGCAAGCCGTTGCACATTAAAATATATGAAGACGGAGATCATTTAGTGGTAATGAACAACCTTCAAACCAAACAAATTGTAAAGAAGAGTAGTGGTGTAGGCTTAGAAAATATTAAGCAACGCTACGGGTTATTATCAGAACGAAAAGTACACATCAATCAAAGAGATAAGGATTTTGCAGTAGCGATACCTATGCTCACAAAACAAGTTTCAATTATGAGAACAGCACAAAAATCTAAAGCCCGTCTTAACGATGATTATGTTAGGGCCCGCAAACGTGTAGAAGAATTAAAAGGCTTTTACTACAGTCTAATATCTTATGTATTTGTTATTCCTTTTTTAATATTTATTTGGTACACGTATTCTAGTCACACTATACAATGGTTTTGGTTTCCTATGTTTGGTTGGGGTTTAAGTTTAGTCTTTCAAGCTTACAGAGTTTATATAGATAATGGTGCCCTTGGTGCTAGTTGGGAAAAACGTAAGATAGAAGAATACATGAGTAAAGAAAATCAAACAGAACGTTGGAATTAAATTTAGATAGTATGAAAGATGAAAATTCAAATTTAAAATATATTAAAGCTAAAAATAGGGTCGAAAAACTAAAAGGCTTTTACAATCATGTAGTGATTTACTTCATAGTTAATAGCATTATTACAGGCTTTAAGGTATCTAATAACTTAGACTCTTGGGATGCCATTATAAACGATTTAATAAGTATAGACGTCTTAAGTGTATGGACGGTTTGGGGCATTGTGTTGGTAATGCATTTTATATCCTTGGTTTTTGGTCAAGGTTGGGAAGAGCGAAAAATTGAAGAACTCATGCAAAAAGAATTAGCAAAAAAAAGTAAAGATTAAGATTATGGAAAAATATACTATAGAACCTTCCGATAACTCAGATGAAATATCTGATTTTAGAAAAGAAGAAGCTTATTTACGCGCCAAGAAAAAAGTAGAAACACTTGTTGGTTTTTATTGGCATTTTGCAGTCTATGTGGTGGTGAATCTGTTTTTAATTTTACTAATTGGTCTTAACTCTAGTGATGGGTTTAGAGGCTTTGGTCCTTATGCAACAGCTGTATTTTGGGGTATTGGTTTAGTATTTCATTTTATTGGAGTTTTTGGACCCGATTTCTTTTTTGGAAAAGACTGGGAAAAACGTAAAGTAGAAGAGTTTATGGATAAAGAACGTCAAGGTTGGGAATAATTTAAAACACTAGTTACAATGAAATATATAGTATTTGCAATTGTTCTTTGTATTGGTTTTGTAACCAATGCACAAAACAGTTTTGTTATTAAAAATATAAAAGTTTTTGATGGAGAATCTATTATAGAATCTACTTCTGTTAGAGTTGTTGAAGGTAAAATAACTGCGGTTTCTAAAGCCTTAAAAACTTCAAAAAAAGATACAGTTATAGATGGTAAAGGTAAAACCTTAATGCCAGCACTCTCTAATGCGCATGTGCATGCATGGTCGCCATTATCACTTAAAGAAGCGGCTAACGCGGGTGTGTTAAATGTTATGGATATGCATGGTATGGAACTATACCAAGGTATGATGCGACAACTAAAAGATTCTACAGATTACGCACGCTATTATGTTGCAGGTTATGCAGCAACAGCGCCTGGTGGGCATGGTACGCAATTTGGGTTTGAGGTGCCAACATTGTCAAAACCAGAAGATGCAAAACAATTTATTGCAGACCGTGTAAAAGCAGATGTAGATCATATTAAAATTATTGTAGAACCTTGGAAAACTACTTTAGATAAAGCAACCGTTGCCGCGCTTATAAAAGAAGCACATAAAGCCGAAAAAATTGCGGTTGTACATGTTAGTAAATTAGAAGATGCTATTACTGTAATTACAAATAATGCTGATGGTTTGGTGCATATTTGGTGGGATAAAGTATTAGATACAGTGCAGTTAAATGCATTAGCGCAATCAAAAACATTTTTTGTAATACCAACATTATTAACCACCCTTAAAGCTTTTGAAAGTATGGGTGCTGGCGCAGACCAATTTTTAACCAAACCACAATTATTAGCAGAAGTTAAAAAAATGTACGACGCAAGTATTCCTATTTTGGCAGGAACAGATCCACCAAATCTGGGTATTAATTATGGTACAGATTTGTATAAAGAACTCGATTTGTTATTAGAATCTGGTATGCCAATTCTTGAGGTGCTTAAAGCGGGTACGAGTAATGTATCTAACGCGTTTAGTATAGAAAACACTGGTTATATTAAACCTGGCTTTAATGCTGACTTTATATTGTTAGAGGGTGACGTGACCAAAGATCTAAAAGTATTAAGCGGCACTAAAGTAATTTGGAAAATGGGAAAACAAGTAAAATAATTTCACCTTAATAATGAATACTAAAGAAAAAGAATACCTGATTAAGGCTAAACAAAGAAGTAGAAAAGTGATGCTTTTTTACCTTCATTTAGCCAGTTATATCATTTTTATAAGTTTAATTGTGTATAACCTTTATATTGTTGAAGGCATTTATAAGAATTCAATTATAAGTTTAAACCTAAGTATTATTTTAGTTTGGTCTGTTTTTATGATTATTCATGGATTGGTCATTTTTAAAAGTAAACAACTGTTTAAAAAGAGTTGGGAAGATAAAAAGATAGATCAGTTTTTAGAAAATAAAGACGCTGAAGAAACCAAGTTTTGGGAATAAAACATAAAAGTTTAAGGCAAAAAAAAAGACTAATAATACCCTAAAGTATATGAATGTAATTATAATAGAAGACGAAAAGCCCTCTGCAAGACGTTTACAGCGTATGCTAAAAATTCTAAATATTGAAGCCGAAACGATGTTACATTCTGTTGAGGAATCTTTAGCGTGGTTTAAAGAAAACGAGCATCCCGATTTAATATTGTTAGATATTCAGTTAAGCGACGGACTTTCTTTCGAAATTTTTGAAGCTATTGATATTAAATCGGCTGTAATTTTTACTACCGCTTATGATGCCTATGCATTGCAAGCTTTTAAACTTAATAGTATAGATTATTTGCTAAAACCAATTGATGATGAGGATTTAAAAACAGCTGTCGAAAAATTTAAAGTACGTGCACCAAAAAAGCAATCGGTTACTTTAGATTTTAATGATATTAAAAAATTACTTGTTAACCCAATAGAACGTGCGTATAAAAAACGCTTTTCGGTGAAGGTGGGCCAACACTTAAAGCTTATAAATGTTGAAGATATTGAATGTATTTATAGCGAAAACAAAGGCACTTATGTGTATACCAACGAAGGTAGAAACTACTTGCTAGACCTAACATTAGATCAGTTAGAGAATGAGCTAGAGCCGCATATATTTTTTAGAATTAGTAGAAAATTCTACATTAATATTAACTCCATTAAAGATATGGTGAGTTATACCAATTCTAGACTGCAGATTAAACTTAATAGCTATAACGAACAACAAATTATTGTAGCTAGAGAGCGAGTAAAAGATTTTAAAAATTGGTTAGAGTAATTATAAGCCATCAAATATACTACCAATTACATCTCCTAGAGTGTCACCAACACCTTCTATAAGTTTTTCCGTGCCTAAGAACAATGCTTCAAATCCGGCTTCAGCGAAAATATCTAGTAGAAATAATTCTGTTAAACTAGATTCTCTATAGGTTTTAGATTTAGTTTTAGCCTCTTTTTGCCAGTTTTGGTACGCTTCCTTTTTTTCAATCAAAATAGGTTTGTTTGTAATTTTAGATGTCAACAATAAATCATAAGAAGCCCGTTTTTCTTGCTTAGATAGTACTTCAAATGCTTCTACTAACAAATCAAATTTTATTTTAGCTTCAGGTGTTTTATTATTTTCAGGATGATAGATTGTAATTTCTTTTCTAAAGGCTTTCTTAATTGTATTAAGATCAGCAGAAGCTTCTATTTTTAATAATGTATAGTAGTTAGTTATCATGGTTAAAGGCTTAATATGCACTATATGTAACTATGTTTACAAAAATGTTACAGCTTACTCACTATCTTCTATTCTGTTATCATCAAAAGCAGATGGTAATAGTTTGGGTATAAACTTTATAAATAACGGCAATAACAACATGCCACCAGGTAGCATAAAGATAGCTAAACTTGGTATGGATTTAAAAATATCTAGTAGTTGTGTCTGAATTTTCTTTTGTTCATCATCTGTAAGATTACGCTGTGTAGATTGCGCTAAAAGTGCCATAGCTTCTTTGCTTTCAGATAATTCTTTAATTAGTCGTTTGCTATTTCTTTTTATAAGTTTTGAAACAATCTTACTGCTATTGTCATAAAAACTTTGTGCTAAATTTTTAGAACTTAAAAAGGCAACATCGTCCTTATGGTCGTCATAAAAGGTGTTAATGTCATCTACAGACTTCGTAATATTTATGCCATCTAGAGCTAAGTCTATTTTTAGTTTATTTAAGAAATTACGCTCTGCTGTATCTATAACTTTATCTGTCCAAGAGGCCATGCAAACTAAATCTATAACATATAGTTTTTCTAAAGGTGAGGTTATAAAATTAACAGCTGCTTTATAAGACGGTAATTCAGAATTTTTATGACGAATAGAGCCTTCAAATAATTTAATA
>JAOEWO010000057.1 GCA_028383925.1 Winogradskyella sp.
GATTTTCTAAAAATATGATTTTTTCTTCTTTTCTAATAAAGCTGAAATTGATATTTGAAATACAAGATTTTATCGTTTCTGCGCTTGGTTTATATTGATATTTATCAAATATTATTTCATTAAATTTAGAAGTACTTAGCTCATGATCGTTAAGTAGTTCTTTTAAAATAATACTTTCTTCAATTCTTTTTGCGTTGTTTATTTCTTTTGAAAAGAGCTCTAATAATTCAGAGAGTTTTTTATCTAGTGATTTATCAAATGTTTTATCAACTTTGTTAATGAAATTAAAGTACGACCTAGAATAGTCAATGAATGAGAACGGTTCTCTAGTTTCATTTTTCACAAAGTCCATCATCATTGGAATACGTCCAATTCTACTTTTTAAATTATTATAATCTATTTTTAAATCAGTTAACAATTGCATCTTTGCAGAATCAATGGAAGCATAAATTCTTTCTTTAGTGATTTCGTCAAAATTAATTGTTGATTCCCCAGGAATCATACTGCTACCTTCTGAAATCAACTTTCTTATTTTGTCTTTATTAAAGGAGGTGTCGCCATATAATGCTATCGGTATTAAATAATTGTTTTTATAGTTCCCAATAAAATCAATGACAGTTAAGTAATATTTGTTATCTGTTTTTCTTAATCCTCGTCCTAATTGCTGTATAAAAATAATTGCAGATTGGGTTGGGCGAATCATTATGACTTGATTGATTTTTGGTATATCAATTCCTTCATTAAAAATATCAACAGTAAAAATGTAATCTAATTTTATAGATAAATCGTCACTTTCTAATAACTCTATTGCATTTGTTCTTTCCTCTTCTGAACTATCTCCAGTTAAAGCAATTGTTTTGTAACCTTTTTGATTGAATTTATCTGATAATTCTTTGGCTTCAATCTTTTTGGAACAAAAAATCAGACCTCTTGTTATTCCGTTATCAGAACCATAAAACTCAATTTTAGAAATAATTTTATTTACTCTTTCATCTGCTGTTAAAAGTTTGAAGTCCGATTCATTTTCAAGTATTTCATCATTAACAGATAAATCTGTTATGCCATAATAATGAAATGGAATAAGCATATTCTCTTCCATTGCCTTATTAAGTCTAATCTCATAAGCTATATTATAGTTAAACAAGCTATAAATGTCTTTATTGTCTGTTCTGTCAGGTGTTGCAGTCATACCAAGAAGAAACCTTGGATTGAAATATTCTATTAATCTAACATATGAATCTGCTCCTGAACGATGAGATTCATCTATAATGATATAATCAAAGAAATCCTTATCAAATTGTTCTAAATGATTTGATTTTGAAATTGTTTGAACAGTTGAAAACACAAAGTCTTTATCCAATTCTCTTTGATTTCCAGAGTATAACCCCATTGTTTTAGATTTTCCAAAAATAGTTTTAAAAGTTTCCATTGCTTTTTCTGCTATATTCCGTCTATGTACAACAAATAAGAGTTTTTTTGGATTAAAAGTTTTGGCATCAAAAGCTGCTAAATAAGTTTTACCTGTTCCTGTTGCAGAGATTATAAGAGCCTTGTTATTTTCTTTTCTTAAGTTTTTTAAATTCTCTAATGCCTCGGTTTGCATTAAATTTGGAATTATTTCTAAGTTGAGTTCTTTAGATAATTCTTCTTTACTTTTTTTGTAAACTAGAAATTGCTTTTTATAAATCTCTTCATATTTCTCAATATAAGTTTCATCAACAACTTCACCTATTTCAAAATCAGCTTGAAATTCATTAATTACTTTATCTACTATAGAACTTGAGTTTCTTGCAGAAACCTTCATATTCCATTCTTTATTTGTAGATAAAGCTGAGGAAGTTAAATTACTACTTCCTATTACTAAATTGTAGTATTCAGAATGTTTAAAAATATAACCTTTAGAATGTGAATTTTCTTTAGTTATTATTTTTAATTCAATGTTTTTAAATTGTAGAAGTCTTTTTAAAGCTTCGGGTTGTGTGAAATTTAGATATTGAGAAACAAGAATTTTTCCTTTTACACCTTTTTCTTCAAGACTTTTAAAAGTGTTTATTAATGCTGCAACACCACTTGTAGTTACAAAGGCTACAGAAATATAAAAGCTTTCACAATTTTCTAATTCTTTTATAATTGTAGGTAGGACTTTTTTAATGGGTACTTTTCTGTTGACTAATAACTCTGGTTGATACAATAAATCAGATGGCAGAGTCTTATCAATGAATCCTGCTAGTAAACTGTCTTTGAAATTTTCATTAAATGATTTATTCATTCTCAATTAATCTATTAACTATTGGAACGTCTGCTGCTGCCCAATCAAGTTTTTTTAAGTTTTTTAAATTTAACCATTCAAAAGAAATGTGTTCATTTAATTGAATCTTTTTAGTTTCAGAGTAACATTTAAAGCTGTGCATTGTTAATTCAAAATCAGGATATTCATAAACCACTGTTAGAAATAAACTATCGATTTTTGATGGAATAAAATTTAGCTCCTCAATTAACTCTCTTTTTAAAGCTTCTTTTTTTGACTCTCCATGTTCTATTTTTCCTCCAGGAAATTCAAACTTTTTAGATATGTAATCTAGTTTGTTTTCAGGTCTTTGAACGCAGAGAATTTCGTTATTAAAATATATTATAGCAGCTACAACTTCAACTTTTTTCATCTAAAATAAATTAATGCGCCTCCAACTAATTAACCCCAATATCCATTTCAACATTTAAAGGTTACTTAAGTAATTTTGTATTCCTTATTTTTTGATAAGAAAGTTCTCCAAATTTAATAAACTAAAAACAAGTGAAATTACAAGGTTGCACATTATTTTCTATCTCTAAAATATGTCCGCAGGTTACATTTTTACTTTACAAGTCTAAACTAAGTTAAAAATTCTGAAGGAACTTCTAAAGTCTTTGAAAAAAAGCAATTACTTAAAGTTATTATTGGTAATGGTTATTTTTCAAAAACTATTTTCCCTTCTTTAATTGTTTTTAAGACTTGTATATCTTTTATTTCTTCAATAGTCACTTTTAAAGGGTTTTTATCTAAAATTACTAAATCAGCTAATTTCCCATTCTCAAGACTTCCTTTTTTGTCTTCTTCAAAGTGTTGGTAAGCCGACCATATTGTTATGGCTTTTAGTGCTTCATAAGGTGTTATTCTTTCAGCTGGACCTATAATTTTACCAGAGCGAGATGTTCTTGCTGCAGCGGTCCATATAACACGCATTAAGTTAGGTAAAGCCACTGGCGCATCTGAGTGAATAGTTACATCTATACCTTTATTTAGTGCTGTTTTTACAGGACTAATGTTTTGAACTAAAGAATCACCTATTAATTCTGTATGCCAATCTCCCCAATAAAATGTGTGTAAAGGAAATAAGGATGCAATCATATGCATTTCTTTAGCATCATTTAGTTGGTCTTTTCGTATATATTGACCATGAATGATAACATCTCTTCTATCATTAAAACCATATTTTTTTTGTAATGGCTTCATGGTTCTTATCAATTGGTCAACTGCAGCATCTCCATTTGTATGGGTAAGAATTTGCCAATTATTTTTGAAGCCTTTTTCAAATATAGAAGTTAGAACACTATCATTTGGTATTGCAGGATAGCCACTGTAATCATGTGGCATTCCTTCTGGTGGAATAAGATAGGGTTGTGTCCTCCAGGCTGTTCTTCCTTGTGGTGAACCGTCTAGTGTTACTTTTATGCCGCCAATTCTAAATTTATTAATGTAATTTTTGTTATTCCATTTACTAGTCATGTATTTATCTACAAACATATAATCTACATAGCTTATCACATCAATTTTATATTTATCCTTTTCAGCCATTGCTACAAGTATTTCTTGATTTTGCATGGCTCTTCCTTCTTGAGCAGTTGTATAACCATAAGAAAGAGCCATATGCTGTCCGGCATCAAAGAACTTGATGAGAGCCTCTTCTGATTTAGGTGCTATTGCTTGAAGCATAAAAGGAATTGCTGCCAGTTCTTCAAGTACACCGTTAGGTTCATTTGAATTTTTTTCACGTCTAATGAGTCCACCCTCAGGGTCTTTAGTATTGGCATTAATGCCTAACTCGTCTAATCCTTTAGAGTTTACAACTGCAAAGTGACCTGAAATGTGTACTACAATTATTGGGAATTCTGTACTTACTAGATCTAAATCGTGTTTAGTAGGAAAACGTTTTTCTTTTAAAACCGAATCGTCAAAACCAGTTCCAAATATCCAACCAGTAAGTGCTCGGTTCTCTGGTGTATTCCATTGCTTTAATACAGAAATTAGTGTTTCTATATCATCGACATTTGCATCGGGTGAAGCAAGTAATTGTGCTCCTATTGCTTGTCCTCCAAAATTTGCAAAATGACAATGGCCATCTATAAAACCTGGTACTAATGTTTTACCATCAAGGTCAATCATGTTGTGTCCTTTACCTGCAAATTGCATTGCTTTATTACTAGAGCCGGTAAAAACGATTTTACCTTCTTTTTCAACAAGAGCTTCAACATAATTTGGAGATTCACCCACCATTGTTATAATATCGCCGTTGTAATAGACCGTGGCTTTATTTAGTTTTTCTGTTTTACTACAAGAATAAATAATGGTTATGCCTAAAAGTAGAACTAAGATTTTTTTCATTTAGATGTGATTTTTAATTATTGCCAACGTTGATGTAAAAAAGTTGTGTAGTTTAAGTACCTAATTTAGCAAATACAAAGTGAACTAGAAAACCATAAGGATTTTTGTAAGTAGGCTAAAGCTAGCAATTACTTATAGCAATTAATGTGTCTCGTTATTGTTCTCCGATATGTTTTTTATAGAATTTCCAAACTTCTTTGGCAACATTTCTTCCTAATTCTAATCCAGCGACATTATCTGCTTGAATATGGTATCCACCCAAAACTCTAGAAATACCAGCCATTTCAGCTGTTTCTGTAAAAGTTGGAAATTCTAGCGTTATCGTATCTCCCAAGTTGTGAGGTTCGGTCATCGCCCCAGCAACTAATTCTGCATTAGAACCAAATTCATCATTTCCTGTCCATATTTTTAATGCTTCTGCACATCCTCCACTAATTGTACTATGTCCTGAAACATAACTTGGAAAAGGTGGACACAAAAATATCTCTGGTGAATATGGGCGCCATTGTTTTCCGTCTATTTCTATCATTCCTTTTCCTTCTCCTCCCCAAGCTTTAATTTTTTGTTCATTATAATACTGGTGTACTAATGCGTATGGTCTTGCATAATCATAAAACATTTTAGAATCCCAAGATGCGATAAAGGCATCCATTGCTACAACTTGATTGTAGAAGTACATTTTTACATCTTGGTCAAGTGTATGATTATCTCTTCTTGAAACGTCTTGAGCAAATTTGAGCCAATGTCCTGCTTGTTGAACAGATTGAGGTCCGTCTCTCATAAACTCAACTAACGCTTTCTGATAGTCAGTCAAATTGGCTTGCAGCTCTATGACTTCTTGAACTTCTTTTTCTAATTGATCAGAACCTATAAGTGGTGGTGGATCTGGCCTAAATTGATCTCCTGATTTAAGAGCAATCGGTTTTACCTTGTTCCAATAAGGTGTTAAACAACCAGGTGCAAAAGTCCCTCCTTTTCCGTCTGAAAAATATTTTGGTTGCCAACGATTTGGGTCAACAGTATTGTCCGCAGAATTAACAGGTTTATATCCTACATAATTGAAATAAGGCTCTCCATTTGATCCTGCTTCTTCTCCATATTGATTTGAGCCGTCTCCTTTTCGTGCTTCAATTATAGCTTTGGCCGTCAAATTTCCTATACCTTCTGGTGTTTTAGGGTCTAAACTTTCGTTTTTAGGGTCTAATCCCAATTCTATCATGAAACCTTCAAATAGTTTTTTATCTGCATAGTAATATTCATTCATTGTCCGAAAAGCTGCGTAGCTAATAGCTATTTCTTTGTTCTTTAAGGAATGCTCTTTGGTTGGTCTTCTTTTAACGTTATTAAGATAGACAGGAATTGCTTTATCGTCATATCGAGACCAAGCATCAAAAACAGAAACAAAAATCAAACCTAAATATCGAGAGGTTACCGTTGGTCTTGGCTTAAATCTTTCTGTGTCATTAGCTTGTGCTTTTAAAGCCATTTTTCCCCACTTATAACCAAGGTTCTCTACTCCTTTTGGCTCAGTTATTACAGTAGAATTTTCTTGTTTGTTTTGGTCATCCATACATCCAAAGAAAATTAAGGTGAAGATTGATAATAGAAATACTTTTTTCATTACAATAGTTTTGATTCAGTTTCGAAATTTAAAAGAAAAACTAAAAAAAGTAATGCTTTATCACTTAATATTTTTTTCTTAATGAAACACCACGTTTTTATAAATGCTTTGTTGCGTGGTTAGGTAACTAATTTAGTAAATAAATCACAGATAGAATATTCCGTGAGGACTTTAGTAAGTCGGTAATGAACTAGCCATTAATTATACACGGCTTAAGTTAACAATGCCTTAAATTTAAGGATAAATTAAAAAGACAAATGAGAGGATTAAGGTTAATAGACACGCAGAAGCATTAGACTTCTACAAGATTGAAAATCTCCGCTCTTTTCTATACAGATTTTGTACAGTTCTATTAGGCTTTTTAGACTTCGATTTTAAGTCGTTTAAACTTTTGTAGTATGTTCTTTCAAAGAAACATTTTCTTATGAATAAGGATATTAAATATTTAGGAATTGACATTTTCGTAAATAGACTAATATCTGCAATTAATTTTATTCGGTGTTAGGCAAAGTATTTTTTTCATATTTATTATGGATTATTATTATTGCTAATCCAAACAGTACGGCTACTACAATTAAAATTGTACTAATTAATCCGCTTACTCCGAATGACATACGGAGTAAAATCGTTGAGACTACAAATCCGGAGTTTCTAATTATTTTGTGAAATTTATCGGTGTAAAAGAAGGAAATTAACAGAAGAACGACATCCACTAATATTAGTACGGTAAAAAATTCATCAAAGAATAAATTATTAATTGTTTCAAAACTAGGCAGGTCATTAGAAGCAAGAGAAACATCTGAAGTCCAATTCAAAAGTGTAACTAAAGCCATCACAAAAAAAATCGGAACCAAAGCAAGGGCAATTATTTTCTTTCTACGTATGAATCTTTCAATTTTTAGTTTATCGTCCTTTTGTTGCGTTGATTTTTGCATTCCTTGTTTTTGAAACTGAAAAATCAGATAAAAAAGAATAACTGATGCCAAGATATCATAGGTAAATTGCAAATCTCCTTTTATTTGAAACCAATCTGATGACAGTTCAAGAGCAGATAAATCTTTGAATAATTTTCGGATAATTATAAGTGTTATAATTTCATACTGTTTAGTTATGTAGGTGGTAAATGACTTTGGTAAGTAATAGATTAATAAGTAAACTTCATAAACAAGTATAAATGAGAATGGGGTGTAAATTGCCGATATCGGATTTTGAAATAATTCCGATTCTAAAGACAAATTTACTATACCGAATTTTGATAAGTAAATTAAAATTAAGTGGATGAAAAAGCCAAATAATGCAACATAGAGTATTGTTTTTTCAATCCGCCTTTTGGCGTACTCAGATAGAAAAATTTTGTAAAGTTTATTTAATAAATTCATATTCTATTAAGTCTGATATATTTTGCCTAGCAATTGGAAATATGTATTGAATATATCCACATGATATAGACTAAGATAATAAATTTTTTATCTTCAAAAAAATATATGATTAGTATCTTGACTATAAATTTAAGTGGTTTTTGTTTTGCAGTGCTTAAGTAGTCTTTTTATCCTTAAAAAAAAATATACTTTAGGTACATACGCTTTGTAATGTTTTTGAAGTTCTTTTCAAAAGTTTAAGAATTAAGTCTGTAACGCTGTGTTTATCGCGTTTTACACCTTTAATCCATTAATCCTAACATAAAAAAGCACCTATAACAATATTGGTATTTCTAATATTTAGTATTATAATGTTTTACATTTAATAAACAGATACTAAGTTTTTTGTTAATACACCCTTATAAATGTTAGCAAAGTTTCTTAATGTTTTTGTCAAAGTACTTGGAGTTATTTGTAAAAGTACTAGTATATAATTATACTAGTATTAGTATATTTTAGTGTAATTACTAGTAAGTTATATGAAAAGATGTAGTACTTTTATAAAGATAACAAGAATCGCTTTTTTATAAAGTGCTATTAATTATAAATTTAAATATACAAAATAAATTAATAATATCATGGCTTTACGTTACCGAATTACAAAACGCACCAATAGTATTGGCAATAAAACCCCACAATATATAATGCAGGCTATAGCCAAAAATACTATAGATCTCGATAGGTTAAGTACGGCTATTAGCAATGAGTGTAGTTTGCATAAGGTAGATGTGCAGGCTGTGTTAATAGCTTTAGGGATAAAGCTAGAAGATTATTTGCAACAGGGTCATAATGTAGATTTAGGAACAGTAGGTAAATTTAAAATGGGTTTTCAATGTAAGGCAGAGGCAGACCCAACAGGGTTAAGCCCCAAAAGAAGCATTAAAAAGTTTCATATTAATTACCAACCGTCCTTAAAACTTAAACGGGTTTTAAAATCTGGCATTACCGTATATAAAGAAGGGAGTAAGAGTAGTGGTTAATTAATGCGCCTCCAACCAATTAATACCAACATCCATTTCAACATCTAAAGGCACATCCATCACATAAGCATTTTCCATTTCAGATTTAATGAGTGTTTTCATCTCCTCAAGTTCTGGTTTGTAGATATCAAACACCAATTCATCATGCACTTGTAAGAGCATTTTAGATTTGTAATTGCCTTCTTGTAGTTTATTATAAATATTAATCATGGCAATTTTAATGATATCTGCTGCGCTACCTTGTATGGGTGCATTTACGGCATTTCGTTCTGCACCACTGCGTATCATAGCATTACGAGAATCAATATCTTTTAAATAACGACGACGACCCAGTACCGTTTGTACGTAGCCGTTGTCTCTCGCAAAATCGACTTGCGCACTCATATAGGCTTTTAACTTTGGGTAGGTTTCGTAATAGGTATCTATAAGTTCTTTGGCTTCACCACGCGATAAATCGGTTTGGTTACTTAGACCAAAAGCAGACACACCATAGACAATCCCAAAATTCACCGTTTTTGCATTGCTACGTTGTTCTCTAGTCACGTCTTCTAATGGCACATTAAATACTTTAGAAGCTGTTGAGGCATGAATATCTTCACCATTCTTAAAGGCTTCAATCATGGTTTCTTCTTTACTTAACGCGGCAATAATTCGTAATTCTATTTGCGAATAATCGGCAGCTAATAACGTGTAATCGTCGTTCCTCGGAACAAAGGCTTTTCGGACTTGGCGACCGCGTTCGGTACGGATAGGAATATTCTGTAAATTAGGATTGTTACTACTTAAACGCCCAGTTGCAGCAACGGTTTGCATATAATCGGTGTGTACGCGGCCTGTGCTTTCTTCAACTTGTAACGGCAACGCATCAACATACGTACTTTTTAATTTTGCCAAACCTCTGTAATCTAAAACTTGCTTAATTATAGCATGATCTTTTGCTAAATAACTCAACACATCTTCTGCGGTAGAATATTGCCCTGTTTTTGTTTTTTTAGGTTTGTCTACGAGCTTTAATTTCTCGAATAAGATAATACCCAATTGCTTTGGTGACGCAATATTAAATTCTTCTCCTGCGGCTTCGTAAATGCTTTTTTCGAGATTAAGGATATCCGTATTTAAATCTTCAGATAATGAATTTAAAAAGTCTTTATCTAAGTTAATGCCTTCTAATTCCATGGCCGCCAAAACCCTTAAAAGTGGCACTTCAATATCATCAAACAGTTTTTGTGTGTTGGCTTCGCCAAGTTCTTTTTTAAAATGTGCTTTGAGTTGTAGTGTGATATCGACATCTTCAACCGCATATTCCGTTTGTTGTTCTAAAGGCACGTCGCGCATAGACAATTGATTCTTACCTTTTTTGCCAATGAGTTCGGTAATAGAAATTGGAGTGTAGTTGAGGTAGGTTTCTGCTAAGACTTCCATATTGTGTCGCATATCTGGATTAATCAGATAATGCGCTAACATGGTATCGAACAGTTTGCCTTTAACAGCGATATTATATTTAGCTAAGACTTTGATATCGTATTTTAAATTCTGACCAATTTTCTCGATCGATTCACTTTCAAAGAAAGGTCTTAAAACCTCAATTAATGCTTGAGCTTCGGTTTTATCTTCTGGAAATGGTACGTAAAACCCTTTACCAACTTCCCACGAAAATGCGATGCCAACCAACTCTGCAGTCAATGGGTTTAAACCTGTCGTTTCCGTATCGAAACACACAGACGTTTGACTCATTAAATTCTTAACAAACAATTTGGTGGCCATGCCTGGTGCAATACTTTGGTAGAAATGAGAACTCGTTTCGGCTGTTTTTCTCTTAGATGCTGAAGGTGTTTCAGTATCTGTTTGTGCCGATGGTGCTGCGCCACCAAATAATGAAAACTGACCAGCTCCTGCTGATTGTTCTTCTTTCGGTGTGGTTTTATTTAGAGACTTCTCGACTTCGCCTGATGTGACAGTTGAAGATGAATTGGAAGTTGCTGGAGC
>JAOEWO010000058.1 GCA_028383925.1 Winogradskyella sp.
CTTGGTTATTCATTATGCTCCACGAATGAGGATGTTTGGTTCCGTCCAATTTTATTCCTTTACCCATTGTTAAAATCACATTGGCGTCTTTATTACCCATAAGTTTTAAATCGTTTATCATAGCAATGATATCAGTACCGTTCCAGTCGTAAAGATCTCTCCGTCTTTCATTCATTAACCAATTTACATCTAAATCTGTGTACATTCGGATTGGAATGTCTTGTAAATATTTAGCATTTCCTCCATTCTCTACACCGTTTGAGTAAATTGAGGCTTTGATGTATTTTTCGGGAAACATTTTTGGTGAACCACCGTAAATTTCGTTGTAGTTATTCATCAACCACTTAGCTTCTCCAACTCCAAGTTCTGAGAAATTTCTTTTAATCTCTCTTTGGCAGTATTCGTAAAAGTGTGCTTTGTCCAAAGGAACGTCAAGACCAAAAACTGCTTTAGGTTTTAAGAATGTACTTTCTGTATCTTTTATAGATTGTTGTGTATAGACCAATGAAATCATTCCTCCGTTTGATAGTCCGCCAAGCACAAAATTTTCCTTTGGGATATTGTGTTTTTTAACAACTTCTTGGAATATTTTATTCAAAGTTTCAATCTCTACTTTTCTATCTTCAGTTCCCCAATTTATCGAAGGAATTATAGTTGCAATTCCATTATCAAAAGCAAGTTTTGGAAGAGAAATTTGTTTTAGTAAATCTTGGGTAGTTTCCCCTCCAGATGGCAAAATTACTATTGCACCTTTAATTTGTCCTTTGGGTATAAGTTTTAAATAATAGAGTTCATTATTTTCTCCATCATTGATATATAAATTTGATGTATCAGTACTCTTTAAAATCACTTTTTCGAAATTTTGACTTTTACAAGAAATGGTTGTCAGAAGTGAAAAAAACAATATGATTTTATATCTGTTCATTGGTTTGTTTTAATTAGGCACAACTCGTTATATGGAGAACAAACTCCTTGTTTATAGGTATCTGGTTCCGGATAACAGGAACTTTTATTCTCGTTTATCATTTTAATTCAAATATAATGAAATATACTATAAAGATGCATTAGACTTTTTTCAATACTATTTTGGACTGGTCTTATAATTACTGGGAGATCTTCTCTTAATCTTCAAGGGTGTTTGACCGAAGTCTTTTAATTAAAAAACGGCTACACTATAAAAGTATAACCGTTTTATTATAATACGATGCTCCCCCTATTATTCAAAGTTGCAGCATAACTTCTTCTATTGACGATCCACTCGCCTTGGACGATATCCGTTTCTCCTTCATTAAGAATATTAAGGTATCGTTTTAAACCTCCTTTAATTTTGAAGGAAGTGGATTGATGAAATCGTTGGTTTCTAATTTGTAGTTAACGGTCTTTGTAAATAAACACAAACCTATCGGAAAACCTTTGCTAGCTAAATTTTATAGACGTTATTGTAAGTAGTGCTTCGTTTACTTGCTCAATTTCAGTATTCGAAATGCACCTTGAATTACCAACACAAAAACGATTGTTCCTATAATCAAGTCAGGTTTATTGGAACTCAACCAATTTACCAAAATTCCTGCAAATATTACTCCTAAATTGATAATCACGTCATTCGAGGTGAAAATCATACTTGCTTTCATATGTGCTTCTTCTTTGCTCTTTGACTTTTGCAAAATATAAAGACAAAACCCGTTTGCTATAAGTGCAAAAATCGAAACGATAATCATTGTCGAAAAATTGGGGAGTTTCTCGTCTCCGAAAAATCTTCTTAATACTTCTAAAAATCCAATAATCGCAAGTGTTATTTGAAAATATCCAGCAAGTTTTGCTATCCGTTTTTTCTTAATTAAAGTTCCCCCTACGGCAAACAAACTAATTCCGTAAACGAAACTGTCGGCAAGCATATCTAAACTGTCGGCAACAAGTCCCATTGACTTAGAGATAATTCCTGTTGTTATTTCAATTATGAAAAACGTAAAATTTATAGCAAGTACAGACCAAAGTAGTTTTTTTTGGTTTGAATTTTCTTTAAATTCTGTTTGGTCAGTTTGTTCGGTCGAGATTTTCTTTCCGCCTAAATTTAGTTCGATAATAGACTTTTCGATTTGGTGAATTTCTCCGCAGTGAAAAACAGTCAATTTTCGGTTGAGAATATCAAATTCTAAATTTGCAATACTTGAGATCCCGTCTAATTTCATTCGGATTAGATTTTCCTCTGATGGACAGTCCATTTTGGTGATTTCAAATATTGTTTTTTTCATTCGATTTGTTTGTTTTCAGACGATAAAATTACTTTGAAACTTTTATGGTAACGTTAGAAGAATTAAAGTCAAGTTCATCGATATGCCCCAATACTTGACGATCGTCGGAAATAAAGTGCGCATGGAAAAAACTATCATGATGGGTGAAAACAGCCTTATGATGGCGAGAAAAGAAACCAATTAAAGATCCGCTAATACCATTCAACTCATATTGAGTTAATCCTTGGTGAGCTTCATCTGGTGATGACACTTGCTTACCCTCAGGTAAATTAACACTATGAAGTTTCATTTTATTAAAAACCCCATCAATACGTATCAACAAAGGTTGGTCATAATTTTTATAAACTGAATCAATCTGTTCTTCTATTTCTTTTAGCGAGTAATTATCAAGAGTAAGTTCAACAACTTTTAAATCACTATTTGTGCTGTATACAAAAAAGGGAGCCCTGACTGAGGGGATTTTAGTTACCTGATGAGAAACACTATCAATAACCTTCGATACATATGTTTGTCCTTCAAATACTACTATTTCTCCCTTCAAAAACTCAATAGGTCCTAATCCATAGGTTTCCTTGTTATTTAATGAATCTGTTGCAATCTTACCTTTTAAATCTCCTTTCCACATCACATCTCTCATTTCACCAACAACCTTTATAGAGGAAGTGTTAGTCGATTTAGTACATGAGACAAACAGAAGCACGCAAAAGATGTAAATAATATTTTTTAACATGCTGTAAAAATACAAAAACGGCTACACTATAAAAGTATAACCGTTTTATCATTATAAGTTGCTCCCCCTATTATTCAAAGTTGCAGCACAATTTCCTTTTTTGACGGACTATTTATTAGTAAACAAGTCAAATGAAATCAAAGAAAAAGGTTGTAATCCTTACAGAGGGTCAAGTAAAGTCACTAATGGGAAATCTCAGAGTAGAGAGGGATAAGAGAGTTCTGTCAGAAATTAAGAATCAAGTTCCAAAAGGGAAGTAATTATCGGGAAATTTCACTTTCTCTCCTTTAATTCTTTTCTCCAATAATTCTATCAATTTCTTTTCAGACATTCTATATTCAGTCCACCCGCACTGAACGATATCCATTTCTCCTTCCTCAAGAACATTAAGGTAACGATTGTAAACTTCCTTTAATTGTGAAGGAAGTGACTCAATAACCCCTTCTTTCTGATTTTTATATTCAAATTCTTGATGTTCACCATACCATTCTTCAAAAACCCACTTCCCTTTTTTAAAATTGAACGTATATCCGTCATCCTCCTCTAAATTCAATTCCAATTGATCATTCTCAGAGGGTGTGTATGCAAAGTCAAAGACATTAACTGTATTGAGTCGCCTTAGAATTTTGCGTCTTTCAATCTTATTGATTAAATTAAGTGGCATCATCATCCCGATAGTGACCATTGTCTCCACGTCATCATTAATACTATTCATTCGTAGTATCCAATGAGGTTTTGTGTAGTCTACATTATCACTACAGGTACAAAGCCGAAAAGGTCCGTTTAGATCGCACATAAACTTTATATTGTCATAAACATAACAAAAAATTGTGTATTAATCACAAATATATTAGATTTGATTTTAATCAAATTCTAAATAATGAACCGAATTAAAGAGGTCTTAGAAGAAAAGGGAATAAAACAAATCTGGTTAGCAGAGAAACTTGGTAAAAGTTTCAATACAGTAAACAGTTATGTGCAAAACCGACAACAACCAAGACTTGAGGTGCTGAATGAAATAGCGGATATTCTTGATGTAGATATTAAATCTTTATTAATTTCCAATAAACCTGAAAATTAATTTAAACCAACTAATCAATTTTGACTTTATAACTGATTTTTCTTGAACAATACAATTAAAATACCAATTATAGATTTATTTGCTGGCCCTGGAGGGCTTGGTGAGGGATTTATGTCACTTAAAAATGACCAAGGCAATTCTATTTTTGACATTAAACTTTCAATTGAAAAAGATATTAATGCACATAAAACTTTAACATTAAGGAGCTTCTTCAGGCAGTTTGTCAAAGACAACAGGCAGGTACCAAAGGAGTACTATGATGCTTTACGTGAAACCGATTTGTGTAAAAGAGAAGTTCTGATTGAAAAAATGTTTGATTTTTTTAAAGAAGGAATAATCGCAAGAGAAGAAGCTAGACTAATAGAATTAGGTTCTGATAAATGGCCTGCAAAAAAAGTAGATAAAATTATTAAAAATCAATTGGGTGATAATAAGGAATGGGTTCTTATTGGAGGTCCTCCTTGTCAAGCTTATTCTAATGTTGGAAGGTCAAGAGTTGGAGGTATTAGTAAAGAAGATCATAGGGTTTATTTGTATGAGGAATATCTTAGGATTATACAAAAACATAAACCTGCAGTTTTTGTAATGGAAAACGTAAAGGGACTCCTATCTGCTAAAGTAGACGAGGAAAAAGTCTTTGACTGGATGAAAAGAGATTTAAAAGTTGGTGACAATTACGAAATATTTTCATTAGTCAAACCTGTAACTAAAGATTCAGATTTTTTGATTAAATCAGAAAAATATGGTATACCTCAAATGCGTCATAGGGTTATTATTTTAGGAATTAGAAAGGATTACAGCCATCAAGGAGATTATTTAAATGAGAAAAATGAGGTTGCACTAAAATCAGTAATAGGCAATTTGCCAAAAGTTAGAAGTGGGTTGAACAGGAGTTTTTCACATTATCACCCAACAGAGGTTTATGAGAATGGTAATCCCAAGCGTTTATATAAAAATATTACAGATACCAGTGTTAATTGGCTAAAGGAAATGTCAAAAAACATTGATCAAATAAAAGTATGGGGAGAATTAAAATTAAACGGACTTTCTGATGGTCCAAAAGAAATAGAATTAGGTAAAGGTTCAGAATTTGTTATGGCAGGCAACACAATTTCTAGAGACCATACTCTAAAAGATTGGTATGTTGATAAAAGGCTAAAAGGAGTTGTAAATCATGAATCTAGGAAACATTTAACACAAGACTTAATGCGATATTTGTTTGCAAGTCTTTACGTAGAAAAAAATAAAAGATTCCCACGTTTAAAAGATTTTGCAGATCATAGTAAAAACCTATTGCCTGACCACGCAAATGTTGCATCCGGCAAATTTGCTGATAGGTTTAGGGTTCAAGTTCCTGAGAAGCCCGCAACTACAGTAACCAGTCATATTTCTAAAGATGGACATTATTTTATTCATTATGACGCTTCACAATGTAGATCATTAACGGTCAGAGAAGCTGCACGTATCCAAACGTTTCCAGATAATTATCTTTTTAGAGGAAGTAGAACGGCTCAATATCATCAGGTTGGTAATGCTGTGCCTCCTTATTTGGCATATCAAATTGCTGAAATAGTGTTTAAAATATTAAAATCATAGAATTATTTAGATGAAAAAAACAAATTCTAAAATAAAAATTGAAGATGCCTCTCCTAATCCTGAATACCTGATTAAATCTATTGCCGAACAAGGGTATAGTTTGGAAACTTCTTTAGCGGATTTAATGGATAATTCTATTTCTGCAAAAGCTAACAAAATTGAAGTGTTAATTGATTTTGATTCAGAACCTTTTAAGTTGTTTTTGGCAGATAACGGTCAAGGAATGACAGAAGAAGAATTGAGTAAGAACATGCAGTTTCCAAGTAATTCACCCGAAGATTCTAGATCCAATTCTGACTTAGGACGATTTGGTTTAGGGATGAAAACTGCATCTTTTTCTCAAACAAGAAAATTCACAGTATTATCAAAAAAGAAAAATGAAAAAAAATATCATGGTAGAACATGGGATGTGGATTTTTTAAGAGATAATGGATGGAAAATTATTGTAAATTCTGATGAGGAAGTGGCTCGATTAATTTATCAATACAATCAATTGTCTAGTAGTTTGTTAAAAGGTTTTGATGATTACACACCAAACACGATTGTCATTTGGGAAGGTCTATATAAATTTGAAAATTATCTTCAAAAAGATAATAGAAAAGACTCTTTAAAAAGAGAAATAACTGAAGTTACATCTGATTATTTGGCACTTGTTTTCCACAGATTTATGGAAAAGAATTCTAATCCGTTAAGAATTAGGATTAATAATACAATTGTTAGCCCTTTTAATCCTTTTCCAGAAGAAGAAAAAGATTTTAGACAAATTGAGCCTAAACAAAGCTCTTTCAGATCTGATGTTGTAAAAATTGAAGGTTTTGTCTTACCGTCAAGAGCAATTTCTGAGACTAAAAAAGGCCTCACTAAATGGACAACTAAGTATAGAGGATTAATGGATATGGAAGGTCTTTATATCTATAGAGCTAACAGAATTATATTATTTGGGGGCTGGAACGGAATAGTCAAGAAAGCACCTAGACTTCAATTAGCAAGGCTAAGAGTTGAGGTTGGAAATAGTGTAGATCACTTACTGCATTTAAATGTTGCTAAATCTCAAATTGTTATCCCTCATGAGCTTAGAAATGCATTTGAGGATTATATCTATGAGTTGAAAATTGAGGCAGAAAAAGAATATTATAATAGAGGGATTCGTAAATTTTCAGGAACAAAAACTCAAAATCATATTCAACTATTTGAACGTAGTTACTCAAATAAAGGGTCAGTTTTAGAGGTCAACAATAACTTTCCACTTGTAAAAAACCTTCAAGAATCTCTTAATAAGAAACAAAAATCACAATTGAATCTTATTTTGCGTATGATTAATACCAGGGTTAATAATATCAGGCATGTACATGAAGAAAAGGAATTTCTAGGTGTTAAAGAAAAAGATGGTTTAAGTGTGGAAGAACTACATAATAATATTTTAGAGTTAATATCTAGTGGAATTACAAAAGAAATGATAAGGGAAGAGATAATACCTCATTTAGGATTCAAATATCCTTCATTACCTCAAAATATAAAATTACTAATTAAATAATCAATGAACTACATAGACATTTTTAAACAGATTATAAGAGAAGAGGTGATTCTATCTTCAGGAGATAAAAAGTTCATTGATGATTTATTCCATCAAATAAAAGAATCGGTTATTAAGACTGGTAAACTTTTACGTCTTCCACAGGTAGATGAAACTACCCTAAAAAGTTATTTTGAAGTTGCTAAAAATGAATATCTATCGGTTAACCCAATCGATCCAGGAATTAGTCATTCATTAACGAAAAAAGGTTTCAAAACATGGCTTGATGAGAAAAGAGAAAATGAAATAACATGGGACTATTCAAAAAGATATTTTAAACACTTAAAAAAATCCGGTAGATCGGAGAAAGTAGTCAAAGAAACAGAGAACTCTAGTTTTTCCATTCTAGGTAAAATGGCTGATCCTAAATCAAAATCTCCAATTTACAATAAGGGTCTTGTTGTTGGTGCCGTTCAATCTGGTAAGACTGGTAATTTTAATGCCGTAATAAATAGAGCTATTGATGCAGGTTACGAAATCGTAATTGTACTTGCTGGTATCATGGAAGATTTACGAAGTCAAACACAACAAAGAATAGAAAAGGACATAATCGGAGAAGGGAAAATAGATTCAGGTGAACCGACTGGATCTAAGGGAGTTGGTAAAATTAGACGTTTTGGTGTTAGAGGTGACGATAAGGTTATACAGGTAAAATCTTTAACATCTGAAAGTAAGGATTTCAGTAAAGCTGTCAAAGAACTTGATCACACTTTAAATGACAAATATGTACTTGTATGCAAAAAAAATGTCAGTGTATTAAAAAATCTAATAATATGGCTGCATAACTCTTTAGAAGAAGGAAAAGACAAACATAATATTCCACTGCTTATAATTGATGATGAAGCAGATAATGCCTCATTAAATAATATGGGTGCAAAAGGAAGGAATTATGCCAGTAAAACAAATGGGCACATAAGATCTATCTTAGAACTATTTCATGTTAAATCATATTTAGGTTATACTGCAACTCCGTTTGCAAATGTTTTACAAGATCGAAATGAGTACCCTGAAAATGATTGGGAAATTAAATATAAGTTCAAGGGGGATGATGTTGAAAAACAGCTAAAAAGAGTTGACAACATATTTCCAGATGATTTTATTGAATTATTAAATCCACCTTCAAATTATTTAGGAGCAAAACAAATATTCGATACAATTACACCAATAGATAATAAAACTGATGACAGTGAAAAAATTCCACTAGTTGCCCCAGCTGTAAATGATTACATCGAAAACTTCCCATCTAGACTTTATCAAAATGATAGGGGAGAAATTATTGGGTTAGAAAATATTAGAAGTAGAAATGAATGGGATGAAAAATTTGGATTCGGAGGATATTTAGATTTTGGTTCATATACTGATTACAGAAGAGATACTTGGTCACCTAGAAAAGAAGATGAATTTCCAAAAGAATTACCAGAATCATTAAAGACAGCAATTAAATGTTTCATAATTGCCTTGACCATTCGAGAAACAAGAATACCAAGTATGGTTAATTCAGATCTTTATCAACCCCACAATACTATGCTTGTTCATGTTTCAAGATTTACATTTTGGCAGAATACAACTAAAAGGTTGATTGATGAATATCTTAATGAAATTATTTCTAAAATTAATAATGACAAGCCATATAGTCCAACTTCAATATATACTGAACTGAAAAAACTGTGGTATAGCCCTTATGGTTTTGCTCATATTGTTGAAAATATAAAAAGTTATTTACCAAAAGGATATGAGGATGAATTTATGTCACCTTTAGTGTTTGATTCTTTAATTCCTGTTTTCATTGACGCAGTAAAAGGTATAGAAGTAAAAGCAATTAATAGTTTCACAAAAGACTCGTTAGAATACCCAAAGAATTCGCCAAAAAAATATATTGCAATTGGTGGGAATAGACTTTCAAGAGGGTTTACACTAGAAGGTCTAACTATAAATTACTTTACTAGGGTAACTAATTATTCAGATGCTCTACTTCAAATGGGTAGATGGTTTGGCTATAGACCCGGTTATTTAGATTGTTGCAAAATATTTACCACTCAAGACTCTTTGGATAAATTTAATGACACTACCCAATGTATCGAAGAATTAGAAACTGAGTTTATTAAAATGGAAGAGCAAGGTAAAACACCCGAGAATTTTGTCCTAAGGGTAAAAAAACACCCTGGGACTCTTAAAATAACAAGACCATCTATTTTAAAGAATGCAATCGAAGTTAAATGGTCATACCAAGATTCACTTGTTATGTCAACTCAATTAAAAGTTGATAAAAGAAACATAGTAAATATATGGAATAATTTTAAAAATAATATTGCTCCAAAATTTAAAAAAAGTAATAAAAAAGATATTCTTATTTACAGAACTAATGCAGATGAGGTTATAAATATTTTAAAAAACCAACCCAATAATTTTAATGATAAGGATCCTGAATATTTAACTAAGTTTATTGAATTATGCAATGAGAAAGGTTACCTAAATAATTGGTCGGTTGCACTAAAAATTACTGGTTCCTCTAAACCAGGATTATCAAAAGAATTAGTTGGTTTAGATGAGAATATAGATATAAGTAGCGTTCAATTGGCTAGAAGATCTGGACCGAAAAATAAAAATGATAAAGATTTGTTTTTTAATAAAAGACTATTTAGGGCAAGTAGTAAAAGTGCAAATATTATATCTTCAAATGAAGATATGGCAATATTATTATCACCTCATCAAAAACAAGAAGCTAGAGATAAATTTTACAAATTTAAGGCTGTTGAATTAAAGCGCAAGGATGGAACATTAAGTCAGAAAGAAGTTGAGCGAAGGGTTAAAGAAAAATATAAAACTATCCCTGAGAGATATTACAGGGAGAAAATGAACGAAACCGATGGATTACTTATGATTTATTTATTTGATACTAGGTATTCATTTAATCAAATTGGTGCTAATGAAACGTTAAAAGAGGAATTCAAAGATTATATTGATAAGAATGATTTAGGTGATGTAGTTGAGAATACTCCTTTAGTAGGTTTCGCAATTGAGTTTCCTCCCATTGAAAAGGATCCTGGTGGAACATATTTACAAGGAGATTATGAATTAGATATTGATGAAGAAATCAATGATGAAATGGATGATGAATTAGAAGGAATTAATGATGTAATAGAAAGTTAGATGAAAAAGAGTGAATTAAATTCTAAATGGGAAAATATTGCATCTTTCAATAATAAAAAAGGTTATAAATCCTTAAGAATAACTGGAGCGAGTGTGCCAGATCTTTTTTTAGCCACTGATGAAGATG
>JAOEWO010000059.1 GCA_028383925.1 Winogradskyella sp.
GTTAACTTTTAGTTTAAATCGTTTTCTAAACAGATAGACACCAAAGTATAAAAATGGTGTGTCTAATGCAGCAACTAATACCTTAAAAAGAAATCCACTTATAAGTAAGCCTTTAAAACTAGACCAAGGTAAAACTTCAAAATAACAGAGTAATGTTATAATTGCTAGTGTGTCTATAAATTGTGATAACCAGGTCGAAAAATTATTACGCAACCATAAGTGTTTGCCTTTGGTTAGGTTTTTCCAGAAGTGGTAAATTTTTATGTCTATAAATTGTGCAAATAAATACGCAAGCATACTAGAGCCAACGGCCACAATAGTTTTGCTAAACACCGTGTTAAATGTGGCATCATTTACGGGTGAGTTTTGTAGTGCAGGCACATAATCTGCAACTAAAATTATACCTACCGAGAATAAAGATGCAAAAATACCAGCTATCACCATATCGTTAGCGCGCTTTTTGCCATAGATTTCACTCACTAAATCTGTTATTAAAAAGGTGATTGGGTAGGGCAAGATACCAACCGAAATCTCAAATAGTTTAGAGTCAAATATTTTAAGATCTACGGGATACCAATAAAAGAATTTTTGAAATATTAAGTTTGAAACAACAAGCGATGTAATAAATAGGGCACCTAATAAAAAATAAATACGTTGGGCTAAAAGCTTGTTTTTTAAAGGCATTGAAAATTGTCAATAAATAGTTGATGTAAAGATAAAGTATTAATTATTCTTTTAGTTATTTTGTTGATGAGTTTGAGATTTGAAAAAATATACAGTATTGCATTTAAATTTCTTAAACGAACCAATTCCGTTGAAGAACGGAATCTTTTGACTTATGACACCAACCAAAGCCATCTACATAGCATTAGGAAGTAATAAAGGTAATAAATTGCAATATTTGCAGACAGCCGTTGATTTTATATTTGAAAAAATTGGTGGTATTAAAAAGATTTCAAAAGTCTATACAACACCTGCATTAGGTTTTGAAGGTGATGATTTTTATAATGCCTGTATAAAGGTTGAGACTGCGTTAAAGCCAAAAAAAATACTTAAAGAGCTACAGGCTATTGAAGCTATCTTGGGTAGAGCAGCTAAAACAACTGTAGGTTACGAGTCTAGAGAAATAGATTTAGATATTTTGTTTTTTGAAGATGAAATTATTGAAGAAAAACATCTAATAATTCCGCATCCTTCATTACAATTGCGAAAATTTGTACTACAACCTTTGTTAGATATTGCTAAAGATTTTGAACATCCTGTTTTTAAAAAATCAATTAAAATTTTATTAGAAGAGTGTGGTGATGCATCTTTAATAGAGCCTATAAATATTTGGTTAAAAAATCCTAAAAAAGCTTACACGTTTGGTAATTATAATTACATCGCTATAGAAGGTAATATTGGTGCTGGTAAAACAAGTTTGGCAAATAAAATTGCGCAAGATTTTAATGCAAAACTTATTTTAGAACGTTTTGCTGATAATCCGTTTTTGCCAAAATTTTATAAAGAACCAGACCGCTATGCGTTTACTTTAGAAATGTCTTTTTTAGCAGACCGTTACCAGCAGATAAGTGATGACTTATCGCAGTTAGATTTGTTTAAAGACTTTATGGTGAGTGATTATGACGTTAATAAATCGCTAATATTCTCTAAGGTGACTTTGCCAGAAGATGAATTTAGGTTGTACAGAAAATTATTTTACCAGGTATATAAAGATATTGCAAAGCCAGATTTGTATATCTATTTATATCAAAACACTGAACGATTACAAGCCAACATTAAAAAGCGTGGGCGTAATTACGAAAAGGATATAAAAGACGAGTATTTAGAAAAGATAAACACGGGTTATTTAGATTTTTTAAAAAGTCAGCCAGAAATGAATGTGAAAATTATTGATGTTTCGGGTAAAGATTTTGTAAAGTCTCGCGAAGATTATTTAGGGTTACTTGACGAAATTTCAAACCATTTTCAAAAAAAATAAGCGCTACTATTTTAATTCTTCAATTAGCTTGCAAATGTATTGGGCACTTCTTAGGGCTCCCTCCATTTTACCACTATAGCTTGCTGAGGTTTCTGTACCGGCTATATAAAGTTTATTATCTAAAAAAGGTGTTTTGTAAATGGCATGCCCATTATTTGTATGCGGAAAAACAGAGTTATTGTAATTAGCATAAGTAAAGGGTTCTTTTGTCCAAACAAGTTCTTCATAAGCGGTGAAGTTTTTAACGCCATCACCATAATATTTTTTTAACTGGTTTGTAATTAAAGTTAGGCGTTCTTCTTTTGTGATTGAAAAATAATCGCTTTTTAAGAAACCTTTTAATGCGTATTGGTTATTCTGGTAATTGCAGTGGTCATAAAATTCTGTTATTGGGCCAGCATTACTAAATATAGTACCACTTAGATTGTTTTCTCTCCAAAAAGGAGCACTGTATTTTAGTCCTACTTTAATAGAATCTCCCATCCAAGTATGGGTATTTTGCATTATATATTTAGCTTCTTTTGGCAATTCTGGGTGTACGGTTATAGTGCTATCAAAAAGGTTTGGTGGCAAGGTAGAAATTACCAAACCAGATTTATAAATACTAGTGTTGGTTTTAATGGAAACAAGCGCGTTCTCTTGGGTAATAGAAGTTACTATTTCATTGTGTTTTACCTCAGTTGGTTTAATATGTTGGTAGAGTGTGTTTATTAAGTGAGATGTGCCACCAACAAGTCTGTAACTACCTTCATTGTTTTGAGGTAAAGCTACTATTTGGTGTTTGCTATTAGGTTGTGGCTCATAAATAGCTGTAGTGCTATAGTGTTGATTAAATGTTTTTAGCTTAAGCTGTTTAAGTAATTCTAATACTTCAGTATGTTGATTAGAAAACCAAGTAGCACCTAGGTCTAAAGGTGTATCGTTGTTATTTGTTTGGGTGTATATGCGTCCGCCTAAACGTTCTCTAGCTTCTAAAATAGTTATTTTAATATCCTTATCTCTAAGAAGATAGGCTATGGTAAGACCCGTTAAGCCAGCGCCAATTATAGTAATATCAGATTCAATAATATGCATTATTTTAGGTTTAAAAAGGCTGATATAATTTTGTTACAATTCTGCCTTTATTATGTTTTAGATGGTACGTTTGTAGTGTTTTTTCTTCTTTAAAAATTAAATTAAAAGGTGGTGCTGTTAAATCAACTCCGCTGTTGTGTTTTAGTCTTATGCCTTGTCCGGCAATAATATTTTTATTCGGAATAAAATCACCCACAGGAAGATGTTCGGTGAGAATAATATATTTATAACTATTTAGTTTTTTTATTATTTTTTTAATTTCACTATTAGATAAATGTTGCAGTACTTGTCTTAATATAATACAATCTGCTTTTGGAAGTTTAGTTTCAACAATATCTAAGCATTTAAACGTGAGGTTATCTTCTTTAAAGCGGGTTTTATTTCTTGCAATAAGCGATTTTACAATATCTACTGCTATGTATTGTGTGCAGTAAGGTGTAAAATGTTTACCGATGTTAAAATCGCCACAACCTAAATCGCAAACGGTCAGCGAATTTTGATGGAATTGTAAAAGGCTAATTACACTATCTAAATAAGGTGCAACAATTTTTGGGTTATGTGAGCCATTACCAGAGTAAAAATCAAATGCTTCTCCGCCCCAAAGTTTCAAATCATAAATTTGATTCATTACATCTTTTGTAGGCCAAGGTTGTTTTGTTTTTTCTTTCATAAGATTTCTCGGCTACGCTAAAAATGACAGCTGTTATAATTCTTTAACTATTAACTTAGAAAACACATCCCAAACCACAACACCACAACTTACTGATATATTTAACGAATGTTTGGTGCCATATTGTGGGATTTCAATTACCACATCACTGGCGTTAACCACATTTTGAGCGACACCTTTAACTTCGTTGCCAAAAACAAAGGCATATTTTTGATTGGGTTGAGGTTTAAAATCGTTAAGCATTGTTGCATTTTCAGCTTGTTCAATTGCGCATATTTTTACGCTATCTGCCTTCAGTGTTTTAATAACGTCTATGGTGTTTTCTGCATACTCCCAAGCTACTGTTTCGGTGCTGCCTAAGGCCGTTTTTCTAATATCGTTATGCGGTGGTTTTGCTGTAATACCACAGAGGTATATTTTTTCTATTAAAAAAGCATCACTAGTCCTAAAGACCGAGCCTATATTATTTAAGCTTCTAATATTATCTAAAACTATAATAATAGGATATTTTTCGGCAGCTTTAAATTCTGAAATGTCTAGACGCTCTAATTCTTCGTTTTTTAGTTTTCGCATTTTTAACTTTTAGAGACCAGCGAGGTTCTTAAAACCTTTAGGTCTTGTTTAAATTTCTAACAAATACATTTGTAAATTACACTCTAGGTGATAATTCTAATAACAAACTTAAATACTGTAGTATCTTGAGTAGACTTTAAAGGGTGTAAATATGTATCTATTTTATCAACACATGTAAATAACTTATAGTTTTTCAGTTTCAATAAACATCAAATTATAAGTAAATTAGCGCACTTATATTTTTCACAAAAATAGAATTTAAAACTTAAACTACCATTGGCAAAAAAAGTAAAAAAAGAAACTCCGTTAATGAAGCAGTACAATGCAATTAAGGTAAAATATCCTGATGCATTATTATTGTTTAGAGTTGGTGATTTCTACGAAACCTTTGGTGGTGATGCTATAAAGGCCTCAAAAATTTTAGATATTATCTTAACAAAGCGTGGTGCTGGTAGTGAGAGCGAAATAGAGCTAGCTGGTTTTCCGCACCATTCACTAAATACGTATTTGCCAAAGTTAGTGCGTGCAGGTGAGCGTGTCGCAATATGCGATCAGTTAGAAGATCCTAAACAGACAAAAACTATAGTAAAGCGTGGTGTTACAGAATTGGTAACACCAGGTGTAGCTTTTAATGATGATATTTTACACTCTAAGTCTAACAACTTTTTAGCTGCGGTTTATTTAGATAAACAACGTATTGGTGTGTCATTTTTAGATATTTCAACAGGTGAGTTTTTAACCTCTCAAGGTAATGCCGAGTATATAGATAAGTTACTTCAAAATTTTAGTCCAAGTGAAGTTTTAATTTCTAAACAAAGCCGTAAACTGTTTTCTGAAACCTTTGGTAATGATTTTCATACTTTTTATTTAGAAGATTGGGTGTTTCAAGCAGATTATGCTAATGAAACATTACTTAAACATTTTAACACAAAAACACTTAAAGGTTTTGGTATAGATGATTTGTATGAGGGTATAATAGCAGCAGGTGTTGTGCTTCATTATTTGGGTGAAACCCGCCATAATAAACTAGAGCATATTGCTACGATTTCTAGAATAGCAACCGACGATTATGTGTGGATGGATAAGTTTACCATAAGAAATTTAGAACTGTATAATTCTACCAACGCTAATGCGGTTACCTTAATTAACGTTATAGATAAAACCATTTCTGCAATGGGTGGGCGTATGCTAAAGCGTTGGCTGGCTTTGCCGCTTAAAAATGCAGAAAAGATTAAGCAACGTCACCAGGTTGTTAAATATTTATTAGACAATGCGTCTGTTTTACAAAAAATACAAGGGCAGGTAAAGCATATTGGTGATATAGAGCGGTTAATTTCAAAAATTGCAACAACCAAAGTAAGTCCACGTGAGGTAATTCAACTTAAAAATTCATTAGAAGCTATTGTACCTATTAAGTCTATTGCAGAAACTTGCGATAATGAGGCTTTAAAAGTATTGGGTGATAATTTGCACCGTTGCGATTTATTAAGAGAAAAAATTAAAGAAACACTAAACGAAGAAGCGCCTGTTAATATTCTTAAAGGCATTACTATTGCTAGTGGTTTTAATGATGAACTAGATGAACTTAGGGGGTTATCGCAATCTGGTAAGACCTATTTAGATACTATGCTAAAGCGCGAAAGTGAGCGTACAGGGATAACCTCGTTAAAAATAGCTTCAAATAACGTCTTTGGGTATTATATAGAGGTTAGAAATTCTCATAAAGATAAAGTGCCTCAAGAGTGGATACGCAAACAAACCTTAGTAAATGCAGAGCGATATATTACCGAGGAACTTAAAGAATACGAATCAAAAATATTAGGTGCCGAAGAACGTATTTCTGTAATTGAGCAAAGATTATTTGCAGAATTGGTACAATGGATGCATCAGTTTATAATATCTGTTCAGCAAAATGCGCAGCTTATTGGTCAGTTAGATTGTCTTTGTGGTTTTGCAACTTTAGCAAAGGCTAATAAATATAATTATCCAGAAATTGATACTAGTTTTGATTTAGAAATAACAGACGGTCGCCATCCCGTAATAGAAAAACAACTACCAATAGGAGAGTCTTACATTGCAAATAATCTGTATTTAGATAGAGAAGCGCAGCAAATTATTATGATTACAGGTCCAAATATGTCTGGTAAGTCGGCTATATTAAGACAAACAGCATTAATTGTGTTATTAGCACAAATAGGAAGTTTTGTGCCTGCTAAAAGCGCAAGAATAGGATTAGTAGATAAGATTTTTACTAGAGTTGGTGCAAGTGATAATATCTCTATGGGTGAATCTACCTTTATGGTAGAGATGAATGAAACGGCTTCTATTCTTAATAATATATCTGACCGAAGTTTAGTTTTGTTAGATGAAATAGGAAGAGGAACGAGCACGTATGATGGTATTTCTATAGCCTGGGCAATTAGCGAGTATCTGCACGAGCACCCTTCTAAGCCAAAAACACTTTTTGCAACGCATTATCATGAGTTAAATGAAATGACAGAAACCTTTGGGCGCATTAAAAACTTTAATGTTGCTGTAAAAGAGTTAAAGGATAACGTTTTATTTGTACGTAAGTTGGTAGAAGGTGGTAGTGAGCATAGTTTTGGTATACATGTTGCAAAAATGGCAGGTATGCCTCAGAAAGTTATTAGGAGGGCTAATAAAATTCTTTTAAAATTAGAAAAATCGCATTCTAGCGAAGAGTTAACTGATAAAGTAAAAACCCTTAAAGACGACTTACAGCTTAGCTTCTTTAATTTAGATGATCCTTTATTAATACAGATAAAAGACGAAATATTGCATACAGATATAGACACATTAACACCTGTTGAGGCCCTTATGAAACTCAATGAAATTAAGCGAATGTTAGTTAAAAAAACGGAAGCTTAAATTTTTTTAAATTTTTTGTAAAAAAGGCTTTGGTTTTCTAAGAAATATTTTAAATTTGCATCCGCTTTCAGAGCGAAACAAGTTCATTATAAAACTGCGAAAGTAGCTCAGGGGTAGAGCATCACCTTGCCAAGGTGGAGGTCGTGGGTTCAAATCCCATCTTTCGCTCTATTTTTTTTAAATATACCAAGTTGATTACAGCTGTAATCAAGACGCTGAAGTGGTGGAATTGGTAGACACGTTGGACTTAAAATCCAATGTCCATTAGGACGTACGGGTTCAAGTCCCGTCTTCAGTACAAGACGAACCTTCAACCTTTCTTTGGTTGGAGGTTTTTTGTTTTCAGAAATCATCGACTAAATTTTGGAAAAACTTTAATATTTGGTTCGAGAATAGGTCAATTGGGTGTTTACTTTACACCTTGTTAGCTGCATGAGTCAATATTTTGCATGGAAATATTCATGTTCCTTATTTGTTGGGTTTAGACGATGACTGGCTTCGTTAGCTCTTAGTTCTATCCTTCTTATTTTTCCACTAATTGTTTTCGGTAATGATTCCGGGAACTCTATTATTCTTGGTACTTTATATTTTGCCAATCGTTTTTCAGAAAATGAAAACAGGTCTTCTGCCAATCGCTTACTTGGCGTAACGCCTTCTCTAAGCATAATAAATGCCTTTACTACATAGCCTCTCATTGAATGCGGGCTTGCTACCACAGCAGACTCTAAAATATCTTCATGTTCTATTAACGCACTTTCTACTTCAAATGGACCAATTCTATATCCGGAGGCTTTGATAACATCATCATTTCTGCCTACAAACCAAACATATCCATCTTCATCTTTATAGGCTTTATCGCCAGTATAGTATAAGTTATGTTTAAAAACTGTTGCCGTTCTTTCTTCATCATTCAGGTATTCTATAAAGAGGCCATTTATTCTTTCGTTGTCCAGTTGAATACAAATTACACCCTCTTCTAAAGGAGGAACTTCATTTCCATCATCATCAAAAATTCCAATATTATACAAGAATGTGGGCGTCCCCATTGACCCGGGTTTTAAGCGATTTCCTAAGAAATTACAAATCAATGCCGTTGTCTCCGTTTGTCCATATCCATCACGGATGGTAACCCCCGTAGCTTTTTCCCATTTGTCGATAACATCAGGGTTCAAGGGCTCACCCGCAGCACAACAAGACCTTAAGCTTAAATTAAAGTTACTTATGTCTTCTTGAATCAACATTCTTATTACCGTAGGCGAACCACAAAAGGTTGTAATCTTAAATTCTTCCATTGCCTTTAATTGCTCTTTTGCAACGAAACTGTCTACTTGATTCGCAAATATTGTTGCACCACAATTCCATGGAGCAAAGAAGCTGCTCCATGCAAATTTTGCCCAGCCTGGTGATGAAATATTATAATGGATGTCTCCTTTTTTACATCCCACCCAGGAAGATGTCGTTAAATGTCCAAAAGGATAAGTAAAGTGTGTATGAACAACAATTTTAGGTAGGCCTGTTGTTCCAGAGGTAAAGAAATACAGAAACGGATCATCAGATTTAGTTTTTACCGAAGTCGAATCAGCTTCTTCATCATGAATGTTTTCAAAACTATGCCAGCCTTCCTTTTCACCACCTAAAATAATCTTAAGTCCTATTCGTGCGCCATGCTTTTTTTCGGCTTCGTCAATTACTTCAACACAATCGCTGTGGGAAATAATAATCTTAGGCAGCAAGGTGTTAAATCTGTACAGCAAGTCATGAGCTGTGAGATTTGTAGCGGTAGGCATGATGATAAAGCCCCCTTTTATGGTCGCTAATAAACTTATCCAATTTTCAGGAATTAAGGGTAATACCGAGTAAATGGTGTCTCCTTGTTGTCCACCATTTTTTCTGATAAAATTTACCAGTTTATTTGATAATTTATAAACAGCTTTAAAAGAAAATACTTTTTTCGAATCTTTATATCTCCAAATCAGAGCATCAGAACTTCCACGATCCACCACATTCATGGGATAGAATATATCTTCTACCCAATTGAAGTATTCGGGTTTGTCGAGTGGTAAGTGAGAAAGTGTATTCAACTCTCCTTTTTCGATCTTACTGTTTACTTCTGTGAAAAAATTAAGTATATCCATTTTATATTTTTATTGCAACTAACGGTTGCAATATGAAGCGGCTGGCGCTTAAATTTACCTCCCTTTCAAACTGCCCGTATGTTTGTTTAAATTTCATTCGCTCAAATTAGCACTATCCCGCCAGCTGATTATATTGTCGTGTTAGCTTTAGTTGTTACTATCTATTTCAATATTCGATAAGTTTCAATTTCTCCGTATGGTTTAAAGCCAAGCTTTGCATAAATTGTCTCCCCCATTAATGAAGCGTGGAGAACACAAATTTCAGCATTGCTTTCATTCGCTTCCAATAGCAATTTCTCAGTCATACTTTTTCCTATTCCCTTTCCTCTGCCTTTCGGAAGAGTTCCAATCATATGTAACCCTGCATTATTGTTAGAATCAAAAAATACAATTCCACAGCCTAAACATTCGATATCTTCTTGATAGGTAAATAATCTAACCGTTTTCGAGTTTTTGACAATCTCAAAAATCACATTCTGGTCAACAAGATACCCAAATGATTCTGAGGCAGTATTTGCAAATTCAATCGATTCTTTTTCTGTCTTTACTCTTTTGATTTTAGGGTCTGGGGACGATTTTTTTGAAAATAAGTCCAAATCAAAAGCCATATTCTTTTGCCCAAATACAAACTCAAAGTCTGAATCACTATTTAAACCATTGGGTTTTGTAATGGTAATTATTTCTGGCAGTTCGTTTTCCTTGCTAAGTGTTTTTATTTCTTCAATAATACCATAGTCCTGTCGTAAATCAAAAATCCGATTTGGCCAATCCGAACTATCCATTGAAACTGCTGAATATTTTTCTGTTTCAATCAGTCTGTTATTCAATTTTCCGATATGCTTCCAGAATTCATATAAGTTATCTATTATCTGATTATTCATTCATTTCGGATTACTTTTTATCAAAG